>RAYY01000036.1 GCA_003611875.1 bacterium D16-56 | reverse complement strand
TTCTATTATAATGCCAACACAGAAAAAAGCCCAATTCTTTTTCAAAGAATCAGACTTTTTCAGTGCCCTCGATTCAAGGCATTTTCTGATAAAAAAGTTTGAATTTTGTTTTGTACTTCTCTTGTCAGAAATGAGAATAAATTGATTGAAACAGAGCTTTTAGAAATAGGCAATCAGATTATTTCTCCTTGTCGCGGTTGTTTTGCTTGTAAAAATAAAGGTAACTGCATTTTTGATGATGATTTGTTTTGTGAATATTTTTCTAAGATGAAAAAAGCAGACGGTATACTTTTAGGTTCTCCTGTTTACTCTGCTGATGTATCAGCAAAAATGAAAGCCTTCTTAGAAAGGGCAGGCGTGGTTGCAGCAAGTAATCCGGGATTGTTGAAGCATAAAGTGGGTGCCGCTGTTTCAGCAGTGCGCCGCGGTGGAGGAATGGCAACTGTTGATACAATGAACCATTTTTTCTTGAATAAAGAAATTTTTGTTGTTGGTTCTATTTATTGGAATATGGTTTACGGTAAGGATATTGGAGATGTTTTGAATGATATAGAGGGCATCAACAATATGAAAAATTTAGGACAAAATATGGCGTGGTTACTTAATCTTATTTCACAAAAAAGCAAAGCTAGGCAACATGATTAGTGGAGAAATAAAGGGTATTTTGTATAGATTTACTGGCAGATAATCAAAGGGCGATAGCCTAACATGCTATTGCCCTTTTGATAATAAAAAGCAGCTATTACTTTAGTGGTTAAAAATAGTAATAATATGTGGAATTTTTCAATATATAGTGTATAATAAATATATGGAAAAATCAACCTCAAAGCAGTGTCGCCAGAGACACGGAAAATAATAAAAAAACAAATTATTTCGATGCTGAAAAAACATATGAATCATCAGGAAATTGCTGATATTATCGGCATTTCAAAGCCTGCTGTTGACAAAATTGCCTGTGCATATAAGAAGGAGGGCACAGCATGCCTAAAAGAAAAAAAGCGTGGCCGTAAAGTAGGTGAAAAACGTCAGCTTACTTCTGCACAGGAAAAGGAAATCAGAAACATCCTCATTGACAGGACACCTGACCAGATGAAGTTAAGCTTTATGCTCTGGACCCGTGCCGCTGTATGTCAATTGGTTCAGGAAAAATATGGAATTACAATTACCCTGAGAAATATGAGTGAATATCTGAAACGATGGGGAATGACATGCCAGCCTCCCACCAAAAAAGCATACTTCCAGGATAACGTAAAGCTGAATACATTTATGTATGAAACGTACCCGTCTATTGTAAAGCAGGCCAAAAAAGAGGATGCTGTAATCTTTTGGGGAGATGAAACCGGAATCAATAACCAGGCACATCACATCAAAGGATCTGCACCAAAGGGACAGACACCGGCCGTACCATCTTTCTCGAAAACAGAAAAAATCAACATGATATCAGCGATTAACAATCAGGGAAGCTGCCATTTCCTTTGTTATGAGAAGAACATGACCCAGCAAAGGTTTATAGACTTTATGAGGCGTCTGATAAAAGATACAGACAGAAAAGTTTTGTTTATTGTTGATAATCTTAAAGTCCATCATGGAAAGATTGTTGCAGAATGACTGTCAGAGCATAAGAATGAAATAGAATTATTTTTTACCTCACCTTATTCGCCTGAAATAAATCCAGATGAATATTTAAATCAAGTGCTGGAAGCGGAAAGCGCAGCCGGACACAAGCCGATTTCTACTGCCTAAGCCGTGATATAGGAAAGCGGTCATGCCGGGGAGCATAACCGCAAAATGGTTTATTGTTTTTGATACACTAATTCTATTATGCCGTTACTGCTTTTTGATGAAATGAAACGTAAATCTATTTTTTGTCCGTCACATCAAAAAGACGAATGCCATCTCCCAAAATCGTCGGAATGATAGAAATATAATATTTATCAATCAGGTTGTTTTGCATAAGCTGATGAACAATGTCAGCCCCGCCACATATCCAAATATCCTTGCCGTCTTTTTGCCTTAATCCATTGACGAGGGTACATGGATTTTCAGAAACAAAGGTTACATTGCTTTTAGAGGTACAATTCCTATGCGTGATTACATAGCTTTGCAGGTTATCATATACCCATTGTCCGCATTTTTAATTCTCTTGTCCTATATGATTTTCAAAAACATTATACCATATGGGCGGAAAAATAACCATTGTTTATAAACGATAATCCATGACATAAATTATAAGATTTTATTGTCTGTAAAGCAGCAAAAAGGACTGTACAGCCAGAAACTCATTACCGCCCTTTATCCGAGATTGTCGCACGAGGACACGCTCCAAGGCGAATCCAACTCCATAAGCAACCAAGAGGGCATTTGTCAAGGGGGATTTCGCCCAAAAGATGAAATCCCCCGATGAACTAAAATGATTAAGGGATCTTCTTTTCAGTCACAGTCGATATGCAGAAGGTATTTCCCGCAATGGAGGCACTGAAACAGGTATCCGACTATACTGCCGTCTTTTGTCAAGTCGGTGAAAATTTCTTCATACCAGTCATCGAGCAAGGTTTCCCGAACCTCATCTACCAGGCCCATCTCCTCAAGCTCCGTATAGCCCACCGTACCCAGATAGGCGCAGAAGTCGTTGCAGTGGGCGCGCCAATACTCTTGCTGCCAGCCGCAGTAGCCGGGGGTGCGGTGGACTAATTCGTCCAGTTTGTTGGGGCTGTCCACCTTGTCAGTGGATTCACTGTCCTGAAACTCGCCGCTGTACTTTTCCGCCGCCGCACCGCTGGCGATACAGTGGGGACACAGGTGATCCACTTCATCCTTAGAATAGAAAGGCCCCTCGTAGATGATGGAGGTTTGCTGACCGCAACAGGGGCAAGTAACTGGCTCATCTATCCTGCGAAAAGTCTCGGTGGCGAATGGGTCGGGGTGGTATTTGAAAAAAGGTAGGTCTGCGCTCATAGAAATCTCCCTTCAATCTTACAAATGCCGATTTGTCGAATTGACATTTTCAAAGTATAGCACAAAATCGACCGGCATTCAATCTCATTTTGGGGCATTCACCAAAGTTGTTATACCGAAACTTCTATTATACCGAGGCTTACGGAGCAGCCTCGGTATTTCTACGATTTTTTAAAATAATTCGGTATAACATTTTCTCCAAGATCTGGCGATCTTGCTGGCGCCTCATCGGACAGATGCTCAAATTCGGTATAATACTTCTCGCACAAAAAACAACGTATCCATGATAATAGACAAAGCAGACAGGATAATGTCTGACTATTATCAAAGGAGGCGTTTTGCCATGGAACAAAACACAGTAACCATCAACCAGCTGACCGCGCAGATATTGGATGAGATGAGGCGAATCGGTTACAGTGAGACTACGGTCTGGAGGTATTATCAGCCTGCCATGGGGCAGTTCCGGAAATACTATGGGCAGACCGGACAGGCAGTATACAGCCCAGAGATCACAGATGAGTATATCAGCCTGAACAAGGAAAGATATGAGCGCGGAAAGGTCACCTACCAGTCCTTCAAGAAAGCACGGTATGTCGGCCGCAGGATGAATGAATTCTTCCTGAGTGGACAATTCCGGTACACATCGCAAAAAAGGGGGACTTCTTTTATACTGTCGGAGGGGAATGAGCGGATCGTTGACCAGTTCCTCTGTTCGAGGTCATGCGGGGACAAATCGAGATATGATGCCGGATGGACCGTGCGGAAATATCTCCAGTACATGGAGAAACGCGGCCATGCCTCGCTTTCAGATGTGACACATGATGAAGTCCGGGAATTCATCTTAAAGACCGCAGCCAGCATAAAGACATCAGGCCTGCACAATGTCCTGCTCTACCTGAAGCATTTCCATATCTTCCTTGTATATCTGCCGGTGCATCGGAAGCTGAGCGGGAACACAGTGACCACTTACCGCACTGTGCTGAACCAGTTCCTGGCCCATGTGGCGGGGGCCAAAGGCATACCGGTCATGGCCGTCACTTTCGATATGGTGAACGCGGGTTCCGTCAATGCCTGCCTGGACTCGCTCACAGGGGACAGGGGCCTGTCGTCTTCGACCAGGAACAACCGGCTCGCGGTATTGAGGACGTTCGTCAGCTATACGGCAGCCTGCAGGCCGGAATATATCAGCCTGTCAGGTGAGCTCTCTGCCATCAAGGTCCGCAAGAGCGACCGCTTTGCCAAAGTGGACTACATGACAGAAAAGGCAGTGGAGGCGCTCCTGAAAGAACCGGATACCCGCACAGCCATAGGGCTGCGCGACCAGATGATCATGGTCATGCTGTATGATACAGGAGCCAGGATACAGGAGGCCCTCGGCATCAGGCTCTGCGGCCTGCGGCTTGACAGGACGCCGACAGCACAGCTGTTTGGAAAAGGCCGGAAGATCAGGACAGTCCCCTTGATGGCAAATACAGTAGGGAAGCTGAAGAATTATATCAGCGTCTTTCACAAAAGGGAATCCATGCTTTCAGAGAAACCGCTGTTTTATGTAGAACGGAAAGGACAGCTACAGCCCATATGCGATGACACGGTGAGGATCCGCATCCAGAAATATGCGGATGCGGCAAGGGAGAAATGCGGGGATGTGCCAGAAACAGTATACCCCCATCTCTGGCGGCATACCCGTGCCATGCACCTGTACCAGCACGGGATGGACCTGACACTGATCTCCCAATGGCTTGGGCATGCCAGCCTTGAGACCACTCTGGTCTATGCCCATGCCGACACGGAGGCAAAGCGTAAAGCGATAGAAAAAGCCATGGGTTCTGGGACAGGGGTTCCAGAAGAAACATGGCGGCGTATCTGCGCAAGATTGCCATTGACGGGTACATTATCCAAGTAGACCACACGGACATAAAAGCAATGACAGCAGGCGTTGATGGACAAACCATTGACGCCATGAGCCAGGAACGAATCGCCCGGCTCATAGAACAGCTAAAGGGGGAGCAATACCACCCCTATCCAGCAAGGAGAACCTATATACCCAAGAAAAACGGAAAGCTCCGTCCGCTCGGAGTCCCGTCAATCGACGAAAAGCTGGTACTGGAAGCCGCAAGAATGATACTGGAAGCAATCTATGACGATAGCTTTGAGGACACTTCCCACGGATTCCGCCCCGGCAGAATCTGCCATACTGCCCTGCGCCAGATACAAAACCGTTTAATGTTGCTGGCATCTTTTCCTCCACCACTGCCTATCTGCAGTGCCTTTTCACTTTTTCCTTCCCCTGCTTTGCCGCAGCACACAGTTGACGCAGCCTCTCACAATATTCCTTGCACGCCTCTTTGTTTTGTGCCAGATACTTTTTATGAAACCACAGGTGCGTAAAAGGCTTCGACGGATCAATGTCAGAGAAAAACCAGTGCTTCAAATCATCACCCGGATTCATAATACAAAATCTCTTAGGATTCCATGTACAAGGCAGTACCGGAGCAAAATTCAGTTCATTTCTACAAGCAATCATTAGCGGAAGCCTCTGCTCCATATATAAGACCTCCGGCAGCGCATATTTCTTCTCCCTTTCTGATAACCGTCTTTATATCCGTCAGGCTTATGGATTCTGCTTACATCAGGATAGCTCTCATCCCCTGCCTCGATCTGTTCCCAGTGCGCAAACGCAAAATCCAGTCCCTCATCAAACTCCAGAGTATCCCATACGATGAGATCCGTATCAATGCAGACAAACGGAGCCTCCTCATGAAGATAACAGGCAAACTTTCCGGCAGACCAGAACACGCTGAAATTAATAACACCGCATTCTTCATAAAAACGATCTAGTACCTCTGTATCCACATCATCCCAATAGCTGAGTAATTTATGTTTTTCTAAATACCGCTTCATCGGCGTATCAGTATATAACGTAATCGGGCCGTTGAGCCGCCTCCACTGAAGCGCTGAGAGAACCATGCACAAACGTACATGTTCATCCAAAAAAATTTCTCCTGAATCTCCAAACAATCCCAACGCCCCACGGCCTTCAGTCATCGGCCTGCTGCTGTAACATTGTATTGCCCTCATCTTCTTCTCCTCTCACAATATGCTGTTCCCACAATCCCCAAAAACCTTCCGCATAGATAAAAAGATCAGCGGCATCAACACGGAGCATAGACAAACGCATCCTTATCCCGCATCGGACGAAAGCCTATCGAATGCATCCTCTGTTCCACCGAAACAAGCAGCCCCTTATCCCATGTCCTGTGTGCCTCCTCCCAGAAAAGTATCGATAATTCAATCAAGAAGCGGCTGAGCCCGCATTCGAATTTCAGTACATCGTTATATTCGTAATGATTCAAATACTGCACATACTGACAGATTCCTCCGCATAGATAACGCGCCCAGCAGCTCCCACATCCAAATTTATCCTGTTCATCCGTCACAAAAGGAACCCGGTAGCCCGGACGATTATGCATCCCCTCCTCCAGACTGGCTATTTCCATACCCTCAATTCCATTAAAAGAATCGCAAGGATATATTTTTCCATTATCAGCAACACTAAATATATGCTCTCCGCTCCCGCACCGCTTTACAATCACCCTGTCAGCCATAAATACCCGCAGCAAAAAGCGTCCTGCATAATCAAGCGGCTGAAGCATCGTAAACAACGGCTTCAGATCCCCCTGTCTGCCCTGATTTAACAAAAAAGAAAAGAAATCCCTATAGCCTGCCTGCAACTGTTCTAAATCCCCATAGTTCAGGGCAAAATCAGAATCAGCGGAAGCCCTCACCGGCTTCATTACGATATTCGGAACCAAAAGATCTTCCCGGATATGAGCCTGCAGCGACGATATGTCCAGATTATATCTGCTGATTACTGTAGAAACTCCTGTCTCCACCGGCCAATCAGCTTCCTGCACCATTTTGATTCCTCTGACTGCCCTGTCATAAGTGGGATTCCCGCCAGCATCCTGACGGATTCTGTCATGAGTTTTCCTGTCGCCATCCAGGCTGAACCCCAGATATGGCATATGGTAGCGAAGCCAGCTAAGATGCTCCGGCTTTAGCAGCGTTCCATTTGTCAGCAATCCGAAGGAAGCCACGATTCCGCGTATTTTATGATAAGCAATCAACGCATTATGCCGTTTCTTTACCGCTTTTTCGTCTTCCAGCGGCTCACCGGCAAGATTATTGTCCACATGGAGATTTAAATTCGGCCTGCCGCTTGTCAGCAGATCTGTAATTTCAAGCATGTCATCTTCATTCATTGCTGAAAGCGCCTCATGCGTATGGTCTGAAAAGCAGTATTTGCATTTCATATTACAGCGGTGGCTGCCGACAAACGAAACAATCATATCATCGTAATTCTCAATCCGGGCCAGTCCTGTGCTGATGATAGCTTTAAAATACTCGGATTTGTTTTCTTCCTGCATGCACAGAGCCGTTAAAGTCTCTAGCTCCTCCCTTGTCAAATCCTCCGGCATCACTGCCTGATTCAAATCTGACATTTCTAACAGTTGACACTGCGTCTTCGTAAGCGGTCGAACAGTTCTCGAGCAGGAAAGAAATACACTCCCATCGCTCAAAACATGCAGGTTATATTTCCATCTATTTATATAGTTTTTCGTAAACTGGTTAAAATAAGCCTGCATTGGTACTGTTTTACGTAAAAAATCTAAAATTTCTTTCTCCAAAAGCTGTACGGACGTAAAATCTGAATCATCCTGAATACTAAGAATTATTTTAGCCTCCGCATCTGCACCCCGAAGCTTTGTTAAGGATAAAATCTGATCGAGCTGCGGCTGCTTTCCTTCCAGATAAATCTTATAACCAGTTTCCGCCAGTCTGCGCATCACGCCTAATACATCCGAAAACCATTCTCGTGAAACGGCAATCTCGATAGCCGGACAGTCCGTAGAAACGCTGTGACATTTTGCGTATGCTTCAAAGGAAACAGCTTCACGGTCTCCTATCAGCGTCTTTATCCGATCATTCAGAGGACCCGCCGTCAAAAGGACCTCTGCACATCCCACTGCCTGGCCTGGGTCTGCATCCTTTAGCTTCGCATCCATGTTTCTGGCACAGATTCCTCCCCGCTTTACTTCTGTCACTTGGTAAAGCATCTGATCTCTCAATAAATTCTTTTCCGCTAGCAGCGGCAGCAGCATTTCATTATTTTCCACTTTACCAATCAATGTAGTTTTTTTCATAGATTTCTCCTTTCTCCAAAGCAATATAATACGATTTCCAATGAACCTGCCGGATTCCGTTACAGTAAAGTCGGATTCTGAGCTGTAACCATAAATGATCAAGCCGCTATACTGGCAGGCGGTAAAATTTACCAGTATGCTGGTTCACGGACGTTCAAGCCTTAAACTACAAATTATATCGCTTATGTGTATAGCGAAAATATATCATGGAAATGAATGCCTGTCGTCTGATGTCAACCGTAAAAACGCAAAAAGGCTGTTACACAAAATTTCTGCGCACACAAAATTTTGTATACACAGGAACCTCATGCAACAACCTTATTCTTTTACGCAGCATTACAATGTCACTCTTTGTAACACCCCATCTGGACTGTTACTCCCGTCTATCAAAGATTCCTCTCGAACCACCCATCCATCAACTTAGCCCTTTCCCCAACCACCCATTCCGCAAACATCTCCGGAGGATTTCCCACTGCCAGATAAATCTGATACAAATTGTACTGCACAAACCTAATCTGCGACTCCGCACAAAGTTTCTTTTGAACCGCATCAAAGTAAATCAAAAAAGCAAAGCTGATATAAGCCAGCGCTTTCTTCAAATCAATCCCCCATTCATACAGTACGGCTGCGTGAAGCTCATAGCTTCTCACTGTCCTAAGATTCCTTGGCCCATAGGAAGCTTTCCGAATTTTTTCCGCCTTCACACACCATTTCAGCGCATTTTTGTAATCTTTTTTCTGGCGGTAAAAATCAGACAGGCTGTGGTATGTATTCGCTGTCGATGTATGAAAACTGCCGTAAACAGCTTCTTTTATTTTCTTCGCCTTTGTCAGCTCTTTAAAAGCCTCATCATATTCTCCCAGATATGTCAAGGCAATTCCCTTGTCATTATAGCTGCCCGCAGTCCACGGGTTCTCCCTCCCATAGGCGGCTTCATAAATACCGGCTGCACGCTCATAATAAAAAGCTGCCTGCTGATAATCATTACCATGCTCCTCCAATATGCCCAGCGTAGTGTATACAGAAGCCCGAAGCACTGCTATCGGTATATATTTCTCAGGATACTGCTCGTAATATGCCAGCGCCTTTAATCCGTATTCTTTCGATAATGCAAACCTCCCCAGCTTTTCATACAGCTTACACAGATTTAAATATAAACCAGCCCTCTGCATCGTAAGCCCTTCCTCCCGCGCTTCATAAAACTGCTGCGTCCGCTGATAATTTGCAAGCGCCTCCTCGAACCTGCCATACTCTTTATAGATGGTCCCCAGATTATTATAATAATCCGCAAGCAAGGCTGCGTCCCGTCCTTCGAGTTCTTCAAACGTATGAATCCCCTGCTGTTCATAATAGACAGCCTCTCTATATTGTCCAAGTCCCAAATAACAGGACGCAATACAGTCCAGTATGCCGATCGCCTTTAAAGAGTCTATATCCTTTCCGGCCGCATACCTTTCCCAATGTCTCTGATGATATTTCAAGGCCTGCCGATAACGTCCTGTCTGATAATTCAATCCGCCCGCCTTTGCAGCATAGTCTCCTTCCGGATCACTTAAATAATCCGACGCATTAGAAAAAATATCCGCAAATTGATATTGATTTTTCAGACGAGCTTCATTGGCAAGCGTAAGCGAAAGCAGCTCATAGTTTCTTAAAAACCTGCCGCATGCCTCCTCCTGTTCCTTTAAATCCCTTCGGCAGACTTCCTGAACCAACGGATGTACGGTAAGAAGATTGTCCGGCGTCTTATGAATCCATCCATTCAGCTCCAGCAGCCGCAGCTTATCCTGCTCCGTCTGCGAATGACATCGCAGGCAGATTTCCGCCGTAATCCCTCCTGCCGGAAACAGGATTGTCTGCGCCATCAGCTCTTTCGCCGCATCACTCAACAGCGTGACCTGAAACAGATGATGAATACAACCATAAATCAGCTCTGGCTTTCGACCATCCCCGCTTTCTCCAGATAAAGAAAACAGACGCAGAAGCTCCTTCGGGGAAAGCTGCCCCCAACTCTGCTCCAATGATTTTGCAATCAGCTCTACAACCAGCGTATTAGACTGCGCTTTCCGTATCAGTTCGCAGAAAACATCCTCGTCAATCTTTCCCTTGTAATAAGCCTGGATGATCTTTAAAAGCTCAGACTCCGGTAATTCCTTCAATTCCAGTCCGGCGGCGCCAGGCATCGGCCGCTGTCTGGATGTAAACAAAATCTTCATATCAATGCTCATCAAATCCGCATAAGCCCTGCTGTGAAAGATTTCATTTTCCTTTTCTGGAGGAATGTCGAAATTATCAATAATCAGGACACTAGCCGGGCTGCAGCCTCTCAGGCACTGGAGATTCCACTCATACAGTTCTTCTGTTCTGTTTTCCCCGGATGCACCAAAATGATCAAATACAGGCTCCGGCTTCGTCCTAATCCCAAGAATTGTCTGCTTCAGGTCTTCAGAAAAGGTAAGCCTGTAAAAGTCAAAGTCGCTCTTTAGCTCCTGCGCCAGCTTCATGGCAAGCTCACTCTTTCCCAGTCCGCCTTCCCCATAAATGAAAACTGCATGTTGATTCCGGCCCAGCATATTTTTAAGCTGCTCCAGCTCGCTTTTACGCCCGATAAAATCCGCACACGCATCATAAGCCCTGAATTCCGGCGCCAATTCAAATCTCGGCGGCTCCGCTAATTTGAGCATTCTTTCAATTTCTTTCTTCATTTCCAAAAGGCTGTACCTATCCTCTGGATTCCTTTCCAGTGTGCGTCTTAAAAAAACTTTTAGCTCTGTCACAATCATGCGGCGGATATTTTGAAACCAACCGTTTTTTTCTCTTTCCCAGAGTGATTCCAGATTTTCTTCCATAAGACTGAAAAACTGGCCGTCCGGCATGCGATAATCTCTCCACTGCCCGGTAAGCCTCTCATACAATACAGCCGCAGCCGAATATAAATCAGCCTTCGGGGTGATGCAGGAAAAATAATCTTCCCTGTCCAGATCACAGACGCCTTCAGCTTCCAACAACTCCGGCGCCGCATAGCACATGCTGTAAGATAATGCCTCATCTCCGGTAAGGCGCCCTCCCTGCAGCTTCTGCGTACTTCCAAAATCTAAAAGCCGCACATGCTGGCGGGTCTTTCGAAAAATATATATGTTCGCTGGTTTGATATCGCCATGCAAAAGTTCATTGCTGTGATAAAGCTCAAGCTCGCTCAAAACAGAATAAATCGTTTCAAGCACTTCATGCAGGCTTTCCCCTTCCCTGTCGATCTGATCCCAGCTACAGCCGCCGCCAATCGGCATCACAGCATAACAGCTCTCTCCAAGGACATACATGCCTTGTATTTCTACCAGTTCATCGGCACTTACAGCAGCATTTATCAGATAAAAAACCTTCTGATTCTCACAGATCTGGCAAAAAAGCGTTTTTTTCCTGACATATTCATCGGCCTGGGTCAGCGGAGGATACTCCTGCGCATACCTTAACGCATGATCGCCGTCGCTCCGCAGCAGCAGATCACTGCATTCCAATGGATAAAATTCTTTGAGCAGAACTGGACGCTCCGGCTTGTGACCGGCACATAAAAAAGCCTGATAGACTATGCAACTGCTCCCTCTCCCCTGTTCACCTCTAATAAGAAACTGTGCCGGCAGATGCGTCTTAACATCGCGCAGATTTATATAGATTTCTTCTTCCCCGGCTAAAGATCTTCTGTTGTCCTGCATAAAATCGTCCTTTCAATCAACTCAGGCGTCCTCTTAGATGTCCTTTTGTTGAATTCTCTTCTTAAAATCTTCAACAAGCCTCCATTCGCCTTCTTTTACCGGATCTATCTTACAGATTTTTTGATAGCTTCTTTCCAGCCCGTCTAAAACAGCTCGTATCCTCTCCGGCTTTGGATAATATGCTGTGCTGTACCCGTCAGGGTCTTCGATGATGCTATGCAAAATATCCAGCTCATAAATCCTGTTATAACATTCCAGCGGACAGATCGAATGGAAACAAATCCGCAGCATGGCATCCATCGGATTTTTATTTGTCATCTTCGGATAGCCTGTATCCTGCAGATCCGCATTCATTCCGGCAAAAAACTTCCTCCACTGCTTATCCGCAGACTCCCTATTTTCCGCCAGAAACGGCCCGCCCTCTTTCCAGCTCTTCATTAAAAAATAATAAAATTTCACGACCATAATATCATACCGATTGATGCTATGTACTTTTGATTTCTCGCAGTCCAGGCTGCGAAGCTTGTCAATATCGCTCACTTTCATCACATGGCTACGGATTTCATTTGGAAGCAGTCCATATCTGGAACGATAAAATTTGACATTATGCCTGCCCTCGGTATTGGGCATCATCATACGATACGCCAAAAATCTACAGTAAGAATCTGCTGACATTACTTTATCATCATTTTCACTTTTAAACAGCCAGTAATCCTCCGGCAGATTCAGATGTTCCCAATAACGCCTGACAGTTTCCGTAACAAACACAGTATCATAGTCTTCGTATACTTTACAGTTCCCCATTTCTGCCGCTAAATCTTTCAGAATCGAATACTGATACATTTTTTCAAAAGAACTCATACTATACTGTTTGTCCGACAGGCTTTTTCGCACAGCCATACGGCAGCAGGGCTTTAAAATCTCCTCCTGAAACCTTTTTGCATCCATGCCCTGCAGAGCTTCTGCCCACTCTGTCTTCGCATTCTGTGTATATATAAATCTGCTGTCTGTATCAATATTTTCGCTATGATTTTCATTGTAAGCTTCCTTTTTATACTTCTCGGCTTTCCTCTGGAGCTTATTGACAAACTCCCACTCAAATCTCCCATTTTCAATACAATACAACAGAATCATCTCCCGAGGAACAGCCGCGCTTAATTCCCTAAGATACGATCCAGAAGTTAAAAAACGATTAAACTCCTCTCTTTTCAGGCGCAGGGCAAAAGCCATACGTATCAGATTATCCCGGTTCGTTACCTCTTGAAGCAGGAATTTTCGAAACGCGGCAGGGGTCAAGGGAATCTTATACGCAATGCCTTCATCACTCGTCAAATGGCATTCCATATAGCTTTCCTGCAGAACCTTTATCATCTTGCTTAAAATCTCCGGCGCCGTCAGCCTGTCATAACAGGAACCGTCCGGAAGACAGTACAGGGTCTGCTCTTTTTCAATCTCCGAATCTAGTTCGATACTCTGTACGGTTTTTTCCTTTCCCCCAATTTTTTCCCGAAAAAGATACCTGCGTATTTCCGCTGCGATCTGCTCGTTTTTTAAGGGCATACTGCACAGATACGTATAGCCGCTAAAAGCATGATACCATAGAACATCCTCAACTGTAAGCTGTCCGCATTTTATCAGGTCATATACATCAAAATCCTGACTGCCGTAAGTGGCTGCTTCATATTTTTCTATGCTCTTTTTCGCAGAAATGGTATAATCAAGCTCTTTCATTCGTCCTCCCTGCAATCGATCGTATTGCTATTCAGGATAAACTTGAAAGTTTGCTTCATATCATCTTCCCTTACTCCTGAATCAAAATTTTCGCCTACCTTTTTCATTTTTAATTTTATCACCTTTTTGAATTTTCTCAAGTTTACTTGAGAGTTGACACTATAAACAGCATCTGTGTTACAAATTTGCTCCAAAGCATGCAAGGAAAAGCGTTACCTTACTGCATTACCAGCTCCGTCAGCCTCGTGATTCTCTTGACATTTGCCACAAATGCTGTGATATACATTTGCAGTTCCATGGCAAACAGCCCTCTCGAATCCTCTCTGCGTAATCCGTGGGCTTCTTTTATTTCCCCATTCTTTTCTTCTATTCGATTCCGAATCTTCATCCGTTCCCTGAAATATTCACTCTACTCAAATTTCAGTCGTTCCAGGTTCTTTTCGCTTGCCTGGGTAATGCTGTAACTCCGTTCCTTTGATTTCCCTCTCCCTACACGGCAGCTTTCTCTTAACGGGCATTTCCTGCATTTCACTTTGCTGAATATATATCTTAAATAGGTATTCCCGTTCTTTGCTGTCCGCTTCTCTACCCGCATCGCCAATTTCCCGGCCGGACACTGCAGCATTCCGGCATCCTTATTGTAACAGAATCCTTCCTCCGGTTTTCCGTTTGCTGACGCTGCCACCGCCGTATTTGTCCGTGCAATTAATGTAATCCCTTCTCCACAGGCTTCCGGATTATCATCGCTGAGCCATATGCCATATCCCCTATTACTTCTGTCACCTCTATCCCTGTTTCCTGCACCTTTTCTATCAGGCCTGGTAACTCCTGGCCGCCATATCTGTCCGGGCGCTGCTGATCAGCGTTTCATCAGACAGGTCGCAGAGCTTTTTCAAGAACAATAGCTTGAATATCATATCTGGTTCTTTTGCCGGGTGTCCGAAATTTTCACAATACTGTTTCCGCAGCATAGGATTAACAAAACTGAAATCGATGTTCTCTTTTATCTTCCGCAAAAGATGATTTGCAGGAATGATCGCATTGTAAATCCCCTGATAAGGTGATAATGGTAATTTCAACTGTGAATGATCTTTCAGCATTTCGGAGTCCTCCTTCCCTATACTTCTATTATAATGCCAACACAGAAAAAAGCCCAATTCTTTTTCAAAGAATCAGACTTTTTCAGTGCCCTCGTTTCAGCGGTTTTCCCGATATTCTGTTCATTCCTTTTGTATCAAATAAGCGGTTTACATTTCCACGAAAAATTGAAGATTGGAAAAGTGATTTTCCTTTGCGTATTTACTTAAAATCGCCTTTTGATTTACAATGCTGTTGCTGTCGCCCTGTAACTCGTCGTCTGACGACCAGACTTAAACGACAGTAGAGGGCGGTGATTTGGTTATCAGACTGCCTTAACATAGAATGTTCCTCCTTTATCTGCGGGCAGTCTGCCAATACAGGATTGCATATTTCTATTTTAACGCTCTTTGTCTCCATTGTCATCATCTTTCTGTAAATTATCCTGCCCCATAAGCCGTAAAACCTTGCTCGGCAACGCTCTTTGTCCGTCATAACTGCCCGTAAAACGGTAGAGCGTCCTGCCCGGCTTTATCACGACTTCACGCTTTGGCAATTCATAGGCAAGTGGATTTTTTACCACGATATGTCCGTTTTTGATTATTCGTTTTCGTTCCATTCCTTTCCGTCCTTTCCTTTGAAATCGGGGTTTACCGTTTCGTAGTTAAAGCATAAGAACAGGATAGCCTGTTCCATATTTTGCCCTGCAAAACGATTGTTGGGAAGTATCCCAAACCCTCATTTTGTAAGCCCCTTGAATTGCAGAAGCAGCCGATGCTCCAATCGCCACACTTCTTCCATAAGCCGCTTTACCCCGCCCATATCGTCGGCGTAAATGCGCCCTGTTTCGTTGATACGCCTTGCAATCTGATTGACGTTCACGCCGATTTTCTGAAGCTGCGCCGTATGCGCTTTGACCTCTTGCAAATCTAAAACAATAATGTACCCGTCGATAAGCATTTTGCGGGCATAAGCAGATAGGTGTTGGTATCTGCTTCATTTTTTCCTCAATCAACGCCCGTTCTTCCTCTGTTACCCGTACAATAATTTGTACGTTCCGTTTTCGGTTTTCCATTCGCATTTCTCCTTTTACTGCCTACAACACCGCAGAGGGCGGTTTTGCCAAAGTTTTAGAGAAAATTTTTCAAAAAGTTTTCTCACTTCTTAATACGGGGAAAATCCAAAAATGCCAAATGAAAAGCAGATTTTGGATAAAAAAACATTGCAGCACAGAACGGCTGCAATCTGCTGCCCTCAGTCTATTTATTGCGAAGTACCTTGACACACATAGTAATTTTGAGTATAATGAGTATGGAGGTGAAGTAGATGACGGAGCAGAATATAAACAGCGACCTTATTCGTGGACACATAGACACTATTATTTTGAAAATCCTGCTTAATGGTGATAACTATGGCTACGAAATTATGAAAGCTGTATCCATAAATAGCAACAATGGGTATGAGCTAAAAGAGCCGTCATTATATACCAGTCTAAAGCGGCTCGAAAAACAAGGACACATCATTAGCTACTGGGGCGACGAATCGCAAGGAGGACGCCGCAAATATTACCACATTACAGACAGCGGCAATGCAGCATATGAAAAAGCCCTTGCAGAATGGCTGCACGCACAAAAAATTATTACAAGACTTCTTCAAGGAGGTAATGACGAATGATAGATTTAAAACAATACGTTGATGAATTATTCCGACATCAACGCCTGACACCCGAAGTAAAAGATTTAAAGGAAGAAATATTGAGCAATATGACTGCAAAAATGGACGACTTGATAGCGCAGGGGATTGAAGCGGATATTGCAGCAAAGAAAGCAAAGGAAAGTGTATCCACGATTGACTATCTGATAGACGGAAATCAACTGACAGACATTAGCAAATACCGTTTAGAATGTACGCAGACCGTACTTCTCAACTGTATCATATTTTGGATATTCTCTTTGCCGCTGCTTTTCACCCATTTTGCAGCATTCAGCTACTTGGGGCTTTTGCTTACTATCAGTTCCGGCATAGTTTATCTTTTGCAGACCAAACAGCAGACGGAAGTTGTCGCATTCCTGTCAATCACTACAAGCGAACGACGCAAGAAAACAGCTTGGATTGTTTGGGGACTGTTCTTTGTTGTATGTGCCGGAACAATGGCGGCGTTGACATTCGGAAGCAATATTTGGTTTGGCAGACCTCTCAATATCAGCGGTCCGTATCAAATGGCGAATGTCGCGGTACGGTTTTATATGCCGCTACTTACAATCCTTATTCCTATTACATTTGGCAGCTTTACAAAGCTCTTATTGAAAAACAGAAAGGGGCATGAAAATGAATAAAAAAAGTAAAATCATCATTTGTCTTCTGGCTATCGCTGCAATCCTGTTTTGCATAATCCAGTTTGGGGTTATTCCAGCTAATCAAGAAAAGCAAGCGGAGTATGCACGAAATCAAACAGATGCTTTAACGCATGACATTTCTGCGATTATGGATTACAAAAGCCCTTATATCGGGGACGCAAGTAATATCGGCAATTTGTTCTGGAATTTACCACTGAATAATGTTGATATGAAGTTTGAAATCAATTCAGAAACTTGTGCTTTGACAGTAAACTACCTTGATACTGTTTGGAACATTGGCGAAGAAAAGGTGCAATGCGATTTAGTCTATAATTCTGTTGCGGCTATGGCGGCGATTGATAACCTGTCCGGAATAACCTACAACTTTTCCGGTGAAAGTTACTCCTTTAGCAGAAAACAAATCGAGGAAGTTTTTGGAAGTCCTTTATCTGAACTACTGGAACAAGAAAAATGGAACAAAGAGGTACAAGACAAATTGAACTCTACTGATTTTGTCGAGCAGTTTTTCAGCTAAACTGGCGGGGTTGTTTTAATGGACAAATCAGAATGGATATTTTGCCCTGTTTGCGGAAATAAAACAAGATTACGCATACGAGGAGATACGGAACTTAAAAACCTTCCGTTGTTCTGTCCGAAGTGCAAACAGGAAACACTAATCAATGTGAAATAAATGAATATGTCAGTTATCAAAAAGCCAGACGCAAAGACGCAGAGCCGTATTGCACAATGAAGCCTGTAATTATTACAGGGAACGAAAGCGCAAAACAAAGCATGAAATATCCCTTGAATACTTGCAAGAGAATACTCCTTTTGCACCGCACAGCATGGATGAATACTTTGTCTTGCAGGACAAGCCGACTGCCTTTGCAGTCAACGGTCAGACGGTTATCGTTGACAGCGAAAAGTTAGCAACAGCCTTGTTGTATCTATCGGAAGGTTGGCGGGAAATTATCCTCATACGCTATTATCTGCAATTAAAGGATAAGCAGATTGCGGCGTTATTGGGAAAGCCGCGCACAACGGTCAACTATCAGAAAAACGCAGCTTTGAAGCAGTTGCGGAGAGAAATGGAGAAGATGAATGATGAAGAATAGCAAATACAACCTTGTTCTCTAAGAAGTGCTTGAAGGGGCAATCACAGGCGATACCGCCGCGCTCCTTGCGGTACAGGAACGGCACAAAGCCTACATAGGCAGACTAAGCGGAGGGAACGCCGATTTGAAAGAACGATTAAACGCAAAGCTGCTCATGGCTGTCTTGAAGTTCCGACTGGATTACCAACCGCCGCATAAGTAGCAAAGCCAAAAACAGCCGTCAAGGATAAACTTCGCGCTTCGCGTCCTTGACGGCTGTTTCCGTCTTTGCTGTATGGCAGCTACCCTATTTCAGTTTATTGTGATACTGTTTTATGAGTAGCTGCCGTCCGCTAATCCCCTTTTTTCTCTGCCTCTGCCGCAGCCCTGGCAAATACCTCTGCAGATTTTTTCTCTTCAATTGGCTTTAAAAGGTAATGAAAAGCAGATACGTCAAAGGATTCAAATACATACTCTTTTAAGCCCGTAATAAAAATCAACAAGGCTTTTTCTTTTTTATTCCACAGCATTCTTGCTGCCTGAATTCCGTTTATGCCATCCATTTGTATGTCAAGAAATATGATATCAAATCTGACAGATGGTACAAATTTTGTAGTGAACGGTTAAAAATTTGTATCTCATATGCACAATATGAGGTTTTTGGCTTCTAAACGCATCTTAAAGACTGCACATAGAGAAAAATTGGAATTTATCCCGGAAGGACGGGAGGCTCCTGCGCCCGTCCCCCATATCCTGCAAAAGCACATCCTCTCCGCGGAAAGAGAAAAAGCAGTCATCCGGGGCCGGGGCTGTACCGCGGTATGCCATATCCAGCCTGTAAGGGGAGATATCCTGTATCATGGCTCCCCTCCTTACAGATGCCGCAGGTTCTCACGGTATCTGCGCAGCTCCTTTTCATCCACGGCGCCGATGACCTCATCCAGCCACTTTACCATCCGTTCCCTGTCCTTCGGCAGATGCCCCTCCACGTTGATGCAGTTCGAAGCCCCCATCGTTGCAAAATAGGTGTCTATGTCAAGGCTGCCGACCAGCGTCCTCAGTTCATACAGCTTTTCTGTCTCCGTTTCCTCCGTCCAGTTCCCAGCCTGGATTTCCTGGTACAGCTCCGAGGTCGGATAGACCGTCAGCATGGAGGAAACAATGACCTTCGGGTGGAGTTGGTTGAACACCTCCGCCGTGTTCTTCACCCCTTCCTCCATATGCCCGGAACCGTATATCCCGGCAAGGTAGAAGAAGTTATAATCCATCCCTGCTTCATCCAGCCTTTTGCATTCTTCTATGATCTCCTTCGTGCCGAACCCTTTATGCATGAAGGACAGGGATTCCTCGTCACCCGCCTCCACGCCGATGGTTAGGCTGTTGTACCCAAGCCCGCGCAGCTCCCTCAACTGCTCCGTGGTCTTCGGCGTGATGTCCGTGATGCGGGCGAAACAGCCGATGGACTGCACTTTTGGATAATATTTCCGTACCAGTTCCGCCAGCGTTTTCAGCTTGTCAAAACTTAATACAAAAGGGTTCGCCCCGGTGAAGAATACCCTCTTTGCGTTCCGGTAGTAACGGCTGATCTCCTTCAAGTCCGCCTCCACCTCGGATAAAGGCGACATACGGAACTTAAACGGCACGTCTTCATAAAGCGTACAGAACTTGCATTTGTGGTGGGTACAACCCGCCGTCACCTGTACCAGTGCGCTCCCGGCCTCATAGGGCGGCCTCCATATCGTTCCCGTGTAATGCATAAAACATCTCTCCTTCCTGTCTGCAAAAATCCAACTGACGATATCCCTGATCTCCTTTAAATCCCGGATACCGTTTTCCTCCATGTACTTTTTCAGCCCGCCGATGATCTCCGGCATGGCATAGGGGTTCCTGAAATTCGCCGTCCCCACCGCCACTGCGGCAGCACCGGCCATGATGAACTCCAGCGCATCCTCCGCCGTCTGGACTCCTCCCATCCCGATGACCGGGATGCTTACCGCCCGGCAGGCCTGCCAGACCATCCGCAGCGCAACCGGCTTTATGGCAGGCCCGGACAGACCGCCCGTCTTATTTGCCACGCAGAACGCCCCTTTCTTCACGTCAATCCTCATGCCCGGAGCCGAATGTCCCGGACGCGGGCATCACCGGGTTCTTCAATGTGATGCCCGCTGATGTGTTTATCCCGTCCGCCTCCTTTCTTGAATCACATGATAACAACTTGTGAAGGAAAATAAAAGTACTGTCTTTTTTTGTTTATAGTGCGTAAAATAATACCGGTATCAAAAAGCATAGTACCTTGAACAGATAGGACGGATATAGTATAATGCTGCCAGAAGGAGGGATCCACATGAGCAACATGAAATCGCCGCTGCCACAATGCGCGGCTATGGTCAGGATACAGAACATCTTAAGCGGGAAATGGAAGATAACAATATTATGGTACATTGCGGAATATGAGGTGCAGCGGTTCGGGGAACTGAGGCGGAGGCTTGGGGACATCACGCAGTCCACCCTTACCAAGCAGCTCCGGGAACTGGAACAGGACGGCTTCATCTCCCGCTATATCTATCAGGAAGTGCCGCCGAAAGTGGAGTATTCCCTGACTGACCTGGGGAAAAGTTTCATCCCTATTTTGAAAGATATGAAAAGCTGGAGCGGTACGCATCTGATGTGATTTCCCACAAAAGGTATAAATTTGGATTCATTTGGGCAAATGTATTAGCCAAACAACGAAAAAAGGACTGCCAAAGCAGTCCCTTTTCACACACTTATTCCATCTCCCTGGACGTGCCGGCCATTCCCCCGACAAGGCTCCACTGGCGCTGCATATAGGATTTCAGATTTTCTGTGCTTTGCCTGTATGCCTCCCGGACTGTTTCTGAATTATCAGAATGTCTTATTCCTTACCGTCCCTGCCATTTTTGTGAAATACCGGCAGGACAGACTGGCCGTGCTTATAAGAAAACTCAATGGCCTGCAGAGCATAATTCCATAAAACCCGATTACCGCACTGAAACAAAAGCAAAGGCTGTACAGAACCCTAATTCGAGCATGGTATTAAAGACCGGGTATGCAATCTCTCCTGCCCCGCGCAGGAAATTCGTGAGCAGATAAAGGCTCACACAGAAAGGGAATGTTAAGGAAATGATATGGAGGCAGCCCATATAACAGCCAGCCCTGCCGCTGCCGCCTGGGAAATCACCGTTGCAGATGCCACCCCTCTTATCCCCAGCCGGATGATTACAACAAACACATAATCAAGCACCATATTCATAAGGCAGGAAACGGACATATCCCGTACCGGCGTCCCTGCGTCCCCTCCGGCTTTCGTCACCGCAGAATAAAAGTTATATGCTGACAGGAATGGGATTCCCACTGCCGTGATCCTCAAATACTCTGCCGCAGGGAGGGCAGCCGCCACAGGGATACCCATTACCCTGAAAATCCATCCCGCAGACAGAAAAATATGCAAGACAAACCGCCTCCAAACTTCCCCTGGCGGGAGCGTGTCATACATCCGGCCAGCACTTTCTTTGATATATCCTGGCTGTACATATCATTGAACACAGGTTATTGGGGAAAGGGAAAGCAAACAGGCAAAAATCCAGTATTCATGCGGGTTTGCGGCGAGATGGCTCTCAAAAGCTAACCTCACAAAAGACAGATTATTGCACAATCACATATCGTTTCTAAGGGAGAATGTTGATTCCAGTCACATTCTCCCTTTTTTCATACCAAGAAACGAGGTGATTATCTTGAACACGCAAATCATCGCCATCGCAAACCAAAAAGGCGGTGTCGGGCAAGACCACAACCTGTGCCAACTTAGGGATAGGACTGGCGCAGGCCGGAAAGAAAGTGCTTCTCATTGACGGGGACCCGCAAGGGAGCCTGACCATCAGCCTGGGCAATCCCCAGCCGGATAAGCTGCCCTTTACCCTCTCTGACGCAATGGGCCGCATCCTGACCGATCAGCCGGTCCGCCCCGGCGAGGGGATTCTGCGCCACCCGGAGGGCGTGGACCTGATGCCAGCGGATATTCAGCTGTCCGGCATGGAGGTATCGCTGGTAATCGCCATGAGCAGGGAAACGATTCTGCGGCAATACCTGGACACCGTAAAGGGACAGTATTCCCATATCCTCATAGACTGCCAGCCCTCCCTGGGTATGCTCACCGTCAACGCACTGGCCGCTGCCAACAGGATTATAATTCCCGTCCAGGCGGAGTATCTGCCCGCCAAAGGGCTGGAACAGCTGCTCTCTACGGTGAACAAGGTCAAGTCTATGAGGACATCTGGCAAAAACTCGTCGCACAGGGGATGCCCGCCAGCCAGATTGCTTTTATTCACGAAGCCAATACCGAAGTCCGCAAAAAGGAGCTGTTCTCCAAAGTCCGCTCCGGCCAGGTGCGCGTCCTGTTAGGCTCCACCCAGAAGATGGGGGCCGGGACCAACGTGCAGGATTTGCTGGTGGCCCTTCACGATCTGGACTTCCCCTAGAGGCCGGGAGATCTGGCCCAGCGAAAAGGGCGAATCGAGCGCCAGGGCAACCAGAACCCGCTGGTCCATGTTTACCGTTATGTGACCGAAGGGACCTTCGACGCTCGACCAGACGGTGGAGAACAAGCAGAAATTCATCTCTCAGATCATGACCTCAAAATCCCCTGTCCGCAGCTGTGACGATGTGGACGAAACCGCCCTGTCCTTTGCGGAGATCAAGGCCCTGTGCGCCGGGGACCCCCGTATCAAGGAGCGTATGGATTTGGATGTGGAGGTATCCCGCTTAAAGCTGATAAAGGCCGACCACCAGAGCAAGCAGTACCGGCTGGAAGATCAGCTGTTAAAGCACTTCCCGGAGGAGATCGAGAAACACAAAGGCTTTATTCAGGGTTTGGAAACAGCTATGGAAACCCTGGCGGCGCACCCCCCACCCGACAGATGGATTTACCGGCATGGAAGTCCGGGGCGATACGCTCACCGACAAAGAGAACGCCGGAGCCGCCCTTCTGGACGCCTGCAAGGAGGTTAAAGGCTCCGAGCCGGTGCAGGTCGGCAGCAACCGGGGATTTGCTATGTTTGTAACCTTTGACGCCTTTCAGAAGGAATATATGCTCCAACTGAAAGGCAGGATGACCCACCGTACCGCCCTGGGCGCGGACCCGCGCGGCAACCTGACCCATATTGACAACGCCCTTTCCCAGATGCCCCAGCGGTTGAAAAGCGTCAAAGTCCAGCTGGATAACCTTTACCAGCAGCAGGCCGCCGCGAAGGAGGAAGTGGGCAAAATCTTCCCCTATGAGGAGGAATTGCGGGTCAGGAACGCCCGTCTGGTGGAGCTGGATATGGAGCTGAACATGGACAGCAGGGGGCAGTCCCGTCCAGAAGCGGCGATTGCCAAGTGCGCAAGGCCCTCGGTGCTGGAAGGGCTGAAACGCCCCATCCCGCCCCGCAGCATGGAAAAGAAACCCAGACAACAGGAACAGGAGGCAAGATAATATGAACAGCAACGAAAAGAATACGGCCCTTTATGAGAAAATGGCCGCTGAACAGGATACCTTCCGGGATTGGCTGAAAAGCCAGTCCCCGGAGGAGGTCCTAAACCATGCCTATGAGTACACCGTCCGGGAGGACATTGTGATGGCGATGGAGGTATTGGAGCTGACAGACGCCCAGGCGCTTCTGGATTCCCCCCTCCCCGCTGGCCGATGTGTACCGCCATTTTGAGAAGCTGGAAACCGGCTATATGGATGTGATCCGGGACAGCATTGAGGAACGAGCCAATGAGATGTGCAAGAAAAAAGAGGAACAGAGAGCCGCCCCGATCTATCCCCACTCCGCCGCCTATGCGTCCGAGCATGGGGAGATGGCGCAGTACCGCGCCTCCCTGCAAGCCAGTCTTGCCTGCAAAGAAGCCACCCGGCAGGCCATCAGCGCCCACTATGGGGATAACCGCCTGAATACCGAGGCCGCTGTCAAAGAGGTGCTGGAACAGTTCGGGCCGGAGCGTATGCAGTACATCCTTGCCAATACGGTGCTGAAAAAGGATCATGACGGGCGTATCTCCCGCGATAACAAAGCCTGGGCGAAAACAATCCCCATGCCGGAGGATGGCGGCGATCCCCGCCACAGCTATGTCCTGGTGGTGGATAAGGTCAACCCCGGTCTGACCGACCTGTTTTTGAAGCAGGCGCGGAAAGTCCTTCAAGCCCCGGAGAAAAGCTCCGTCCTGGAAAAACTCAAACAGGAGCCGCCAGAACGCAGACCCGCCGCCCCTAAGAAACGGGAACCGGAACGATGAGCGCGGCAAAGCGGAAACGGGAGGTACAGGTGAATTTCCGGGTTTCCCCAAAGGAGCTGGCCCTGATTGAGCAGAAAATGTCCCAGCTTGGAACCGTCAACCGGGAAGCCTATCTGCGGAAAATGGCGCTGGATGGCTATGTGGTAAAGCTGGATTTGCCGGAGCTGAAGGAGCTGGTATCCCTGATGCGCTATTCCAGCAACAACCTGAACCAGCTTACCCGTAAAGTGCATGAAACCGGGCGGATTTATGACGCTGATCTGGAGGATATATCCCAGCGGCAGGAACAGCTTTGGGACGGTGTGCAGAAGATACTGGCCCAGCTTTCCAAACTCTCCTGACCAGACAATCTGCCCCATCTGCGGAGGGAGGAACGGCGTTCTTTGCCGCGCCTTCCTCCGATTTTTCTTTTTGCCGGAATATCGGCTGATTCCAGCCACAACCCGGATTGGCCTATTGCTCTTTTGCCGTAATATATTTTTGGCTCCGGCTCTTAGGCTTATCAGGAATGGTCATTTTAAGTTTCCCAGATGACAACAGCGGTTTCAAATAAGCCTTACTAAAATGAGAACGGTTTGTAATCCCAACAAATGACTGCATCTCATCCCTGCTTCTGGCCTCGGTGCAGAAGTCCAATAAAAGAGCCTGTTTTTGCGTCAAAGCAAGGTCATGTATGGTATCATGTGTGGTTTCATGTGTGGAACTACCACTCATGATGTAGTTCACATTTTTCAAAATCACCCTGAAATCCGATGGTGTTGAGAAAAACTCCGGTTTTAGATATTCTTCATACCCTGGCAGTTTTTCTGTTTCACTTACGATCTTACGCAGACCGCTTCCCCGCCGTTCCATATATTTCATACGGTGAAACAAGTCTGCAATGACTGGATTCCGGCGTACAGAGCGAATGGTATTGATGTCACATTCCTAAACAGGCGCACCCTCGAACATTCCACCTGGCGATACAATCTCCACCCGGTCATCGTACATATCAATATGAATCTCGCTGCCCAAAACGATATAATCCCGATGGATCAGGGCATTGACTACAGCCTCGGTTACTGCCCGCTCTGCGTAATCAGGTTTATCCACACGATACTGCGCTTCTTTTGCGAAACGGACTTTGGAGTTGTTTCGGATAAATTCACAGCCGCTTTGCAGGAGATAAATCAGACTGCCTTCATACTCCTTATCATCCAGCGCATCATCAAAGATAGAGCCTTTCTCCAAACCATTCCAGCGGGTGCAGAATATCCGGGAGTTAAAAACAGTGCGCTGATCCGTCAGCAGCCTTCCGGCATTTGTGAGCATCCCATTTTTATCCGCAAGGCCAAAAGAACAGTAGTCCGGCAGTTCCATCCGCAGTCCTGTACGCTCCAGGTAGGTTGCCTCCAACAATGTAAAGCTATAATCTTTCCTGGGGGCATCTGTCACCAGCGCGTCAAAGGACCGGTGTGTTCCTTTCAAAATCAGTTCGTTGACGATGTAATCAGGCGCAGCCACGCTTTCATTCCCAACCCGGATGTAGGCTTCCATAATACCGTCTGCCTTATAGTAATAGGGTGTAGAGGTCCCAGCTGGAATTTTTAAGGCAAGCATATCCTTTCCATCTTCCTGAAACGGGGTCAGCACAAATTGAGGGATGGGTGTAATCCGCTCCTTAATAAAGCGGCTGATGGCCTCGGCATCACCTTGAATGTCGGGCAGGCCGACCGTATTCTGATTATCGTCAATGCCAAAGAACAGCGTCCCTCCAATACCGTTAGAAAAGGCACTGACGCTTTTCAGCCAGCTTTTTGGTTTTTTAATTTCAACGGCAACTTTGAAATCACATTCCGTTGCCTCTGCTATCCATTTTTCTATCATAAAAGGCACTCCTTTGAGGTGCAGAAAAATTTTTATTTTATTATACCCGCCAAAAGGATTTATTGCAATAAAAGAAACGAGTTCAGAGAGGAGGATTCCATCATGGCAACCACACGCATCATGCCGCTGCACATCGGCAAGGGCCGCACCGAAAGCCAAGCGGTCAGTGACATTATTGACTATGTATCCAACCCGCAAAAGACAGATAACGGCAGGCTGGTCACCGGCTTTGCGTGTGACAGCCGGGTAGCCGACGCCGAGTTTATGCTGGCAAAACGGGAGTATATTTCCACCACCGGACGGGTACGGGGCGCGGACGATGTGCTGGCCTGCCATGTCCGGCAGTCCTTTGTCCCCGGCGAGATCACCCCGGAGGAAGCCAACCGGCTGGGCGTGGAGTTTGCAAAGCGGTTCACCAAGGGAAATCACGCCTTTGTGGTCTGCACCCATATCGACAAGTCCCATATCCATAATCACATCATCTGTGCGCCCATACCGGGGCAAAGTGAATCCGCAATAACAAGCGGTCAGCGTGTAGTTTCATGCTGATGGTCAATGACTTACCAAGCGGAGAAATCCTAATGGGAACATAGCACGTCATTAAAACCGTAAGTTGGCTAGTTGTCAAGCCACGACTGAACGGCGAGACCAAAGATTGATACGAGGGTAAAATCCATACTGATTCAATGGCAGTCCGAGAGGCATTCGTGGTGGCTGCGACGCAAGACAGCTATAAGCGCCCTACCGTGTATCTTGCTTGCGAAAGATCAGCAAGTGCAGCGAAACTTATGCACGGCTCACCCATATAAGTGGGAAAGGACGGAAACCGTACCCGACAATCAATCACTGTTTTGTCACTTCGTTACTAAATGGGGATTGCCTACGTCGGAACGCCCAAAAAGGCTGTGCGTAATGCCGGAAGGTGAGAAATTTCAAGGGTAATGCCAAGAAAGATGACGCTGAAAATCCGATATGGCAACGGAGCTGGTGCAAAAGAAACTGCTGCAACTGGGAGCTATGGAAATCAGAAAAGTGGACGGCAAAGAAATCTGGAAGCCCACCCACCGGGGAGAATTAACAAACCGAAAGGACATCTATATCCTCAGCCAATACAATGGGGAAGTCCGGGGAATCTGTAATTATTATTCTATTGCCAACAACCGCTCCAAGCTCCACAAGTTCCGATATATCATGGAATACAGTATGTACAAAACTTTTGCCTGCAAGTACCGAACCACGAAAAGAAAAATCATAGAAAAATATCACATTGATAAGGATTTCGGAGTGCGTTATACGGACTGGAAAGGCAGAGAACGGGTACGCCTATTTTGGAAAGGCAGCCTTGCCCGGAATGACTTTCCGCAGGAAGCAAAGGCAGACACAATACATAAGCCGGCAAAAATCAAGACCAATCCCTCGTTAGCGGACAGGCTGAAAGCACAGACCTGTGAGTGGTGCGGCAGGAGAACGCCGGACGTGGTAATGCACCAAGTCCGGGCACTAAGCGAACTGGACGACAGCCAGCCGTGGAATATTTTCATGAAGAAGATAAACCGCAAAACTATGGTTGTATGTTCTGGCTGTCATGAAATGATTCACAACGCAGATTGATAAAACAAGGGGGAAGCCGGATACAGCGACGAGTTGTAAGTCCGGTTTCGGGGCGAGTATCTGGAAACCTAGCGCAGCAATGCGCCAAGGCGCTGGATACTTAGCCTACTCTGTGCCGCCGATAACATCAATCATCAGAAATATCATGACTGCAAAAAGACCTATTACAACATCCGCAGCCTGAGCGATGACCTTTGCCGGGAGCATGAACTTTCCATCATTACTCCGGGGGAAAACTTACAAGGAATGGCAGGCTGGCAAAAACGGTTCCGCATGGAAAGAACAGTTAAAGTCCGACATTGACGAAGCCATTAAAAACGCCGCCACCTACGAGGACTGCATTGAGCTGATCCGGGCAAAAGGTTATGAAATAAAAGGTGCGGACTTTGGGGAGAAAGCACATAAATTTATCTCATTCCGTCCTCTGGACAGAGAGCGTTTTGTCCGTGGGAGCGCAAAGTCTTTAGGAACGGAATACACCAAAGGACGCATCAGGGAACGCATTGAGGAAAAGGCGCTTGCTAAGAAAAAAAAGCGTATTCCGTTCCCTGCCCGGAAGAAGCCCGTTGTCAAAGATTATTCAAGGAAAAATCTTATTGACACCACCGAGGATAAGTTTGCTGAAAGCCCTGGCCTGAAGCATTGGGCTGACATTCAAAACCTTAAAATTGCCGCCGCAAGTTACAGTCAGGCAGGCTCTATTTCCGAGCTTGAAAAGCAGATCGCCGCCAAGTCCACACTGGCAAAAACAGCCCGTGAGAGCCTTGTGGAAACCGAGCATCAGCTAAAGGATTTAGGGCAGGTTTTGAAATATGCCGAGCAGTACAAAGCCAACCGCATCTGCCATATCCGCTGCCAGAAGTCAAAGGATAAGGACAGATACCTGCGCCAGCACGAAACGGAGCTTCTGCTCCATGACGGCGCTGAAAATATGCTGAAACGCTTTGGCATTGACACAAAAAACCTTGATGTCGAAAAGCTCCGCAGCGACTACAATGCGCTTTCTTCCAAAAAGCAGGCTTTACAGAAAACTTATAAAACTGCCGAAAAAGAAAGCGCTGACCTTAATCGGAAACTGGATAACCTCAACCAATATCTTGACCGTACCTCGGAGCAGGCGGCTGTTGACAAAAAAGTGCAAAAAAACCAAAATACCCTCTAAATTCGACATCAAAAAATGGTGTATCCCAATGAGGTTTTGTCCTTCATTGCGATACACCCTTATGTGTGTGGCAGTCCCTGTATTTAGACCTTCTTCATATTTAATGTTATGTATTTTCTTATATCGCTCTTTCATGTACTCTGATTCACTTTCCAACTGTATTTTGCTGTAATTCACGCCCGCCGAAGTGTATTGTAAACTACTATCGAGGTGAATCACAATAAATGAAGCAAAACAAAATCTTGCTGCCGCAGTGCGTGATGCCCGGACTGGACTCGGACTCTCGCAGGAAAAACTTGCCGAAATCCTGAATATTGACTCACGCACCATACGGGGTATCGAAGCCGGACGGGGAAACCCCAAATTTGAAAAGCTGTACCCCCTGGTTACATACCTGAAAATACCAGCCGACAAAATCTTTGATCCAGCATACAAAGAAGAAACCCCAAACCTTCAGAAACTCCTGGCCCTGCAAAAAGACTGCACGGAACAGGAAGCTGCTGACCTGATACCTATGATCCGCTACCTGCTTGGCCTGTTGCGGAAATAACACTCTCTGCCGCATCCGCAGCAGCCATCCAAATCTAAAAATCATCATTTATGTACCGTCTTAAAAGTGCAAAGGCATCTATTGGTATCTTCCAATAGACGCCTTTATTTCTAAACTACCCTCTATATATTCTCTACCCGCAAAATCCCTTCGTCTTTTTTAGTAATATGCCTGTTGATCCCTTTTATCGTTAGTGCATTATCGTTTTTCTTCCTATGGTTCTTTTATATTAAAGCCGCCCTACCGCATTCTGATTTTAGGGCTTCCAGATACCGACTGAGAACTTGCCGCCTGTGCAATTCTTTGATTGCCAGCCCGCCCATTGCCGGATATGAATGTGGGAACACCGCACATAGGGCAACTCCCATCCTCTTTTATCATGGAGCCGCAAAGCGAACAATACTTATCTTCCAGTTCTGATGTTTCACCAACATTATCTCCCATAGGACGCATCTTTGTTATGGCTTTGCCAGAATCCGGTTCTTCCGTTTCCAGCCTTGCCGCTGCTTTGCTTATCTCGTCAGCAAAGTTCTTTTCCGCCACGTGCCCTTCTGTTCCTCTCATTCCATACATGGCAAGATACCCTGCCGCTCCTATTCCATTTACATTCATTTCCAAATCTCCTCCATTGTTTTTAGTATTGCGGCTCATCTGTCATTCAGAGCCATCTCTGCTCTCTTGATGTAAGTCCGAGCAGTTTATTGCTTTATTCAATCCTAACTTCCTCTGTCAAACTTCATGGCAAACACCTCCCTTCGCCGCTCTCCCGTTCAGAGCCGCCCCTGCACCCTTGCAGTCCGCAGAGGCAAAGGTTTATGCGCCTTTGCGGAATACGGTGTAAGGATTATATCTGTATATCCAGCCCTTTGCTGCCTTTAGAATACAATGCATTTACACTGTCCTGATAGATAGTATCACCTGCAAAAATCTCATCCAGTATCTCATGGGAAATTGGCTTTCCGGCTGTCCATGTTGGGTCTTTTTCCTTTACAGCCTGTGTTACCCTTCCAGAAATTTCCAAATGAAGCTGGCTCAACGTCCATGGTGCAGCACGGCGGGTACTTAAATCTAACGACTTCACATAGGAATGAATCTTGTCATAATAGGCATCCGTCTCAGCAGTATTATCACCAGACATTCCACCATACTTATAAAACCCCTTTTTAACGTCTTCATAAACGTGCTGTTTCATTTCTTCTGATACATTGACAATCCGTTTCCAATCTGTTCTTCCTGTAATTCCCATGCCCTCTACGCCATAAGAATTTTTGAAGTGTCCGGAACGCAAGTCATCAATGGTATTGCCACAATAGTTGCCTTTCGATGCCCCACTGCCGAAAGGCATATTCGTATTTGCTTTGCCGCCGTTCATCCTTGATAAAAGCTGCCAGATTCCCTGGCTGTTATTTCCTATACGCATGATAAAATCCCTCCTACTTCTATATCGTCAAATCCAACTGTGCGCCCTTGCCTTCTTCCTGCACTTTTACAGGCTGGCTTGTTCCCGCCTTTATCTGCTCCATCAGTTTTTCCACGGATTCCGCCTTTGCCAGCTTCTTCTCCTTTAAAGCTTCTTCCTCTTTCTTCTTTGCTCGCTTTTCCGCTATCTGTTTCTGTACCTTTTCCTTATAGACCGTACCGGGGTTCTCCATCGTATCCTTGCTCCTGCCGACCTTCCAGTAAGAAACTTTCCCATTCCTGTCAATAAGGGCGCCTGCGCTGAGTATCTCGTCATTGTTCTCCCTTGCGAACTTCTCAATCCGCTCCGAATTGCCGGACATTTCTGCAAAGACTTTCTCATACTTCGCCGCTGTAGCCGGGTCTTTCGCCATCTTCTCTACGATGCTGGGGGAAACCGCTATGTTGTTATACCCCCTGCTCCCAAGCATATATGCATCTTCCTGTTTTCCGTTCTTGAAATCCGCCACCGTTATGTTCACATCCGGGTATTTCTCTTTCAGACTATTCAGGTAAGTCTGCGAATCCCCATTGAGGGAACTGCTCCCATTTGCCCTGTCTGCTGCATAAGTGTACGTGTAATCCGTTACTCCTGAAATTGCCATAATGATCATCCTCCTTCAAAAAATCTTACCTGCGGCCCCTCTGTCATTCAGGGCCGCCCATGCCCCCTTGCGGTAAGTCCGGGCATAATCTCCCTTACTTCAAAATGCCCGCCGCCTCATATGCGGCAATCGCAGAACTCATGACCTCCGGCGTTCCCGCATAGATAACCTTGCCTGTTTGCGCTATACGGCTGGCAAAAAATCCTTCCATAGTCTGCCGCTTGTAAACGGTCTCCATTTCCATTCTCCGCTTCTCTGCCGCTTTTTCGCTTTGTTCACGATACTTTTGTTTGCGTTTTGCTTTTTCCTCATCCTCAGCTTTCATCTGCGCCTCTATCTTAGCTTTCTTTTCCGGGGAAACATCACCGCAAACATAATAGTTTGCCGTACCATCCGGATGAATCACCACTCCATAGGACTGGATTTCAAACCCGCCTGCTGCCATCTGCGCTTTTACCATAGGCTGCGAGGCAAAAAAATCATCTATAATCTTTTCATAGTGGGCAGCCTTCTCTGGATTATTTGCCATCTCCTCTAAAATATTAGGAGCAATCGCTATATTGTTCATTCCGTATGTTCCTGTTCCCAATGCGTCCATGCTCTTTTGGTCACTTCCAACACTCCGAACCATAATAGGGCCATATTTCTGTTCCAGATATTTTTGGTATGTATCCACCTTTGATGTTTCCGCTGCCTCGCCCGTTTTCTGCAACTGCTCCGTAAAACTTGCCTTGTTTGCTGATGTTTTCTGTGCCTTGTTCGCATACTGGTATACGCCCGCCAAAGCTCCGTTTACTCCTAAAATGCTCATAATAATTTTTCTCCTTCCTACCGATTAACTTTTTACCATGAACGACAGCGTGAATTTATTGCCTTTTACAATGCAGTCTAAATCGCCGCCATATTTTACTGCACATTTTCTGATATTTTTTAGCCCTATCCCATGCACCTCCTTATCCTCTTTTGTTGATATGGGAAGGCCATTGTCCTTATGGAACAACGCCGCGCCATCAAAGCTGTTCTCAATCTCTATAAAATACATATTCTTTGCCGTAAAAGACCGGATCGTGATATAGGCTTCTGCATCTGGCTGTTTCTCCCGCATTCTCATGCAGGCTTCAATCGCATTGTCCAGCCCGTTGTTCAGGATGATTCCCATGTCATAAGCCTTTATCGTAACGGCATCTGAAAGCATGAAACCTTTCGCATCCAGTTTGATGCCTTTTATCTTTTTTTCCGCATAACGGAACTTGCTGCCCACCACCGCATCACTGACTGCATTGCCCGTATGCACTCTGCTGTCAGGCTGCTCCACCGATTGGTACATCCCCTCGAAATACTGCCGGATTTCCTCATCTTCCCCGCTGTACTTTTTCTGTATCAGGTTCTGCAGGACTGCCATGTGGTTCTTCATATCGTGCTTGACCGAGCGTATCCTGTCATACAGATGCTCCATTTCCACCATGGAACCCTGCATCTGCGTGATCTGGTTTTCCAGTATGATCTTCTCCGCCCGTTCTTCCTGCAGGGCCGCCATGTTCTGATAAATGCGGAAACTGAACACGACAGCCCCAAGCAATACAAGTGCTGTCATGGGAATGATGAGATACAGCGCCGGATGCCTTTCATACAGCAGCACCGGGACGCCATCCGTAACTGCGATCAACAGCAGGCGCACAAGCACCGAAACCAGAACCCCCGCCACGGCTGGGAGCAGATAGAGGACCACTTCCTTATCCATCCTCCCTTTTTCCCTGCAATGATAACTTCCTGCAATCTTTCTTATGGAAGCCAAGAGCAGGATGCCTTCTATGATTTCCACAAGCGCCACTGACAGGCAGGCCAACACTCCTGCCGCCACAGGTAAATATCCTGCCAGCGTCATGCTATTGCCGGCCGCACACACAAGCGCATCTATCAATTCATTTCCAATATAGAGAAAACTGTACCCAGTCCAAAATGCCAGTTCACAAAGGGCGATAAACTGAATGACCAGGAATATTTTCAGCAGGATATTCCCTTTGTACCAGCCCACACAAAAAACAAAAAGTACAGCCATGGTAAAAATCAGCCCCAGAACCAGTGTCACACTGTCTGTTTCACGAAATAACCATCTGCCGATAATCCTTATTGCAATCCATACAATCCCGGCTGCCCATTGTGCTTTCTTCCTCCTGCACAGCTTTGGTTCCGCAAACCTGCCAAAAAAGAACTGAATGCAGTACCCCTCAAATAAATACTGCGGAATGCCGAGTATTCCCATGATCCATTCAAGCATCCTCATTCACCCCATTCCTCAGATACCGCATATAGGCTTTCACAAATTCCCCATACTTTTCCTTTGCCAGATAGATATACTCCCCATTGTTCAGGGTGATGTTCTCACTGTCGTACTCTGCCACATATGCCATGTTCACCAGATACCCCCTGTGGCAGCGGTAGAACCCTTCCCCAAGCTGTGCTTCCAGCTCGTTCATGGAGGCATATGCCTCTATGGTTTCTCCTTTGGTGTGTATCTCTACTTTCTTTCCCCTGCTCTCTATATAGAGGATGCTGTCCTTTTCCAGCGTAAAACTGCGGTTCCTCGTCTTTACGAATACCGTTTCCCGCTGCTGTTTTTTCCTCTTTTCCAGCTCCCGTTCTGCCCGGCGGCAAGCAGGCTGTCCCCTGTTTCAAAAAGTTCAGGGCATAATCCTGTTTTTTCTATCAGTTCCTTTATCTGTTCCCGGATGACTTTCTCGTCATCGCATATGGCTATATTCAATCTTCATCACCTGCAATTCGTTTCCCATGAGAATCAGCTTCCCCACGGACAGTTCTTTTTACTTTTTATATCGGCAGATATTTTTCGTATTTCACCGCGAGGGAACGAAACCCTATTTGAAAGGGAACGAAATCTTTTTCTTTTCTGTAAAAATCCCAAAACATGTCTAAAGTTTTTCGCCATTCGTCCGATATAGGGGCGTCACAAACGCAAACCGCCGTGTAAGCATATTACCTCTGATTCCCCGCTTTCCAATAGACAGACCGCCGCATATGGCGGTTTGCCATACCCCTCACGGGACAGCGTCCTTTCCAGAACATCCCCGATATGCTGGTCATCCTCTATAATAGCAATTATTTTCATATACATTACACCTCGTATCTGAGCTACATTTTCGTTTTCATTTTGGATCTCCTGCATGGGGCATATGCATCCCACAAAAAGCATCAGAAGGGACAAGATACCCCGCCCCTCCATATTATCCAATCAGTTTAATTTCCTTATTTCCCGGTTGAAACAGGATGCCATGCTCACTGTAAAGCCGCATATCCCGGTACATAAAAACATTGCTGCCATGCCGCTTCCGGCACTATCCCCTACTATTATTTCCAGCATTTCCGCCAGCCTGTTCCCGGAAACCATAAAAGGCTCAAAGACATAATCTGCCAGCCAGCCTCCAAGGATAATGCCAACCGGGATCGTGCTGTACTGGATGGCATTCCTGACTGCAAATACCCTCCCCTGCATGGCAGCAGGAATCTTCTGGTACAGTATCGTATCCTGGTTTGCCATTATAAATGGAATGGGCAGGCTGGCAGCAACCGCAGCAGCCGACCAACAGAAAACATTTTTTCCAACTGCCATCATCAAGTCCCCAAACAGAAAAGACAGTGCCGCCGAAACATAAATAGCCGCTGTCTTATGACGGCTCTCTTTTTTCATGGAAACAAGGATTCCCCCGGCAATCCCACCTGCCCCCATGCAGGCATTTACAATTCCAAGCGCTGCGCTGTCCCCGGAACTTCTTGCCAGGATCATTGGCGATAAAATATTCTCATAGGTCAGCCTTGAACAGAAATTAATCAGCGCCATCGTAAGCATGATGTATAATATGCCTTTTTCCTTTTTCAGAAAAGCAAATCCCTCCGCTATCCCGGCAAAGGGGGAACTATGTGTTTTGTCCTGCGCCTGTTCCGGAATTGTGATGAAAAACAGCAATACGCAAAATGCAAAGACAAAGCTGGCCAGGTCTACCAGCAGAATCAGAGGGAGCCCGCCTGCCGCAAACAGGAAAGCCGCCAGCATGGGGCTGAATACCACAATAAGATTATTGGAAAAAGAATTCATCCCGCTGATATTTGAAATCTTCTCCTTTGGCACAAGCCTTCCCGTTGCCACTGCGGACGCAGGCTGCTGGAAAGCATTCGTTATACCGACCACTACATTTATGGCATAGATATTCCAGACCTCCAAACAGCCTGCAAACAGAAACGCCAATACTGCCAATGAACCTGCCGCCGCAATGCTGTCCGAAACCAGCATGATCGTTTTCTTCTTATGCCTGTCTATAAAACCGCCGGCAAACAGGCTTAAAAATACATATGGCACGTAATTGCAAAAGGACATCAGCGAAACGGACATTGCAGAATGGCTCTGTCCATACGCCCACAAAACAAGCGCAAACCCGGTCATGGAACTTCCAAGCCCTGATACGCTCTGGCTTAACCACAAAATAATATATTTCTTAAATGATTTTTCTTCCATTGAATTTTCTCCATTCTATTCTTTATTTTTCAGAATAAAAAGTACAAAATCCAATGTGGACGATGGTTTTTACCTCTGTACAAATTTCGTCCATTCATCAGACTTTGTACAGAGTCCTTTGCTTAAGTCAATCACTAAATGGCAGAGCATATTCCCACCTCCTTCGGTTATCTCTTCGCAGGACAGTATAGCATGGAAAGGTTTCTTTAGCAATCTGCCTGCAATCCTTTTAAGGCGCTGCGTTCCCATGGTTACAGCTTCCCCATGGGCAGTTCTTTTTACTGTAGAAAGTTTTCTTTCAAATTTATATCGGCAGATATTTTTCGCATTTCTATTCCCTTTCCAAGTTATTTCCGCTATCAGGCCGTCCGGCCTGCCTACGGAAACGGCAGACCGCCGCATATGGGAACAACGGGTCTGCCAGCCGGAAACTGAAACTCTCCCTGTCTACCAGCCCCACCATTTTTTCGCTGTCATACAGTCCAAGCAGGAATCCGGCTACCTGCTTGCCCGTGTGGTATGTTCCGAAAGACTTGTCATAGTCATATTCACTGACATTGTTTGCCACCATTCCAAACTCTGTCTTTGTTGCCGCAGGTGCCAGCACCTTTGCCTTCATTTTCGCTCCCGTTTCTTCCAGTTCCCGTGCCAGCCCTTCCGTAAAAGTGCTGACATAAAACTTCGCCGCACAATATGTCACAGCCGTAGGCACAATGGTATAGCCTCCACATGAAGATATATTGATAAGCTGTGTTCCCTCTACATCCTTGTAATCATGGACATACAGTGAGGACAGAATTGTCAGAGCCTCTATGTTCAGATTCAGCATCATACTGATCTTACTCAAGTCCTGATCCGCCACGCTGTCATAGTTGCCAAAGCCCGCATTATTGATCCATGTTTCAATCTCATAGCCCCTCAAACCTTCATAAAGCTGATGTGCGTTTTCCGGCACAGATAAATCGGTGCTTCTGATGACAATATCCAAATCCGGGTATATCCCTAAAATCTCCCGTTTCAGTTTTTCCAGATTATTTTTTCGCCTTGCTGCTATGACCAGATTTTTTCCCCGCTCCGCAAACGCCTTTGCCACTTCATACCCAATACCGGAGCTTGCACCGGTGATGACTGTATATTTTCCCATTCCCTGAACCATTTGATAATCCTCATTCGATTTGGTATAATCCAACCATACAATGTAGAGTAAACTCTATGTCAAGAGGATTGAGGTGATTTTTTATGGAATACTCCATCGGAGATTTTTCAAAACTGACGGGGCTGGGCATCCATACCCTGCGCTATTATGAACACGAAGGGCTGATTGCCCCGGAACGCAATTCCAGCAACCGCCGCTGTTATTCTGATAAAGACTTCACATGGATTGAATTTATCAAACGCCTGAAAGACACGGGGATGCCTATCAAGGAAATCAAGCACTATGCCAAACTCCGGGCAGCAGGTAATCCCACCCTTTCTGAAAGGATGGAAATGCTGGCGCAGCACCAACAGGCGCTTAATGAGCAGATTGCACAGTTACAGGAGCATAAGATTAAATTGGATGAGAAGATAGAATTTTACAAGAAAGAAATAGAGCGTGTGCAAAAAAATGTACCTTCATGAGTATTACACTGCCGAAAAAGATAACCGTTCTTTTCTGGCTTTATCCCTTCATGCCATCTCCCTAAACGTGCCAGCCATTCCACCCACAAGGCTCCATTGGCGTTGCATATAGGATTTCAGATTTTCCGTGCTTTGCCGATAAGCCACACAATCTATTGACGGATTATCAAAATGTTCCATTATGGCGAAAGCCGCGCAGTACCCGCTCTCCTTTAGTCAATATATGATGGATTGGAAACTGGTTTGTTATCAAAGCAATCACAATGCCAATCGTAGTATCCAAAATCCGTGCAATGCCAAAAGACAAAGGGCTTTCATCATTTCCATGCGTCACAGTAATGCACAGAAAAACAACGCACATGAGAAACGTCCCTTTTTCCCGTTTTATCAAAACAGAAAAATTGATGATTGGAATAAGAAGCACTGATAAAAACAGGTATTGTATTGCTTCATATGGGATACACCAGACATTCCTCTCAAACAGCAGGACGAGCATACCCCATATCCCGCCGATAACTGTAGCCGCCTCCCTGTTGAATGCTTCACGGAAACTGTCATTAGAGGTACGCTGGACGCACAGCACAGCAGCAATGGCGGCATAGAATGCCGTGTCTGATTTCCTTATTATGCCTGTCATCAAGCACAGGAATACTGCCACAACTGTTTTTATTGTGCGCCCGCCGACTTTCAGACAGCTAATTTTCATATATCCCTTTCAGGGTAAACTGGTCTAAGATATGCCCGTCCATTTCACGGTAAAGCTCATTCAGCAGGAAGCCCTTCTCCAAGTCCATCATTTTATCCAAAGCATACACATGAAGTTCATATATGTGCGGCTTATCGGGCGGCGTCATCCCACCGTAATAACAGGAAAGCTCCGTGTACTGCTCTCCACCCTGTATGCTCGTCCAGCTATTCCTCCCCTGCACAAAGTCATCCGCCGTCTGGCTCTCATTCTCCTTAACCTCAAAACGGGTTATGTTTGCTGCCAGCCAGTGTATCCATGTGAATCCCCCGGTCACCGGGTATGCGTCCTTATCCTCCAAAACAATGGCAATCGACACCGTTCCCTGCGGCGCATCTTCCACCTTAAAGGATAAAGAATAAGTAGGGATGCCGTTTTCATTGAACTGCGTCCCGTGCCCGCCATATTGGGGCTGGATTACGCCGTTTATAATACCGCTGCTTGTAACATTCATCTTTGATATCCTCCACTTCGATTTTATGATGATATTATAAGCGGCGTTTGCCAGACAGTAAATTACCCACTTTTTTGTGGGTACTAATCCGGGATAACTCCCTTTTCCTCCAAGATATGTTCCATGCCGTTTGCTTTCAGGTAGTCAATCCCGATATGCTGCATGATTCTCAATGCTTCCAGTATTTTCATTCCCATATCATCCGTCAAGGAATATTCCACCCGGAGCGGGTATCCCTCATAGGATTTCTTTTCCACAAATCCGTAATCCATCAGTTCTTTTAACTGCTCCAGCAACATTTTTTGTGTTATGCCGTCTATGTCACGTTCCAGCTTCGCCAGGGATGTCGCCCCTAAACGCAGCCGCCATAAGATGATCGGTTTCCATTTCCCTTTGATCATGTCATGCACCAATTCCAAAGGGCAGGTGTATTCCGTTCTCATTTTCATAAGCTGATGCCCCTTTCCGCTGTTTCCTATTACTTCAGCAAAAAGCCGTTCTCGCTAAAGTAAAAGCATCCACTGAATTATACCATAAAAATTTTCTGTTTTTCACCCAATGGCACGAAACGACTATTTTTCAGGGGCAGAAAGCAAAAAAGAGCCATTGAACAGCCCTTGCCCTCCCGCAAATATTTTTCAATTTTTCTGTATATTATCACGCAAAACTCCAAACCATTCTTCCTCCTCTGGCTCAAAATATTCTAACAGTGAGAGATACAATTCTTCCGGGCGGTCTGACAGGTCATCATTATAACTAAACATATCCTGCTCTGTATGATTCGTGTATTCCACCTGCACCCGCCATGACGGACTGCCCTCTGGCTCTTTTGGGGGCTGAATTTCCAGTCTGTCCTCCAAATCTTCCATGAAAAAGCCTTCTTCCCCCTCAAGAAACGGGTCATAATCTTCCTCATCAGGGTTCAGGCAATAATTCTGTTCTTCCATTTCCTCGATCTTGGCAAGGGGCTTGTACTCCGCCAGCTTTCCAAGAAACTCCATAGCCCGTTTTCGCTCCTCCGGCTCTGTTCCGTCCGCAGCTTTGTCGGCAAACCACAATGCCATGTCACGGGTATCTCTCTGCTTCAAGGCTTCCGCAATCTCTGATACGTTCTCCGTCATGCTCTGGTTATTGTCACGGTAAAGGGCTGTGTCATAACCGTAGATAAAACGGTCAATCTCCACCGCAAGCTGTTCTGCAGGCGTCAGGTCAGGCATACGCTTCTCCCACACCTTTGCCTCCATTTCCTCACTCATATTGCCGTCTATCTCCATTTCCGGCAGCTTGGCCACAAGCTCCGTAATCATTTCCATCGCCTGCGGATTCCCCTTTATGTCAGGAATGTACTCTAAAATGTCAAGGTCAATCCTGTTCCCGGACAAAATATCCATCCCCACATCTTCAAATGCCTCCGTTCCCGGCGTATGGATATGGATGCCGATTGCGGGGATTCCGTTCATGCGCTCCGGCGGTATCTGTTTCCAGATAGCCACTGCTTCCTCCACGGCAGGGATATTCTCATAAAACTCGCCCAGGTTATGGAACTCCCCACATTCCGCAACCGTCAGCGTCACTTCTGTTTCCGCCTGCTCCTGGGATAAGGACACCGGCTCTTTTTCTCTGGCCTCACGCACTCCCTCCAGATAGTCCTCCACCTGCGGGAGATAAGTTTCAAGCGTTCCCGTCCGTTGTGCGGTGATCGGGTTTATATCCACTTTCACGCCGCCGATATGGAGCGCATCCCCGTTAAATGTATCAAACAATACATCTTCACGCTCACTTGTGGAAAGCTCCACTGCCACGTCAAGGTCAGAGCCGTCCTGCTCCAATCCCCGGCAGCGGCTCCCCACTACTGCCACGTCCACAATCTCCGCATCAATGCCGGATTCGTCTAACTTCGCCTGCACATGGCATTTTACGGTTTCCTCAATCTCTGCCGGGTTCATTTCACTGATCTCATGGAACAGCTCATTGGTCTTTGCCTTGAAATTTTCCACCACGGTTCCCTGTGCCTGCGGTTCGATTGCGTTTGCCGCTTCCACCTTTTCCATCAATCCATCATGATCAATCGGTATCAGCTCATCATTATCACGGATATTTCCCCTTGTGCCGTTGTCAAAAGGATTTTCTTTCAAATCCGTCAGAATATCGTCAAGCGCTTCTCTGATACTGACATCGGGATTGTCATATACGCCCCCGTCTATCTCCTTATAGTCAGCGCCCATAATGGAATAATCATAGCCCCCGTCAACCTCCTGAATACTGATGAAGCGGTCTGCTACCTGGAAAGCAAGCTCTGTTTCCTGTTCCCCTTTTAAGGATTTCTTCATCTGCGCAAGCACCTGGTCTTTTTCATCTCCAAGGTCAATGATCTCGTCCTCATCCTCCAAATCCTCAAATGCCGGCTCCGACTTCTGGACATCATGTCCAGAAGTGTCCTGCGCTTCCTCCTGTGGTGCTTCCTCCTGTGGCGCTTCCAGCTCTGTTTCTCCCTTTTCCCGTTCTTCCACGCCTTCCAGTTCCCGCATGAAGTCAGGAATCCCGGTAAAGCCGAATGAATCTACAAAATGTGCGCTGTTCTTCCCGTCCTCATGCAGCACTACAACACTACAATATCGCTGACAGAAAGGGAATGCCCCTTATAATCTGCCGGGTGGTTTATATTGAATTTCTCATAGACCGCTTCCAGTGTTACGCTCTGCGTCCGCCCTTGCAGCTCGGAAAGTTCGCCAACATAAACCAGGTTGTAATTCTCCGGCTTAATGGCATCGAGATTGTCTTTTATAATTCCCTGCGTTTTAAAGATTCCGTACCGGCAAACTGGAATTGCCGCATTTCGGGAATATCTTTTAGCTGATAAATGCCGTACTTATCAGAATCCCCATATAAAAGCTGTGCTTCCTTATTTGCCCTGCCTTCCGCAAGTTCCTCCTGCAACGCCCGCAGGCTTTTTTCATTCTCCCAATCCGCTTTTTCAATACCGAAGATCCCCTCATACTCTGTAACCTGCTCCCTGCCCTGTATCAAGGTTTCCGAACCGTCCTTGTGGATCTGGTACACGGGCAGGTCACGGTCAAACAATTCTAATGCTGTTTCCTTTGTAAGCGGCAGCATTCCCTCCGTCAAATAGCCGTATTCTTCCATCTCCCATAAACCAATCATCGGGTCAGGAAGTGCGTCAATCTCTGCCTGTGCGTCAATGACCGCAAGGGCGGCTCCCTGGCTGCCTTCCGCCTCCTCATAATAGATATGCTCCGCAAGCTCCCTTGTCTTTTCCATGTCATTCAGCTTAAAGGCATAATTCACGATAAGGTTGCGTTCATCATCGGAAAAAGCGGTCTTGGCAAACTCTAACCGGTTGATGATGCCCTCCGCCTGCTTTGCCGGGGAAAGGTGGCGCATCATGGTTATCTCTTTTTTAACCAGGTCAATCTCAAAGTCATTAAGCTGCGGCATACCGGAATTTCTGCCGCCATCCACAATGACAGGGATATAGTCAGCCCCACAGCTTTTCAGGCAGTCACGGATATTTTGTGTGTTCTTATCTTCCAGCTTTGTAAGCGCAGCCATGATCTCCTGCACTCCCTCCGGTGTCTTATTGGTAATGCGCTCCACCTCAAAACCGTGCGAATGTGTAATTTTCAAAATCACATCGTCCGCACCGATAGGCTCTTTTGCCCTCTCGTTCAGCTCCATTTCCGCCTTTATGTCAATGACTTCGTTTGTGTCGGTATTATACCGGACATCCAAATGGTATTCCCCGAACTCTTTTGTATCCTGGTTGGCGATCTCCGTTGTCCATGCGCCCCTGCTCTCCAGGTATGCGGCAGCGCTCAGCCTGTCATTGTCATTCATGGCGGACAGGGCTTCCACAAGCTCCGCCGCATCCATACCCCGGACATTCACAAGGCTGTACTCGGACAGATCGCTGTTCTGTATCAGCAAAAGGCTCTCTTTTTCCTGCTCCTGCATCAGTTCCCGGTCACGCTGCAATTCCCGGAGCTGCCCCTCAATCCCCGTGATCAGTTCTGATGCCGTCCTGCGGATCGTGTCAAGGGAAGATTTCAGTTCCCTCATGTCACGCCCTGTTGACCCCCCCCCGGCAATATACCCAAAGGAATAATCCGAAGTATCTATGCCGAAATGCTGGCACACGGTGTAGGCAATGCTCTCGGCTTCAAATGTTAATGTATCCATTTCAGGCGTTATACCCATGTTTTTATAATGTTGATTTTTTATATTATCTCCCATAAATCCTCACTTTCTTGTACAAAAGATGAGCATTATCAGATACGCTGTTCTCAGGTTTTCCCCTCGAATGGGAAGCCGGAAAGGAGCGCATTTGATATGCAAATAAACTATTTAGATGCTGTTTCATCAGTCCTCAATATGATGAAGCAGCCAGACAGTGCATGTAAGAATATAGACATGCACAGAACCTGTTACACCACGATCTTCAAACACCTGATGGAAAAGGGCATTCCTTTTTCAGTGGATGCCGCGCTGGACTGGCTTGAGATTAAGAAACAGGAAATTTCCTATGAGACATGTTCCCAATATAGAAACGCCCTGTTCCGCCTTGAGCATTACCTGCTCTTTGAAGATATCGAAAGTCCTTTCTGCCGCTCAGAAGACAGTTTTTTCTGCCGTAGCGGGATGTCGGAATCCTTTTTCCGCCTGACATATGAGTTGGAGAAATACTATGCGGCCAACCAGAATCCCAGCTATTACCATACGTATTCCGTTGCCACAAAAGAGTTTTTCAAGCTTGCGACTTCCCTTGGAATTACAGAGCCGGAAGCAGTCACCATAGATACTCTTATCGAATACTGGAATACTTACTGCAAATCCTGTGGCTCTCCCGACAGATGCCAGAACGCCGTATGCGCCATGACGGCGCTTATGAAATACCTTCACCTCCGGGGTGATGTGCCGGAGTGTTATCAGCTGGTTCTTTTTGGCGGTAACGCTGAAATACTGCCCGGTATGAAACTCCCCAAAACAGGCGCCGCATTCCATCCCAGTGTACCTCTTGAACATAAAGCTGAAGAGTATCTTGACGCCTTGGACGATTGGAAATACACGGAATCATCAAAAGCTGTTTACCGCAATGATTTCACATGGTATTTCATGTTTTTGGAACTTAACCGCCTGGAACATTCGGCAGAAACTGTAGCCCTATGGATAGATATACTTCCGGATTGTCCGAATCAGTCCAAAGCCAGCAATTCTGTATCGGCCCACCGTTCACACACGATCAAAATGTTTGAAAAGTATCTCCAGGGCACAATGGAATCTAATATGACTGCTGATCCAAAGTGTGCGTCCGATCATTTTCCGCCATGGAGCAAAAGCATCCTTGATGGTTTTATAGAGAACCGAAGGCGGGATGGAATGACTAATAATACACTTACCATGTGCAGGGCTGCCGGATGCGGTTTCTTCAAATATCTTGAAGATAATGGAATAGACAACCCATTGTCCATAACACCTCATGTAGTGAAAGCGTTTCATGACCATGATGTCCACTCGACCCCGGAAAGTAAAAATGCATATGGGGCAAAGCTCCGTCAGCTTCTGCGGTACATGGCTGACCAGGATCTGGCTCCGCCAACACTTGTTTTTGCAGTATCCGCAAGCTGCGCTCCCCATCGCAGCATAGCTGATGTTCTGAGCGACGATATGGTCGAAAAAATATATGAATACCGTGAGAAAGCTTCCACTCCCATAGAACTCAGGGACACAGCTATGGTTATGCTCGGCCTCAGGATGGGTATCAGGGGAGCAGACATTCTAAAGCTTCAGGTAAATGATTTTGACTGGAAAAACAAAACTGTTTCCTTCATCCAGCAGAAAACAGGGAAAGCAATCACGCTTCCAGTCCCAACAGATGCAGGTAATTCTGTATATAAATACATCATGAATGGACGTCCGGAAGCAGCTGCCACAGGCAGCGGATATATATTTATCCGCCATCAGGCGCCATATATTCCGCTTAAAGTTACAACGGCGTGCCGTGGAGCTTTAAAAAGAATACTGCTGAATATGGATTTGAATTATCTGCTGGTCAGGGCTTTCATATGACACGAAAAACATTTGCCACAAGAATGCTTCGGGCAGACAACAAACTTGATGATATTTCCAATGCTCTCGGGCATGCACGTCAGGAAACTGCCGAGGTATATCTTGAACGTGACGAAGATAAAATGAGGCTCTGCCCTTTGGAATTTGGAGGTGTTTTATCATGACATACATTTTTGAGAGAGGTCTGGCACATCATATCGAAGGACTTATACAGCAAAAACGAGCTGATGGATATGCCTATAATTCCGAAGAAAAGCTGTTAAAACGCTTTGATACCTTTTGCGTACAGAATTATCCGGAACTGACAACAGTCACCTATGAAATGGCAGCCAAATGGTCTGAAGCCAGACCAGGCGAAGGAGATGCCTATCATAATCGCCGTATGTCGATAGTGAAGGTGCTGAGTGAATATATCCTTTCCCTTGGTCAGGAAACATACATTCCTAATTTTTTCTGCAAGGCTTACCGTCCTGTTCTTTACATTCCATCAAAAGAGGAAGTTAAGGAACTGCTACAGAAAATGGATATCCGCACGTCTCATAATTCAGAGCAATTTAGACTCGATAGAGAGTGCAAAATTCTTTTTCTCCTATATTTTTGCTGTGGTCTGCGTCTGTCAGAAGGGCGATTGCTAAAATGGGAGCACATAGACCTGGATAAAGGAATACTTACTGTCCTTGGCTCAAAAGGTAACAAGGACCGTCTTGTATATCTTCCACAGGATAGCCTTCCGGTACTTAAAAACTATAAAGAACGTCAGGAAACGCTTTTCCCCGGAATTGACTGGGCTTTTCCGGGAAAAGATCCACATAAGCCTGTTTCGTGCTCTGGAGTAGAATCAAGTTTTAACCGCCATTGGGCTATGCTTCCGGTTGCCAAGACGATTGATAAACATCCGACACCCCACTGTTTACGCCATGCTTTTGTAGTAGAGAGATTTAATGAGTGGATGCATCAGGGAATTGATACAAACACTATGCTCCCATATTTAAGCAGATACCTTGGACACAAAAGTCCTGATGAAACGTATTATTACTATCATCTTGTAGAAAAGGCATTTGATACCATCCGAGAGAAAGATTCAGTGTCTGGAAAGGTCATTCCGGAGGTGATACCCTATGAAGAATAAATCAGCAAAGATATCGACTGACCAGCTGTTCTTTTCTCAGACATGGAACTTTCTAAATGTTTATTTGGCAAAGCAGGCCGGACGCAGTCAGGCTACAGCAGAATCCTACAGAGATTCCCTTACAATATTTAAAAACTACCTTGTAGGTGAATTAGGTAAGTCTATAAGCACCTTTCAGTTTTCCGATTGCACCAAAGAATGTATTTATAATTTTAGAGAATATCTGCTTGCAAATGGCAGCCAGCCATCAACTGTAAATGTAAAAGTCGCGGCTATCCGTGCCTATCTGAATTATGCCTCGGATATGGACATATCAATCCAGTCAGTTGCCCTGGCAATCAGTCAGATCTCACCATGCAAAACCATAAAAAAGGAAAAGCCTATTCTGTCCGATGATGCACTTGCTGCAATACTGTCCGCACCGCCGAATACGAAATTCGGTGTACGAGACCGTGCTATTTTGATTCTTCTTTACGATACAGCTATAAGAATCAGTGAGCTACTTAGTATTCGCTTATGTGATATCGCAATGGAATCAAAATATCCCAACATTTTCATAACTGGCAAAGGTAATAAAGAGAGAACCATACAATTAACAGCTAAAGCAGTCGAACACCTTAGGGAATATATACGTGTATATCACAGTAATTCTTCCAAAGAAGCATACTTATTTTCCACAACCATAAAAGGTGTAACAGACAGGATGTCCGTTGGAAATGTCCAGCGGATTATAAAAAAATATGCAGCTCTGGTCAGTGAATCAGGGATTAGCCTTCCGGATTCGGTTCACTGTCATATGTTCCGCCGGACCAGAGCCACAAATCTTTATCAGGATGGAATCGCCATTGAGCTAGTACATCGAATATTAAATAACGAATAGTTAAATATTTACTTCTTCGTCTCCTATTTCGTTCATTTTATATGTCCAGTGATAGACAACAGGAGCAGTATTAATCTCATCAAAATACTGATAAATTCGTTCCGATAATTCTTCTTTTGAGCTGACCCGGATC
>RAYY01000035.1 GCA_003611875.1 bacterium D16-56 | reverse complement strand
AGCTACAGGAAGAGTCAGAAGAACACTGGGATTTTCTGGCTTCTTAGTCGTACAAACTTTCAACTGTCAAGAATTATTATTTCTCTTTAATAAAAAAAGTCTCAAATCCCTTGATTTTAAGCGGATTTAAAGACTTTTAAACATAGGTAAAATCAAAATCTTGCTGTATCGCAACTCAACTAAACTTTGATAAATTTTACGACATAAAGAATGGCAAAAATAAAATTAATCAATCCGTTTTTCCGTGTACTTTCAAGTTTTTTCGGGATTATTCGGGATCGTTCACCATCACTCCTTCTTGCCACTCTTTATGTCGGTTCACATTCAGCTCGTCATATACCGGCTTTAACTGCTTATAGTTCTCGCCCTGCCGTATTAGTTCCTGCAATTCTTTCATCCGGGCAGATTTCTTTTTCATGGAGCCGCTTAATGCTTCAAATTCTTCACTGACAGAGGAAAGACGCTCCTGTAAATCTTCCAATGTGAGCAGCCTGTTTCCCGTCAGATAATTGACGGCTTCGGCAAACTGCTTTAAATTTCCAGTTCTGGCTTTATTGCTCCATGCCCCTGCGTTGCGCTGGTTGTAATAAGCGATCAGCAGGTCGGCAAGATTCGGTGGCTGCGGTTTGGAAAGTTCTTCTTTTACCTCTGCCATCCAGCCAAACAGGGCTTTGATCTTCTTCCTCACATCCTGCATGAGCCGGTTGGTGGCTTTTATCCAGCGGTTCAGTTCCCCTTTCTCGGTGCGGATGCCCTTTGCTTCCATCTGCCGGACATTAGCTCCCTCATGGACAGTAGGTATCAGGTCAAGCCCCTGCCGCACATAGGAACGGTGGTCGATACGCACATCCAGCCCTTTTTCCTCAAATTTTGTATTAACGGCAGCCGCCCACTGCTCCCTCCAGTGTTCCAGCGTTTCCGGCTCGTGCCAGTCTGTTGTATGTACAGCGTTAAACATATAATCGCCGTTTTTATCCCGGATTCGGTTTCCATCTTCATCAAGAAGATATTCCCGCCGCTGTTTTTGTCCCCATGTGCCATCCGGGTTCAAGGGGCGCATGGTTGTCATCACATGGAAATGCGGGTTTGGGATGCCGCCATCCTCTTTCTCCGGGCTGTGAAAAGCAAGGTCGGCAATCATGCCTTTTGCCACAAACTGCTCCTGCACGAACCTCCTCGCCAACTCCATGTTTTCTTCCAGCGTCAATTCATTCTGCATGGCAATATCAAAGGAATAGGCAAGCTGGGCTTTTGGATGTTTCTCGCAGCTCTCCACAGCATTCCAGAGGGTCGCCCGGTCAAGATATATTTCCGGCGCATGGGGCGGCAGCATGATTTCCGAAGTGATCACGCCGCCCTTTTGGGTATAGTCGCTGACTTCTCCATAGTAGTTGCTGTAAAGACGCTCCCCGGCTCGGTAGGCTGCGCTGGCAATGGCGCTCTGACCGGCGCTGCGCTTTATCTGTGCGATTGAAAAATGATAAAGTGCTATCCTTAGTCACCGCCTTTCTCCTGCCCGGAAATACGGGCGTGGTTCTCTGCGGCAGACCGGATGAAATGTTCCGCCTGCGGCAGATTCAAAATGCTTTCCATGAGAGAATAAAATTCCGTTTCGGTCAGCTCCTTTGTCTGCTGCGCAATGCTCTCAATGGCTGCCCCACGGGTAATCAGCCGGTGCGTTCTCTGTTTCCGGGAACCGTTTTCCAGATACGCCTGCCGGTTTTTCAAACGCTGCATTTTCCGTTTTTCCCGTTCCAACAGGACAGTGGTTTTTTCATATTCCTGCTTCAACTGTTCCAAAGATTTTTCCATGTTCTCACATCCTTTACTTATAAGATAAAGAAAGACCATCCACAGACAGTCTGTGTGTCAGTGTTTCTATAAAACCCGATGAAAAGGGAAAAACGCAGAGCGGATTTCTCTTTTCGGCGGGTACACAGGGGATAGCCGCTTTAGCGGCGCAAGGGGGTGTAGCCACCTTGTCGGAGCGAAGCGAACGCAGACCTCGGATTGCTGATTTTATCAGCGGCAGAGGTAAGCTCCGCAGGACGCACAATACGGGACTGAAAGACCTGTATAGAAGTGCGCCCTTTGTTCCTAAGGGATTTTGCCGTTTCCGGCAGTCCTGTTCTTTTTCCTGGAACGCTTGGAAAGATACTTCGGGCAGTCAACCACCACTGCCCGGAAGCTCTGTTTACATTCGTGCTGGCATTTTCGGCACAGTTCGTTGTAAGTGATACGGCTGCGGTCATTTAAGAAGAAAGACCATTCCAGCCGCCGCTTGTTGCTCATTCTTGCCATAACCGGCTCCTTTCCCTGTTTCTATCTGATGTACGCAGATAGGCGGTTTTTGTGTAGCGTTTCGGTATCATTTTCAAAGATTTTTCCCTCTGTATGCTCCTTTGGAAAGTGCGGCAGTATTGCAGTCAGGGAATGATACCTCACGCTTATTTGTCGCTTCCCGGTACGGTTTCGGAACCTTTTGCCATCCATTCAAAGAAAGCAATTTTGCTGACCTTGATAAGCCTGCCCCTGCGGAACGCCGGAAAGCCGGGGGTGTGTACCAGCACATAGGCGCTCGCCCTTGAAATTCCCATAATCCGCTGGATGTCCGCCACATCCAGAACCAGCGGTAAATCCTCGTAGCTGTTCAATCTCTTTTTATTGTTCATTCTGTTCCTCCCATAAATCAAATAGGTTAAAATGCTTCCTGCTGCCGTTCTCCCCAAAAGCCGTTTTCCTGCCCCATTCCTGCGGTGTTTCCCTGCATTGGTGCGCCGGATGCGTCACTTCTCCTGCCAGTCATATCCCTTTTGGACGGTCATTCATTTGTCAAGGTACTGTGCTGCACGAAATTACCAACTGCAATCTTCATAGCGGATTATCCTTGACAAAACGATGCTTCTGCGATACCATGAGTGTAACAAATATAACCAAATTATATAATTACCATAAGAGAAGGCAGGGGATAGGGATGGAGAATCAGTTTATACGGCATGAGCCATGTTTTGAAAGGATTTTGTTTGTCCTGACGCTGGACAGGAAGAAAATGAAAGAGAGGATTTTGATTGGGGAAGAACAGCAGATCCGCTTCCGGCTGAACGGGAGCCAAAACGCAGAGGTGCTTTGTGATATGACACGCCCGCTGGGAAGTTTTTTGATAACCTTTGAGCGTGACACGGACAGAGATTGGAACTTATACGGGCTTTCTCCGCTGCGGCAAGCCCTCCATTCCAACCGATGGAAACAGCCAGAGCTGGAGCAGGTGGCAAGCGAATTTCTCTGGGGAAAATATCTTAGCAACGACCCTCTGAAAATGTATGTGGCGTTCCGTATCTGGAACAGCTATCTGCTTGCCAGAGAACCCCGTGACCGTAACGCTGCCTGTGACCGCTTCATGGATAAAATGAGCAGCCTGACCGGGGTATTCCATAACGAAACCATGAGCTTTGACAGGGAGACAGGAAAACCGAAACATTTTCAAGCTGGCCGCCTTTATTTCAAAGGCGCACCGTCAGAAGATACCCGGCTTGACCTCTGGTTCCCGGACAACCGGCGCACAGAAGAATGTGTGTCTGCCTATGCGTCCCTCTACCCGTTGATTACCTATTATCTGAACAGACTGAATGACTGGGGGCTTTGCTTCCGGCGGTGCAAGGTCTGCGGAAAATATTTTCTGGCAAAGAGCCAGCGGTATGAGCTGTGCAGCGACAAGTGCCGCAAAGCACAGGCACTTCAAAACAAGCGGGAATTTGACGAGAGGGCAAGAGAAAATAACTATGACCTGCTTTATAAAAATGAATGCCAGAACTGGCGCAACAAAATAAACCGGATAAAAAATACCGCAGGCTTTCCGGCTGACCGTCTGGAAAAAATACAGGCTGCCTTTGCCGACTTTAAGAAAGAAGCGTTACAGAGAAAAAAGGATGTAAAAACAGGAACAGCCAGCCCGAAAGAATTTACGGACTGGCTGTATCAGCAGAGCAATGTAATTGTGGAGCTGACAGAATACTAAATTTTTTCTCGTTGTGAGGTTTCTGTGACATTTTGCTGATACTATAAAAAGAAAAAGGATGTGATACTATGCGAATACTGGTTGTTGAAGATGACCAGCTTTTAAACCATACATTAAGCTACAATCTGTCTGCTGTCGGATATACCGTGGATGGAGCGCTGTCAAAGGCATCCGCCCTGCAATTCCTTAAAAAACAGGACTATGATTTAATTGTTTTAGATGTGAATCTGCCGGATGGTAATGGCTTTGATATATGCCGTGAAATGAAAGAACGCCGCTCTGACACCGCTGTAATTTTCCTGACTGCAAACGATATGGAGAGCGATATGCTGAAGGGGTTTGAACTGGGGGCGGATGATTATGTGACAAAACCATTTCCGATGAGCGTTTTCCAGAGAAAGGTTGCTGCGTTGCTGAAACGTATTGTCACACAATCCGGCGGCGGTTTTTATGATGATGGAAACTTATATGTTAATTTTTCCAAACTTACATCTACCCTTGCCGGACAAGCAATCACTTTCACACCGTTGGAATACCGTTTGCTGAAAGTTCTGACAAAAAATCCTCAAATTGTCCTGACCCGGCAGGTGTTACTTGAAAAGCTGTGGGATATAGATGAAAACTATGTGGACGAACACGCCCTAACCACAGCTATCAGCCGGATTCGCGGCAAAATTGAAGCAGACAGACATACCTACATCAAAACAGTGTATGGCATGGGCTATATGTGGATTGGGGGAACGCAAAAATGACTTCAAGAAAACTTTCCCTCAACAAAGCCTGTTTCATACTGGCGGCTATTATTTTGCTCATTTCTGTGATTATGCTTTCGGCTCTGTATGTACTGACTGAAAAAATGTCTGTGATATGTTGCGGAATCGTTTTTGTATTCCTTACGGTACTTTGTATTGCTGCATTTGTAGCAGTAATCAGACGAAAGCTGACTTTGTTTTCTGATATGCTTTGCGATACTTTGGATGAGATGATGAACGGAGAACAACAGCCACCACAAATAACAGAAGAAGAAAGTTTGTTTTATAAAATCACTCACAGACTGATGCGGTTCTATGAGGTCATGCAGGAAAGTAAAAATAGTGTTGCCGGTGAACGAGCTGATTTGCAAGAATTGATTTCGGATATTTCTCATCAGGTAAAGACACCGATAGCAAACTTAAAAATGGTAAATTCAACCTTATTAGAACAGAATGTGTCAAAGGATAAGCAGCGGGAATTTTTGCTTGCCAGCGACACGCAGCTTGATAAATTGGACTTTCTCATGCAGGCTATGATTAAAACATCCCGTCTGGAAACAGGCGTGATTTCTCTGGAGAAAAAAGAGCAGCCGATTTATGATACTCTTGCCATTGCTTTAGGGGGTATTTTGTTGAACGCTGAAAAAAAGCAAATCGGTGTTCAGGTGGATTGCCCGGAATATCTGACAGTTTCCCACGACCGTAAGTGGACGGGCGAAGCTCTGTTCAATATCTTAGACAACGCTGTAAAATATACACCGGACAGGGGCAAGATTCATGTGCGGGTTGAAGCTCTGGAAATGTACATAAAGATAGATATTTCTGATACTGGTATTGGCATTCCAGAACAGCATCAGGGAACCATTTTCAAACGATTTTATCGAGAAAATACAGTACATGATACAGACGGCATTGGAATAGGCTTATATCTTGCCCGTGAAATTGTTACCATGCAAGGCGGCTATATCAAGGTTAAGTCAGAAGTTGGATGTGGAGCTACATTCTCGGTTTTTCTCCGAAGTGAAAATAATATTTGAAATGTCACAGGATTGTGACATTTCAGGGCAATTTATTATGTCGGCTGTGACATTTCTGTGAGGATTGCCCTTTATAATGAATCCATCACAAGAAAGGATGGTGTTCTCTATGAGCATTTTAGAAACAAAAAACTTGAAAAAATACTATGGCACCGAGCCGAATATCACAAAAGCTCTGGATGGTGTAACTCTCACTGTCGAACAGGGAGAATTTGTTGCCATTGTGGGGACTTCCGGCAGCGGAAAATCCACATTGCTCAATATGATGGGGGGCTTGGATGTTCCCACTTCCGGTAATGTAAAGGTCAAAGGAAAAGATTTGTCAGGGCTGAACGATGAACAGCTTACGATTTTCCGCAGACACAATATCGGTTTTATTTTCCAGAACTATAACCTTGTTCCCGTTCTCAATGTATATGAAAACATTGTTTTGCCCGTAGAATTGGATGGCGATACAGTAGATAAAAATTTCATGGACGAAGTTGTGCAAATGCTGGCACTCGGCGATAAGCTGCAAAATATGCCGAACAACTTATCCGGCGGTCAGCAACAGCGTGTAGCGATTGCTCGCGCCCTTGTATCAAAGCCTGCCATTATATTAGCCGATGAACCAACGGGCAACCTCGACAGTAGAACAAGCAGCGATGTATTGGGACTGTTGAAAGTAACAAGCCAGAAATTTCATCAAACGATTGTGATGATTACCCACAATAGCGAGATTGCCCAGCTTGCAGACCGTATTGTCCGCATTGAAGACGGAAAAATTGTAGAATAAGGGGGCAAGAACTATGAATGATATTTTATTTGGAAATAGCAATCGCCCTGTTATCAAAAAATTATCCAACCGTTATTTCAAAGCAGGAAAAAGCAGAAATATCATTGCAATTATTGCAATCGCTCTAACTACTATACTCTTTACAACCATTTTTACATTAGGCTCTGGTTTGATAGATACCGTTCACGATCAAAATATTAGAAAACAAGGTGGCGACGGTCAAGCGGTTTTGAATTATATAAGCGATGAGGTTTTTGATAATATAAAAGGCAATGAGATGATTGAACAGATTGCCTATACAAAGGCAGTGTCTTACCATATCAATAATCCCGGACTGGAAAAATGGCGTGCTGATATGTGGTTTATGGACGATACTGCTTTGAAGTTCGCACGGTATGAGCCAACAACGGGACACCGTCCTGAAGCAGAGAATGAAATTATGGCTGATACCAAAACGCTGGACGCACTTGGTATTCCTGCTGAAATCGGAGCAACCGTAACTTTGGACTATCAAGTTAAAGGGATTTCATATTCAAAGAATTTTGTACTATGCGGATTTTGGGAAACAGACAGCCTAAGTAATATTGGACGACTTATTGTTTCTAAAGCCTTTGTTGACAATAATTCTGAACTTTTAACATACACCTACCCCGAAGATAATGACTATTCCGGCGTAGTCGCCGCTTATGTTATGTTTCATGGAAACGGAACTATCGAATCAAAATTACATCAGCTTCTTGCTGAAACGGGCTATACTTGTGATACTATGGGCGGAAGTCCATCAGATGACAATTATGTGATCGCTCGTGTTAGTCCTGCATATCAAGGCAGTAACTTTTTAGAAAATCCAGCTTTATTGATTTCGGGGATTGTTGGCATACTTTTAATTATGATAACAGGGTATTTGATTATATATAATATTTTCCAAATCTCTGTCATTCAAGATATTCAATCCTACGGACAGCTTAAAACTTTAGGCACAACAAAACGACAAATAAAGAAACTTATCAGCAAACAGGCTATGTTACTTTCCTTTATCGGTATTCCATTCGGCTTGCTAATTGGTTTCTTTGTTGGACGAGCATTAGTACCATTTTTAATGAACGGCACAGTTTATGCTTCGGACGCAGGAGTAAAAGTAACTGCCAATCCAATTATTTTTATCGGAGCTGCTTTATTTGCACTTGTTACAGTGATTATTAGCGTAAATAAGCCTGCCAGAATAGCAGGTTCAGTATCGCCTATTGAAGCAATCCGCTATACCGAAAATGACGCAACAGCATTTCAAGGCAAAAAGGCGTCTGATAAAAAGTCTATACATGGAGCCAAAATTCATCGAATGGCATTATCAAATCTTGGTCGGAACAAGAAACGTACAATTTTGGTTATTATTTCTATGACTTTGAGTTTGGTATTGTTCAACACTGTATTCACACTTGCAAGCGGCTTTGATGTGGAAAAATATGTAGAAAAATTTGTAAACAAGGATTTCATCATCTCTACTGCGGATTACTTCAATTTTAAGTTTGGAAATAGCGACAGCAAAAATGACCTTTCCACTTCTTTTATTGAAGCAGTTAAGCAAAATCCGGCATTTGATGAGGGTGGCGAGTTATATACTACAAAGACTTTGGAAGAAGCATTTTCTGTCGAGAATGGAGTTACCTCAAATTATAACAAAGACGCTGAGGGAAATCCTTTGGTTCAATTATATGGAGCAGATGATTTTTTACTGAACTCAATGGATGTTATCGAGGGAACGATTGATTGGGAAGCATTAAAATCCGGGAACTATGTACTGTATGCCCTGACCGCTGATGACAATGGAAACATTATTGATGACCCTAATATTCATGTTGGCGATACACTTCACTTCAATCATGTACAAATGAACGGACTTTCCAGTAGTATAGATAATAGCTTTGACTGCAAGGTTATGGCAAAGGTGCTAATCAATGAAAACACCGATACGATAAGAAGTACCGGATTGGCAAAGTTCTATATGCCGACGGATGTTTTCTTACCTCTTTGTGGGCAACCTCATTTGGTTAGCTTCCCATTCAATGTAGTTGACGGTATGGAAGCTGATATGGAGGAATTTTTGAGCAGCTATGTTGAGGATATTGAACCGAGTATGAATTACGACTCTAAACAAACGTATATCAATTCCTTTAATGATTTAACCTCTCTGATTATTACCATAGGGGGAGCGTTAAGCATTATCATTGGCTTAATAGGAATTACAAATTTTGTAAACTCTGTTCTTACCAGCATTATTACACGAAGAAAAGAACTTGCCATGCTTCAAAGTATTGGTATGACAGGAAAACAGCTAAAGAAAATGCTGTCATTTGAGGGCTTATACTATGCTGCAGGAACAGTTGTTGCGTCAATCGTATTTGGTTCTCTGGTATCGGTTATCATTGTAAGAGCAATTTCAAATAGCATTTGGTTTTTCACTTATAAATTTGTTATTTTCCCTATGTTTGTTATCTATCCATTTTTGATTGCGCTAACGATTATTATTCCGGCAATCATATATCGAAAGATCGCAAAAACAAGTATTATAGAACGGCTTCATCAAAACTAAATAATATAGAAAAGCTGGAAGCAAAATTAAGGCTGCTTCCAGCTTTTTTGTATTTGCTATTGTATGTGGTTGACTAAGGAATATTGTTTAAGCGTGAGTTTGTGATATTGGGTGTGGTATCTTTAACTATGGGAAACTCCGGAGAGCGATACCGATTTTTCCTCTCTGATGAGGGCTACAAGAACGCCAGAGCCAGTGAGAAGCGGGGAGAAATCAAAATCAGGAACCATGCCGCTGTCATGGCCGGGAAACTCTACCTGGATAAGAAGCCGCCGGCACAGGAACGGTGAAGGTAACAAAAAGGAGGCTCCGCAAATCCAAATCTGCATTGCCCCTTTAGTCCGTATCTTCGTCTGGTACATACTCCATGATGTCCTCAATACGGCAGTTTAGAATCCGGCACAAGTTATTGAGAATTATGGTTTTGACAACCATGTTTTTCCGCAGCCAATGAAGCTGTGCTTTATCTATGCCGAAATCCTTGATTAGTCTGTATTGGCTGATCTCCCGCTCTTTGAGGGTTGACCAGAGCCGGTCATATTTAATCATGCTGTCAGCTCCCTTCCCTTGTATTTTAACTGTCAGCAAGCCTTAATCATATGATGCGTGTATGCTCCCTTGTTTATCCAAAATTGAAAATAAAAAGTGGCTATCAGAGAATACAGACAGCAAAGGGGGAAGGGAATCACTTCATGTAAAGACAGTAATAACAAAGTTTTTCATTACACGAGGCAACCGGAAACGGCTGTCTTTTTTGCCGCCCGAAAGGAGGTGATTACAAATGCCAGATATAGGCAAGCTGAAAAACCAGCAGGAAAAAGTAAAGACGGAAATCCGCCAGTTGGAGAACCGCCAGAAGATTCTCCTGAACCGGAAAACGGATGCAGAGCGGAAGGCCAGGACACGCCGCCTGATTGAGCATGGGGCAATTCTGGAAAGTATCTTCCCTGCAACTACCGCCATGACCGGCGAGGAAGCCAAAGCATTTTTATCCGCCATTTACCGCCTGCCGGAAGTCGTGCGGCTGCTGAAAAATCAATCTGACAGCCAGGATTTACAGCGGCTTTAAAAATCCAACGGCGCACTTATACACCGTTCCGGTGCGTGCGCCCTGCCGGGGGCGTGGCGTCCTCTGGACGCAATGGGGAGCTACACTCCCCAAACCCCTTGTACGCTCCGCCGGAAAGGACACCCGCTTTGCGTCTGCCCTTTCCAGCGAAGCCAATTTATCCCTACCCGAAAGGAGGCGAACCGCCATAGCCATATTCCATATGCCCGTCCAAATTATCAAGCGCAGCAAGGCCAAGTCTGCCGTGGGCGCTGCCGCTTACCGGAGCGGAACCAAAATGACCAACGAATGGGACGGGCTTACCCATGACTACACCCGGAAACATGGCGTAGTCCACTCTGAAATCATATTGCCGCCCCATGCCCCGCCGGAATTTCAAGACCGCAGAACTCTCTGGAACAGTGTGGAGATGGTTGAAAAGACCCGTGACGCACAGCTTGCCCGTGAGATAGAGATTTCCCTGCCGGTAGAACTGAACCGGGAGGAACAGCAGCGGCTTGCCCGCTCCTTCATCAGCGATACCTTTGTCGCCGCTGGTATGTGTGCGGATTTCTCTATCCATGACAAGAAAGACGGCAACCCCCATTTCCATGTCATGCTCACTATCCGACCGCTAAAGGAAAACGGGCAGTGGGGAGCGAAATGCCGGAAGGTCTACGAACTGGACAAAAACGGCCAGAGAATCCCCAACGGCAAAGGCGGCTGGAAGATCCACCGGGAGGACACCACCGACTGGAACGACAAGGGGAATGTAGAAAAATGGCGGGCTGCCTGGGCATTCTACGCCAACAGAGCGTTGGAGGCTGCTGGCCGGCCGGAACGGATTGACCACCGCTCCTACGAGCGCCAGGGCATTGACAAGATACCTTCCATCCATTTGGGAGTTGCCGCCAGCCAGATGGAGCGGAAAGGCATTGCCACGGAGAGGGGAAACATCAACCGCCAGATTACCGCCGACAATAAGCTGCTGCAGGAGATTAAAGCAAGGATTACCCGGCTCTATAAATGGACAAAGGAGCAGGCGGGGAAACCGGAAGGAAAAGACAGTATCATGGCGCAGCTTTACGAGGCGCAGCTGTCAGAGGGAAAACCCGGCTCCCGGTATGGGAAGATAAAGAACCTGAAAGAAAGCGCCGCCCTGTTCAATTTCCTGAACGGCAGCCACATCACTTCCATGGAGCAGCTTTATGAAAAAGTGGCAGCCATGAACAAAGATTACTATTCCCTGCGTGGGAAGATTGTCACCGCCGAGCGGCGAATCAAAGTGCTGGACGAACATCTCTCCATGTGGGAGAAATACGAGAGGAACAAAGGAACCCGCCGCCAGTTCGGCAAGATGAAGCCGGGGAATAAAAAGGAACAGTTTGAGCAGAAGCACAGTGCGGAACTGGCGTTATATGAGGCCGCCGTCCGGTATCTGGAAAATCTGAAAGTCACCGGCGAAGAAATCACCCCGAAGAAATGGCAGGCCGAAGCCGAACGCCTGAAAGCGGAGAAATCGGTACAGTACCAGAAAATGAAATCCATGAGGGAGGACATCAAGGCGGTGGAGAACCTGAAAAAGACAGCGGAGCAGTTAGCCAGGACGGAAAATGAACCGGCCAGAAAGAAGGAGGAACAGGAATTATGACACAGCAGTTTATCACCATGACAATCACCATCACCGTAAAGATACCCATGCCGCCCACACCGCCAGCGCCTACGGGGGCGAAAGCGCCGGAGCCGGTTTTCCTTTTCAGGGAAGGGCAGCCGCCTTTGTGCCGCTGCAAGGTGAAATATGGGAAACAGGCGGCATGAGCGAATCCCGGCCATGGACTACCGGCAGTACCGCAGGGCGAAGCGGCTGGTGCGTGAGTGCTGCAACTACGACAACGGCCAGTGTATGGCGCTTGACGAGGGGGACGGGTGCGTCTGTGTCCAGAGCATTTCCCACTCCCTGCTCTGCCGCTGGTTCCGTGCGGCGGTGCTGCCTTTAGACCACCAACTGGAAACGGCGCTTTACCACCGGCTGGAAAGCAGGCGGTGCAGCGAGTGCGGCGCTCTTTTCCTGCCCGGCTCCAACCGGGCGAAATACTGTAGGGAATGTGCCGCTCGTATGAAGCGGAAACACGCCACAGAGCGGAAACGGAAACAAAGACGCTTATGTCACGCTTTAGGAGCGGAAAAAGCCTTGTAAATCAAGCACTTTTGGAGCGTGTTGGAGGGAAGGCAATACTTTTTATCACTGACACCCCCAAAGCCCCCTTAAAATGCGTACAGGAGCCGAAATAACCCATTCTGAACCAAAGGAGCAACCAAATGACAGAGAACCGACGATTTTATTACCTCAAGCTGAAAGAGAATTTTTATAACAGCGAAACCATGGTCATCCTGGAGAGTATGCAGGACGGCCTTCTGTACTCCAATCTCCTGCTCAAGATGTATTTGATGTCGCTGAAAAGCAACGGCGTACTCCTGCTGAATGACTACCTGCCCCATACCGTGCAGACCATAGCCACCTTTACCCGGCATCAGGCAGGCACGGTGGAGCGGGCTTTGAAGATATTCCAGGAGTTCGGCCTTGTGGAGATACTGACGGACGGAGCCTATTACATGAGCGACATCCAGCTGCTGATCGGCCAGTCGTCCAGCGAGGGGGAACGGAAGAAAAAGGAGCGCATGAGGCTGAAACGCCAGAACCTGCTCCCGTCCAGAGGAACGGACATTTGTCCGTCCAATGGCCGGATGGACAAATGTCCGCCTATATTAGAGTATAGAGATAAAGAGATTAGAGATAAGAGTATAGAGAATAGAGAGGGAGATATGGCACACGCCTATGGGAGATACCGGAATGTATTTCTATCTTCTGCAGAACTGGCAGAACTCCAGACGGAACTCCCCTCTCTTTGGGAACAGTACATTGAGCAGCTGTCCGAGTACATGGAATCCAGCGGAAAAGGCTATAAAAACCATGCCGCCACAATCCGGCGCTGGGCGAACGCCGACAAAAAGAAGGAGGAACCGCCTGCCCGGAACCGGGATTACAGCGTGGAGGAAGGAGAAACCATATGATAGAGATTACCACAGAAGTCCGGGCGGCCATTGACCGGGCCGCCGGGGATATGGAACTTGCCGGGGACGAATACATAGAACCGGCTGACGGGCTTATCCACTGTAAGAAATGCCGTGGCAGCCGCCAGACCGTTGTGCCCAGGTTCGGAGGCTCCGGCTATTTCATGCCCCGTTGCCTTAAGCCCCTGCCAGCAGAAAGCGCAGGAGGAACGGAAAGCCATGGAGGAACAGAGGGAACGCATGAAGCGTGTCAAACGCCGGAAGGCACAGGGGCTTCAGGACAGATACCTTTATGATTATACTTTTGCCAACGATAACGGCCAGAATCCCGTCATGGAGAAGGCACATGCCTATGTGGAACATTGGAAGGAGGCGTACCGGGACAATACCGGCCTTCTGCTCTTTGGTGACGTGGGAACCGGGAAATCCTTTTTTGCCGGCTGTATCGCCAATGCCCTGCTTGACCGTGACGTGCCGGTTCTGATGACAAATTTCCCGTCTATCCTGAACCGGCTGACCGGTGTGTTTGCCGAGGACAGGGTAGCCTTTATCGCCAGCCTGGATGATTACAGTCTGCTTGTCATTGACGATTTAGGCGTGGAAAGGAATACCGAGTATGCCATGGAGCAGATGTTCACCGTCATTGACAGCCGGTATCGGAGCAAAAAGCCGCTGATCGTCACGACAAACCTGAAACTGGAAGAAATCAAGAATCCGCCAGACCTTGCCCACGCAAGGATTTATGACCGCATACTGGAACGGTGTGCGCCGGTTCTCTTTTCCGGTAAGAATTTCCGGGAGGAAGGAGCCAGGGCGACCAAAGCGGCGGCGAAGGAGATTGTGAGTAAGGGATAACAAAATCTGATTGCATGAAAAGGAGAATTTATGAGCAGCGAGAAAATCACAGAGGACACTACCACCACAGCACCGGCTAAGGACGCTCCCGCACTGGTGAAGAAGATTGGACGGACTACCTACATTGTGCGGGTTCATTTCAGCAAGACCAGCAGGGAAACCATGAGCGACAAAATCAAACGTATGCTGAAAAATGAGATACAGCAGATGTGAAAAAACGATAACGGAAACAGGCCGGGATTCAGAAATGCACTGGCTCCCGGCTTGTAAAATCAGGAGGTTTATGGTAGTATGGAGATACGAAAACGGAAGGGAAAGCAGGTGGGAAGATTGACAGTGACAGATAAGCAACATCAGGAAGATTTGCAACGTTTGCGTTTGTTAAGGCCAATCGACGATGATTTTATGCGTTGTCTTTTTAAGGATAACATTCCATTGGCTGAATTTGTGTTACGCATTATCACTGATAAACCTGATTTAATTATTACTGAGTGTGAAACACAGAAAGATATGAAAAGACTGGCCGGGGCACGTTCTATCTGTTTGGACGCATATGGAACGGATTTGGTTGGAAAAAAATATGATTTAGAAGTCCAGAGGCAGGACAAGGGAGCAGATCCACATAGGGCAAGATACCATTCAAGCGTAATGGATATAGAGAATCTTCATTCTGGTCAGGAATTTAAAGAGTTGCCAGACACATATACAATTTTTATCATTGAAAAAGATTTTTATGGTCAGGGTAAAGCTGTTTATCCAATTGAGAGAATCAACCTTGCAACGGGTAAATCTTTTGAAGATGGGGAGCATATTCTTTATGTGAATGGTGAATATCGTGGGGATTCTGCTATAGGAAAACTCATGCACGATTTTAATTGCACCAAGGCAGATGATATGAATTTTGAATTGATGGCAAACAGAACACGGTATCTAAAAGAGAACCCGAAAGGAGTGAGCGAGATGTGTAAAATTATGGAGGATATGAGAATTGAATCTTTAAAAGAAGTTGCGCTTCGTATGCTGGCAGCTGGAAAATATGCTCTGGAAGAAATTGCGAGTATTTCTGGACTTTCTCTTGATGAAGTAAAGAAATTGAAAGCCGAAAGAACAGTGTAAACAGAACTGTAGGCCAGGAATCTAAAAAAGGTTCTTGGCTTATTCTTGCTGAAATTGAACTTGGACAAGAGGAATAAAAAGTCAATAAATTGTTTAGTTGTAGTAATTGACATTGAACAAGTTATTTATGATTTCGTTAGATTAAAGTTTAGAAACAGTTTGAACAGAAACAGTAGAAATTTTCTCTCTGAAATGTAATATAGTTGTAAGAAAGGATAAAACTTTATGAAATGTGAATCTACAGATTTAGAAATCGAAACAATAGTAAATCGAATAAAAAATGAAGATTTGGACTTGCAACCGGACTTTCAAAGAGGGGAGATTTGGACACTTCAGAAGAAACAAAAGTTAATAGATTCAATATTAAGAGGTTGGAAGATACCACCTATCCATGTAATACATAATAATCAATCCATAGATGAAGTATTAGATGGTCAGCAAAGATTAGCAGCTATACGAGATTTTTATGATAATATAATTTGTATTGACGGAAAAATTCTGCCTGAAAATTCTGAACTTATTCAGCTAGATGGTATGCATTATCGTGATCTTCCTAAAAAATGGCAAAGGCAATTTAGGCAATATAGTATTGTTATTATAAGATTAACAGAATATCAACCAGAAGAACCGGCAGAATTATTTTATCGTTTAAATCAGCCTACGACGTTAACGTCTGCAGAACAAAGGAATGCATATATTGGTGTTACCAGAGATCAGGTTAAAGAATTGTCCAATAAGTTTGTTGTATTAGGAGCAAGTAAAGAAACAATTGGATTTTCAAATTCCAGGCTGGCTTACGATGAAATTATCTCAAAATTTTGTTTTTCAGTTGAAACGGGAACATTAAAGAAAAAGATAACATCTAATGATATTTCGATTCAATATCGTCAAGCAATACCTTTTTCAGATGAGTGTATTAGGATAGTTGCTAAAACTTTAGAAAAATTTATGGAGTGTATTATTGGTTGGGATGATTTTAAATATTCATTTAATAAAGCAACAATTTTTAGCTGGTTTGTTTTTATTCGTAGAAATTTGTCTTTGAGTGATACGGAATTAAAAAATGTTATTGGTTACTTTGAATTTTGTAGAGCCTTTATAAAAGGAAAATACAAAAAAGTAGATCAACGATACATAGAAGTTTTCTCTTCTTTGCAAAAGAGAAATTCATTTTTTGAGATAATGCTCAATACTTTTAACCAAAGATCTAGTATGGGAAGTACAGACGCTCTTTCAATTATATATCGTGACATTATTATTACAGTTTTTAGAGATATGTTATGGGGAAACGAAACAGAACTTATACAATATACTATAAATACATTTAAAGAACTTGAAAATTTAAATTATACACTTGAGAAAATTGTTGAAAAATATAATTGGGGAGAAAAGTTTTAATGAGAAAGGCGAAAGAAACAGATTATTGGGATAGAGCATATAAGAGAAAATATTTAAATAGTGTATCCGGCGTAGAGCTTAATGGCTTAAACGATTTACAAGAAATTTCTTTTTCAGACGGAATAACTGCAATATGTGGTTTGAACGGAGCAGGAAAAAGTACGGTAATTGCTGCGGTAAAAGATATTTTAGGAGTAATTTTAACAGAAAGTGACAGACATAAGTTAAAAGGAAGTACGGTTAATGGAAAGGTTGTAAGCGAAAAAAAGGAAATCCGATGTTCAAATTGCACGGGATATCGACTTTGCGATACTGGATATGACTTAGATAAAATTATATATTTGGATTGTCGGGAATACCAAAGAAGATAAAGTATTATTACTCATTATCAAGTATCCTCCTGTATTTTCCACATTTCCGGAATGTATTATCAAGTATTATTCCGTATTATGCAGACAAAATTTGTAGTAACTTTGTAGTAAATCTCTTATTTTGTTGTAATTCACACATTCAATTTCAGGACTCTCTCCTAAAATATATCCAGATTGTGTGATAAGTTTTCAATTGCTTCTTTTTTCTTTGCGTCAGTGACTTCCGCATAAATATCCATCGTAGTTTCGATGTTAGCGTGTCCCATGACAGCCTGAATGACTTTTACATTTGTTTCTTTCTCGCAGAACCTTGTACAAAAGGTATGCCGTAAATGATGGCAGGAGAAGTTCGGAATAATGACCGGCTGTCTCTTTTCCCGTTTTGCTTTGATTATTTCCTCGGCATTGTAATTTTCCAGAATCCTCTTAATCGTCCGATTGACTGTCTGGGGATTATGGATATTTCCAAAACGATTGCAGAAAATAAATCCTGTCATACCATCAATCACCGTGCTGTTGAAGCCGTTTTCTTTCTGCACCTCATATTCTTCCTTAAATGCTTCATAAACTGCATCCATCATGGGAACGTTTCGAATACCTGCCTCTGTCTTTGGAAGATATACTGCAAATTCAGACTTTCTAGTTCCGCTTCCCTCCCTCGGATAATATGTCACACTATGATTAATGCTGATAAGGCGATTTTCATAATCTAAATCTTCCCATCGAAGCCCTACCACTTCTCCAATTCGGCATCCTGTTCCCAACAGCACTGTAAAAAGCGGATACCAATGATTAAAAATCGGATTATCTGCCGTATAGGACATAAATGCCCGTTGCTGTTCTACCGTCAGCGCATGTCTGATGCCTTTATTCTTCCCTGCTTTTCTTTTAATCTCTGCCATAACACCATCAGTAGGATTTTTACGGATTATCTCATCACGTACTGCTAACTGAAATGTAGGATGCAGCACAGTATGTATTGTATCCACGGTATTCGCCTGTAAATTTCTTTCATTCAATAAATAGTAATAAAAATACATTACATCCGAATACTTAATCTCCGCAATTTTACGCTGTCCAAATCCGTCCCTCACAAAGTGATTATACATATACATGTAATTGGAACGTGTTGTTTTACGCAAATCATATTTCGTGGACATATATCTGTCAAAGACAAAATTTAAGGTTGCATTACCCGCCATATATACGTCCAATCCGTCAAGCTGGTTTTTAATGAGATTAGCTTCCTTCTCCCGCAGTGTCTGTAAATCCTTGGCATAAACAAACCTTCTTTTTTTGAACGGATCTGTATAAGTATATACATAGGTATTATCCGTCCTCTGCGATTCCCCCTTCCGTAACGCTCTGCCTTTATTATCTTTCCTTGCCTTTGCCATCTCTGCTTCTTTCATCAAGGAAAGAGATTTTGCACCTCCGCATCCGGTGTCTGAAGCAATAAATTAACACCCGTATGCAATAATTGAGTTATGGTCATCCCGTGACTGTCCGCATATTCTCTCAGCTCCTGCAACTCTCTGTCTGTTACCCTCACACTTAATGTATTAAGCTTCGGGGCATCAGATTTAGGCCTGCCCATCTTAGCCATCTGTATGCACCTCCAATCACTTCTATATACTATTATACTTTTCGTATACAAAAAGTCAAGTATTTTTGCAAAATCTCTCAACTAAAATCACACATACATCCTGAATGTTTCCAAATATTCCTCAAAAATATCACAATTAACAAGTACCAGCTTATCTACTTTATAGATAGCCTTTGCATCTTTCGCCATTTGCTCAAATTTACTCTGGCACATATGTATTACTCCAAAATATCTTTCAGCATCCGCAAAGATTCTGCCTTATGGTAATGCACGGTACTTTGTACCAGATGGTAATAATCAGCAATTTCCTGTTCCGTCATATCCAGGAAAAAAGCCATGAGTATAATCATACGTTTTCGTTCTGGAAGTTTTTTCAAGGCATTGCTGATATCTTCATCCCGGACTGGTACGTCCATATTCATTACCTGAAAATAATTTATTTCCAGCAGATCATCATATGCGCTTAGCTGATTTTCCTGTTCCGGTGTCAAATCTGAAAAGCACACTTCCCGCTGATGCTGTTTTTCCAGCTGCCGAAGATAATACAATGCTTCACCTTCCATGACTTTGATACAATACTTACAGAACTTTCTCCGTACAATATCCTTTTCCTGTCTGGTCAGTTCCAAAGGGGATCACCTCCCCTCTGCATAAAAGCCGTAGTAAAAAGTGCCTGATTCTCCCTTTCATACCTAGGAGAACCAGTTTTGCGGAAATAATCGAAGTTATGAAAAAATTTTTCAAAATTTTTTCTTGCGTATATCTTCCTCCTTTCATCCGTCTTAGTACGGATGAAAAGGTGGCGAACGGCATCTATCATACTGTCGAAAAATGTCGGCAAAAAACAAAACGTCAAGATGCTTATCATGCTTCCTGACGTTTTTCATATATAAGTGAATAACTACAATATCCGGTAATGTCGGACAGGCTTTCTTTTTTACTGTTTGCAGATAAGTTTTTACAATATCCCGCAGAACAGAATAAAATTGTGTGCTACTGTATATTTTTAAATAGTATAGTAATACATTTTTTTGTTCAGAGTAATGCCGCAAAGGAATCGGAATTTTTTTCGCCAGCACCTGTTGTTCTGTTGTTGCAAAAAGTGAAAGCCATCCATGAATCAAACTCCTACAGCAAATCACAGATGGCTATTAGCAATACAACTAGGCCTTGCTGCAAAAAGCTGTTTTTTTTTCAGCAAGGCCACACATATTCAATTTCAAAATCGGCATATTAGTATATATCTAATACATACATTAAGGGAATGTAAATCTCATAAACGGTACGATAGAATATATTTGGGGTGAATCACTATGCCGATAGATAAACTAATCTATTTAGGAAACCGTATCCGTGCCGCAAGAAAGGATTGCAATCTTACTCAGCAGGAACTTGCAGATCAGTGTGGTTTAGCAGTAAAAACCATCCAGGATATTGAAAAAGGGCGAAAAAATGCCACTTATGAAACTTTAGCATCACTTATTGAACGGTTGGGTATTCCTGCAAATACCTTATTTCAGCCAAAAACATCCATTGATAATGAAGAACTGCAAAAATTTTGGGGTAAATTCCAATCATGCAGTCCTCATAACCAAAAAATTTTGCTCAATACATTGGACTTTTTGGCAGAACAATTATTACATTCTCAACCAAACTCTAAAAATTTAGAATAAACCAGCAAAAAACTTTCTTTTGCTGGTTTTTCTTTATGGATCGAACCTTTTTCACCATGTTTTCTCTTGTTGTTTAGGGCAATCAGATTTCATCCTCCCATGCTCATAAGCACCTTTTCTAAACACTTATTTTCAGCGTCATCTGCTGCTCCTTTCCTATAGCAAGTCTAATCATCCCGAAGCCGCTCCACAATACTCCGGATTCCTGTTCTTTTATAAACGTCTACCGGAATGACCATACACAAAGCGAACGATAAATAAGAAAAATGTCCCTATGACCATCCATGCCTTCCGGGGCTGCCTGAATGCATTTTTGAACCCCATGGAAAATCAGTTTTGCCGTAGCCGCTCTATGATACTGGCTTTGGCTATCTGCCGGTATAAAAGAGCCGGTATTGCCACGGTCAGAAGTATAAGGAACGGATAGATCACCAGCATGGGCCATATGACAAACCGATAGGTGAAGAACCAAATTCCACTGGAAATTCCCTTTACAACTACCACAGAAAACAGAACACCAAGGATAGCCGATGTGATGATTGTTCCCACAGCATAATACAACCCCTCAAAGGAGAGCATACGCTTCAACTGCTTCCCTGTCATGCCAATGCTTTGCAGCATGGCAAACTCCTTTTTGCGGGTGATAACGCTTGTCAGGACAGAGTTCACGAAGTTCGCGATGCCGATAATTCCGATGATGATACTCAATGCCCCTCCGATGGTAATGATAAGGGAAATGAGATCGTCAAAGGAGCTGGTATACGTCGCCTTGGATTCAAAATCCATACCTGGCTCCACACTGTCGATATAGCTGTTCAAAAACTCTGCCATTTCTGCTTCCGTTCCCTCTTTCACATCAAAAGGGAAATTAACCAGATGGGGGTTATCGCACAGCGGCAGGAAAATATCTGTCGGGAGATAGAACCGGCTTTCACCCGTGTTGCGGGTGGTGGCTGTGTTCTCGTTGACCCGGACTTTTGCCAGGATGATAAAGTCATAGCTGTCCGTAATGGTGGTGGAAAGTTCCTCCGCTTTCAGATGATTGATCCGTACTGTATCACCCACGCTGATATTAGGGTTCTCTACGACCGTTCCATCATCGCTGCAGTCCACACTCAGAAGAATATACTTTCCCGTTTTCAGCTTTTCCAGGTCGATTCTCCCCTCTATGACCTCCATGTGATTCAGCAGAAAATCGTCCGCGCCGTATAGAGCTACAAAAGGATTGCCATTTTGATCCTTGTTGTAGCCGGAAAAGGCATTGTGTTCCGTTGAGAACGGTTCTTCCAGCATCCAGGAGGAATAGAGCCTGCCGCCGTCCTCAAAATGTTCATTCTGCCGGACGACATCCACAAAGCTTTCTGACAGTTCACTCCCGCTGGTTTCAAAGCGGAATTGGAAATAATCTGCGGTGGAGATCACAAAGTCTGTATCCATAAATTTTGCAATATACTTGTCAATGTCAAAGCCGCCGGACAGCGTGAATACGGTATTAAACAGCACCAGGCTCAGAGTCATGGACACGATGACCAGCACCGTCCGTTTGCGGTTACGGCCCAGATTCGCCAAAGCCATCATGTGGAGCTTTGCTCCGTGGGTCGATTTTTTGTCCTTGGCCCTGTGCTTTCCAAACGCTGCCGTATCATTTTCCGTGTAGCGGATAGCCTCGATTGCCGAAACCGTACCGGCAATCTTTGCGGGCTTGCGGACGCTGACAAAGACAGTAAAAAGGGCGAAAGCAGCGGAGCCAATGAAAATCAGAGGATTTACCGTTACTTTAATCCCGGCATCTGCGGTATAACTTGTTCCGTTCATCAGGAAAGGCACCAAGGCCCTGCCAATGAAGAAACCTGCCAGCAGGCCGATGGGAATACCAATCAGGGACAGCCGGAGCGCCTGCCGGTTGATAAGCCGCTTAATCTGCCGCTTTGTTGTACCCAGCGTTTTTAGCTGTCCGTAGGACTGAATATCCTGAATGATGGAAATCTGGAAAATGTTGTAGATAATCAAATACCCTGTTACGACAATCAACGCGACGCCAATAAGGCCGGAAATCAGCATGGCAGGATTGTCCGTTAATGCGCCGCTCTGATAGGCCGGACTGACACGGGCAATCACATAATTGCTGTCCTCCTTGCTGCCGCCCATCGTGTCACAGGTATAGCCGGTTTCGGAAAGCAGCTGATGAAGCCGGGCTTCTATATCTCCTGTTCCGCTGAACATCACATAGGCGGAGACAACGCCAGAATAATCATTGTCCACAGGATAGGTATACGCCAGAATGTCCAAATGGGTATCCACAAAGGCTTTCGATACGATCAACCGCCCGATGTTGCTCAAGCTGTCCGTTTCCCAAAAACCGCAGAGGGTGAAATCGGTGGTGTATGACTTCCCTTTTATCTCATAGGTTAGAGAAACGGTTTCCCCGATCTGTGCCGGTATGCCCAGAGCGTCCAATGTCTTTGTGTCCGCGATGATCTCATTTTCCGCTTCGGGCCGGCGGCCTGTTGTGGGTTTGTAGCGGGCAAATTCCAGAGCAGTATCATCCATATACCACAGATCGGCTCGCCAACGCTCCAAGCCTGGATTGTTCAGCCGATAGGAAATCGCCTTTGTGTAGGCGATACGGTCAATCAAGGGACTTCCTGCCACATCATTGTAAACCTCATCGCTGATATAATTTAATACCGCCTGCCCCTCGCCGCCGGCCTTGCGGATGTTCTGGTCGTGAACAGTGTCCATCAGGCCAGATCCAAGGGTAAAGATCGTGGTAAAGAGTATGGTTGTCAGAACGATTGCGATAACCGCAATGATATTCCTGCTTTTGTTTGATTTGAAATAGCGGCCTGACAGCTTTTTGATCACTGCGCCGTTGTTGTTGCCAAATAAAATGTCATTCATCGCCAGCACCCCCCCTTACTCAAAAACCCTGCCATCCTCAATGCGGATAATGCGGTCGGCAAGCTGGGCAATCTCGTTGTTATGGGTAATCATCACCAGTGTCTGATGAAATTTGTCGCTGGTGACTTTCAAAAGTCCCAGCACATCGCTGCTTGTCCGGCTGTCCAGATTGCCGGTGGGTTCATCCGCCAGGACGATGGCGGGCTTGGAAACGAGGGCGCGGGCAATAGCGACGCGCTGCTGCTGTCCGCCGGACAGGTTGCTTGGCATATGATTCAGTTTGTCCTCCAAGGCCAGAAGATGCACCACTTCATCCATGAATTTCCGATCTACGGTATCTCCGTCCAGTTCCACGGGCAGGACGATATTTTCGTAGACATTTAGGACAGGGACAAGATTGTAATTCTGGAAGATAAAGCCGATGTTGCGTCTGCGGAACAGGGTAAGCTGTTCGTCATTCAGTCTGGCCAGTTCCTTTCCTTTTACCTTGACGCTGCCCAAGGTCGGTACATCCAGACCGCCCATCATGTTTAACAGGGTAGACTTGCCGCTGCCAGATGTTCCGACGATAGCGACAAATTCCCCCTGTTCAATGGAGAGTGTCACGCCATCCAGTGCCTTTGTGATGTTTGGCTCCGCGCCGTAATATTTTTTGAGGTCAATTGTTTGTAAAATACTCATAGTAAGCACCATCCTTTCTGTAATACCGTCAGTCTAACAGCCAATTCTCACAGAAATGTCACAAGCCGCAGTTTTTTTCTTTTACCGCCATGCGGCAGATGATTATTCGATATTCATTTCAGCACTATACAACTTTTTATGCCTTTACAAACGGGATTTCCTCCTCACTTACTGCACGAAAGTCAAAATCAATCCCAGGACAGCAATACCAGCCATCAACAGACACCAAAATACACTGATAGCTGTTGACGCAATATTTACAAGGCTGCGGCTTTCATTGCTCCTGACGCATATAATTGAGAGAATCAAACCTGCCGAGGCGCAGGCAATATTGACACCCGCCCAAGCCGTGCTTACCCCTTCCGGCAGCGTGAGTTTAAGAAACACGGGAATGAAGGTTGCCAGCGGAAAGACGCTGATAACCAGCGAAACCTTGCTTAAAGTTTTCTTATTTTTACATTCCATCATTATTTACCTCATTTCTTTTTTTCCAAATTTTATTACAGCAACCGCAAACACCAATACAAAGACCAATACCGCAACCGGCAGGAAAGGGAACAGTGAAAATGCCATTGTGTTGGATTCCACCGTAAAATCATGCAGGGAGCAGGACACCAGATAGCCGCTGTAGCAATAAGGATATGCTATCCATAAAGGTGTATTTGCGACCAGCACTCCGGGAATAACAAGGAGCAGGTTCAGTCCCACAGAAAGCAGCGGCTTTTCAAACAGGACAGTAATCGCCCACATGGTCCCTACGCACGGCAGCATTGTCAAAAACAGCCCGGCGCACCATTTCACCAGATAGAGGACAGGCAAAGTTTCCGTCACACCCATTGTCCTTGTGGCAACTGTCCCGGCAACTACGAACACCACAAGGAACACGGCCATCTCCATAAGCAGATAAAATGCCAGCACACAGAATTTTGCTATGGAAAGCGAATGCCGGCTGACCGGCAGGGCAAGCATTTTTAAGATGCCGTTATTCCCTGTTTCCCGTCCTGCGATCATCACGCAGACCACAATCATAGAAAACGGCAGTAGATAGTAGGCGTAGACCAGTGCGCTCTGGATGAACATGGCAGGCCATGCATTTGTATATTCCGGCGTAAAATAACGGCTCAGGTTTGCGATCCCGGAAGCAACCACCAACAGCGGGGCAATAAAAATCAGCGGTACGATCTTTGATCGTTTAACTTTCATAAATTCAATTTTGAGAAGCTCCAAAAAACTCATTCTAACACTCCCTCCTTATTCATAGCGCAGGTTCTTTGCCATCCACAGCCCTGCACCGAGGAAAAGCAATGTTTCAATAACAGCGGCTTTTGTCACCGTTATGTCCGGCTGCGCGCTCATGGCAACTGCAGGTTTCAGCATTATGACAAATGGATGGGCCAGCAGCAGACCGGAACCCGAATTAGCCAATGCCATGCCGCTTAAGAAACCGGCAACCCCGACGCCCAGCGGTATCCACATATTGATGGAACGGGATGAGACCAGGACCATAAATGACAGGACAGGCATTGACGTAAGGAATGAGTAGCCTGCAAATCTGACCAGCGTCCCCATTTCAAATGCCCCTTGCGGCAGGTCTGTCATACCGATCTGCATAAGCGCCAGATTCTGCAAAACGACTGCCACCAGGAACATGGCCGATAAGATCAGGAACTTGCAAAGGTACATCCCCGAAACGCTTATAGGGAGCATATACATCTTTTTGACGGCGTTTCCCTTAAACTCCATATTGTAAACCATGCAGGCGGAAACTACGATGCCGAACATATTCAAAACCATGATCATGCCGTAAAGCTGGGTCAGCAGGACGTCCATCGGCGGAAGCGGAAGCCCCAGCAGTGTACTTTTACGCACTATGAAATTGAGAAAGGCATAGGCTGCGCCCAGAATACCGACAGCCAGCAGCACCGGGATAACGCCCGTCCGTTTTTCTTTCCGAAGTTCGACAGCCAGTGCATTCATAGTCTTGCCCTCTGCTTTCTGGCAGCGTTGTCCTGCTCCACCATTCCCAGGAACACATCCTCCAGATTAGCTTCGCTAATCTTATGGTTATTTCCCGCCTGCCCTGCACTGTGCCGCAGCTCCTCCAGGCTTCCTTCAAACAGAAGGTTCCCATGATTGAGGATGCCGATGTCATCCGCCATCAATTCAATCTCAGAGAGCATATGGGATGAGATCATTATGGTGCAGTCATAAAGGCCCGGAAGAGACTTCACCAGATTCCTGATCTCATGGATGCCGGAAGGGTCAAGGCCGTTCGTCGGTTCGTCCAGGATCAGGACGGGCGGCCTGCCTAACAGCGCACCGGCAAGGCCGAGCCGCTGCTTCATGCCCAGCGAATACTTCTTTGCCAGACGGCCTCCAAACTCCTCCAGCCCGACCAGCTCCAGTGCGTCATCGACAGAATCCCCCGGCAGCCCCAAAATCCGCCGGATGATATCAAGATTTTCCCGGCCGGTAAGGTTTGCATAAAAAGACGGCGATTCAATAAAGGAACCCACCCCTTTCAGTATGGCGATCCGGTCTTCCGGGAAATGCCTGCCGTCAATGGCAAAACTGCCTTTTGTCGGGGCTGTCAGCCCCAGCAGCATTTTCATGGTAGTTGATTTTCCCGCACCATTGGGGCCAAGGAAACCGTAAATGCTGCCTTTCCGGATGTGAAGCGAAACATTGTTGACAGAAACAAAATTTTTATATTTTTTCGTCAACTGTTCAGTGGTAATAATGTATTCCATATCAACATCTCCTTTCCATGTCTCTATGGTACAACACCAACCTGACATTAACTTTCCCGCAGCCTTACTTTTTCCTTACTTTTTTGCAAAACGCCTTTTAAATCAAAAAAATATGCTATAATTAAGGAATCACGGAGGTGACGATTATGGATCATACATTTTTACAAAATAAAAAACTCCTGCTTGTGGATGACGAGCCGGAGCTGCTGGAAATGGTTACAGCAATCCTGTCAGATGAAGGCTTTGGGAATATTGTAACTGCGGTTTCCGTAAAGGAAGGAATTTCAGCAGCCCAGAATGAGAAGCCCGACCTTGCCATTTTGGATGTCATGCTGCCAGATGGGGACGGTTTTTCCCTTATGCAGCAGATACGCGCATTTTCAGACGTGCCTGTAATCTTTCTGACCGCAAAGGACGAGTCCGCAGACAGGCTGTCCGGGCTGGGGCTTGGGGCGGATGACTATATTGCAAAGCCATTCCTGCCACAGGAACTGCTGTTCCGCATCTATGCCGTTTTGCGCCGGTGCTATAAGGATGATACGCCCTTTATAAACCTGGATGGCTGCACCATCGACTTTGCCCGGGCCGAGGTCCGCAAAGCCGGCAGGACCATCCTGCTGACAGCAAAGGAACATATTTTTCTGGAAACACTCGCCCGCAGTGAAGGCAGGATTGTGACCGTGGACACGTTATGCCAGGCCTTGTGGGACGATAACCCCTTTGGCTATGAGAACAGCCTGAATGCCCATGTCCGGCGTATACGGGAAAAAATTGAAACCGATCCTTCAAAGCCTGTATCACTCATAACCGTTAAAGGACTTGGTTATAAACTAAATGCAAGGAAGTGAAGCCATGAAAGTATTTAGCAGATATATCTCAAAACACTTACTGTCTTTTATTGGGCTTATTCTGGCTCTCGTTATATTGAACATAGCTGCATTTGCTTTTACATTTTACAATGCAGTATCAAAAAACTTTGGAAGTATCTCTCCGCAGAATATGCTAAAGCAGGTGGCAGCAGCTTCATCTTCCAATGGCATAACGAATGAAGCGGAAAGAATGATAATAACCAATTCTTTATGGGCAATGTATCTGAATATGGAAGGCTCCTGCAATTGGACTGTTAATCTGCCAGAGGAAATTCCAACTGAATATTCGATTCAGGATATTGCAATATTTTCCAAAGGATATTTAAAGGATTATCCCGTATTTGTATGGAGTGATGTGAATGGCTTATTAGTGATTGGTTATCCCAAAAACAGCTATATGAAAATTACCAGCAATTATTATCCTATTGATACGGTTCGTAAAATCCCCCTCTTTTTTCTTGGCATCATTGTATTTGACCTGCTGGTTCTGTTCCTTGCCTATTCACGTTCCAAAGCACAAATCAGCAAAAATACAGAACCAATTATTTCCTCGATTGCAACCTTGTCAGAAGGGAAAAGCATAAACCTTTCTATAAATGGCGAACTGTCAGAAATAGCTGCCAGTATAAATAAAGCATCCAATATCATCAGCCGTCAAAATACCGCACGGGCAAATTGGATCAGCGGTGTATCCCATGACATCCGTACTCCGTTATCCATGATTATGGGATATGCGGATAGAATTGTTAAAGACAAAGACGCCAGTAACCAGATTAAAGAACAAGCCGCCATTATATCCCGGCAAAGTATCAAAATAAAAGATTTAGTGCAGGATTTGAACCTTGTATCAAAGCTTGAATATGAAATGCAGCCTTTGCAGAAAGAAAATATCCGACTTTCAAAACTGTTACGTTCCTTTGCTATAGACCTGTTAAATAGCGGTCTGCCGGATTTCTATTCTTTAGAGGTAAATATTTCTCCTGACTCTGAAAACAGCATGATAGAATGCGATACAAAACTGATTACACGAGCCGTCAATAATCTGGTTCAAAACAGCATTCACAGCAATCCCAAAGGCTGCACCATTATTTTGTCATTGCAGATAACAGAAAGCAAACTTCTTTTAACTGTTCAGGATAATGGCATTGGCATTTCTGTTGAAAAGTTAGAAGAACTGAAAAACAAGCCACATTACATGGAGAGTACCAATGACCGCTTAGATCTCCGTCATGGCTTAGGACTTCTTTTAGTACGACAGATTATTGAAGCGCACCACGGAACAATAGAAATAGAAAGCAGGCCACACGAAGGATATAAAACAAATATATACTTCTCAGGCATATCAAAACCATGAGCAAATCATAAAACTGCATGGCAGTGTAAAATAGATCGAACAAAAATTTTTATACCAGTAAAGTTTACAAAAGAGCGCATGAAAAGCGAGGAATATAATTGTTTTTTGATTGTCCCAGTCCGTCTGGTTGTGTCTGATAAAATGCGTGTATAAATATATATTTTCAATGGTTTTATATATTTTTGCTCTAAAATATAATCGGGATTAGGAGGATAAGAAATGGATTTTAAAAATTTATTGCCAGCAAAAAATCGTGATGAGTTGCGGCAATGGCTTTTGGAAAATTATAATAAAGAAGATGAATGTTGGGTAGTTGTAAAACGTGGACGTCCGGTTGATAATGGAACATTCTGGTATATAGACGCAGTAGAAGAAGCAATGTGCTTTGGGTGGATTGACAGTACCACAAAGAAAATGGATAATGGCATTACTGCACAAAGATTAGCCCCAAGACGTAAAGGCAGTTTGTGGTCTGAATTAAACAAAGAGCGTTGTCGCAGAATGGAGCGATTAGGACGTATGACAGACGCAGGCAGAGCAGTTTTGCCGGATATGTCAGAGCAAGGATTTGTGATTGACAGCACTATTTTAGAAGCGTTGCAGGCAGATGAAATGATTTGGGAGAATTTTCAAAAATTTCCGTCATTATATCAGAGGGTAAGAATTGATACCATTCAGATCAAGAAAAAACAGCCTGAATTATTCAAAAGCCGTTTACAGAAACTGTTAGATAATACAAAAGCTAATGTTATGTATGGAGAATGGAACGATAACGGACGATTACTTACAGAACAGTTAATCGAACCTTTTCCAAAAGTATGCAAATAAAAGTAGAAATATACATTCCATGAATATTTATAAGCTGTGACATGAAAAATCAATCAGCAGGTACAAATAAACGAATTGGGATTTGTGGAGGAATGATTATGGAACAAAATCAAAACGGACGGGAAGAAATCGCGCAAATCATAGAGGAACATATTGATTTTATGACGAGAAGGTATCGTGAAACAGGGAGTGTATTCAAGAGCATTGTTGCAAGGATTGGATTTTTTCCGTATATGGAATGCCTTGGGAAAGTGCTGATGGATAAGGATTGGGATAGGCTGAACAACCTTATTTATCAGGAAAATTGTTTCAGAAGTTTGTGCTCTTTGATGTGTGGAGATACTCATTATTGGGCTTTTCTTGACATGTTGGATGCTCTTGCGGTGGGAAATATGAAAACACTGGAGTTACTTGTTCCCCACAAAAAAAGAGGCTATATTCCTGATGGAAAAGGGGTGTATTATAAAGAAAAAGTATGTAAAACAGATGCTGTTTGCAGGAATGATGATGAGCTGACACTATGTCTGCCAAAAGAATTGTGAATCGTATCTCAAACTATCTGAATTTAGGAGGAGAGATAAAATGGTAGAATCCGGGTTTAAGACAAAAGCACAGGAATTGATTAAGTTGATGGTAGATACGATTGCAGACAAAGAATACGCAAAACTTGTATCCAGCATTCCACCAAAACTTTCATGGGCCGCTTTTATTGACGCAGAACCGACATCAGAAAATGCCTGCCTGGGATTTGGGAAGTGGTTGTTTGAACAATTGGCTATGTGGGAAGAATATGAAAATAAAGAGTTTGTGGTAGACCATTTCCAAAAATCCTGTATGGAAGATATAGATGATACGGACGAAGCAAGGCTTGAAACGGATAATAGTGATGTGGTGTGTTACAGACCAATGAGTTTTGGAGAAGAGTTGGATTTTTGGTTTGAAATAGAATTTTTCACAGAGGATGGACAAATAAAGGCGGTATTCGATGTAAATATATAAAAGCTCAACTTCCGGTTTGAAGGAGGTAACACAAATGGATATATCTTTTTTCTCTAATGATTATACTGTACGCCGCATGGAGAAAGCGGATGTCGCGGATATATATTTACTGTGCAGTAAAAATGGTTTGTATTACCAATACTGTCCGCCATTTGTGACAGAACAGAGTATTCTTGATGATATGAAAGCCTTGCCTCCAAATAAAGAAATATGCCAAATATTATGTAGGGTACTACAAAGAGGAAGAATTGATTGCTGTAATGGATTTTATTATGGCATACCCTGATGAAAAAACTGCTTTCATAGGCTTTTTTATGACAGCGGCATCGATTCAAAATGCTGGCATTGGAAGCAGCATTATTGACGATCTGTGCCGCTATCTGGCCGACATCAGGCTTTCGAGCATACGGCTTGGCTGGGTGAAAGGCAATCCCCAGGCAGAGCATTTTTGGCATAAAAACAATTTTAAAGAAACGGGGATTACATACGACACGGATAACTACACTGTGGTTGTAGCTCAACGAGTTTTATAGCTCAGTATTTGATAAGGAGAGGAGACCCAAATGTCAGAATTACACAGCATTCCGCTTACCTGCAAAGAGGGCGTGTACAGCGTTTTTGATTTTTATCAGGACGCCGATGGTGAGGACGCAATCTTCTTTGACTATGACACACAGTATCAAATGCTCACCTATGATATCCCTGTTGGGCAGGACTGGCGCGGGATGACGCTGTACAGCGTGCCGGAGAAAGACATTTTTCGGACACTGCGCGCCTGCTATGGGGAGGACGGAGGGCTTCTGAAGATTACGGCTGTGCTAAACGGTCACGAAACACTTTTGTATATCCGCTATGAAGATGAGGAAGATGCCAGGAAGAAAATCCGGAGATTTGCAATCCGAAACGCAAACGCCATCATTGAGCAGATCCAGCAATGCAAGGATGTTGTGGCAAGGCTTTTCGTTGATTATTACATTGATTCGGAAACAATCGATTATCATGCGATGATCGGCACCGCAGCGCAGGTGGAGGCGGTCAGACAGAAATATCATGATGAGGATTCATGTGACTGCTCCGGCAACTATCCGTCTGAATACATTAAGGGTGACAATAAGATGCTGATTACCATGGTGCGCTGTGCCGAGGGTCATCCGTCAGCGAACTTCCAATATGCAGTGGAAATTATGTCAAAGCACATCGAGAATTACGCCTTGCCAGCCTTGCGCAGGACTGAGGATTTCAAATTTATCTGCGAGGAATACGATTAAGCAGCTGAGTGCGGATAGCGGAACAGAAGGGGGCGAACAAGATGTCAAAGCATAGCTTAAATATAGCCGTTAAATATGGGGAATCTTTAAGAGAATTTCGTGATCAATCCGAGGCTGAAGATTATTATATTTCATATAAAGACGATTTGCTGAACAGATTGAAGGCAATTAGTACGCAAGCGTCCGCGTTTTTTCCTGACTATACGATTGAAAGCCTGAAAAAATTAGAAAATTGGTATTTTAATTTATATGAGAAACAATCATTTGATAAGGCAGGATCAACACAAGAAGACTTTGAAAGCATGATGTCTGTTTATTGGGGCGAGGTCATTATTAAAAATAACGAAGACGCTGAATGGGTAGTTGAGGAATATCCTTTTTCACAAAAAAAGTATGAATTGTTGGTACATAAAGGGTTTTGCAGTGTATCAGTAGTTGATAAATATCATGATCTGTATCACAAGCAGGGTAATAAGCGAAGAAATCTGTTATTTAGAGAGTATAACAGGTATTTTGCAAGATAGCTTTCCACTTGTAGATGAAGCAGGGAAACAGTACAGGACTTTTTCCAAGAAGGCAAAGGAACCTGAGTATAAACCGGCGGCCTGTGACATTTCTGTGAGAATTGGCTGTTATGATAGTGGTATCACAGACAAACTATACCTTGTGGCACGAAGTGCCCCAGTTCTGAAAGAGCATGAATTACGGTATGCCCTTGGATATGATTTTGTGTAAAATTTCAAGATACTATGAGGTGTGAATTTATGGAACTGAGGGATGTGGAAATATGTTTGGGGATACAATTTCCGGAATTATTTCATACGATCAACAACAGTGGGATGATGGATTACTTAAGGAACTCTAGGGAATGGATCGAAGATAAAATCGCGAACGATATGAATTATGTATGGCGAGGAGATTTTTTTGGAGAATGGATGGGCGATTGCTGGCTGTTTGCTTTCGAGAACCTTCCAAGTGCCTGTGATGAGTTGTACGAGTGTCTGAACTTTGACTTGAAAATTTATCCGGAACGCCAATCCATCAATCCCCTATACAGGCTTGTTCCGTTTGCGCATAGAATATCCGGCGATAAATATTGTTTTTTATATGAAGATGTGGAACAGGAGCCTAAAATAGTGGTATATGGACATGACACAGGGGATGTCGATTTGTGGGCAACGAGTTTCGAGGAATTTTTGTATTTCCAAATTGTTGTAGAGGTGATGGATAAAGACAGGGAAATTCATTCGGATTATATAAAGGCGCACATTCAATGGTTGAATGATGCGCATAAACGTCTTTTGGCGGAAACGCCGACAAAAGATATTTGGGAACAATTACCTGAACCGCAGGAATTAAATATTTGGACATTTTAATTAGATTTCGGTTTGGAGTGCATTTATATGGTTTATTTTTCTAACGGACAAATAACGAGATATATAATTGTGAGAAATCTTTTTTCAATAGAGCATGAAAAATTAGGAATATTATATAAAGAGTCTCAATAAAAGGAGCAGAAAATGGAAATATATGAAGTAATGCTTGACAACAAACAATATGCCCTACTGAAAAGTATGCTGATTGGAGATAGAAAGGGGGACTTAATAAGAAAAATACCAATCAGCGGAAACGATTTATTTTGTGATATGATTCATGAAATATATTCACCTGTAATTGATGGATGGAGTACGCTTGAAATTGTGTTGAAAGAGTCTGCCAATGCACTGGATCTGTTAAGATTTATAACAAAGCAGATATTTCCAGAGGACGAAAACTATTTTGTGAGACAGATAGGGAAAAAATGGGCAAATATTCGCTTGGAAAAGGATTGCGCTTTTAGGATATATAAGGTCAAGGGAGAAAGTACAAAATAAATATGTAAACAAAATTCCAGTTTGTAGATCAAGGAGGAAAACAGTATGGGACTATTTTCAAAAAAGCCACAGGAACCTGAGTACGATGCAGTGGACTGTGGGAGAAAGAAAAAAAAGAATGAGGGAGGTTTTTAACGAAGCGGTCAAAGATGGAGATACTTACGAAGTTCTGTATGCTTATATGTCAACCTCAAAATTTGAAAGAGGTTTTGTATTTGATTGGAATACTACTACATTTTTCTGTTACATCGTTGGATTCAGGCAAAGCGATTTTAGATTAGTCCTTGTGCAGACAGACGCGGATTTACAGGAGCATTCAGATCCGTTTTATGTTGATATGGACAACATAGGCAATGTATCTTATGAGCCAAAGGTGCGTCAATTATGTTTCGAGTATAAAAATGGCTCAGAAGATTTTGGGGAATTGCTGAACATAGGCGGGACAAGCTCCAAAACTTTGTATGGACCCAAAAACATACACCAGCCAGAGGAAATTGAGAGATTTCTTGATTTTGCGGAGGCGTTCCGCGGAAAGCTTGAACAAAATGGATTTAAACTGGATAAGTGGAAAAGGTAAACCGGGTCAGGAGGGACAGATAAGTGGATCAGTTTTATAAAGGTTCAGTGGAGAAGATTAGGGATGCGGCAGAAAAGGACATACAGAAGATCATAGGCGAAACAGGCGGCGAAAAGATATATGCGGCAGCTTTGGTAACGGATAGCTTTATCATTCAGAGCCGCCCCTCACCTCCGGGCAGACCGCAGAGGCAAAGCATTATGCGCCTCTGCGGAATAAGATGTAAAGATTATATCTGTATATCCAGCCCTTTTGCCGTGCCGGATTTCCCGGACACCATCGATGTAATGCTCTCGTCTGCAAAAATTTCATCCAGAACCCCCGCAGGAATCGGCTTGCCATGCGTCCATCCGGGTACTTTCTCCTTTACGGCACTGGCTACCTTCCTTCCAATGCTTATTTCCAACTGTTGTAACGTCCATGATGCCGCTGAGCGGTCGCCTACTTTCAGCGTCTTATAATAGTTATTTTTAATACGGGCAGATGCTTCCCATTCGTCTCCACTTTCCCCGGACATCCCGTTATACTTGTAATACGCTTTTTTCACATCATCTAGGACAAGCTGCTTCATCTCATCAGACACTTTTATAATCCTTCTGCTATTGGCTGTGATTCTCATGCCCTCCACACCATAAGAATTTTTGCGATGGCCGGTAAGAAAATCTTCCAGCGTGTTCCTGCCGCCCGCATTGGAACGCTTTGCCCCGGCGAAAGGTGTATTCATGTTTGTTTTGCCACCGTTCATCCTTGATAAGAGCTGCCAAATTCCCTGATTGTTATTTCCTATACGCATGATAAAATTCCTCCTTCTATATGGTCAAATCCAACTGTGCGCCTTTGCCCTCTTCCTGCACTTTCACAGGCTGGCTTGTTCCCGCCTTTATCTGTTCCATCAGTTTTTCCACGGATTCAGCCTTTGCCAGCTTCTTCTCCTTTAAGGCTTCCTCCTCTTTCTTCTTCGCACGTTTTTCCGCTATCTGTTTCTGTACCTTTTCCTTATAGACCGTACCGGGGTTCTCCATTGTGTCCTTGCTCCTGCCGACCATCCAGTAAGACACTTTCCCATTCTTGTCAATAAGGGCTCCTGCACTGAGTATCTCATCATTGTTCTCTCTTGCGAACTTCTCAATCCGCTCCGAATTGCCGGACATTTCTGCAAAGACTTTCTCATACTTCGCCGCTGCTGCCGGGTCTTTCGCCATCTTCTCCACAATACTGGAGGAAACCGCTATGTTGTTATAGCCCCTGCTCCCAAGCATATAAGCATCTTCCTGTTTTCCGTTTTTGAAATCCGCAACCGTTATGTTCACATCCGGGTATTTCTCTTTCAGACTATTAAGATAAGCCTGCGAATCCCCATTAAGGGAACTGCTCCCATTTGTCCTGTCTGCTGCATAAGTGTTCGTGTAATCCGTTACTCCTGAAATTGACATAATAATCATCCCCCTTCAAAAAATCTTACCTGCATCCCCTCTGTCATTCAGGACCGCCCATGCCCCCTTGCGGTAAGTCCGGGCATATCTTCCTTACTTCAAAATACCCGGAATGCTTATATTTTCTGATTTCCAACCACACTTTTGCTAAATGTGCTTTTGTTTTCCTCATAGGCAGTTGCCGCCAATGCGCTTACACCCGCCAACTGGAAAGCCGCCACATCGTCACCAGTCTGTATACCCTCTACAAGATATGCACATAGCCTCAGTCCCAGCATTTATCTCCTGCCTTGCCGCTTGGAATGCAAGAAAACCAGCTTTTTCCTTTTATTGTTTGTGCTTTATTGGTTTTCATTTTCTCACTCGCCGTAACATTTCTTACTTATGTGTCACGCTGTACCAACTGGAACCTATGATGTCCTTTATCCATTCGCTCTCTTGTGAGTAAACAATGGACTGCTTCGTATCAATTAAAGCAGTCGCTCATGGATATATGCCACCGGGAACATCTGCACCAGATAGATCTGCTTGCCCCGGCAGAGAAGAAGATCACAGACCGGGAATACCATGCGCAGCGCAGAGGGCAGAAGAAACTGGATGAACGTAACAGACAGCTCCGTGCAGACGGGCTGACGCCACGTAAAACAAACTTTCAGACACAGAAAGAATTTTTACGGTCTGCAATCGAAGATGCCGCCGCCCTTTCTCACTGCCAGGAAGATTTTCAGAACTTGCTTTTGGCAAAATACAATGTCAAATTGAAGGTCAGCCGGGGCAGGTTCAGCTACCTCCATCCAGAACGGGGCAAGTATATCACCGGAAGGATGCTCGGCACACATTATGAAGAAGCTTATCTTTTGGAGCTGTTTAAGGAAAATGCAGAGCGTGAGGAGAACAAAAAGAAAACGGTTGATGTGGAAAAATATAATATAGAATCGGAGAAAGCTGCAGCCAGTCCATCCAATCTACTGCATGAGGAATCTCTGTCAATCCTTTTTATCAAGTCAGATCTGCGGCTGGTGGTTGATCTGCAGGATTGCATAAAGGCACAGCAAAATGCCGCTTACGCTAACAAAGTGAAGCTTTCCAACCTAAAAGAGATGGCTAAGACAGTTGCTTATATACAAGAGCATGGATATAATACAAGGGATTCCCTGGAAAATTCTTTTTCAGAGATTAAGAGCCATGCTTCCACTTCCAGAAAAGAATTAAAGTCTGTGGAAGATAATCTCCGGAAGGTAAATGAGCAGATCCACTATACAGGCCAGTATCTTGCCAATAAGCCTGTCTACCAAAAGTTTGTGAAAGCAAAGAATAAAGGACAGTTCCGGCAGGAGCATCCGGCAGAAATTGCACTCTATGAATCCGCACGGAAATTTCTGAAAGGGCAGTCAGCAGACGGACAGCTCCCCTCCATGAAACTGCTGAAAGCGGAAAAAGAAAAACTTCTCCGGCAGAAAAAAGAGGCACAGAAAACCTACCATTACTACCGGGATTACCAAAAAGAATTAAATACCATCTGCTCCAATGTCGATAAGATTTTAGGACAGCCGCACACCAGGCAGCCGGAGAAACAGAAAAGCGCCGACATTTCTTGACCTTCCCCACAGAAAAAGCAGCCGCAGGATTCCTTTACAAAAATTCTGCGGCTGTCATTTTCCAATAAGACGAATATGTTTAAAAACTATCTCCTTCATCCACTTCAGGGATTATTCCGTTCAAGCTTTCACTTTTTTCTCTTATGATACGGCACATTTCATCCATTTTCCTCTCCACATATTTCCGCATTTCCTCCAGCGCCGCTTCTGTCGGTTCAAAGGAAAAATAGAGCGGCTTCTCCCATCCCTCCCGGAACGGATAGGGGAAAACATATAATTTCTTCACTTTCGGCAGATTCGTAAATAACTGGAAAATCTCATAGGGCAGGATTTCCCCGCATACCAGGACGGAGCCTGTATCTGCATAGTAAATCTGTTCTTTATATATCGGCGTACCAAGGGACGCAAGCTGCTTCAGGGCGTTCATCCGTATCGGTTCTATCTGGGTACGCTGGTTCACACGCCATCTTGTCTGCGGGGCAAGCTCCCTATAGATCCGTTCAGCTTCTTTGTCCTCCCGAATATTATCATCATAGTCATACCTGTAATTTTCTACCTGTATCTGCCCGTATGCGATCAGGCTTGCGAAAAGTGCAAGAGAATCCAGATCAACATAGACGGACAGATGGCCCCTGCCCTGATAGGAGCATAGGATGTCCTCTAAAGCATCCATAATCTTCTTCATGGCTTCATATTTTTTGTCCGGTTCTTTTCCCATCTTTCCTCCCCATTTTACACTTCGCTTCCGCTGTCAGAAATTTTCATCTCCGGTATACCCGGCGTCTTATCCGGTATTCTTTCCGGATCTGTAACTGCCGCCTTCCCCATTTTTTCCTTCTTCAACTGCTCTGTCCGCCCTAAATCCACATAATGTGTCGCATATGCCTTCTCAATCTCCGGGTTCCCGCTTTTGCTGAACCGCAGGGGGATTACCGGTTTATGGCCATGCTTTTTCTTTACGCCCCACCGTTTGTAATAACAAAACGATGGTTTCAGATTCGTTTTCTTTGCATAGGAACGGATCTGCTTCATAATAAAGGAGAGCTTCTTTAAATTACACGTACAGACCGCTTCCAGATACCGTACTTTCCCGAATCTCCAGTCCTCATATTTCTGCTTGGGCAGGACGCCTATATCAACCAGCACATCTGCAGGAGTGGCATATCCTCTTTGCCGGCACTGGTGATAAACAGCAGAATGTACTTTTCCTATCAGTTCTGATTCCTTCACTTTATCCTCCATGTGAATAACCCCGGCTGTATCTATTCACAACCGGGGATTTCAATACTCTTTCTTTTGTGTCTGTTTGTCACCATATATTATATCGTTTGAAGCAGTCCTTTTTCAATTTCCCGGACATCCTCCACTGATAGTTCCTTAAAATACCCGGCAATTTCCTCTGCTGACATTTTCCCGGTCTTTAACATATTTTCTACTGCCTCTCTTACCGCTTCACGCCTTTCGTTAGCAACATAGGTACGCATGATCTTTTCTTCATCAAACAAAGCCATCATTATAGATATAACCTCCTTTTCTCTGCCAGCCAAAAACTCACGGAGCACGTCCCTGTCTTTACAGATACGGATGGTTTCCGTGACAGCTTCCCGGCTTCTTCCATACTGTCTCATCTGTTCATTATATACTTTTGTAAACGCAACATACTGGCTGATAATGTCATTCCCTTCGCCGCCATAAAGCACCTTCACCTTTACTTCAATGGCACATTCCTTCCCGCCGAAAAATTCTTCAGAAAGTAAAATGCACTCCGGACGGCTTGCCCGCTCTCCTGTAAATATAACGTATATTTCTGGTTCCGGCACATGGACTTTCTTGCTCCCGTATAAGTCTGCATTCCGTTCTTCAAAGTAATCATGGTAAGTCTGCGCCAGATACAGCAGCGCACGTATGATGATATTCATTGTCCATAAAGACTGCTGCTCGACCAGAAACATGACTTTTTCTCCAACTCTGAAAGCCAGGTCATTATAGATTCCGTTCGTGAGTACATTCCTTATGGTAATATCCGTAAGCGCATCTTCCGTAGTCTCCGTGTCCTCCGGATGGAGCGCACGGTATAACTGTATCAGATACTTCTTATCCCGGAAAATCGTCGTGAATACGCTGTCTTTCACGGTATATTTTGCGAACGCATCCTTTTTCTCCGCTGTTTTCTCTTTTTGTCCTTCCTGCAATGTTTCATTCTGCACAATATCACCCCGGTTCCGGCTTGCGCCAAGTCAATTCTAACGCCAATCTGACAGATTGGCTGTGCCCTGTCTGCTATAGTTTTATTATACAGAGAAAATCCCTATTGTTCAAGACATAAAAAGAGAGAAGCATCCGGCAGTATTCACCAGACACTTCTCTTTTCTTACTTCCGTCTGCGCTCCATATCCTCTGCCGCTTCCATCTGCGGCGCAGGCTTTCCGCTCCGCTTTGCGATCTCTGCCTGTTTGCGGCGCAGCTTTGCAAGGACGGATACCCTGCCATTCTTACCGTTAGGTGCCATATTATTCTGTCTGCCGTCAATCATGTTATAGTTCTGTTCTTCATCTATCTCGGAACTGCGGAGATACTCGCCATTCTCCATATATTTCTGCCAGTTTTCAAGCGCTGGCTTATCCATAGTATTGCCGGACTGCGTCTGGATATGCCCATCAGATATTTCCTGTTTTTGAGACTTTTCCGGAAGTTGCGGAGGATTGAGATAGTCCTTGATCTGTTGCTGAACTGACTGGTCAAAGCCATGATACACATTGTCCGCAACCAGCTTTCCATCTTCATCCAATACCACCCACGCCACTTCCTTGCCGCATGTTTCATGCTCCATCAGGAAGAACTGCCTGCCGTCCATGATAATGCTGTCAAAAGCGTGCCAGCCCCCCTTCTTCCCTTCGATATGGAAGCCCGCCGTATCGAAAGACACAGGCGTACCGGAAGAACCCTTCCGGATAAACCCTGCTATCACGGTAAATCCATCTTTTTCCACATAATAGGATGTTACAACGCCTGCCTTATTCAGCACAAGCACGTCGCTGACACTGATTGAGTGCCCGTGAAATGTCCGTGGCATCTGTCTTTCAAACCGCCTGCGGATCTGTTCCGGTTCTTCCTCTCCCGGCTGCATCCGCCCTATGTAGGTTTGTTCATAATTACAATACTGTACCTGGATTCCTTCCTCCTGCAGCACACGATAGGGACGGAACCGTATCTGCCTGTTTTCCGGGATATTTTTAAGCTGATAGATTGCAAACTGGTTCACATCCATCCCTCATCCTCCATCGGTTCCTCTTTATACGATTCCAGATCCAGATTTAAAAATGCTTCATCCGAAAGAAGCCACAGCTTCTCCAAGGTACTGTTGATCAGGATAAGCATTTCCTCATCCCTGCCTATGTAGGGGATCACTTGATGGATCTCCCCTATGGTTGCCTGTCTGCTTTCTCTTTGGAACATTGCAATCAGGAAATATTCATTTTCCTCAAATCTCACCATTATAATTCCGGTTCTCCTTTCTTCCTTGCCTGTGCCTTCTGCCCCTGTTTTTCCTTCTCCTGAGCTTTCAACCTTGCCTGCCGTTCACGGAGGGCGTTCAAGACGGACTGTTTCTTGCTGCCGCCGGATATTCCCCTGTCGGTTTTGGGGGCATTTTCAGCCATTTTTTCCGGTTCTGCAGGCGGCTTTTCCAATGCCGCCGTATCTCTGACGGATTCTTCTGCCACTGTAACTGGATTCCTGCTTTCTTCTGTCTGGACAGCTTTTTCTTCCTTTTTTTCCTGCATTGGCTGTTGCGGTTCTTCTGCTTTTTCCGCCGAATCCAATATCTCCGGCTCTGCCATATTCTTTTCTTTCTGCTTAGAGAGGATCGCCTCCATGTCCGCAATCGCTTTCTGCACCAAAGGGCTGTCCCTGTATTGGGGGATCTCATTGATAAACTCCGTCTGCATCTCCCCCATCACCATCAAATCAAATTTCCCATCATAAATGCTGCCATCCTCTAACCGGAAGCCGATCCCCTTGATGCCGTTCATCCGCTCTGCCGGGATTTTCTCATACAGTTCCATAGCTTCCTGTAATGTTTCCAGCCGCTCATGGTATTCCCCCAGCACTGGGAACTCCGTACATTCCGCCACATAAAACGTGATCACTGCTTCCTGTTCTGCCTGTCCATTATTTTCAGGGATCTCCATACGGCTCAGCCTTTCATCCAGATATTTCTCTGCACCTTTTAGGTATTCTTCCAAAGTCCCGGTCTTTTCCGTAGAAATTGGATTGACGTCAACCGGGATTCCGGCTATCTTCAACCCATTTTCATAGAGCGCATTGAAAAATACATCTTCTTTCAAATCTCCGCTGTAAGACACCACGACATCTACATCCGAACCTTCGTGGTACAATCCTTCCCTGGAACGGCTCCCATATACCCTTGCGCCAAGCAGCTCCACTTCCTCCGACAGCCCCATTTCATCAATCTGCGCCTGGGCATAGCAAAGTACGGTTTCCTCTATCCCTGCCCGGCTCTGGCCGTTCAGGGCAGGCTCCGGCTCTGTCATATCGGAAATCAGCGGCAGCTTCTCTTTTTCTTCTGCCTGTGCTTTCTGCATTTCTTCCTGCGCTGCCGCCTCTGTTTGCTCCTGCAGTTCTTCCTGTGCCGCCGCTTCTGTTTTCTCCTGCAATTCCTCATAATCCATAACCCTACACACTGCCAGCTGGATGCCTTCGTCAGAAAGGATCGCTTCCATCGCTTCGCCGATTGGTATATCCGGATTATCATACACGCCTCCGTCAATCTCCCGGAAATCCTTACCGTAAATTGTATAATCATAGCCGTCAGAAACAGTCTAGTACACCCGCTGCCGTTTTCCGTTTTTTAACCGCTTGATGTCCTGGCTTCTGGAAACATAGATGTCATAGTTCAGGAATCTTGCGCACTGGGCTGTATTAGTGATTTTGGTCTTTTCTGCCGACAGCGTAAGTCCCAGCTTTCCCTTGAGGAATACTGCCAGGTCTTGTTTGAGCCGCTCCGCATCCTCACGGCTGCCAACAACTCCAACCAGGAAGTCATCGGCATAGCGGACATATTGCAGGGACTTATAGCTGGTTTCCCTAAGCGGATGCGTTGGGAGATTTCTCTGTTCTGCCCGCATTTGCCGGAGTATCCGCGCACGTTTTTTCTGTTCCTCTGCACCCAGCGTATTCCAGACCTTATCGTTTTTGGCCTTATATCGGAAGATTCTGCTTGCCATATTACGATGGGCTGGGTTCACAGTCCGTGCTGGTCTGCTGAATTCCTGCTTATATTCCTCCATATACTTATCCAACTCGTTCAGATAGATATTGGCGAGGATGGGACTGATGCCAGACCCCTGTGGAGTGCCGGTGTAGGTTTTGTGGTATTTCCACTGTTCCATATATCCGGCTTTCAAAAATTTCCACATCAGGCCGATAAAGGCTTCGTCCTTGATTCGCCTGCGGAGAATTTCAATCAGTACATGGTGGTCAAAGCTGTCGAAACACGCTTGGATATCGCCCTCCACAAACCACTTTGCGCCAGTGAACGTGTTCTGAATTTTGACCAGCGCGGTGTGGCAGCTTTTTCCAGGGCGGAATCCATGAGATACATTGGAAAAGGTCGGTTCATAGATGCTTTCCAAAATCATTCGGACTACTTCCTGCACAAGCTTGTCATCCCCGGATGGAATGCCAAGCGGCCGCTTTTTCGCCGGGTTGTTCTTTTTGGCGATATAGGTGCGGCGGGCAGGGTTTGGGCGGTACGAGTGGTCTTTCAGGGACGCAATGATTTTGTCAATGCGTTCCAGGCTCATACCATCGGTGGTTACGCCGTCCACGCCCGGTGTCATGCTGCCGTCATTTGTGTAGATATTTTTATAGGCGAGCAGATAAAACTCCGGGTTGTACAAGTTGCGGTATAGCCTTTCATACTTGTACATGGGATTTTTCGATTTATCGCTTAAACTATTCAATACATCAGTTGGCTTTCTCATAGTGTCTCACACACCATCCTTTCATTTTTGTATTGAAGAAACAGACTGCTTCCCTTCGCCATGTGAGCGGCTTTCCCGCTTCCGTTTTTACGGCTGTCAATCAAGCAGTTTAGCTTTCGTCCTCATACGCAGATTTTCATCCCCATATCGGCCAGGTTTCAGAAACTTATTGACTGACCTTTATCCGCCGCTTTCTGCGGCAACGACATGCTGCACTCCCCATCGGGTTTCCCCTTCCGGATAAGTCGTGGGATGACGGGGTATTTTTTTCACCTGCCTTTCTTCGATATTTTTCTTCCCGCCGCTTGCTCAAGGCGGCATTTGATATATGCCCTTACGGGCGCACATATAATTCCACCATGCTGTTCGACACGGGAGTCCCGGTTGCAAAGGTGACGCCCTTCCCTCCGGTAATCTCAGAGAAGTATTGTCAAGTGTGTTTGTAAACTTTTTTTCAAAAACAAGCAACAACTCAGCCAAATTTCACAAATTAAGCAGGGAAGATTTATCTACGCTACTCGCGCGCCGCCAATGAGCTACTTTAGTGACATACTTCCATGTCAAAAACTTTCATATATGGTTTTTTGCATTTGCATCGACATGCGCATAAAAAAGAAAGGGTATCGCAGCACAGTTTTCACTTCACTACGACACACCTTCCCACATATAAAAAACAATCGCTGTATTCTGCTATTTTTACCTTACTTGTGTCAGCACTCCCATATCCATCTCATACACCCTGTCACAGAGCAGGTTGATGTCCTCACGGTTATGACTGATGATAAGAATCAGCTTTCCCTCCTCCTTCAGTCCAAGCAGGAGCTTTCGTATCTCCTCCACGCCATGATTATCCAGCCCATTCATGGGTTCGTCAAGGATAATCAGACTAGGATTCTCCATGATAGCCTGTGCGATACCCAGCCGCTGGCGCATACCCAATGAGTATTTCCCTACCCATTTCTTATCATCAGGATTAAGACCAACCATGGTGATACACTCCCTGATGCGCTCCTTTCCGACCACATTCCGGATGGAGGCAAGATATCGCAAATTGCGAAATCCGGATTCTCTGGGCAAAAATCCCGGTGTCTCGATGATGAAGCCGGTATCCTCAATAAATTCCACATCACGCCCGACCTGTTTTTCTCCTACCCATATTTCGCCCTCCGTGACAGGCATAAACCCGCACAGACACTTGATCAGCACCGTCTTTCCTGAACCGTTCCTGCCCACAATTCCATAAATCCCCTGCTTAGGTATCTCCAGATTGATATCCTTCAATATCATCTGATCGTCTATTGTCTTAGAGACATTTTTAAAAAGAATCCTTCTATCATTCATTTTTTCAGTCCCCATTTCTTTACTTTTTTTGTTCCCTGTCCCAAGCATATTACAATAAAAAACGTGATTGTCACCGCAAAGAACACCACCGCATATTTCAAAGATACGCCATAGGATAAGTTGTTCCCTGACATCACCTTCAATTGTGCCAACGTCACCGGTGAGAAAAGATATGCCTTGGGTGTCCATAAATTGTAGATCATCACATCCAAAAATACAAAGAATGATGCCACCAATATCCCTGTCATCTTTTTTGTGATATAGTTGAACAAATAGACCACCAACCCCATCCAAGAGACACACGCCCACTCAAGCAGGAAGCTGATTGCAGTCGCCTCCATCGGCGAAAATACACCGACAATATAAGCAAACACCGTAAACGGGACATCATACGGATTCCCTGCGTTTGTCCTTGCCAATGTCCCCCAGATGATTCCCCAATCGCCGCTAAACCTGGTTCGTGAAAGCAGGCTGATAACACTCAATACCCATATAAACCCCACAAACAAAAACGAAGATGCCAGAATATACAGTACATTACCCAACTGCCAGGAAAAGCTCCCGGAACGCTGAACGATATAGTAATGAGCCTTCCCCTCAAAGGGTGCTGTGCTAAACAGGAAGACTGCACTCACCATAAAAACCATCTGACAGATGTAATCATTCATCAGATGTGGAAAAGCCCACGGACTCACTTTCTCACCAACCGCCTGTGCCAGATTGGCCACCGGCTCCAGATAGGAGTAGATAAATACAGCAAGAATCATGAACAGGATCATCACCCTGACTTGCACCAATTCCTGCTTTAGCTGAAAACAGAAAACCCGAAGTCCCTTACTCATGCTCCACCCTCCTTTTCAGCTTACGGTAAAACAGAATACCAAATCCCACAGTCAGTCCCAGCACCACCAACGCAGAACACAAAATGGTGAGCTGATCTGTACCAACGGAACTTCTACCCTGCAGCCATAAATCCAACCGAAGTCTGACAGGAATTTTCAAAACCAAATAAGCCCGACCTGTCAAAAAGGATAGAATCAAGGGAGACGCCGCCGTCACATAGATATTCGGGAAATATGACGATACCAGCAAAGCTGCCGTTGCCCATAACCCTCCGGTCAAAAACAAAAGGAAGATAACCGCTGTAAAATAGCAGGCAGCGTTACCTTGCAGCAAAAATTCATAATAAGGAAAGGCTTCTGTCTCCGGCAATCTGGCTCGATTAAACAACTGAACAAAAGAATTTGCCAGGAGAATAAAAGTAATCCCACCTGCCGATACCGAAAGAGCTCCCGATAGGAATGTCGTAAGCACCTTGGACATGCAGTATTTCTTCTTTCCTGCTTTCATAAGCAGCACCCTCAGCATATTCGTATTGTATTCCTCGCAAAAACTTACCGCATAGGGAAGCGCCGCCAGCATCGGAACCACATAGATACCATAAAAGCCTCCAAATATAAAAGAATTACACCAATAATAGTATACATCCATAGTCTCAGGAGATGTCCACATAAATGGTATCTGGTTCCAGGTATCCAGACAGATGCACAACACCACGCCGACCGGTACAAGGAGAAATCTCACCGTCAGACTCCTTTTAAATTCAGCACCAAACAGACGGGGCAATGCCCTTTTATTCTCCATAGGATAGATTACCACCCGTTATCGCATTGATCCGTTCCGCACTGCTGTTTCCCGAAGGCGAATCTATCTGCACACACCAATAAGGCACCAGCTTATACTGTTCCTTCTCTTCCCGGTCCGGTACAACGACATATTCCAGCCATATCCGGGAGATTGTAACCTGCGAGCTCAATATGGTATTCATATAAATTTCCTTTACCGCTTCCAGTGCCGCCTCCGCTGAGATAATCGTCTGCGCCTCTGCTTCCGGGCTGGCGTCAAAGCTTCCACCCTTGCTGGCTATATAGCGAATCCCATCCTTATCAAGCATCATAGTAATTCGGGTTTCAGCCGTCCAAAAGGTTTCCACTGCCATGGATATACCCGGCTCATTGATGCCGCTGTAAATCGGCAGACCATCCTTTGTCAGTTCATATTCCATATAATATATCTCATCTGCGTCTGACCAGTCATCAACTGTAGTTTCTTTCCTTGTCTGTGCATCTTCCTGATATTTCTGAGTCTGCCTATACTTCTCCTCCAACTCTGTTAGTATTTCCTTATTCAGAGAATAAGCAACAAGAACCTCCGAATACTGTCCGGTCAGCTCCTTAATTTTTTCTTTCCCCATCTGAACGGCTTTTTCTGCGTCCAGAAAGGATAAATCTTGTATTTCTTCCTTCTGGAAAGAACAACTGCCAGCATTATAATATGCGGATTCCACCAAATATACGATGTAGTCGTCCCTTTCCTCATCCTTCGCATATGTAAAATTACCATAGGGATTCGTACTAAAGTATCCGCCCTCTTCCGTTTCTGCAGAATATGCCCCCACCCATTCCGGGTGATCCGTTACGGCTGCTTCCGACGTTCCGAAAAAAACATCTAAATCTTCTCTCGGAAACGTCTGCTTTGTCAACGCATACACGCTATATACCTGCTCTTTCGGCAAAATGACATCCGCATCAATGACCAACATATCGGACACCTTTTCGCTGATATGGTTTGTACCGGATTCTGCCACTCCTACACTCCCCTGCATCGCCTCCGTGCTACTTCCCGCCGGTGTGCTCTCCGATGGTTCTGCTGCCGTACCAGAACAGCCAGCTAACAGCATACCGGCAGACATAAGCACAGACAACGCAAACATCTTTTTTGAAACGCTCTTTTTCATAATATCTCCTTTTTCCATCAGATTGGTAGTGTCAAGATCAATACCCCCAATCGCCTCACCCCTGTAAAAATCAAGTGTTCAGCTTCTCGGTGCCTTTCAATGATAATTTCCATTATACCTCTATTTGCCCTAATTTCAACCTTTCTTGCATGAAACGACATTTTTTTCCCTTTTTTGGTCATTTTACAAATATTCGTTTCCTTTGTTTCATCCCAAAATCCACCAAAAAATGTCTTTTCATGCAGTTTCTTTGTATTTTCCTGATCTTTATTGTATAATACAGAGGGTAACTATGTAGTAAATTACATGAAAAGAGGTATAAAAATGCGAATACTCATCTGTGACGATGATGCGCTGATAATTGAACAGCTTCAAAAATATATCAGAGATTTTTTTGAAAACATAAGCGTGAAATGCCCCGAACTGGTCTGTTTTTCTGATGGGGAATCCCTGCTGGCAGATAAAGGTGAAAAAGACATTCTATTTCTTGATATAGAAATGCCCGGAATGAATGGTATCTATGTGGGAAAGGAATTAAAAAAGAAGAATGATAAGATTATTATTTTTATTGTGACCTCTTATTCTGAATATCTTGATGATGCAATGCGGTTCCATGTATTCCGATATCTTTCAAAGCCTTTGGCTAAACAACGGTTTTTCCGCAATATGAAAGATGCGGTTGACCTGTATAACACTATGACAGTAAAAATCCCGGTTGAAACAAAACAAGGTGTACATACACTGCCTGCATCTTCCGTCATAGCAGTGGAAGCACAGGGCAGAAAAGTAACGGTACATACTACTTTGTGTGATTTTGAATCCATTCACAATATACAGTACTGGCAGGAACTTCTCCCTAAAAACCGTTTCTTCCAGACACACCGCAGTTTCATTATCAATCTTGAACATGTCACGGATTTTGACCGTAATCTTGTCCATATGTCAGATAATCAGTCTGCTTATCTGACAAAAAGAAAGTACAGCGCATTTAAGGAAGCCTATCTCCTTTATTTGGAAAGTACGAGGTAAAGCAAATGATAAATACAATCTGTTATTTTTTCAGTTTTCTTGTAGAAGCAATTATACTCTGGCAATACTCCTCCAATTTATTTCCTGTCAGACACACACCACGGAGAAAACTTGCCGTGCTATGCGGTTTATATTTTATCCTGTTTTGCGTGTCACTGTCCGAATCGATATGGATCAATATCATTTTATATTTTTTGCTGAATTTCATTTTCCTGCTGACACAATGTTATCTGAATTGGTATACCGCATTATTCCATTCTTCCATACTGGCGGCTGTTATGGCAATGAGTGAATTAGTCGTTTATGGAATTACCAGGCACTTTGCCCCTCGCTTTCTTGATAACAGCAGGGAATTTTATCATCTTTTATTTTTTTCGGTCTTTAGTAAACTCATATTTTTTGCAGTTACTTATATACTGATGCACCTGATGAAAAAAACAAAGAAGGATGCAGGGCAGCATGATCAGTCTGTTTTTCTTCTTGTTTTTATTCCCCTGACCTCAATCTTTATTATGCTTACTTTCGTAAGCATTGGCGAATCTGTTTTGCTCCCATCGTCACTTGACTGGATGGTTACTATGGGCGCTGTTCTTTTGCTGACAGCAAACCTGCTCATGTTTGAAATCAACCAATATCATCAGAAAAAAAACATGGAATTTACAGAAATGCAATTATTGCTTCAAAAAGAATCAGATTCAGCCCAATATTATAAAATGCTGAATGTACAGAATGAAAACCAGCGTATTTTAATCCATGACATAAAAAAGCACCTGCAATCCATTGACCTACTGAATGAGAAAAAAGAGTATGCTAAAATAAGCGCCTATATCCGTCAATTGGTACTTTCTCCAGACCTGAAAGAGTTTTCCAGACTATGTGACCATGAAATGCTGAATTCCATCCTATGCCGCTATATGCAGCGATGCACTGACAGCCATATATCTTTTCATGCTGACATACGAAGTGGGACAACGGATTTTATTGCAGACAATGACCTTACCTCTCTGTTCTGCAATTTGCTGGATAATGCTATAACGGCAGCAGGCATTATTCCTGACTCTTTTATTGAGATTAATACAAGCAAACGTGAAAAAACACCATTTATTGTGATAACGGTTATCAATTCCTGCCGAAAAAATCCTTTTCCCTGTAAGGACAGGCAGATAACCGTAAATAAAAATGGACATGGATTTGGATTAAAAAGCATTCGCAAAGTGGTCAGCAAATATCATGGCAATTTGCAGATGTATTATAATGATGATATGCTCACTTTTCATACCATTATTACATTAAAGCAATAAGAACTGCGAACGAATGCAGTTCCTATTGCTGACAATTTATACACCCACCCCCGTGACTTATATCTCTTTCACTGTATTTCCTTTCCATCTGTAACGCCTCGCTTTTCTACATATTGCTTTAATTTTTTTCTGACCACATTTTTCACTTTACCATCGTCTGCCTTTATTACCTCGCCCCTTTATCCTTCTGCCTTGCCTGATGCTCTCGTCTGCTTTCCCTTTCTTTTACCTCGTGCTGTTTCTGTCTAAGCCGTTCTTTTATGCTCATGATATCATTCGCTTTTTCTCCGTAAATTTTGTCATACTCCGCGCGAGCTGCCTGATATTCAAGATTCTCACTCTTTGCCGCATTCAGTTCCTTATTGAATGCCTGAACAGAGTCAAAGTTATATTCTTTCACGATGGATGAAAGCCGCTTTTTCATGTTGGTAATCTGGTTGTCGATACTGTCAATCTCCTGCTGCAATTCCTTTCGTCTGCCGCCCTTGAAGATACCCGTACATTCGGATAATTCCTTTTTCAGCTTATCGCGCTTTTTCTCACGTTCAAAAATTGCTTTATTCTGCTCTTTGAGCTTACTGTCAATCTCTTTCAGACGGGGATATTTACTTGCGAGTACGGAAGGTTTTGGTTGCAGCGGTCTTTCTGTTTCCAACCTATTTGTTTCGGCAGGAACAGATTTTTGTTCTGCTTTTATCTGTTCGATTATAGATTTTTTGACTGCGACAGTATTTTTCTGCTGTGACTGTTCTGCTTTATTCTGCATATCCGTTTCTTGGCGCAGATTAACAGAAAATGGTATCTTTTTCTTTTCCTGCTGAGTCGCCGAACCAGCTTTTACATGGGCATGACTTTCCATTTCTTTTGGTATTTCCTTTATGGCATCAACAGCTTTATCAATAACTTTTTCCGCTATATCCATTACCTTTTGCATAGCTTTTATAATCAGACACTCTAATAATAAAATCGCCGCCCTGACAATCTCCCCGAACAGCTCCGGCTT
>RAYY01000034.1 GCA_003611875.1 bacterium D16-56 | reverse complement strand
TTAAATCCAATGCATTTTCCGCTTCTGCGATCATTTTTCCCAAAATATTACGGTCATAGGTTTTCACTTTTGCGGCTTTTGCTCCGGCCCCCAGCTCCTCTCCTTCAATTTGCTGGCCTTTTTCTCTTGGTTCTGTCTTTAACTTCGTCCGATCACACCCAGCTGTCGCAATCAAACTGTCCTCTGGATATATCTTCCTAGGGGTTCCATATGCAGAAAGCGGCTCCCCATCTTTTTCTTTTCCCTGCGCCTCCAGGCTACCGCCGCATTCCTCCTGCAGACAATCCCCCGTCTGGATCAGGCAAGAAGATGATAGTTTACCATCCGTGTCAGATTCTGACACAGATTTACTCTTTACATCAACCAATTGAATCCTATCCTTTTTCGCCAACTCCATCTGTTCTTCAGCAGGCAGCCCTGCTGCCTCATTAGCCACTGATACTCCGATCTCCCCAGTCTGAAACCGATCCTTCAACTCCGGCACTAGGCTGCTGTTGATATGCCGAAGATTGGCAACCTTTGTTTCAGATAATCCCAGGCTCTCGGCAACCATCTTCCGCAGCTCCCGGCCTCCCACAGAAGGCTCTTTTCCAAACAATCTCCTAAACCGCTCCTGTTCATCTTCCGTTCCCGACTGAAGTGCCTTCATCAGTTCTGTCAGCCGGGCAACTTCCATCATCTTTTCCCAATCAGATCTCTCACGCATACTGCAGTTTGCAAGAATCAAATTGATCTCACTAATGATATCCCCATCCTTCTCCACATGTACAGGCATCATGGCATATTCTTCCTGCCCCATCTCCTCTACCAGATATTTGACCGCTAAGCGACGTCTGTGGCCAGCAATCAATTCATATTCATCCGGAGACTTTTTCCGGGCAAGCAGATTTTGCTTCACACCACCAGACAGCAGGATTGCCCTGGCAAGCTCCTCAATATTGTCTGTAGAATAGTTATTAGCCTCAGATGGAATCAGCTTACTATAATGCACCATGATAACCCCAAATCTTCCTGTCTTCTCCTTCGGCTGACTATTAATCAGACTGCTAAGCGATGCCATCCTCTTTCACCTCCTTTACCCACTCCAGATATTCCTCTGTAAAATCCCTATAATCCTGCGCCGCTGTAGATTTCGACGCACACTTTGCTAGTGGCCGCCGCACCAGGATAGAATGATCCACTGCCGAACATCGCCTGATCACGTTGTCATACACAGGCACTCCGCTGGTCTCTGTTATATTTCTAATAGATGCAAAAGTATCCTTATTGCGGTAGAACTGGGTAAACAATCCTCTCACAGCTACATCTTCCGGCCCGAAATTATAAACCAAATCCATTACAGTCCACAGCCCGTCTGATGAAAACCGGTCTGGTTTTAATGGAATGACAACATCATCCGCTGTCGCCATGATAACCTCTGTCAGAAAGTCTACACTTGGCGGACAGTCAATGATGCAATAATCATATTTATCGCTTATATCCCATAATCCTTCTTTCAAAGTATCACGCCCGGCCACTAATGCATCTGATGTGACTGCTCTGAGTCCGAGGCTCGATGGAATAATGTCTATCCCCTTATAATTTGTCCGGTAACGGCACCGGCTGGGCCTTACCTCTCCTGTCAGCAACTCGCGAACAGATGTTTTGTTAATATTATATCTGCGGAAGAATGATGATGCATTTCCCTGCGGATCCATATCTACAACCAGCACCTGGTACCCACGGCCTGCCAGGTTGTCCGCAAAATTGATTGCCGTCACAGTTTTGGAGCACCCACCCTTATGATTATAGATTATCGCAGTTCTCATTTACCTCTCCCTTCCATTTTGCTTCCCCTGTCAACAGTTCCACATAGGTGACCGTCTTTCTTGAAATCTTCTTCCCAAACAGTTCAATCTCAACAATATACGGATACTTTGCCTTTACACGGCCTTTTAATGCCTTTATTCTTCGTATCTGTTTTCCTTCTCCATCATAGCCGACCCTGATCTCCAGAGAATCTCCAATTTGGACAGCTTGTTTTATATCTGCCACTGCTTTTTGCAAAAATCCTCCTCTGATCTCTCTTCTCTTTTTTTCTTTCATTTCTCTTTTCTCTTTTTTATATTTTTTTATTTAGTGTCACTTGTGACAAAAATGACAGGTAAATAATATAGGTACGCGCACGCGCACGTGTAAGAAATTTGGAAAAAGCTGTCACTTTTGTCACTACTTTCCAAAATCTCCTTATTTTTCAACGGTTTGCGGGTATTTTTTGTCCGAAAAAAGCTGTCACAAACCTGTCACAAAGCTGTCACTACCTGTCACAAAAGCTGTCACTTTTTGTTAAACGGAAGCTTCTCATCCACGTCAATATCCAAAAATCCTTCATCCAACAATGAAATATCCAAAAAAAGCCTGTCTGCGTTACTCCGCTTTTGCTGATACCCCATCTCCTCTACCCGACGATAAAAGGAACTCTGTCCCAGAGTCCGCCTCCCGTATCCCTTGCAATACTCACAATATGTCTCATACAACAGCTTACGCCTGATCCTGCTGCCCTGCTGCCGTTCCGTGCACTCATCCATAAACGCCTTTACAGTATCTGCCGCCCGGTGAAGCTTCTCTACCTCCTGCCTGCTGCGCTCCGTCTCCCGGAAGTTCCCGTCCTGATACAGAATCCGAAGTCCGGCAATCCCTTTCCAGATCAGGTAATCTACCTCCTGCTGCAGCTTTTCATCCAGATCCCGGTCTTCCTTCTCCGGCTTTCTATCCATAACCAATATCAGCATCCGCCTGTAAAGCGCATCCGATTTTTCATCTAGGTTGATCGGTATCTCATTTGCGGAAAACAGCAGCTTCGCATAACTCCGAAACGTAGTGGGATCCCGGCCTTTCCTTTCATAGACCAACAGATCCTCCCCTGTGGCTGCTTTTATGATATCTACGCTGGTCAGAGCCCCTCCTTTGATATCCGCACAGGCATTCAGCAGCTTCCCCCGCAGTTGGGCCGGATAAAAACGCTGCGTCAATGCCTCCATGGACATTCCGGACACATTGTCCGTACCTACCATGTTCTGAATCATGGAAATAATCCGGCTTTTCCCGGTCCCTCCCGCACCCTTTAATATCAGGAATTTCTGTATACAGGTATCCCTAGTCATACAATACCCGGCAAATTGGTAAAGGAGCATCCGATCCCCTGGATCTGGCAGCGCATTTTCCAGAAAACGGATGGTTTCCGGCCCTGCTGCATCCATGTCGTCCTTCACCCCCACATTCAGTTCGTGCGGGATCTGATTGATGGCCAAGTACTTAGGATGGTGCTTGTACAGCTTAAATTCTTTCACGTCAAAAAAGCCATTCCGGAAATTAATCCAATGAGCCGGATAAGCATTCAGCTCCTCATAACGCTTCTGGACTGCCCATTGATCCACCAGCAGCCGATATATACCGCTGATAGTCCGGAAATTAATATACTTATCATACAGCAGGGACTGGATAATGGATTTCATCTCTATGCCGTTTAGGTCTTCCCGATAGACCCCATCGTGATAGATATAAACCGCCCCATCCACCACAAAAAAACATACCGTCTCAATGATATAATCCACCAGGGCCTTCTCCATCACCCCACGTTCACTTCCATCCGGAGCCCGTTTAATAAACTGCTCCTTGTCTACAGGCAGCTCATCCGGTCCATCATGCCTGCTGACATAACCATAAAGGATTTCCTCCAGCTCATCCTGGTACTCATACTTCCCCAAATACTCCTTATCTCGGAACAATGACCAGGCACCGGTTATGTAGTCCATCTGGTTTACTTTCATGACGGCTTCCAACTGGTCATTGGTTCTTTTCCTGAAGCATGACGGAACAAAAATATATTCTGTCAGATTTGTCCCAGAAAAGATCAGTTCCTTTATCCTGGCACAGAAGCTTTCTGCATCAAAAAACGCCTCAGATTCCCGGCTGTCAATGTAAACACACCGAAATCCTACCGTCACAATGGCTTCACATATTGCTTTATTATCACTGAGGAATACATACTTTGCTTTCGACGACTGTGGCGGCTTCCGGATCATATTATCAAATATTTTCTTATTCATCCTGTCATCCCCTGCTGCCACCTGTCCTCTGTCCGATGCCGCTCAATCCCATATACCTTATAAGCGTCCATGAACCTGCTGCACCCTCGCTGATGGTAAATCGTATGATGGCTCCGGCACAATGCCATGATCCGGTTCTGGCTGTCGTCGTAATGACGCCGGTCATTTCCCATGCCAATGGCGTCTACATGGTGGATTTCTGCCGCCCTTCCACAAACACAGCACTTATGGTACCGGATGCACTGGATCAGATAAGTATCTATATCATCTGTTCGCTGGATTCCGGATTCCTGGAGAATCACTCCTTCTTTAAGCGCATATTCCATTAGTGTATTAATATATTCCCTTGCGGTTGTCACACTGCAGTTTGACAGCGAAAAATAACCACACCCACTCTGAAGCATATGCTCCGCTTTCATTACCTCCTTCATTGCTTCATCCGTATATCCTGTATACTCAGCAATATCACGCAGAGTTGCATAAATCTTCCGACGCTGTGCAATCGTGATCCGGCGCCCATCATCAATCCCCACCTCTACCTGGCACACTTTATACTGCCAAAGATTCCTGGCCATTCGTTCTGGCATGTTTAATACAAGCTGAAATCCTGCTTCTGTATGCTTTACTTCCTGGACAGGAACCACATACCTATTCATTCCGCCCTCTCCAGTAATAATGATTATTTTGGTTATAAGGAGTAATACACTCCATCCTTGCAAGGTCCATAGATGGCTGCATCCGGTCATACTGCTGTTGGGTCATATCTTCTTCTAACACACGCTCACAGACAGCTTTTGCTGCCTTCTGGTTAATTTCCTGTATCCGGAAAAACTCCATTTCAATTACTGGCGCTTCCTTACATGTTGCCTGCAGAATGTAGCATCCCGGATACACAACGTGAAGCACATGTTTTCCATTTTGTTCCCTCATGCGTTCAACCTCTTTTAAAGGGCGTCCATATGGGCTGACAGCAATCCTAAACTGTCCGTACTGCCTTTCCGGATCATATCCTCCAGATGTCCAATATCCATAATCTGTTTGATCTTTCCATAACTGCTCCACTTGAAAACATACTGGTTTCATTCACATTTCCCCTCTCTTTTATTATTCTCTGACTTTCCTGCTGCCCGTATCTTGCAAGTCGCTTTTTTCTGCAGTTCCATCATTTCTTCTTCACATTCCTCACAATATCGCTCTCCTGGATCTAATGGACAGCCACATCCCCGGCAACGGTTCAAGATCATACTCTATCCACTCCTTTTTTTAACTAACCTCTTGATTTTTCTACTCCTTTCCCCTATAATGAGGAATGTAATTGATATCGTTATCAAGTGAAACCTTGGCAGCTCCCATCTGCTGAGGTTTTCCCCTTTTATATCTTTACCGCCAACTTTTGTTGCCAGGGCTTTTCTGATTCAATCCGTCCCTTTCAGACTGTCCACTTATCCCCGGAGCACCAGTGCCTAGAATCCCTTTCTATTGTGTCACTCACACAAGAAACTTCACCTTCCCTGTTTTCTTCCCATGTTCTTTAAGCCATGCATCCCTCTCTGGTATCTTTGAAGTCTATCCTGCCGCCGGATCGCGTCACATTTATTGCAAGTTCCCTGAAGATCTACTACCCGTTTTTTCATCATAGTTCCTTACCTCCTCATAAAATAGTTGCACCAATCAAAAAACAGATTGCTATTAACATAGCAAGGCTTGTCCCGCCAAGAACGATTACCCAGTTCTCCAGCATTCGAATATATCTGGCCTGCTTCTGTCCTGGTGTCAGATATGTTCTGTCTATAAAACACATGTTCGGATCCCTCATATTTACCCTCCCTGCTTGTCCTCTAAATCCGCCTTCAGGCGGATCCATGCTGCTCTTTCTTCATATGCGCAGATTTAAGCGCCGGATAGACAATCGCTGCTATCCTGTCCAGAATTGCCTTAACATCTTCCGGAGTCTTATCCCGGCAGTAATCATCATGAAAGTACATTGTAACATTGCCACTTTTCACAACCTTTACAATCTTGCCCTCTGCCATTGTTATCCCCCTTTCCTTGGTGAATTGTATGCTTTACTGGTTGTACTTGTTTCCATTTTTGTTGCATTACTATCAAATTTGGTTTTACCTCATCTCATCCCACCTCCACGAATACCATTACTTCGCCTTCTGTAACATAAGCATGGCAAATAGCAACACTGGAAAAATGTTCAAAGATTCTATCAATCTCCTTCTCAGCGGCTTCCATGGTAAATTCTCCCATTTCAGCAATCAAATTTACCATTCCAATAAGCTGTTCTCGGAATCTTTCGCAATGCCGGATACACTCTTTCAAATTGTCATATGGTTTTTCCGGATTGTATACGTCTTTACTTACCTGCAGATACAGGTCAAAGAAACGATTGTATTTTTCTACCACGCTTTACTTTCCCTCCTTAAACTGCCTTTTGAAATAATGTGGTCGCAATCCCATTAGCTTTAGATAATGAGTTAAGACCACAAAACTAGTGGTTGCCACAACCTAGATTTTCTGATACAATCCATCTATACACGGACATTGATAACTGTATATCCAAAAAATCTCCTGCCTTTTTAATCCACTAATCTAGTAAACTCAGGGATCGGATCCTGGAGTTCCTGGCTCAATACTATCTCAATACATTCAAAGGGCTCCAGCACCCGGTATCCGTGCTTTCTTAATAACCGCTTCAATGTCGATTTACCAGTTATGCCATTCTGACCACTTATTATAATCGTTTGATTTTCTTTCTCCTTTTGCTTCATACTCAAAATTTCTTTTGCCTTTTCCTGCCCTACCATAGACTTCAAATAATCTGAAAATGATATTCTTTCTATCAACCTTTTCCACCTCCTTAAACTGCCTTCTGTTGTGTTTTCGCAGCCTTGAATAACTCATCACTTAAAACCTTCATCTCCTGATCCAGCTTACTTGTTATTCCGGTCAGAAGGAATAATGCCCCGTCAAAATTACTTGCTGCGCATGGACTGTCTGTTATAGCACCATAAACTGCCAGCGCTAAACTGTGTAATTTCCATGATTGCATTTGTAGGTCTTCTAGTTTGAACGCAATTTCTGTTACTGTCATGGCTTTGCCCTCCTTGTTTTACATACGTTTTGTATGTAGATTCTTTATTGACAATATAGTACATTTTGTATGTAATGTCAATAACATTTTTAGGAGGGTTTATGTTTAACACACGCTTACGTTCTTTACGCATGAAGTACAAATATACTCAGCAAAATATGGCTGATATGCTCCAAATCTCACTAAACGCCTACCAAAAATATGAACAGGCTGAACGCTCACCTTCTCTGGATTCCCTCGTGAAATTAGCTGATATATTTAATGTACCTACTGACTTTTTGCTTTGCCGTGATGAGTTTCTGAAGTCTCTCGGAGTATCCGTTGATGAATACCAGTAATATCCTCTAACCTATCCCATATAGAAAAATCCCCAGTTCTATCTCCGGATTCTATTTTCTGATAATATACAAGAGTTATCTCCAACCTATCCGCCATCTGCTGCTGGGTCAAACCAGCAGCCTTCCTGGCCTTCTTTAAGTTCTCCCGCACCTGCTGCCCCCTTCCCATCTGGCAAAAATTTGTCCAACATTTGACACTTCCGCATAGTCCTTGCATCTATCTCCCGGTCTTGTGGTTCTCTGCCATCTCCCGCAGTAACCGCAGTCTATTGCCTCAAATCCTCTCTCATAATGATTGTGGTAATACTGCGTGTACTTCTGGCATGTGATACAGCGGCTTCCGGTGATTTCGATTTTCATACAGCATTGTCCTCCTTTTAATACGCCATGTTATGGCGTATTATTTTTCTTGATTATATGCCATAATTTGGCGTAAGTCAAGAAAAATTTTTATAAGGAGAAAAATTATTATGTTTAAAGATCGATTACGTGCCACAAGGATTTCTCGTAGTTTTACTGCACAAGCATTAGCTGATCAACTCCAAATGGGGCTACGCAATTATCAAAAATATGAAAGCGGTGATGCCCGGCCTACCTTTGAAGGATTAATAATTTTAGCTGATACCTTAAATGTCCCTATAGATTTCCTTTTAGAAAGGGACGATTATTTGAAATCTCTCGGAGTTTCCGTTGATGTATGCCTAACATGTCCTCCAAGGCGTCCCAAACCTCAAAAGAACCACCAACCTCTGCATATTCAATCTTCTGATAATGACGAAGATTAATCCCCAACCTATCCGCCACCTGCTGCTGGGTCATACCAGCAGCTTTTCTGGCTTTCTTTAAGTTCTCTCTCACTTTGCATCTCCTTCTTCATGAACAATATTTTATTGACATTGTAAATAATTTTCGTTACAATGTAATTATCAAATAGCAAGTGAGGTAAAAATCATGTCCCAAACAAATGTCAATATACGAATGGATGAAACACTGAAACAACAGTTTGACCATCTCTGCAATGAACTTGGTCTGAACATGTCTACAGCAATTAATATTTTTGCTAAGACAATGGTTCGCCAGCAAAAAATCCCTTTTGAGGTTTCTCTTGACCCATTCTACTCTGAAAACAATATGGCACATCTACGCCGGGGTATCAAAGCACTTAATTCTGGCAAAGGCGTAGAGCATGACATCATTGAGGTAGAAGACGAATGAAAAAAATATGGTTTGATGAAGCCTGGAATGATTATATCTACTGGCAACAGCAGGACAAAAAAACATTAAAACGTATCAATGCTTTATTAAAGGATATTGAACGCAGCTATTTTAATGGTATAGGTAAGCCAGAACCGTTAAAAGGAGATTTAAGCGGTTTCTGGAGCCGTCGGATTAATGATACAGACAGATTAACTTATCGAATAAACAACGATATTTTAGAAATTCTGTCTTGCCGCGGACACTATGATGATAAATAGCTTTTATGCCATCTGCTGCTGGGTCATACCAGCAGCTTTCCTGGCCTTCTTTAAGTTCTCCCGCACCTGCTGCCCTCCTTCCAATGTCTCCTTACCAGATTAGCTGGTTATGCTATCCCCATTCTCTCGGCTTCCTGTTTGATATACTCATGTATTCCAACTGGAAGCCTAATTTGTGTTGAAATAATATTTTTGTCTTTCATTGCTTCCCTTCCTGTCACCCCGCTTTTTTGACACATATAATAATATTTGTCTTTCTGTTGACAAATACTTTTATATGTGTTATCGTAATATTGTCAGGAGGAACCTACATGAAAAGTTATTCATCACGAGAGGTCATCAAAATGCTTAAAGCAGATGGATGGTATGAGGTAAACGTAGTTGGCAGTCACCATCAATACAAACACCCAACCAAAAAGGGGCGTACTACCATTAAACATCCTGATAGGGATATTCCCCTCCCAACGCTAAAACGCATTGAAGAACAGTCAGGGCTTAAATTCAGGTAGCCCTGGCTTCCTCCTGACATAGACGAATTAAGGAGGTTCCCTTTATGAAAAAAGTTGAACGTTATTTTTATCCTGCTATCTTCATCTATGAACCTGGAAAAGAAATTGCTGTTGATTTCCCCGATCTAAAATGCGCTACCAGCGGCACTAATGACGACGATGCGTTTTTATCCGCACGTGAACTTCTTGGCTGCGTCCTCTATGGGCTGGAAGAAGATGAAGAAGATATCCCATCTCCTACACCTTTATCAAAAATTCAGGTAAAAGAAAATGAACGAGCAGTTCTGATTGATGTTTACATGCCGTCTATTCGTATGGCAAACATAAACCGTTCTGTTAATCGAACAGTTACTTTACCTGCATGGCTTAATGCCGCTGCCCTGGAACGAAATATTAATTTTTCACAGGTGCTGCAGGATGCCTTAAAAGCTCAGTTGCATATTGGATAAAGCTTATCTGCTGCTGGGCTAAACCAGCAGCTTTCCTGATTTTCTTCAGGTTTTCCCGCACCTGCTGCCTCCTTCCTACAACGAATTTAGGCTTGTTCATTTCTTCCTCTCCGGCCCGGATTCATGCCGGGCCTGGATGCCTATTTTTAATGGTTACGCCGTGACACAATAACCAAAGGAGTCCTCCCTTTACGAGATTATCATATAGCGCGGGAAATCTTTAAGCGCTTCTTGCAAATACTTCTTGATATTGTCCATAGCTTCGTTTTTCCAGGCGCCGCCATCTGCGTCAAATATAGCGCATTCAACACCATCTCCCTGGCGCATCCGAAATACAAATGAGCTCTCCGGCTGCCCTACTTCCGCAAATGTACGGAATGGACACAACTTAACCGGATTCGGAACAATAGCCTCCCCCACAGTAGAAATCCCTGTTTTGATTGTTGCCTTTTGCATGATGCCATTGTCACCATATTCGGCAATGGATTCATTCTTTACTGTGCCCGCAAACTTAAGAAGCAGCTCTCTGTCGTCATTCGGGAGAAATTTTGCCTGCAGGTTAATAATAAAACACTCCTGGTCCATATACCGCCCACAGAAAAAATCTGGAATAGATGCTGTCACCTGAACCAACTCCTCACGTTTCCGATCAGCGTCCAGTATAGATATCACGCGAACTGATGTGGGAGATTCTACCTGAACAATCATCTTTTCTGCTGTCTCATCGAGTCCTGCTTTTAAATAGTCCACCAAACTCGTCAATGTACTCATTTTGATGGGTTCCGCCCGAAGTTGCACATCCACCCTATGTACCGGTCGGTCCGTATAATTCTCATCATTAATTCTGATAACCCCTGCTTTGTTTAATCCAACTACATATTGTAATGCATCCTTTGTCATATCCATATGTTCCTCCTTATGCCTGCTTTGCGGCTCTGAAATTTAATACATTGTCAGATTCTTGAATTTCTCCAGTATTGGCATCCATTGACATTTGTCCTCTGATCTGGCTTCCATATTCCTGTGCAAATACTTCCCCTGTAGCCAGGTCTTTTCCAACAGCCATCCGTGTGGCAATCGGCTTTACCGGCGCAAGTTTTGTTTCCACTGAAATATTTACAGCAGCATCATTCCTATCTTCAGCCTGTTCAAATACCAATTTAATCGTGATCGCCCGCTTGACCTTCCATGGAGTATTTGGATCCTGCATATTATTAACTACTGATTCCATGGCGCGATCAAACTTTTCCTGCAGCGCCCCTCCCGTCAACTCATTTAGTCTTATTTTTTCCATATTTCCCCTTTCTGTCCTAGGTGTCTCACCCTCTAAACTTTCGCTTGTTCTTCCCTCGTTTTTTCTTTATAACAGAGCACCAATTTTTCCTCTTGTCCTATTCCTGCTGCCCCTTTATACTGGATGTACAGGCTCCTGCCAGAGCCGAGTACAAAAGAAAGGTGGTGATTACTATGCCTAATACACGTTCCTTTTGTGACCAGGAAAACCACGAACACGCTTTAGTCCCTCCTATTGTGGATGTAAGAGACAATCTTGGTGTTCTGGCTGTCCATGTGTTATCTGCAAAAGAAGACCTTGCAAAAATGGATTATGAAACAATGGTTCGCAAGCTTTATGATATTACCTGTGAACTGCATGCGGCCTATAACGGTGAAAGAACACGCATCGAGTATTAACCTCTGCCCCGTGGATGTTACCGGCATTCACGGGGCTTTCTTTCCTTTAATTGTTCACACACGATATCAAAACTGCTTCGATCTACCCTACTACTTATCGCATTATTGACCTCTGCTAATACTGCACGAACCAAACCAACTTCTATTCCACTACCGTGCTTTTTTATCGTTTCAAGTACCGCATTGTATAATTTATCGCGTTCACTTAATTCTCCCATATCTTTTCACCCCCTATTCTATTGTCAATGTGCTGTATTGCCCTCTCCGTTTCACCCCACCTCCTTCCTACCTGGCAATTTCTCCCTTTACGTGCTATACTCCCTATACAGGCTCCTGCCAGAGCCGAGTACGGAGGAAAGGAGAAAATTATATGTGGCTTCGATTTAAAATATCATGTCCATGCCAATGTTCATACAGCGTGGGAGAAAACATAACATCTAATAGAATTGCCTGCCCAAACTGTGGCCTTGTCCACCCACATTCGGATAAACTAATCGCTATTTTAAAAACAGCAAATGAAATAAATGATTCCGGTTCCGAAGATGAAGCAGGAATAGAGGTTATCCCTCTTAATCTTTAATACATGAAAACTTTTCGACTATTATTTTCATGTATTCAAAAAAACCTTTTGCTGCAGATACAGACATTCCATGATGCGCAACTACCCTTCGAACTTCTTTTGCAAGATCAACTGTGTCCTGCGGGTGGTTGCGCCAATGAGAAAGAAAATTCTGTCCATCAAACGTTTCTGATAGTCTTTTATTCACGGCATCTTTGAATACTTCTGCATCTCCCGTCTCACCTCACCTCCTCTCTATTTGGCAATCTAGGTTTTAGGAAAGTCCCGTTTTTAAGGATTCCTTCTTGCTCTCCCCTCATTTATGCCTTATACTGGATGTACAGGCCCCCGCCAGGGCCAAGTACAAGGAAAGGAGATTATGGCCATGCTCCCATTTATATAAGATTACCGATCACGGAGATTATTACGAGATTATCGGCTCTTGTTTTTTACTGTGTTTACCAGTTCTTGGTAGAAGTGGCAAGCGTAGAATATTTCAGAAAGGACGGTATAGTAAAAATGGGCAAGGCTTATTATTGGTATAGACCTCATCCATACTTTAAAGAATTTTATCCAGGCAAAGTTCTGAATTTGATTTCAGATTCTAGAATTATTGACAAATATTTTTCCAGCCCTTTTCTAATAATATTTTTTCATACCTTACAGCTGTCGAAAATGCCTATAGATATTGGGGCGAGCATTTCTCTGGTGAACCTTTACCCGAATTGCTCATTCCCTATCCCGCAGTGGTCGTCCGGATGGTCGGTGACGCGAATGTCATGTCGATATGAACGCCCCCTAAAAGATCGCTTTTCCACTATAATCGAATTACTTTTTACAAGTTGAAAAATTTCATCCAGATCGCTTATTGTGACCTCATATTCTGCCAATATTGAGGTCATTCTTTTTACAATTCCATGTTTTACCTGGCTGTCCATCTCTACTCTTCCTTCCTATTCTACTGTCAATGTGCCTCCCACTCTAACCTCAGGCTACCGGACTCTCACGGCAGTCTCTTTCTTTTTCCTATTTGCATATTCGGTTGTCAATGTACAGCATTTTTTCTTTATCCTCTCACCCCCCTATCTTCCACTTGTCCTTTCCATCCTTTTCCTTTATACTAAATGTACAGGCCGTTGCCGCAGCCGAGTACGAAGGAAAGGAAAGTTTATCTATGAATATTAAGAAGCTAAAATATGATTTTTCCATTCACTGTGCAGTAATGGATTTTTTCAATAATTCTCCAGAAGATATTTCATCTTCATCTTTTGATATGCGCATGTATATCATGGATAAATTTGAAGCCTACTATAAGTGGTTCTCCGATCTTGATGAGACCAGATGGGAATCAATAAAAAAAACATTAAATGAAAATTAGTCTCCAAGTCTGGTAATGTCAGCAGCATGAGATTCTAAAATCTGACGTGTATCACTCAATTTTTCTACCATTATTCCAAATTCTTTTATGGTAAAATTTTGCTGCTGGCATTGCTTAACTATCTCATCTGCAAACTTTTCCACTTCGTCCCTTCTATTTATTCTTGCAGTTTCACACTCACTTAATTTAATTCCGAGAATTTTTTCAAAAGTCTTTGCATCCACCTCACACGCCTCCTCTATTCCAATGTCATTTACTTAAGCCTTCCCTCCGTTAAGTTAAGGCTCGCCCTCTCTAAAATTTCTGTTGCCATTACCATTCCTTTTTCTTATACTGTATGTACAGGCCACTGCCATGGCCGAGTACACAAGGAAGGGGGATCAGCAATGGGATACTTACCTATTCCGGTAGACATGTATTTTGAAGACTTTGCGATGGAAGTCCTGGAATACAATGTACTAAACAATAACAATGTGATTGGCACTTACCAAGGTCTTTCCAACAGTGATGAAGATGGAACATACATCGGATTTAAGATGAGCGACCAGCCATTAATTTCTGTTGGTAACACTTTATGTACAGTTGATGGATTGGAGGAATACCAAATCATCAAGGTTTCCTATGACCGTTATGAAGGTAAGCCAGAATTACTCAAGGCATATTATTGATTTTTTCCGCTATGTGCAGATAAAATTTTCGTGCGCTTTGAGCAATAAAGCTGATTGTTTCTCTCATTTCTTCTGGTGTGATACAATCAGCTTTTATTGTCATTTCTAATATAATTCCCTTTTCATTTTTGAAAACTTCCTTTTCGGAAAATGCTTCCAATATTCCACCTCCTCCTGGCAATCTCTCCCTTTACATGTTATACTCTCTATACAGGCTCCCACCAGAGCCGAGTACAGCAAAAGGAGATAAATCATGAATACTAAAAATTTCTATGATCAAAATGACCAAGCACTTCGACCGGTAAATATTGAAACTCGTGATAATCTTGGCGCATTAGCTGTTCAAATTGTTGTTGCCAATAACGACTTGACCAACTACGACCCAAATGATCTGGTTGAAAAACTTTATGAAACGATTGGCGAATTGCATCATGCCTATCACAAATTAAATCTTCCAGATAATCCTTAATCTTTATAGGGAGGTATTTTTGCTGCTTCTGTTTGAGATAAAAACACCTCCCCATCTCTTGATAGTTCTGCAATTAATGACTTTAATGTCGCTATTGCCACATCAAACGTTATCCCATCTGTAAAGAGAATTTTCCGTATTTCATCCTTTTTTATAGAAATCATTTTCCTTCTTTTTTCTCTAGTACTTTTAGTATCTGTCTTTATTTTCCCCACCTCCTTTCTAAGCTCTTTTATCATATTGGAACAAATACTCAAGTGCCATATTTGGAAAAGATTTGAGTGGATGGAAATCTTGCTGAATGTTATTAGCAAGATTCGGCCGTATACAATTCAATCTGCGCTTTCCATACGGCCGAATCTTTCCATTGTAGCTACAATATGTCCCAGCATCTGTATCCCGTCATAAGTGTCTCTGAGATCAATTCCTGTAAGATCACCCTGTATAGCATCAATACGATTTTCTACCAGTTTTGCATATTTAGTAGCAATCCTCTCAACGATTACCCCTAAATTTTCTTTTTCTTTATTCATATGCCCACCTCTTTCTTTAGTTTATGATTGTTGAATTTAATTCACTTTCGATGGTAAAAAAAATCTTGTCTCTTTCATCTCTTGAAAGATTTAAAACATGTGACAATGCTTGTATCTCAGAGAGTTTAAAATCACCAGTTTTCAAGCGATTATACATGGTTTCTCGTAGTATTCCTGTTTTTTTCGCCACAAAAACCATAGAATATCCTGACTTCTTAATACATTCCTTTAATGCCGCAATGTCTGTCATCATCCACCTCCTTTGCTGATTTATATTCACTATACCATTATTGTGAATTACTGTCAACATCTTTTCATGTTTTTGTTGATTTTTTTTCACACATATGATACGATAATATTATCGAAAGGTGGTGGATAAATGCTAGAATTATACAAAAACATAAAACGATTACGTGAGGCAAATGGAATGTCGCAAGATGCTCTTGCAAAATTAACAGGTTATACAGATCGTTCTTCTATAACAAAAATCGAAAAAGGTCTAGTTGATTTACAACAATCCAAAATAGAGTTGTTCGCCAAGGCATTAGGAACTACTTCGAGAGAATTAGTTGGTTGGGACGATCCATCCACCCACACAAAAAAAGGCACCCCCATCAATGTCTTCGGCCGCGTGGCCGCTGGCATCCCGATTGAAGCCATAGAAGATATCATTGACACAGAGGAAATTACTGAGGAGCTGGCTGCTACTGGTGATTTCTTCGGCCTACAGATTAAGGGAGACAGCATGGAGCCACGCATCACAGAAGGAGATGTCGTCATTGTTCGCCAACAGGAGGACGCGGAAACAGGTGAAACAGTTATTGTATTAATAAACGGGCAGGATGCTACCTGTAAAAGGCTAAAAAAATATACTGAAGGAATTATGCTGATATCAAATAACCCCAAGTATGAACCCATGATATTTTCTAATCAGGAAATTATAGAAAAACCTGTAAAAATTATAGGAAAAGTTGTAGAGCTACGAGGGAAATTTTAATAAAACAATAATTTCCGATAATGAATAACCGAAACTTGTTAATAAGATTTTTGACATGATTGAAAAATGAATACGAAATGAGGATTGTTTTATGAAAAAACTCTACTTAGTTACTTTATGTACTATCATTCTGTTATCCAATGGTTGCTCAAATTCAAATGTTAATTCCACTATTACAGAATCCGAAACTACCACAGAGGCTACTGTTGAGACAATTAAAGAAACAAAGAATGAATATTTACCTGATAAAAACACTGTTGAATCTGCTGAAAATATTGAAAAATCCGATACTCCTATAGAATTACCAAATACAGAAGGACTAACAAAGATTCTCGCTGAAGCTTTTATTTCTATAGGATTAAACAATGTTCCTCAACTAGAATTTAAAAACTATGAAAATATTTCTGGAATAATAAGTATAGATGTTTATGCGAAAACAGAAAAATGCAAGCTTCTATTTGATTGTTTCTATATAGATATAACAGATTCTTGGAATATATCCTTTGTTGAAAATAGTGATAACCAACATATTTATTGGATTCAAAAAGGTTTAGAAAACAAAGTCGATTTATATGATTATAATACTGATACTTTGATATCTGCCAAATCCGAGACTTTTTCTTCTGATCCTATTGGTGATTCTGAATCTCAAGCAGAATCAATATATGATGATTTTGAAAAATCCTTGGAATCTATAGCAGATAAATACCAAGCAGAAACAAAACAAGATTAGTAACTACATATAATAACCGAATATGACAATATTGTCTGCATGGGGAAAGTAGTCGGAAGGCTGGAAGGGCCGTATGAGATTATTAGTGATTAAGCAAAACTGAAAATCATGTGAATATTTCCGGGGGTATATTGCAAATTAGGCTTGCATATGCTATAATGCCGATAGGCAAAAGGACAAGATAGAGCCACGCGGTAGCAAAAAGAACGAACCCCCGAATGTATGCCAGTACAAACGGGGGTTCTTCTTCTTTTACGGAGAAGTCAACCGTTTGGGCTAGTTACCGACTAATCGCCGCTGTCTAACCACTTGATGATGTAATGGCAAACTACACCAGCCACAACAGCGACTAAAAATGACAAGATATACTCCACACGATGCACCCCCTTCCTGTTGCCAGTATCGGGGCGGTAACAGCATGAGTATAGCACAGATAAAATGATTCGACAATATTTTACATCTAATTCAAAATAGGAGAATACGACAATATTGTCTGCATGGGAAAGTAGTCGGAAGGCTGGAAGGGCCGTATGAGATTATTAGTGATTAAGCAAAACTGAAAATCATGTGAATATTTCCGGGGGTATATTGCAAATTAGGCTTGCATATGCTATAATGCCGATAGGCAAAAGGATAACAATATTCGTGGAAACACAAAAAGAACGAATCCCCGATTGTATTGCAGTACATTCGGGGATTCTTCTTCTTTTACGGAGAAGCCAACCGTCTGGGTTAGGTTACCGGCTATTTATTCCCCGTCTAACCACTTGCACAGGTAGTAGGCGACTACGCTGGCCAATACGGAGATAGCGAAGGATAACAACATATTCATGGAAACACCCCCTTCCTGTTGCCAGTATCGGGGCGGTAACAGCATGAGTATAGCACAGATAAAATGATTCAACAAGATTTTACATCTAATTTAAAATAGGAGAATACGACAATATTGTCTGCATGGGGAAGGTAGTCGGAAGGCTGAAAGAGCCATATGAGATTATTAGCGATTAGTTCTATATACTTGTTGTACACCAAGTTAAGATAAGATTAACTTTCCAAAGGAGAAATTTCTAGGAATGATAGATATTAATAGTTTAAGAAAATATTTCCAAGATGATACAATCGTCATATCTGAACATGCAAAAAATAGATGCCGGGAACGAAATATAAAGTAAAAGGATATCAAAAATTGTATCGCAACAGGAGAAATAATAGAACAATATCCTGACGATTTTCCTTTTCCAAGTTGTTTGATTTTTGGATACTCTACAGATAATAGGATTATACATGTAGTAATTAGTGATGAAGGAGAATCCGGTCGTATTATAACAGCATATATTCCTAATACAATCAAATTTGAAAATGATTTAAAAACCAGAAAGGAGCCCACCCCATGAGATGTACAAGTTGTAAAAGCGGGACAATGATAGAAGATAAAACAACATATTTTGCCCAGCTAAAAAATTGTTATGTAATCATAGAAAATGTTCCTTGTCTAAAATGCGATCAATGTGGAGACGTGGTATTTAAGGGGTCTGTTGTTGAAAAAATTGATGATATTTTAGATGATTTGGAAAAAATTGTAAGCAAAATTTCAATTATTGATTATTCAAAGGTTGCATAACTGCAATATTGTATCATAAAGATCTGGTGATTAACATTAGTAAATTAATCTAAATAGGAGGAACACCTATATGGCATTACTGAATACCAGCCATTATACAATTAATGATATTTATGCCCTTCCAGAAGGTCAAAGAGCTGAACTAATTGATGGCCAGATTTATTACATGGCGCCTCCTAATGCAAGACATCAGGAAATTATTTTTTCTCTGTCTCGTAAAATTGCTGACTATTTTGATAAAAAAAACGGAGCCTGTAAAATATATCTTGCTCCTTATGCTGTATTTTTGAATAAGGATGATAAGAATTATGTAGAACCAGATATTTCCATAATTTGTGACAAAAAGAAATTGGATGAACGTGGGTGCAATGGTGCTCCTGACTGGATTATTGAAGTAACTTCTCCTTCTGACCCTCAGCGTGATTATGGTATTAAGCTGTTTAAATACCGTACTGCCGGAGTACGAGAATACTGGATTGTCAATCCGCAGAAAAAAACGGTAATGGTTTATGATTTTGAGAAGGAGCTGTATTCCAATCAATATGATTTTAATGATGATATTCATGTATGTATTTATAATGATTTGATTTTGAACATAAACAACCTGCTTTAATCCGTTATCAAAAAACATAAATTGTTTAAAAGGATTCATGATGCAGCACAATCTGTGTCAGATTCTGACACAGATTGTGGAATAATTGGGTCCAGGGAGTTAGGTTCTCTGATAAGAGAGGGTACGCCACTAACCAATATAAAAGAAAGGTAAAACTATATGGTCGCTATGTATTTACGAAAAAGCCGTGCCGACAAAGAAGCGGAAGCAAGGGGTGAAGGAGAAACCTTATCTCGTCACCAGGATATTCTGACCGCTCTTGCTGCCAAAATGGGCCTTACCATCGGCGCCATCTATAAAGAGCTGGTATCCGGAGAGACGATTGCCGCCCGCCCTAAAATGCAGCAACTGCTCCTTGAAGTAATGCAAGGTAAATGGGACAGCGTCATCGTTATGGAAGTAGAGCGCCTGGCCCGGGGTGACACCAAAGATCAGGGAACCGTAGCGGAAGCATTTAAATTCAGCGGCACAAAAATCATCACCCCCACCAAAACCTATGACCCCAACAATGAATTTGACGAAGAATATTTTGAATTTAATCTTTTCATGAGCCGCAGAGAATATAAAACCATCAACAGACGGATCCAGACCGGGCGCACTGCTGCCTTTCGGGATGGATGGTACATAGCCGGAACAGCCCCTTACGGATATGAAAAAGTAAAGCATAAAGGCGACAAAGGCTATGTGCTGGAAATCGTAGAACATGAGGCTTCTGTCGTTCGAATGATCTTCCAGCTTTATACCTGCGGAGAGTTACAGCCAGACAGCGAATATCAGCGTTTTGGATCCTACCAGATTCGTGACCGCCTAAATGACTTGCACATTCCATCCCGCTCAGGCGGCGCCTGGTCAGCATCCAGTATTATGGACATTATCCGAAATCCAGTTTACACCGGGTATCAGCGTTGGAGCTGGCGGAAAGTCCAGAAGACCATAACCAATACCGGCGCTATCATCGAAAGCCGCCCTAAAAATGATGATTGCGCTAAAATACGAGGACGGTTTGAACCTATTATTACAGAGGAGACTTTCAACATGGCACAAAATATCCGAAAAAACAAAAAAACAATCCATATCGGTTGTTCCAATACCCTCCAGAATCCTTTAAGCGGTCTCGTATACTGTTCCAACTGCCACAGCCTTATGACACGCCAGATCAGCAATACAAAGGCCAGATATCCGATTCTGCGCTGCCCTAACAGCAAGTGCAGAACTATTTCCTCTCCTATTTACCTGATCGAAAAGAAAATAATTGACGGATTAAGGGAATGGGTCGTCCGATATGAATTGAAGTGGAATGAAAAACCACAAGAAAACACCTCGAATACATTGTTCCTGCTGGATAACAGTATAAAAAGCCTGACCACCCAGCGCGAGCAAACTGTGAAGCAGCTTTCCAAAACCTATGACCTTTTGGAACAAGGAATTTATACATTAAGTGTCTTTCAGGACAGAAGAAAAATTTTAGAGGACAAAAAAACAGCTATTGAAGAAGAATTATCCCATCTTCATCAGCAAGTAGAAAACATCCAGTTACAGGAACAGGCTAAAATAGCCTTTATTCCCACAACGAAACGTGTTATTGACAGCTATTGGGATACCGAGGATATGGAAACACGCAACTCCATGCTAAAAGAAATTCTGGATCATGTGGACTATACCAGATCAGAACGCACGAAAAAAGGACAACGGGATACTGCTGTTTTTGAGCTTCATTTTTACCCTAGACTTCCAGAAAACCATTGACTTCAGCTGGTTTTAATTACCATAATGATGTTGGCTCATATGTATACCCCCACTCATACGTCATCAGCATCACCCGGTTGGCCGCTTCCCCCAAAAGCCTGTAATCCATTCCCTCATACAACAATCCCGGCTGGTCCCTGGAAGTCTTAGGAGCCAGAGCCACACTCACCGGATACCCGAAAAGATTCATCACCTGAGCGGCAAAATCCACAAACCCGGCAAAAGCCTCTCTGTCAATGGCCTGCACATATTCAAAATCAATATCCAGCCCGCCGTATCCCATCCGGTTCATCACGCTCCCCAGCTCCCACAAAAGCTTTTCCTGCATGTCCCGGCTCTGCACCAGGGCTGTAACCAGATTATTGTTAAAATGCCCGTCGCTTCCCAGCGGTGTCAGAGTCAGTACCGGCCTCACCCCCTGCCGCAGCGCCGCCGCAATCATCCACTCCTCATTCTTCGACGGCGGTATCAGCTCTCCATCCAAGGTAAATCCATAAGAAAAAATATAAATGGCTGTCAGCCATGGCAGCGTACTTTCCAGCACATCATTTTGAATATAGGGATAGGCATATCCGCTTACATAAAGAGGGGTTCTCTGCCCGTCCCTGCCTCCCCGGATAAAAAGAGCCTGGCCAACGGCCAGGCGATAAGGATATCCGATCTGATTATCATAGAGCAACACGTCCACCGGAATCCCCATAGAAGATGCAATCCGATCCACGTTGTCTCCCTCTTTTACTACATAAATCTGCATCTGCCACTGCTCCCACACACCCTTTGTCTCAATATATGCAAACCGGCTGCCGTCTCATACCCTGTTTTCTGAGCGTTCTTCCATCACATCCTTGTCACATTTTTGTTACACCCTTCCGGGTTCCCTTCATTGCACGGAAAATCCCCGCAGCTTCCATATTCCTGGCAATGCTGTAAAAAATCAGAGAGTTAATGGGCCACATGATCAAATTTTTCTGCACCCGCAGCCAGAATATCTGCATAAAGCCATTGCCATACATTAAGGTCAGCCAGTATGTACCCAAAAGCATATTACAGATCACGGACACCAACAGCTCCGCCACAAGAACCCGCCCCAGGGAAATCGTCTTTTTATAATAAAAAACACCGTAAATCAACCCTGCCAGCATGGCTCCAAAGGTCCACCCAGGAAAATATGGCCCCGTAGGCTTTACCAAATACTTGAGAATATCCAGAGCTCCTCCGAAAGCTCCTCCTACCACCGGCCCAAACAGATAATACACGATCTGATTGGCAATGCTGGAAAAACCGATCTTTAAGGTCTCGCCCAGTTCCAGGGTCAGATATCCCAAGACGACCGATACGGCTCCCAGCATTCCGGTCAGTGTGATGGTTCGTACATACTTAAACTCATGGTACGAATCGGTAAACAAAGTTGCTAATTTTCTCATAAAAAATTACCTCCTTTGCAGACCTCTCGCAGCACAAAGGAGATAATAAACTATTACCCTCTTTGCAGCGGGATGCGGACCGTGTACCGCAAGGGCAGCTTCCTCCCTTTTCGTCCGAACGGCAACTCCCCGTCCATCCGGCACTTGACGCACACAGACCTACTCTGCTTTTCTATTTTATTTTTAGATACGCGGATAAGTATAACACAGATCCGGCAAATAAGGAAGATCCAATTTTTCGAACTCCTATTTTAAGATGGCGGTTACTGATGCTCTGGCCATATGGATTCATCTCCTATTCGTCTCTTTTGGGAAAAAGAAAAGAGGTGACAGGCGCCACCTCTTGTTTGTTCCATTTTTCACATAAAGAAACAAGTAAAGCTGTCTCTCTTTTCACTATATAGTCGCTTTAGCAGATGATCTTCTGAATACAGTTGTTACGTTACTTAAATTATTAGAACTGCTGTTTCCATAAATACCAGATAAATCTGCATTTAACTTATTGTTCATCCTGCCTAAATTTATACTGTTTCTTGTATAATCAATACTGCCAACCCCTAAACCACATTTATTATACAATTCATCTGATATATCCTCGCTATTTCCTAAATCATTCCTATCAAATTTCTAACCATACTCTATTTACAGCGTTATGTGCAAAAATAAGACTAAATTTCTGTAAAAATCACAAAAAACGAGGGCCTCTCCTCAGCCTGCACCAAAAACTGCCGCCAAAAGCTAATAGGATTGCAGCCCCATTCTCTCAAAAACCCGGTCCACTGCCTCTGTATATTCCTCCATCCTTCCTGCCTTCTTGATTCTTTTCAGCAAACGTTCCTGTCCTGCAAACTCCATTCCCAGATAGGTCCACAATTCCTTCATTTTAAAAAGCACATTCCGGTCGCCGCAGATCGACTCTTTATATCCATCCAGAACAGCGTCATGAAAATGCCTCAGCCGCACCCATTCGTTTTTATGCAGCCGCCTTTCCTCCGGTTCCTGCCTCTTTGTCTTAGCCTCCTGCCAAACCTTAAGACAGATATCTTCCGCCAGCGCCGGGTTCTGCAAAAGTCCCCGTCCCAGCATAATTGCCTTTACCTGAGGGAACCTTTCCTCAAAGGAACAAAAATCCTTCACGGAAAAAATATCCCCGTTATAGCACACCGGATTTCGACTGTGGCCGACTGCCTCTGAAAATACCTCCCAATCAGGTTGACCGCGGTAAAAATCCGTCTGTACTCTGGGATGGATGATCAGCCGGGCTAATGGATACTGGTTAAAAATCCTCAGCAGCTCCCCAAATTCCTCCGGGCTGCTTTTCCCAATCCTGGTCTTTACGGAAAACCTCATTCCCATCCCTTCAAGTTCCCTGCTGACGGTTTCTAAGAACCGGTCCAGCTCCTCTGGAACCGCCAGAAATCCTGCCCCCCGATACTTGCTCACCACTGTGCCTGACGGACATCCAAGGTTCAGATTCACCTCATCATATCCCAGCTCCCGCACCTTGCCTGCTGCCCACAAAAAGTCCTCTGCCCGATTGGTCAGAATCTGAGGTATCAGCTTTATCCCCTGATTATGCTCTGGCAGAATGTCATTCATCTCCCGGGACGTCAGCTTCTTTGACCGGTTCGGCGCGATAAACGGGGTAAAATATCTGCTGACCTTTCCATAATACTGATAATGGGCATTCCGAAACACATATCCGGTAATGCCCTCCATCGGCGCAAAATAAATATTGAAATTTTCTGTTTCACTCATGTCTTCATCCCACTGTCCTCACAAAAGTCTTCTGCTTTTGCCAAGCAATTTCTGAAAAATACTATAACCTGATTTACCCAAAATGTAAAGCTGTTTTGAAATCCCCGATCCCCAAAAGCTTAAGGAGCTGTCCGGAAATAACCAGTTATTTCCAGACAACTCCCTTTCTGTTCCAAAGAGAAAAATCCTACTCCATCACCACCATAGTATAATATTCCAAATACGGCAGTGTAAAAGTTACAGTCCCATTTTCTTCTGTAAAATCCAGCTCCTCCAGGATTCCATCCCGGCAGTCCGGAGAGGCTGCCCATATTTTTTCAGGAACCTTTGTGCAATAATGGCTCACCCTTACCTGCTGTTTCGTTTTCGGGGCAGTCTGGGCCAGTCCCTTATCCACCCAGCTGTCATGAGACGCCCCGTCAAAATTCAGAAGATGGAGAATCTCCCGGTCCGGCTCTCCGGCCTGGTGCTTTACCTTAGCAAAGGAGGTCACGTTGCCTGGCTTAAAATCAGAGCCTGTGCGCCGTCCGTCCGCAAAGGTCTCATCCCGCACTTCTTCCAGTCCTGTTCCCCGCAGAAGATTTTCATAAGCTACCATAAAATCATAGCCTCTGCGGATGTCCTCCGCCAGCCCGCTGGTGATCTGCATGGAATTGCCTGGATAATACTCGCTGGAAAGCATACCCGTATCCCCAAGCTCCAGGTGACTGGCTCCAGAAGACATGAGCACTGCATTCACATAATTGATAGACGGCGTATTGAAATTCTCGGATTTAGGGGCGTCATAATTCATGTAGGCGGCAATCACCGTACCCCTTCTTCCGCCATTGCTTTGATAGATTTCATCTACCTTTTCCTTCATGGCAGCAAAATCAGGAGTATCCGACGGCCATACCTCCATATACACAATATCATAGTCCACTGCCTTTAGCTGCGGCTCCATTCCGTAGGCAGACACTGGATTAAAGATCACCTTTTTCCCCAGCTCCTCCACCAAACGGTTCAGCATCGGCACATAGGCATTGTCCAATTGGATCTCATTTCCCTCATAATCATACCGATTTCCTCTGGGGCCTAAAGAATCCACCTGGATCCCGTCATAGGGATAAACAGAAAACAGCTCCTGATGAACCTTAATATAATAATCCTGCCACAGCCGGTTAGCTGGATTCATCAGCCAGAATTTCTCTGTCTCCCAGCCGATTCCGGAAATGTCGTGAACATCCTGCTCTTGATGGCGCTGATCGCAGTACATCCCCCACTCCGGGCTTACCCCTGCTTCCTGATAATTGTCATACGTCCCGAAAATCAGGTTATAAAAGAATGATTTCATATTCAATTCATGGCCGATTTGGATGGTATCCAGCAGAGTCTGCTTTCTGGCTAAGGACTTGTTCAGCGTATTCCAGCTCTCTGCAGGGTTCTCCACGGTTCCCGCCAAAGGCTTTTCCTGCGTGTCAAACACATCATAATAGAATAAACCGTTAATATGATGATTTTTCAGTCTTTCCAATGCCTGGGCCACATCTTCTGCAGGCCGATCCATCTTAGTCACATAACCATATCTTGGAAATACATTCCAATCCGATGATACATCCACACCAGTCATTCCATAATCTGCCAGCCTTCCGTCCGCATACAGATATACTTCCAAAGCATAACCGGTAAAATCCCTTTCCGGCGCCAAAACTGTGAAAGAAAAGGTCACGGCTCCCGGATTTACCGCCGCCTCATCTTCCCAAACCGTCTGGTCCAAATGCCGCAGCCTGAGTACAACTCTTGCACCTGCAGTCAAAACACCAGACAAGCTTAATGTACCCTGTATGGTTTCCCCCGGATAATACATGCTTCGATTGGTCGTAAGGTCTTGAATATACTTTCCCGGATTCTCTGCCTCAGCAAGTCTGATCATTTTGTCCTTTTCCTCAGCGGCCCGCACAGGATTTCCCGGTGCGGCGGCTCCTGTGATCAGAGCCGCCGCAAGGAAAACTGCTGCCTTGCTTTTTCCTTTCATCTGTCTTCTCCCCCTATTCTGCCGGCTCCAGCACCAATGCGCTGACCCAGCCAAAGAAATCTCCGTCCTGCCCTACAACCGTAATCACGTCTGACGGCTTCAGATACAGGATTTTCTCCAACTTGTCTGAAGACATTCCATTATCGCCATAATCTGACGGTTTTCTGAAAATACTTCCCGCCGGCTGGCCATTTACAAGAATATCAAACCGTTCCCTTGTACCGTTGGAAATCATGGCAATCCGATACTGGCCTTCCGTAAAGGAAGGATGATCCGCCAAAGAAATCCTTAAAGCCTCTCCTGGCTGCAGATCTGCAGCAGACAGATACAGGCTGGCCGTGCCATAGGCCCAGGCCGGATATCGATATTCCTCCAGCTTTTGAGGCTCTGGTTCTGTCACAGGCATAAGAACCATCCGATCCACCCAGCCGAAGGGTCCAGATTCATCTCCTGGCGCACAGATACTGATCACATCATCCCTTGAAAGGACAACGGGCCTCTGCAGCACATCCAGAGTCATGGATCCCATATCAAAATTTGTCTCATTTCTTGTAATGGACCCCATCCTCTCTCCGTTCCTCTTGATTACCATAGCCGTTCTGTTGCCGTTGCTGACCACTGCCAGATAATAGGTTCCTGCCTCAAACTCCGGATTGTCGCTTAACGAAATGACAATCTCCTCTCCCGGCTGCAGATCTGCCGCCGGATTATCGTTCTGCTTCTGATAATAATCCTCTCCTTCCCAGGTATAATTCTTCCCTGCATTTCTGGCCTTTACCGCTTCCTGGGACTGTACGCGGGTTAAGGTCACAAAATCCACCCAGCCGAACTTTCCTCCGGTCTGGCCTTCCACAGCCAAAATATCCCCTGGCTTCAGATCAATGGGCGTAACCAGCATATCGTCTGTCATTTCACCCATTCCATACCCTGTCTCCCTGCGGGTAATATTGCCTACAGTCCACCCGTTTACCTTGATTCGGAAAAATTCCCGGTTTCCACAGGAACGGATGCTTAGCTGATAAGACCCTTCCGCAAATCTGCTGTGATCCGACACAGGAATCAAAATCTGCTCGCCTGGCTGTAAGTCTGCCGCCGGATTATCATTCTGGGCTTTATAATAGGCTTCTCCCTGGAAAATCAGATTTCCGTCCTCCACTGAGGTATGAGGCTGTCCTCCCGATTCAAAATCCCCGGCCAGCTCCAAAAGAATCCTTCCTCCGTTTCGGTTTAAAAATGTCTCCCCAGACACCCTTCTCCTGCTGTTGAGTACAATCTTATCCACCCAGTTTCCGTAATTATCCGTATCCTGCTCCAAAAATTCCACTGTGAGAATATCTCCTGGCTTCAGGTGTACAAGCTCACTGCCGATCTCTTTTGTCATATACTTCATTTCATAACCAGAGCCCTCCCTGGTTTCTGACAATACCTGAACGCCATTTACACACACCACCCAGCTTCTCATAGTTCCTGTGGTGTACAAAGTAAAATGATAATCATTTTCCTCAAATCCGTCGGAAGCCAGAATGGGGAACATCACCTTTTTCCGGGGATGATTTACATTGGCCGCCTCGCCTCCTGCTTCCAGCTCATCCGGATAAAAATCCTCTGCCTCCAGGGTAATCTTCGTTCTGGCCGCAGGAGTCTCGTCTACTGCTTTATTTGTCTCCCTCAGCTTCATGTAATCTACCCAGCCATAAGGACCAAAGTCTGCAAGCCCTGGCGCATAGATGGTAATCACATCCTCCTGCTTGAGAGAAAGCGCCAGAGAAAGCTCTGCTTCATTCATCTCCTCCCAGTCAGTCTGGCTTCGGGAAATCATTCCCACAGGAACGCCGTTTATAAAAACGATCAGTTTGGTACGAGGTCCGCTGGAACGGAGAGAAAGAATATAATTGCCCTCTGCAAATCCGGCCAGATCCTTTACCGGTATGGTCAATGCATCCTCTGGCTGAAGATCTGCATACCGGCCGTTTTCCCCGGTAGTTCTGTCATAATAACCGATTGCCGGATAATAAAGCTCATTATCAGAGGGCTGATTAAGCAGTCCGTAAAGTCCCAGCTCCCTTGTCTCAAATTCCACATACTGTCCATCCTCTATCAGCTTAAACGGCTGCTTGATTTTCTTGCCGTCTTCCTTAATCTGGATCAAGGACAGGTTTTCTTCAGAAAATCCTGCTTTGGCAGATCTTCCCATTCCTCCGCTGAGAAAACTGTCTGGAATAGGAATCCGGATCTTCAGCACTCCGGACGGCTGTACGGTAATCCCATCCATCAGCAGCGAAATGGTATAAAAACTCATAGCCGGAGCATTCTCCTCCGTAAACCCAAAAAGCTCCCGAACAGCTTGCAGAACCGTCTCATCCGCCGGCTCCACATAAAGCTCTGCCCCTGCAGGCACCACGCCTGCCTCAGCCTTCACGGTCACTCCCTCTGATTCCTCCTCAAAAGGTTTTCCCGGCTGCAGGGCAATATAGTCAACCCACCCATACTGGTCATCTGCCCGGATGGCAATCGTCTGCCCTTTGGAAAGCTTCAGGGCTTCTGTGGGAGCACATATCTCATAATTTCCCCAGTCCGTCCCGTTTCTGGCAATGACTGCTGTTTCCTTCCCGTCTACCAGAATCGTATAGCTTTGTCCTCCGCATACCCGAAGCAAAAGATTATAAAATCCGCTTTCAAACGCCTCGTCGTCTGGTATGGGAATGTGGATTTCCTCCAGAGGCTGCAGGTCTGCTGCCGCTCCCTGGTCGGTTGTCTTGCCGTAATACTCCTCACCTTCAAATTTCCAGATATTCTGATCTACGATCAAATAAACCCCGCCGTAGACTCCCTCCTCATTGGCTTCTAACTGGAAACAGATCTTTCTGCCCTCCAGCCAGGTTCCTGCCATCAGCTCTGGTCTGTCCTCTGGATCCTGAGCAAAGTAAACCTCACTGTCACCGGAATATCCCTCTGGTATAGGCAGATATCCCACTGCCTCTCCATCCCGGTCCACAATCTGCTTTTCTTCCTCCTCCTGACTCTTTGAGCGGGAACGTCTGGCTGACGGTGTCTGCAGATGGAAACGATAGAAAAACACCTTCTGATCTGTTTCTTTAAATTCCTCCCGAATCGCCTGACGCACAGACCGGGAAATAGGATCTATTGCAATAGCCGTTCCGTCCGGGAAAAAGCCCTCCGGCGCAGTTACCCGGATTCCCGTAGGTTCATGGGTCTCGTCAAACCGCGGTGTGGCATCCCCTGTGCGGATCAGACGAATATAGTCTATATGTCCCCAGCTCCCGTCAATATCAGAAAACTGAATCAGGCTGGCCTTCGCAAGTTCAATCTCTGCTTCAAAGCACACATCCACACAAGTTCCCGTCTCAAACCTTCCTCCGCCGGGAGCCGTCATATTCCCTATTTCCTTTCCGTCTGCCGTCACTCCCCACCGGGTTCTCGCTCCGTTTACACCTGCATACAATCGATATATTCCTGATTGAAAACCTGTTGCCTTGGACAAATCAAAGGTAACGCTTCCGCCCCCATTGACCTCTGCCCGGTCCCCGTCCTCGTGGGTCTGAACATTTCCTGCGTATAAGGTCGCCCCTGCTTCCTTCTCTGCCTCCACCCAGTAACAGGTATCCACACGAACCAGCTTGATCCAGTCCAGATGGCCGTACTGGTTTCCTTCTCCTTCGATTATGGCCACCGTCTCTGTACCGGTCAGCTCCAGTACATCATGGGAATAGTATTCTTCCAAATCCGAATATCCAAAACCAACGTTAGCCTTTGTGATCTCTTTTCTCTCGTCGCCGTTTACCTGCACCTTTACTTTTTTGGTGCTCCCGTTCATATGAATGGAAAGAAGATATCTGCCTGCCTGAAAATCCATGACCTTGCTTAAATCAAAGACAACAGAACCGTTGTTCTGCAGTTCTACACGGTTTCCTTCACTGTTCTGGGTCACATTATCATAGGATGCAATCGTCCCATCCTCTGCCTCCAGCTGATACACTCCCTCTGGCCTGGGCTGTACATCCCCTGTGCGGATTAAACGGATATAATCCACATGCCCCCAAGAACCATCCATATCAAAAAGCTTTATTTTACTGTCTGCCAAAAGTTCGACCTCAGTGCCAAGACTTACATCAGTACAAGTTCCCTTCTGGAACTTTCCACTGCCGGAGGCTGTCATACTGTTGGTTCCCCTGCCGTCCACAGACACACCCCAATTCGTTCTGGCTCCGTTTACACCTGCATAAAGCTCATACATTCCTGACTGAAAGCCATTGACCTGAGAAAGATCAAAGGTAATGCCGCCTCCCCCGTTGACCTCTACCCGGTCCCCATCGCCATGAATTTGGGTATTGGCTTCATAAGACGTGATCAAGGTATCCTCTGCCTCTATCCAGTAATCTGCTTCCAGGCAAATAAGCTTCACCCAATCCAAGTGTGCATAGTTATCCGCATTTTCTGCTATCTTTAACTGATCCCCTGGCCTCAGCTCTACCCAGCAATAACTGTATTCTTCTAAATCATTTGCCCCCCAGCCAAGATTGCCGTCTTTTTCAATTATTCCCTTATCTGTATTATTTACGGATATTTTTATTTGGGAGGAAGATCCATTTACATTAATATAAATCAGATATTTCCCCTCTTTAAAATCCGCAATCTTGCTCAGGTCAAAAGTAACCGATCCATACTTCTGCAGCTCCACCCGATTTCCTTCACTATTGGAATTTACATTATCATAAGATGCAATCGTGCTATCCTCTGCCTCCAACTGATACACCCCATCTGCCCCAAAGCTTCTGTCCAGATTAAAGGCCGCCGCATTGGCCGGCGTCGCTGCGGCCGCATTGCTGGCTGTGGCCCGCATCCCGTTGGTATAAGTCTTTTTCGGCTTCTCGGCTTCCTTTTCGTCAGCTTCACTGGAAGATGCCAGAGAGAACGGATCCGTCTGACTCCATGTCGCTGTTTCATACCCGGATCCCCCATTGCCGCCGTCTGCCGCCCTGTCCATCATGGAAGCTGCCACAGTCCAGGCCGGTATCCGATAGGCCAGCATGGCCGCGATCAAAATCCTGGCGATCTGTTTTTTTCCTTTCATCCCCTACTCCTCCACTGTATCCCAACAGATATAGTCATAATCCTTCTCTGTCAGACTTTTCCAGACTTTATGGTTGTCGTCGTCCTTTTCCCCGTCATAATAATCAATCACATAGCCATAATCATCATTCCGGTCGCTTACCTTGGTCACCCGGTACTCGTTTCCGTTGCTGGAGGTATAGTGGCTGCCGGCCTTAGAGCCTTTCTTGACCCTTCCGGATGCATCCACCAGGAAAAACCCTGTGCTCATGCCCGTGTCGTCCTTCTCCTCCAGTGTAGGAAGATAGACTACCTCATAAGTATCGTCCTGAGCTCCCACTGCCATCCCCTGGTAATAAAGCCTTCCGGCGCTGACTCCTGTGATTCCCTGCCCTTTGGAATATTTGCTGTTGGACCGTTCTGAAAAGTAATAATAATACACATATCCGTCGCTGCCGTCGTCACCATCTTTATTCTCCTTCATCACCGGCCCTGTTTTCATGGCAGCATGATCCATGAAACAGTAAATTCCGTCTGCAAAAGAGGCCTCTCCCTTTGCCCCAGACAGCCAGATGATCCCATCTGTCCTGGTTCCGGAATCTTCCAGACAGTAATATTTCCCATCAATCCTGATTACATTCACATCCGTATCCCAGTTTTCCAGACAAAGTCTGCCGATTCCATCAATCTTCTGCGCCTTCCTTCTGGCCGACACGGCAGTTCCGCTTCCCCTTGCCCCGCTTCCCGTCACCACATAAGAGGAAGAATCTGCATAAAAGCTTCGGTTGTCGTCGTCCTCCTCATCCCAGGGCGGAATGGCGTCTACCCACTGGCCGGCAGCCAGTGAACCGTCGTCTAATGTTCCATACATCAGATTTTCCGGATGGCTCCTGCACAGCTCCTTGTCTGATTCCGGACTGTCTGTGTCTACAGACAAAAACCGATCAGACTGCCCCTCTCCCTGGTCGTAAATCCAGCCAGTTAAAACAGCGCCTTCCTCATCGAAAATATACCGTTTTCCCTCAATCGTTTTTCTCTCATTAATATAGGGCTTTCCCTTCTCGTTAAAATAATACCGCTTTTCCCTATACTCATCGTCCTGGATTCCCTGAAACTGCTGTTCTTCCTCATATGCCGCCTGTTCCGGGTCATAGAATATTACCCAGCCCCGGGCCATTTTTCCGTCAGAGCCGCAGTAATAAATATCCTCTCCGTCCATGTTATTGCTGTATGGCTCCGGCATACCGTCTCTCGGGCAGTTTACCCATCCGGTCAGCATAACGCCATTTTCATCAAAAAAGTAAACCTCACCTCCCAGCTCTTTTCTTCCTGTAAGACGTTCCCCTTTTTCGTTCCAATAATACCACTGATTTTTTGTGTCATTGTACTCCCACTGCCCACTTAAAGCCCAGGCTGTCTTTGTACTGACTGCCAGGGCAAACAGTATGCCTGCCGTTGCCCAGACGCTTCTTCTTCCCCTTACCATACTACACCTCACTTTTTTATGTTCCCTGCTGCAGCTTCTTCCGGTTCACCCGCCTGCCCTTTTTTTCTGTGCTATATATAGGCTTACTCCTTCACACTTCCCACTACAATTCCCGTAATCAGGTATCTTTGGAGAAGCGGGTAAATCATCAGCAGCGGAACCACAGACACCACAATCTTGGCTGCATTCAGGTTCTGGCTGGACACCTCCATAGCATTGATCAGGGAGCTTAGGCTTCCTCCGGAATTCAGCATATCCTCCAGCTTAACACTTAAAGTCTGGATATAGGTCTGCAGAGGATAATTGCGCACCTTCGTCATGTAGATCAATCCTCCAAAAAAGTCATTCCAGTTACCCACAATACTGAACAATGCAATCGTGGCAATCACCGGCTTGGAGCAGGGAATATACACCCTTGTCAGCACCTGTAAGGGTGTGGCCCCGTCAATGACCGCTGCCTCCTCCAGTGATTTCGGCACCCCCATGAAGAAATTCATAACCATGATCACGCTGAAGATCGGCACTGCCCCCGGCAGCACCAAAGCCCATACCGTGTTGAGCAGATGGAGATTCTTTACCACCAGATAGGTAGGAATCATACCGCCGCTAAACAGCATGGCAAAGATCAAAAGCCCCATGTAGACGCTCCGTCCCTTAAACTCCCTTTTTGTCTTGGACAATGGATAGGCCATGAGCACGATCAGCACCAGGTTAATGACCAGCCCGGCTCCTACCCGAAACACCGATATGCCAAAGGAACGCCAGAACTGACGGTCCTCCATAATCTTCTCATAAGCTGCCGTGGTAAACTTCACCGGCACAAAGCCTACAATATTGGCGGCAGCCGCATCGCTGCCGCTGAACGAGATAGCCAGAATATTCAGCATGGGAAGCAGACAGATCAGCCCCAGAAGAATCACAATGCCATAAATCACCCCAGTTCCCAGATTAGCCATAATCCCCTTTTTCCTAATCATCATCCTGTCCCCCTAAAAGATTTTCCGGTCTGTAAACCGTTTGGACAGCTCATTGGCTGTCACCATCAGGATCAAGCCCACCACAGACCGCAAAAGCCCCACTGCCGTGGAAAAGCTGTATTGCCTGCTGATCAGACCCATCCGGTACACATAGGTATCCAGCACATCTCCTGTTTTATAGACCATAGGAGAATATAGGTTGTAGATCTGGTCAAACCCTGCACTTAAAATACTGGTCAGGCTCATGGCTGCCATCAAAAGGATGATCGGCAGCATTCCCGGAAGGGTAATGTGCCACACCCGCTTCCACCAGGTTGCCCCGTCTATGGCCGCCGCCTCATGAAGCCCCGGATCAATGGCTGTGATTGCCGCCAAATAGACAATGGAATTATACCCAAACTCCTTCCACACATCCGTGGCAATAATCATAGGCCGAAACCAGGTATTACTTCCCAGGAAATTGATCTTTTCCAGACCCAGAGCTGCCAGAAGCTGATTCACCGGCCCGTCCAGATTCACCATATTGACCACCACTGCTGCCAGCACAACCCAGGACAGGAAGTGAGGAAGGTACACAATGGTCTGTATGGTTTTTTTCAAAAATTTCACCCGGATCTCATTGAGCAGAATGGCAAATACAATGGCCATCAAGGTGCCCAACAATATTTTCCCCACTGCAATCACCAGTGTATTGGTAAAAATCTGTCCGATATCCGGCAGCTCAAGCATATATTGGAAATGCTCCAGCCCCACAAACTTTGACCCTGCAATCCCCTTTGCCGGCACATAATCCTGAAATGCCATAATGATTCCCACCATGGGTACAAAGCAAAACACTGCCACAAATGCCATCCCCGGCAGCATCATCAAATGAAACATTGCCTGAGTTCCCATCCCGTCTATGCTTCTTGACTTGCCTTGGCTCATCTTAAATCCCTCCTTATATCTCTTGACTCCTGCCTTACTGCTCTCCTGCCAGCGCTTCTTCGATCTCCGCCATAATCTTCTCTCCGCCCTGTGCTTTCCAGTCCGCCACAAAATCGTCAAACCCGTCCAAGGGGATAGAGCCTGTGACAATTCCCACAAACACCTCCTCCATCTTCCCTAAGCTGGCGCTGCTCTTTTTCATGGTCTTGGTGGTGCCCCGGAAAACCGGCGATTCCCACTGAAATTGTTCGTTTTTTGTCAGGCTTTCGATCAGCTCAATGCCGCACATACGGGACGTATACTTTGCCCAGTCATTGACCTCTGGTTCTGTCTCTGCCCAGTAACGCCGGATGGATTCCACAATGCTTTTGGATTCCGCTGTGCGCACCTGCTCCATGGTAATTTCCTCGTTTAGACAGCCTTTGATATCCGCATAATCATCCAAAAGGGACGTGTAAGCATTGACCTCTACCTGGAAGGGTCTTGCAGAATTGTCTACCCCCTGGCTGATGTATGCCGCCACCTCCGGAGCTTCCTGTTCCAGATCCGGATGATTTACCACATCATCAAAAAACAGATTCAGCATTTTTACAATCACTTCCGGATTGGAATATCCTTTCCGCACCACCATATATCCGTTTCCTGCATTGCTGTGAGCCACATTGACCCGCCCGTCCTGATCACAGACTGTAAAGGCGGCAAATTCTGCCTCTGGATTCATGCCCTTTACATTGTTCAGAAGCCAGTCCGGAATATGCCAGGGGCCAAAGGCAATGCCAAGCTGATTGTTGGTCAGAAGCGCCGTAATGTCATCCCATGTCCGCGTCCCGAACTGAGGGTCTAAGATTCCCTCACCAAACCATTTTGCCAGCTGCCCTAAAGTCTCCTTCATCTCCGGCGTCACCGAACCATATACCACAGCCCCGCTCTTGTCCCGGATCCACAGTTTAGGAAATGCCCGGAAAGCCGAGGTCACTGCGTTGATGGTATAGCCGCTTCCGCCATAATCATCTGCCGTCAAATAAGGGACAAAGGCCAATCCCACCGGATTGCCTGATCCGCCTGGATCCTGTTCTAAAAAGGTTCTGGCTATCTGTTCCAGCTCCTCAATGGTCAGACAGTGATCGTTGTCCTCATCCACCAAAAGTCCGGTCTTCTCCAGCCAGTCCTGTCTCACATAAGCCACACAGGGCGCACTGTCCAGATTGGTTCCTGGTATGGCCATCAGTCTTCCGTCATAAGTAGCCGTATCCAGACAGCGGCCTCCATAGGAATCATAAATTTCCTTAATATAATCGCTTGCATAATCCTCATAGACATCGGTCAGGTCCTCCACCAGCTCATTCTCCACCAGCTCATCCAAAATATCTTTCGAACCGATAAACAGCGCATCCGGCAGTTCCCCGGAAGCAATGGCCAAGGACACCTGCCTGTCATAATCCTCCCCATTGGCCTCAAAGTCGTCCAGAATCCGCACATTCAGCTTATCCATTACATACCGGGTATAAGCATTGTCCTCATAGGTATCCCCATCCGGAAACTTAGGGTTTGCCAAAGTCCTGCGCCCCATGGCACACTCCAGAACCTGATGGTAGCTGCCCATAGTCCCTTCCTCAGCCATAACAGGCTCCTGGTTTTTATCCTCTTTGCCGCATCCTGAAAGCCCTGCTGCCATCACACATACCGCAAGCCCTGCCAGGCACCATCTTGCACCAAATACGCTCATTACGATTCCTCCTCTGCCTTTCCACCTGATACATTGATTATAATTTGTATAATTTTCTACGTAAACGACAAAAAATACCGGTTTATGTTACATTTTCCGGTATTTTTGTACAATCCATTCTCTGTTTTACTATTCCAGGCAATGTATTCTAAGGCTGGCATTTTTCCCGCCAAGCTGTTGTACCTTTACTGCTCACCGGAAATCCTCTTAGGAATCCTCACCACTACCCTGGTACCCTCCCCTAATCTGCTCTCAATCTGCAGTCCATACGCCTCCCCATAGTACAGCCGGATCCGATAGTGTACATTCTGCAGCCCATATCCCTTGGAGCTTGCATTCAGTACCTCCTTTGCATCCTTAGAAGACATTCCGCATCCGTTATCCCTCACCTCAAATTCCAGGCAGTCCCCATTCTCACGGCCTGACACCCACAGCCTTTTCTTCCCCTCCCCTTCTTTGTGATCTAATCCGTGTCCGATGGCATTTTCCACCAATGGCTGAAGAATCAGATTCAGCATTTCATACTTCATGATGGATTCCTCTGCCTGCTGCTCTACCTCAAATTTGCCCGAGTGCATTATACTTTGAATCCGAATATAGGAACTGGTATTGTCCCACTCTCCCTTTACCGTAGTGACGCTTTTTCCTTTATTGAGCGTAGTCCGATAAAAGGTAGACAAAAGCTGTGCCATCTCGCTGATTTCCGTCTGATCTGCCATAATTGCCTTCCAGTTAATCAGGGATAAGCTGTTATAAAGAAAATGAGGATTGATCTGAGCCTGCAGCGCCTTCGTCTCATACTCCTGCTGGGAAATCCTGCTTTTGTATACCTCGTTCACCAGCGTATTCAGCCGCTCCATCATCCGGGAAAAGCTTTGGATCAAATGGCCGATCTCATCCCTGGACTCCCCCCTCACTACCACCTGCAGGTTCTCCCCTTCAATCTGATCGATATTCTGGATCAGCCTGGTCAAAGGCTGCACCACACTTTTAGACAGCAGAACACTTACCATAAAGATAATAATCAGACAGAACACAACTGCTCCCACAATCAAAAACGTAATGCTGATTGCCGAGGAAGACACAGTGTTGAGAGGACGGTACAGATAAATGTTCCAGTGATTAGCCGGAATCTCCCTCTTTTCCAGCACATAGTCCTCCAAACACTCTGCCCCGCAGGATAACTCCTCCAGGGTAAGCCCGCAGGCTCCCCTCCCGTTCCCAGGCACGGCAAAGGAATAGGCCGGCGATGCTCCTCCGTTGGCAATCATAACCCCGTAGTTGTTCTCAAAAAGCCCTGAAAGCCACTGAAACATCTCCTGATAGTCCAGTTCCATATAAACCATATTCCGACTTTTCCGTTCTCCACCGTAGATTCTGCAGTACAGCTCCAACACTCCCCGCTGGTCTGCCTTCCAGTGAATCTGATAATCCTGGTACGCATCCTCCGGCCACGGCGCTTCCTGAATCCGTCTCAGAATATCCCCATGGGGATGCAGGGTTTCATTGGAGCTGTAGATAGTCAGCCTTCGAATCTGAGGATAAAGAAGCTTCATCTGCCGGACGGCCGGATCGATCACATCCCGATAGGCCCGATACATTTCCAGATTGTTTTGATATTGTACTTCCAATGCCTGTCTGATATTTTCATCCCACACAAGATTCTGCATTACATGCTGATACATAGACAAGGAAAAATCCATCCGCAGCACACTTTGCTCCAACGTTTCCCTTAAAACCTCCCGCTCCCGCTGGATCAAAAGCCTTCTGGTCTGCAGATAACAGAAAACCCCTAAAATCACCACCGGAATTAAGCTGACTGCCAGATGGCTTAGAAACACCTTTTTCCGGAACACCAGATTTTTATACCATTTCCCCACATCTGCCATCTGCCCTTCCTCCCACTTATAATCCTGACAGACACCTTTCTCTTTATTCCAACGCGGCGGCTTTGCCTTGGTTCATCCGCCGTCTACCGCCGGTACTGCTCCGGCGTCACCCCATATTCATTCCGAAAGCTGCGGCAGAAATAAGACACACTTGCATATCCTACCTGCTCACAGATATCACTGATCTTCATATTGGTATTCTTCAGCAGCTCTCTGGCCTTTTCCATCCTGACGTTTTTTATATACTTGTTAATGCCGATCCCCTTTTCCTGAATAAAAATACTGCTTAGATAATGCGGTGTCCGAAAAGCCTTCTCAGCCAAAAGGTCCAGACTCAAAGGCTGGTCATAATGGTCTTTAATATACTGCTCCACCAGCCCGGCCAAGCGGTCCTTTCCATCCGGAAGCTCCTTCACCAAAATCTTGATCAGACTGGCACAGACAAAACGGGTATAGATATACGACTGAAACCCGTTATTCCGGCACACCTCCAGCAAAATCTCCACATTCCTTTTCAGGCTGTAGCCGTCACGGCAGGCCACATCCTTCTCAATGGCCTGCAAAAGCTGTCCGTCACTGGTCTTTACCGGTTCCTGCTGTGCCGGATTTTCTCTGGGATAAACATAGCTGTCTTGATAGAAAAAACGCTCCTCCAGGCTTCGCTCTGCCTGCCGGTATGCATTTCCCATATCCTCTCCGCCTGCAATCCTCTCGCTCACCGCTAAATAGCATTTCTTGCCGAACTCCTTTTCCACCACCAGATGGATACACCGGGCCAGCTCCTGCAGGTGCTCCTCCTTTAATTCCATGCGTTTTAAAAAGAACACTCCCTGAGAGGGGGTCAAATCCAGAAAGTCAAATTCACCGGAAATCACCCCTCCTGACAGATTGGAAAACGCTTTTATATCCGAGATTACACTTCCAAATACATCCTCCTCAAACTCAATCACAATCAGCCTGGTATATTCTCTCAAAAAGCGGAGCTGCTCTCTGTCATACTCCTGAACCAGCTTTTCATAGGATACCTGATTCAGCAGCCGCGCAATCACATAGCTTTTCAAAAATGCTTTGTTCTGGGTAATCGCTTCCTTGTCCCGCATCAGGCGCTCCACTCCCCGTCCGATCACTCGGTTAAATTCTGCCGGATCCACCGGCTTTAAAATATAATCCACCGCCTGTAGGGAAAGCGCCTGCTTCACATACTCAAAATCATCATAACCGCTGAAAAATATGATCTGCATATCAGGAAACTGTTCCCGCACCTTTGCCGCCAGCTCTATGCCATTTAAGAACGGCATCTTTACATCCGTCATCAGAATATCCGCCGGAAATTCCCTCAGCCCCTTTAATGCCTCCATTCCGTCCGACGCCTCCCGGATCTCAAAGGCATATCCAAACTTATGCAGCAGGAAACGTATCCCCATACGTTCTGCATCCTCATCGTCTGCAATCATCAACCGGAACATAGCTTTTTTACACCTCCCTCCAAACGCTTTCTGAATCGGCCTGTACCTCTGCCTGCGGTTTTTCCATTCCGCGCTTTCTTGTGCCCCTCACAGAGAAAAGCTCCGCCTCTGTCACAGCATCCCGGAGTCCCATTCCGCGCTTTCTCATGCCCCTCACAACCTAAAACAGCCGACACAGAATTTACATAAACCGGTCCGGTCTCATTTTTCAGAAGCACGAAAAACCGCCCGTCCGTCAGAATCGGATGTTCCTTTCCAGGACAGATACATCCGAGCCTCGTAGGGCTTTAACACCCCTTTCTCCCTGTTCTCATAATTCCCAAGCAGCAGCGTTTCCTGCTCCCATTCCTTGGTCAATGCACATTCTGCTGGATCTTCAAAAAAGTTGCATATTACCAACAGCCGACACTGCTCATTCTCCCGCATATAGGCAAAAATCTGCCCATCGTCTTCCAAAAGCATGTAAAACCGCCCGTCCGTCAGAACCGGATATTCCTTTCGAAGGGCCACCAGACTCCGGTAATACTCAAACACAGAGCCAGGCACTCCCACCTGCGCTGCAGCATGAATCTCCCGGTAATTGGGATTCACCTTCATCCACGGCGTTCCGTCCGTAAAACCAGCATAAGGTCCGGCGTCCCACTGCATCGGCGTCCTGGCATTATCCCGGCTTTTTGCATAAATGGATTCCATCACATCTTCCTTTTGATATCCTGCCTCTATCCGTTCCCGATACGCATTCAGCGTCTCAATATCCCGATATTCCTCAATCGGATAACAGACATTGGTCATCCCCAGTTCTTCCCCCTGATAAATATACGGCGTTCCCTGCATTCCGTGGAGCAGTGTGGCCAGCATCTTGGCGGACTCTGTCCGGTATCTGCCGTCATTTCCCCAACGGGACACAATACGGGGCAGGTCATGATTGTCCCAAAACAGGCTGTTCCAGCCGCATCCGTAAAGACTGGTCTGCCACTGATTCAAAATTCTCTTCAGCTCTAAAAACGGAAGCGGCGCCAAATCCCATTTTTCCTTTCCCTTCTGCTGATCCAGTAGAATATGTTCAAACTGAAACACCATAGAAAACTCACTGCCGTCAGGATTACTGTAAAGCCTTGCCAAATCCGGCGTGGCGCCCCACGCCTCCCCCACTGTCACCAAATCCCCTTTTTGAAACGTTTCCCTGCTCAGCTCCCGAATATACGTGTGAAGCATCGGCCCGTTGTTGGTAATCCTTTCATCCGGAACCTTGGCGATCTGATCGATCACATCCAGCCGAAAGCCGCCCACCCCCTTTTCCATCCACCAGTGAATCATTTGATAGATCTCCTGACGCACTTTAGGATTATCCCAGTTCAGGTCAGGCTGTTTAACCGAAAACTGATGGAAGTAATACTGCCCTGCCTCCGGCGACCACTCCCACGCCGAGCCACCGAAGCTGGCCTTCATATCATTGGGCGGCGTTCCCGGCACCCCGTCCCTCCACACATAATAATCATGATAAGGATTCTCCCGCCCTGATTTCGCCTCTATAAACCAGGGATGCTCGTCCGAAGTGTGATTCAGCACCAAATCCATAATGATGCGGATTCCCCGTTTCCCTGCCTCCCGGATCAACTGCTCCATATCCTCCAGAGTCCCGAACATGGGATCAATATCCTGATAATCCGAAATATCATATCCATTGTCGTCCTGAGGCGACTGGCACACCGGCGAAAGCCAAACCGCATCCACTCCCAGTGTCTCCAAATAATCCAGCCGCCGAATGATCCCCTGCAGATCCCCGATCCCATCCCCATTACTGTCCTGAAAGCTTCGGGGATAGATTTGATAGATCACCGCATTCTGCCACCATCTTCTAAAAGCAGTTTCCTTCCCTTTTTCTTCTTTATAATCCTGATTCGTCTTTCCTTGTACCATATTCATGCTCCTTTTCCTGAAGATTAAACTTCCTTACAAAATCTCCACTACCATTTTATAGAATATTTCCAAAAATGTATAGAATAATTTTTCCTTATTTACATCAATCCCTACACGAAATAGCCTTCCATCGCTTTTCCCTCTGATTCCAAAACAGGCAGCCAAAAAATCTCGCAGCGTTTTTGAAATGATTCCTTTTTCCTTTTATGGTAGGATAACACTACCGAAAAGGTGATGGTTTCGGCTTACAGTTGTGGCATTTGAACCAGACGGTGCCGCTGCTTTTGCAGTACGGTATGCCGCCGGAAGCATGAAAGTGACGCTCAGTTAGGGACTGAAGATTGTCAATGAACTTGATTTACGTGGGTTCGAATCCCACCGGTGAAAACCGTTGCTTAGTGGTAAAGCGATCAACATTATCTCCCACATGTTTCTAAAAGGAGGAAGACGTGGAATCCGCCGGTATATTTTGACTTCCATAAGAAAGATCAGTCAGAATCTGGCCTGTGCCTGCAGCCGCAAAGGAAACCAAACAGCTGCAGCATTCTTCCCAACAGACGAAAAATATACAGCAGAGAGCCTGCCTGTGCCGCCGGAAACGGCAAAACAGAAGGTATCCCGAAATCCGTTTTAAAAAACCAGAAAGCTTTTGCCCATCGCTGTGCTCCGGCACACGAGAATCCAAAACAAAAGGTTTCCAAAAACAGAAAGCCGGATATCCCATGGTTTTACCTGTCCGGATGGCCCGCAAAGCTCTTTGTGGCGGTTTCCAGGTTGGAATCACCAATCAGCGATCCACTCCAGATTAGAATCAAAAACACCCATACCATTTTATACTTGACAAAGCGAGGCTCGCAGCACACACCGAGTACGATGTACTATAAAGCCTGCACAGAACGGAGGAAATTATGAAAATTCAAATCAACCAAAACCAATGTGGATTTCTATTAAAAAACGGATGCTTTGTAAAAACCCTTTCCCACGGAACCTACCATTATGGAAAGGTTTTTGGCTATGAAGTTATTGTTGAAGAAATGGAAGGCCCTGTAAGGTTTGATCGGATTCCCAAACAGATTTTGCTGACACAGGATAAAGCATTTGAGGAGAAAGTGCTTTCTGTCATGATTCCCGAGGGCCATATCGGGATTTTAAAGGAGAACGGGGTTGCCAGGAAGATTCTTGCAGAGGAAGAATATCTGTACTGGAATATGTGGAACCGGTACAGTGTGGAGCTTTTGGATATGAGGGAGCCGGAGGCAGCCGGAAAAGTAAACAAAGCCTACCTTGCACAGATTCCTTTAAAGTATTACAAAAAAATCGAGATTCAGCCCGGAGAGCTGGGAATCCTGTATTACGACAACCAGGCTGCCAAAGAGCTGGGAACCGGAACCTACTATTACTGGGTATATTCCAAAGACGTGGTATGCCGGATCGTAGATTTGAAAATCCGCCCGCTGGAGATTTCCGGTCAAGAGATCCTGACAGCAGACCGGATTGGTGTGAGAATCAACCTGATGTGTACATACAAGGTAGTAGAACCAAAAACCGTGATCGAGACCATCAAAAATCTGGAAAACCAGGTATACGCCTGTGTTCAGCTGGTAATTCGGGAGTATATTGGAAGATACCGTCTGGATGAGCTTTTACAGCAAAAGGAAGAAATCTCCCAGTTTATCTTCAAACGATTAAAGGAAATGGAGGGGAATTATTGTATCGAGTTCTGCAGCGCTGGTATCAAGGATATTATCCTGCCGGGAGAGATCCGGGATATTATGAATACCGTGCTGATAGCAGAAAAAAAGGCACAGGCCAATGTCATCACCAGAAGGGAGGAGGTGGCCTCCACCCGATCCCTTTTAAATACAGCCAAGCTGATGGATGAAAATAAGACCTTGTATAAACTCAAGGAAATGGAATGCCTGGAGCGAATCTGCTCCCAGGTAGGGAATATTCAGGTAGGCGGAGGGGCACTGTTGGAGCAGCTTCAGGCATTGGTCAGATAAATTTTTCCAAGTCCCATTTCGTTTTATGCTGAAATAAATATCCTGATTTACCAAAGGATTGGGAGTTGTCCCAAACCTCTTTGCAAAAACAGACCCCTATGGCATGTCTCTGCTAATAGGAGTCTGTTTTTACCTATATTTAAGCTGTTTTGCTCTTTCTCAGACAAGATCTTCGCTTTTTACATGCGCACTTTGTTCAGTTGGAGTTTTCTTCCTAGAGCTATAACGGCTTGGTACATAATACCGCTTTTTCTTCTTCTCAACCGGCTTTTCCTCTGAGAAAAGCACAGCTCTTGTCTTTGCAAAATACATAAGATCTATTCCTTTCTTTTGTTCCCTAATATAATATGTGCTGCTTTCTCTATATATACCAAATAAAACAGCACATATTTTTATAAATATTAGGAAAAACCGTAATCTCCTGGTAATGGTTCAGCTATACAGCATTTACAAAAAAACATGCTATTATCAAATTCTCTGATATTTATTTTGCTCTTTCAGCAGTAAAAAATACATAGCTGAATCATTGCATAGTTAGCTTCTAATAGGTCAAATCCTACCTGAGTTCTAGTTAATAGCAGCCTGTGCTGTGCGCACCCAAGGCGATACACCGTTCACTGTAATCTTGTAACGCCCCGTTTTCAATGATTATAGGTTAATCATTCTGCCAATGCAGAAAAAAATAATTGGAAAACAGTTATTTCTCTGTACAATTTTTTCGAATAATGCTTACAGCCTTAGCTATTCCTTGCCCTAAGCCGTTCTATTTGTTCTTCCGCATCTGTCCTTGGCGTATTATAATAAAGCAGTTTCTCTTCCGCTGTCATGTGCTTTGTCACTTCATAATTGCGCTCACGAATCTTGTGTATATCCTCAACTGTAAAATTTGGGCTAATTTCCAATGTATATGCCATTATTCCCCACCTCCTAATAATACGGACGGATTCATAATATCAATGTCTTTATAGCTTTCAAGGTGTGTGATTGCTCTGACACCCTTAATGGTCTTTATATTTACAATATGCTTAAAATTCCACGATATGATGCAGTCACACCCATGCACAACAGCAGTTGCTATATGCTGACAGTCATCAAAGCTTTTCGGTGTCAGTATGCCCATATCTATAATCTGGTTTGCAACTTTTAAAACTTCATTCGTTATTTCCAGTTTTGTATAAGAAATCCTGCTCAAATATTCAAATAGTGCCGTTCTTTTTGGCGCACGGCACTCACCCACTTCATCAAGAGTCACCTGTGACAGATAAATATCATACTTTTTAGCTTCAAACTGCTTCCAAAGAGCTAATGTGTCTTTCATCCGTTCTGGCGTATCTTCCTGTTGCAGATAACTTATAACGGATGTGTCTAAATACACTTTTAATTTCCTGTCCATAGCATTTCACTCCCTTTACAGCCATTTTAGCACAAAACTCCCCTTTTAACAATCCATAACCACATATTTGCTTAACTCGCCATTTTCAAAACTATTTTCATATTCTTCACTGTTCCCTATATTTTCCAAAGCCATACGCAGACCTTCTTGAAGCCCTTCTGCCGTAATATCCTTTATATACTCCCTTTGTAATATCTTTTGCTCTACATAAGTCTGAATCAGCATTTTAGCATAATATTCCTTGTCATCACTTGCATACATATCTTTTAACTCTTTTCCACTAATATTCTTACTCATATAATCAACTGTATCTTCTACTTCATGTCCTGTCAAAAGATACTCCATAGTTATCCTCACAAAAACCGTTTCTATGATTTCCACCATAGCGTCTGCATCATCCGCCACAAAATTGTCAAGCACAGCACTTGTGGCTTTATTTGCAAGCGTGCCACCGATAAATGCCCCTGCGATCTGTCCGACAATGGGAATCGCTGAACCTGCTATCCATCCAACTGTCCCTCCGATTGTTGTCGCTGTTGTATTTGCAACATTTTTAAGCAGCTGACCGCCTGATATTCTTCTTCGAAATACATTAACCACATCCACAGTCGAAAGAATTGCAACGGAAGCTACTCCCGTTATAATATTTCCACGAAGCATTTTTGCCATGCTTTTCATTGTCGCCGCACCATAAATATTCTTACCGCTGTTAAATGCATTTGCAAGTAATGTATAGCCTTTTGTCCCTAATGCCTTTGCCATGCCCTCACTGACACCAACAAGCATACTGTTTAATCCAGCCTTTGTAAGCTGTCCTGCAAAAATAGCAGTAATCAGCGTAACTCCGCTGACTTTTAATCCCTCTGCAACCGCATTTTGCAAAGCAATTTCAATTTCATCCCCATTCCAGACAGATACAGCAAAAGAAAGGACTGTCGTAATTCCAAATGCACCTGTTGCTATTATCATGCCATTTACTGCATCATAAGCAATAGATTCAACCGTACCTGCTTTTGCAATATTCCTAACTTGCTCATAAGTAAACTTTCCCTGTCTGACAATATCTTTTGCTTCTTCGGGATTACTCACATTTGGGACTTCTCCCCTGCGAATCCGTTCCTGCATGGCTTGAACCGCAGAATCATATTTGTCAAACGGGACTTCTATCTGCATAGGTGTTCCGTCACTGTTCATATATCGGAATTTCCCATCAGAAAAACATTCACGGATACATTCACTGCCAGTAGCACAATATTTCGATTGTATGTTGATACCGTCTACAATCCTGTCAGCACCATCTTTTATATTATTATCTCCGATAAGCTGTGCATCATGCCCTTTGAATCTGTCATAGAATGTATTCGCCCTTTCCGCCGCAAATCCATGTCCACGGCTTGCATGAAATTTTTCCTCACCGTAAACAGTAGCGGCATTGCTGATATTTCTATGTATCATCCCTGCCATTATTGCAGCCTGCTTTGCCCGTTTTCTCTCCGCTTTATAATTTTCCATAAAACCATTCCAATCTGCGAAAAAAATAACAATAAAGGAAAGGGAAGATACCTCTGCTTAATATCTTCCCTATGTGTCAATCCGCACAGCCCATCATGCTCCTGCTATTCTGTCCTTAATATCCATAAGCAAATTGTAAATGCCCTTGCTATATTTTTCATCATTACCACAATACAGACTCACATCTTCACCGCTTGTCACTCTGATTGTCACAGAATCTTCTGTAAAATCAACATTTTCTGGTCAAAAGTACATATTTTATCCTCCAAAAATACAATCCCCATTGTCATAGGAGAATAAAACGAATCTACGCTGAATAGAATAATATCTTCTTTTTTAAATTTCCTGCGGCAAAAAGCACATAGATTACCTGCGGCTTCTTCAATATCTTTCCAATAAATTGTATCTTTTGGAGTGACCATCATTGCACTACTGCAACAACCTCCACCGCAATTGTCCATGTGCTTACCCCATCAACAATATTTTGGATTGCTACACCTTCACCAACATTGGTATAATCCCTGCTTATGATTAAACCTTTGACAGAACCATCATCAAGTGCTTTTTTTGCGCTTTCTTCTGCCGCTTTTCTTTCTTCCAAAATCTCTTTTGCCTTCTGGGATAACCGCAAAGAAGCAGCCCCTATGCTTATATGGCTTATGGCTTCCAGTTCCTCTGTTGATACTTCTTCCCACGGTCTGCCGTTATAAGTATCCGCAATATTTTCCAGTGTAATTTCCTTTTTATACGATTCCATATAACAAATCCTCCTTGAAAATTATCGTTATTACAACTGCTCCAACAATGCCGCCTTTTTGTTTGCAAATTCTTCCTCTGTCAATATCCCCTGTTCTTTCAGCTTGGCAAGTTTTTCGATTTGGCTTAATACATCATCCCCACCAGAAGCATTAGCAGAATGACTGTTTTCCGTTCCCTTAAACTGCTTCATAATGCCTTTCGTGCGGAGCAGGTCAATCATTTCCTGACATACCTTAGCCTGACCCATGACGGTAGTGCCTGTAAGCATTTCATTCCTGACAACATACTCGTCACCCACTTCATCAAGGTATTTGATTTCTATCACGTTCTTCTGCCTTAAATCGCTGTTATTACTGCCACTGCTTAACAGCATTTCTGCATTGCTGATAACTCTTTCCACAATCTCTAATGAAATAATCCTGTTATATGGAATCTCAAACCCTGTAAACCAGTCCTCACTTTGAGGTTTCGCCAAAAAGCTGAATCTGTCGGGCATAATGTCAAGCAATATGTACGAACTTTTCTTTTTCTCCAACTGAAAATCAGGATGATCGCCCTTATATATTACCTCATAGCGAATCAAGCCACCCTCTTGCGGAAGTTTATTCTGCTTAGACTGCTCCATCTTTTCACTTACCAATGTCTTTGTCTGGTCATCCCAGTCTTAGCGGCTTCCGCTGCCTTTCCTGCCAGTCCTTTCGCTTTTTCTAATGCTCCTGAAATGGAGTCCTTATCAAATAGTGCCATCTTAACTACCTCCCGATTATCTAATATTTATTTTGTGAATACTTATATTTCTTTCCGATGGAATGAGCATATATCTACTCATAAAATTAAATCATGTTTTTCCACTCATAGCAATATGTGTTGTGGAAAACTATTATAGAAATATATGAGGTGATTACTATGATTGATGTAGATTACGGACACGTCCGCAAAAAATTAGCTGATTTGATGGCGGAACAGAATATCAGTATCAACAAACTTGCATTCCGTGCTGAAATGCAACGCACACAGTTAAAAGCATATATGAAAGAGGATATACAGCGTGTTGATTTGGCTGTCATTTCCCGATTATGCTATGCCCTTGAGTGTGACCTGAACGACCTGATTGAATATATTCCGCCCAATCCACGCTGACACAACAGAAAAATACTCTCCAAATTTTTCCCTGATATCTTCTGTAATTCCAACACACCTTCTTATCATCTGATAAAGATTCGTTGCCGCCCATTGTATTTTATCTTTATCATCTTCATCAAAGTTCTTTTTTCGCCTATCAAGAAAACTTCTTACTTATCTTCTATCCTTTTATCTTCTTCAACCAGATTGTCTCTAGCCGATCTGCATACTTTCTCAAAAAAATCTCTTAAAAAAGTATTTCCGAAAAAGTTAGCGATAAACTTTCCCCCTTAGGAAAACAAGATTCTCTATACTCCAAAACACCAAAATAATCCCAAAATCTATCCCATTCTCTCCTACATTCCCGAATATAGGTATCATCACTTACACTTGCAACCTTATTTATGCTGGTCATTTCCTTATCATCAAATGTATATATACTATCTATAATATCTATCAAATTAGGGATATCTTTGATTTTTTCTAAGATTTCTCGATTATATTCTGAAAGTCTGCTAAATGTAACATTAGCCTTATCATCATACACTTCTTCCTCTTTAAAATTAAAATTCGGTTTCAAACCATTACCTTCCTTTCTCTATATCTGCCATACACAGTCCAAATCCTTTGCAAAATATCCTCTAAGCCGTTCCTTCCATAACCTGCTCTGGATTCCTTCACCCAGATAACAGGCGAAAGCAAAGGATTCTCCCCTATGATAATCTCAAGAAATTTCTTTCCGTCCGCCTTTGTCACTGAATGAACCTCCACTTTCTCCCCTGTTCTTCCTTCTACAGATTGTTGCAGTTGCCGTAAAAATAACTTTAATTTCTCTTGCCTTTCTGAATACATAAGCTCTCCTTCCGTATCGCAAAAAATAAGGAACAGAACCATTTAAAGGCTCTGCTCCCATAGTTATCATAAATATTATATATAATTGCTTTTTATCACAATACCTTCCGCTTACAGACAGGAGTTGCTTGCGATTTCAGAAAATGAAAAAATCCACCGACTCATTTCACCAGTGGCAGGGGATTTTTTATTGATATAAATTACTTCTTAATACATTTTCACAGACATTATCACATGGTTAGATGTATGATTCTTTCGCTTATACCGACCACAATCTATCTGCCAACTTATTCGCAACATTAATCGTTAAAGTTAATTTCTCTGGAATTTCTTCATCCAATGTTCTTAGTCATTCAATAACATTGTTTTATGTCATAAAGGAATCAATATCATTCATCAGCCATAGCAACTGGAAAAAATTATAGTTCATATTATCCTCAATAAGCTGTTTTATTTCATCTTCTAGTTCATTTTCTTCAAGAAGTTCTTCAATTTTTGCATGATACAAGACAATCGGCTTATATGCATGTTTACACATATGTAAAACCTTTCTAAGTATTCCGTATCCAGTATATGTAAAACCACGCTTTATTGATTCACAAGCAAAATGTAAAGCTGTTAACCAGAATCTCATATCTGTCTCTGCATCTTCAATTTCCGAATAGGATTTCAATACTATCATCTGATCCATATGGTATAAATTCGCTTTAGAAACTTTACTCAACAACTCAGAATCAAAATTTGAGATTGCATTTCCGGCTTCGCCATATTTCAATTCTTCTATAATCAGATTCTGCCATTCTTTTTCCATTGCCTTACTCTCAGCAGTGAATATATATGATGGAATTTTATTTTCAGTTTTCAAATTTATATCAGTATAAATAAAGCTACTTATTCCATTAGTAATTGTATTATCAAAGACTGCTTTCCCAAGCATTCCCCCAATAGATATAAATCCAGCTCTAAAACTGCTCATAAATTCAAAATTCTTAAGAATCTTCTCCATTGGCGGAAATAAAGCGTCCGTCAATCGATTCAATATTCTTACATCAATGTCATCAGGGAATTCAAACATATCTATATCTGCAAAATCCAACAAAACACAATTGCCATTTCGGCAACCTATGTTGTCCTCTTTCATATCTGGATGGATTACACCTTTTAACATAATCCCAGCCACAAACTCACCAATCCGATAATATTTCAAGTTCTCTTTAAAATTATCCATCTTAGTATTCCTCTATCAAAAGTATTTGTACCTTGCACAAATTGTCTTTATCCGACAATATCTTAAACCAAATAGTACATTCATATTCTTCTGCAGATAAGACATTATTGGCATAACTCTTTGATTTCCAATTATCAAAGGTAGTTATGCTTTCAATTAGGACATCTCCTACTCGGGCAGATACAACCACATTCTGATTCAAAAATTCATCTACTTTTCTTTTAAAAATAGCTATTCCGCATAACCTATAAATCACTTTACGGTTACTTGTATCAATGCCAAATTCATTTATATCAACCAATTTTTTATAATCTGTTCTGAGCAAAGCTACTTCATTATCCGATACCGAATTACTTACATAGAGAATCCTTTTTTCAAAGCTGTTTTCCAAATTAGTTTTTATCGCACCTAATATATCTTCCATTACCTCCCCTGATTCCAATATTCTCCCTTCCAATGAACTTGGTGATTTTCTATTATTAATATGTATACTGGTATTCAGAGACTCTGGTGTTAAAAACGTATTACCACACAATTCTATTTCTTTTATATCTTCGTTTTCATCCACATATTTATAACCTAAATTCGTTAATGCATAAACATCCTTATTCTTCTGTTCAATGTATCCCCAATTTATACAATTCTTTAATATTGCATCCCATTTGGTATAATTTCTTCTGTTTGGATATTCACTAGCAATAATCTCTTTACCAACTTGTATTGAAACACCATTTTCCAAATTAAATGGAGTCAACAAAATCCCATCATTTGTGGCAGCAATCTTTTTTAACAACATAAATACGTTTACATCTATATCTGATTGCTGCCCTATGATTTTGGGCGGTTTATTTCCTCAATAAACTTGTCTCTTGCCTGCTCCCATGTTATATTGGGGACAGGTGCAAGCTCAAATTCTGCTACTAAAGCATCTCGCAATTGGTTAAGTTTGTCTTTAACCTCTATAACATCATTATCAACCTTTATAGCTATCCTATCTCCATTTATCACACCCTTCATATCAGAAAACTCGAAACCAGGAAGAAGGAAAGATGTAGCCTTTGATTTTAATGCCCATGCAGCTCCCATTTCATTTAAACTAACTGCACTTGCATAATATTCTGCAGAATGTATAAAAAAAACATGTATATTATATTCCAGAAATCTGCTTCTTAAAAAATCAAAAATCCGATAGGCGGTGTTAATTGGTATATCATATCCTGGAAGCGAACTGCAAAATACATCCTGTTGAGGAAGCATATTAATAGCACGCAATAACTCCACAATTAATTTGACTTGTTCTCTATTCTTGGATGAATGACTTATAAATACAAGTGGTTTTTTCTCTTTATTCATGGTTCCGCTTGCTTCCTCCTGATAATTTTGTTCATCTTCAGGATAATACTTTCTTACATTTTTACGAATAACTTTTAATCTGCTCATTATCTCTGAAAATATTTTTCTGTCAGTGACTCCATTCATATTCTTTCCACAAACATTCATGGTTTCCCACACATATTGGTCATGAATTGCATTTAAATATCAATGGACAGCAAAAGACTATCTGCTTTACAAAATATACATCATTGTTGTTGCCGCAAGCTCCTTTTTCGGAAATTCGCAATTTTTTTGCTTGCTCGTTCTTCTTCCTCCCCTTACATTCTCCGAAAAAAACGAAAGTGAACATTCATATCTTTTTGTATTTTACTACTATTCCCTCAAAAGCACTACTCTTTCTTAATCAGGAGCGGATACAGAGAGGAGGAGAACCTTGAAAGGGTAATCTCTCAAGGTCCTCGTTTTAGTTAATCTCTATTGATTTTTTAGTTCCGCTTCAGCTGTAACGGCAGAAATTATTTTTTCTCTTGGCAGATTTTATTTTTTCCTCTTCCCTCTCCTCATTCTCTCCATCTCAAGAGAGAAAACCGAAAGCATACTCCCCTTCTCCTCTCCAGAAAAAAGAAAGAAAATCCTCTTCTCTCCTCATCTTCTCACCATACTCCCACTACCTCAAGCACCGCCAACACACTCTTTTTAAATACTGAGAGGCCTTGAAAGGTGTTATCCCTCAAGGTCCTCGTTTTGGTTTATTTCTATTGAGTTTTGGTTAGTGTTCTAAGAAAAAAATATTTCTGCCATTGAACAAAATAATTTCTGCCAAAACAACAAATGTGATTGCAGAACCTCTTTTTCCTGAATGCAGATTTTAATTTTTCCTCTTCCTCCCCTCCGCTTCCTCCCCCAACTTCACCATCACCCTTCCACAATCCCAGAAGAACCCCCCCCCGAAAAGAATACAGAAAAGGCTTCCCCTCCTCCACTCTCGCCACAACCTCCTCCCCTCTACAATTCCGTAAGTAGGTAATCATCTGTACCTTGACAAAATAAGAAAGCCCCCAGTGCTTACCGGGGGAAGACCTGTTTTACTTTTTTAGTTTGTTGCGGCAATTATCAGGAAGACTGG
>RAYY01000033.1 GCA_003611875.1 bacterium D16-56 | reverse complement strand
TATGGCAAAATAGGACTTAAAGCAATAGAGATCAGATTAGGGCAGGGACGGCTAGTCATCTAGCTGCTCCTACCCTATTATTTTTTTTAAAAAGTCTTTACTTTTGTATCAAATAGCTATCCTTTGCCATTTGTGTTTTGAGGATGCGCTGACGAATTTCCTGAAAATCCACCTCATTCATCTTATCACTTAAAAGGAGAAGATTTTTCCTTTGAACTAATCCATGTGTATGCAACTTTTTCTGTCGGTCTCGTTCTGTACATCCCGCCCGAACCTGAGCAACAACAACAGGATATATCTTCTTGCCCTCTAAGACCATATCTCCAATTTTATATGTACGACGAGAGCCATCCATAAAATAACTAAAACCAGAATATGTTCGATCTTCGCTTATCAAATCAAGAGAACGTATTTTCTTCGACTCATCGGTTTCAAATGGTTTGCCCATTTCTTTGATTTCATCGTTTTCATCCTGATAAGGTTCCTGATAATAGTGATCCAGATCAAGACTTTCGTTCTGATAAAGGAGAATTTTCCGTTTATCAAATATCTCACTTAACGTAGGCATATCTTTGACTCCATCTTTACCTAAGTATTTTTGATACGAAACTGGTTAATTTTACACTCATATTTGAATGGCATAATTTCAACCGTTCCTTTATTTATTCTCGTAGTATCGCAGGTTTTTAGTCCGTCCTTTTTTAATCAGCACGCCCTCCTCAGTTAGTTCTCGCAAAAGCAGGATTGCAGTAGATTGGGACACACCCAGTTCCATTTCTACATCACTACGAACAATAAAACCTTTACTGCGACACAGTTCCAAAACAGTATTAATTCGTTCTTCCTTTTTTGTCGCACTGGTAGTTCCACCCGTTCTAAGGATATTTTGAACTTTTTGTTCTTCTGCATGGAAGTTTGTATTGGGAAGCGTAATCTTAAAAGCATTACTTGTTGTTTCGATCACAGGTTTCACAACATAATTATCGTAACATTCATTGATCTTAAGAATCCCTGTGCCATATGCTTCAATCAATCTCAGACGATAGAAAATATTCGCTAAATGCTGATTGCGCAACGCGGACACTCCCAGCATCACGTCATCCAATGCAATACCTTTCACCAAACCACCAATGGTTACAAATTCAATTCGGTCTTCAAAAATACTGATAAGTGTAGCACCGCTAAAAGAATAGTCTCGATGGACGATTGCATTCAGTAGTGCTTCACGGATTGCTTCCGTGGGATAATCTCTCATGTCTAACCGGTCCAGTCCTGAGAATTCTGCACGGGTACGATTGTAACGATCAATATAATTGAAAGCTTCCTCCATCTGATTTAAAAGGGAACCCGACAATTCCTGTCGATCCCTGAATACAGATTTCTTACTCCCCTCAAAAGCAGCCAGTTTGATCATATGTGTACACTGTTCAGACAGCAAAAATGCCAGATTCGTGTACATACCATCTTCGCCAATCAGGTGAAGTGAACGCATCTGAGTTCTTCCAAACTCTACTTTCCGTTTACTAAAGAAATCGACAGCTTTGTTAAAAGTAAGATGCTGATCGAGAGAGCGAGCCGCCTCATAACTGTCACCACTGGTATTCTTGATCATATTCAAGATAGCGGTATCTGTTGCCGGGACTGTCGATGCTCCCTGACGAACATAAACACCCTCCGGACGAATTCCTTTTCCTTGCAGATAATACGGTCTTGCCGTACCGCGCTGGACAATTACACATACAATTGCCTTTTCGTCCATTACATCATTACGGCATTCCACAAACATAGTAACATCTGGCCGCACAGCATCTCTGATTGCATTGGTTACACGCAACATAGTATCATCAACATTACCGACACCACAAGCTGTTCCATCATCGTTCACCCCGATATAAAGTGTACCACCATCACAGTTTGCAAATGCAACAATAGTATTTTTTATATCCTCAACATATTCTCGCTTGAATTCGGTTGTTTTATTTTCTACGAACACAAAATATCCTCCAACCAATTCTAATCATATTTAAATCTAATAATTATTATAATCATTTTTTTATTATTTACAAGTAGAATCTGATTTTTTGTAAGAAAGTAAGCCAATTTTCTTTATGATATTGCACACATTTAGTTGACACTTTATGCTTAAATATTTATAACACTCTAAAAGAACCAATGGTACAAGTCACAATGGCAAAAATATATCATAAAAGCACTTTATTCGGCACCATATACGAAGAACAAAGTGCTTATTTTCCTAAAAATCTACTCTCTTTTACACAGGCAAACTATTTTCGACACAAATCGCCCCATACCCCACCTGCGGATTAGGATACTCCGTAAACCCCGGCAGCGCCTTCGCCCCCCGTCTCAGATACGCCTTCACCTTCTCCCCATACAAAAACGGATCATTCCCATCCACGATCCCCCACTGCATCAAAAGCGCCGCGCTTCCCGCCACCACGGGAGCGGCAAACGAGGTTCCGGTCACGGACCGGTATCCACCCCCATTTCCCGGCGCCATCAGCCCCACTCCCGGCGCACACAGATCCGGCTTCACCTGATCCGTCATCCTGGTAAAGCCTCTCCCGGAAAAATCCGCATAGGAATCCGTAATACTGTTATAAGCCCCCACCGTAATCACCTTGGCTGCTGAAGACGGAATCGTTAATGTCGTATCCGGTGAAGATTCCAAAAACCGGGTAGAGAAATTCAGAACCGCTGAAGATGGAAGCCAAAAATCATACCGCCCCTTAACGATCTTCTGAGGCTCCAGTGTAAAGGTCCAGATTCCGCTCTCCACATAGCTCCCTTCATCCGGCACAAAATCAAAATAGATCTCCTGAGCCACGCTGAAAGGCCCAGGCTTTCCATGATACACCAGCACCTGTGTTCTCCGGTATCGAAAACGAACCGGCCCCAGCTGCTCCGAAAGCGGCCCCAGCCGCTCTCCCGACGGTGTTTCCAGGCTAACCGTAAACCGATCCGTATAATCCTTCCATAACTGTACACTGACTCCAGATTCAAAAGGCGCCACGGAAAGCTCTGCCCGCGCTGTGCCATAGTTTCCCCCGCTGCTTCTTTCCCCTCCAATGGTTCCCGTACCCCTTCCCCCCGCTGCGCTTCCTCCTGCCGCCGGAAAATTTCCCGAAAGATGGCCTGCTGCCGCCCCCTCGTTTCCGCTTCCCACCACAATGGTGGTCTGTCCGTAATTTCCGATATCATCCAGAAATGTCTCTAAAAGTCCGGTTCCGTCATGAGAACCATAGGTATTTCCAAAGCTGATGTTCACCACCAAGGGCTGCCTCATCTCCACAGCCCTTCTTACCACAAAATCCACCCCCCGCATCAGCTCTGTCGTCCGCGGAAACCCCTCCTCTCTGGCTGTTCCCAGCTTTACCACCAAAAGCTCACTCTCATAAGCCACCCCCCGATAGGCTCCTTCCGACTCCCGTCCGTTTCCTGCGGCGATCCCTGCCACAGACGTCCCATGGCCGCTTCCATCCACAGAAGGTACGATTTCCCTGGCCTTTATTCGGTTTTCTGCTTGTAATGCCTGATTGATCTCAGCCGCCGTAAATACTTTGTCAAGCCCCTGATCCCACAATTCCAAAATCCTGGTGCTCCCATCCCCGTTGCGGAAATCCTCGTGATAGTAATCGATTCCTGAATCAATCACTGCCATCAGCACCCCTCTCCCGGTCAGATTCTCCGGCGGCTCCTGAAGAATATTAATACAAGAGGCTGCCTTTGCCCGATTTACGGCAAAGAACAGTCTCTTTGGTTTCTCCACATATTCAATCTGGGGAAGCCGGCTCACCTGCTCAATCAGATTTTCCGGCACGATCAGGATTGCATACTCATTCTGCAGCTCCTCCACCTGTACCCCCATATCCCGCACTCCGTCCAAACTTCCCGAATATTTCACAATCAGCTCCCAGGATTTCTCCTCCGGCATATATCCGGTTTCCAGCTCCTGGGACCTGGATCTCTCCTGAGGCGACACTTCCAGAGACAGATTCAAAAGATTCTCCAATTTTTGATTTGGCATATCGATTCTCCCGGCACTTGCCACACCTATTTCTACTATTGTATGACCTGCTCAGAAGAAAAAATACTGCTGCCTTTTACCTTACCTGATACAGACTTCCATACTTTTCCTTCAAATACTCCACATAATACCTTGGCTCGAAATCCTCCCCTGTCATATCCCGCAAAAGCTGTCTGCTGTCTCTTATTTTCCCAAACCTGTGAATATGCCGCCTCAGCACCTGTCGGATCACCTCCAGCTCCCCCTTGCGAAGCAGCTCCTCAAAATCCATACTCTTTTTCATAAACTGAAGCATCTGGGCTGCAAAAGCGCTTCCCAGTGCATAAGAGGGAAAATATCCGAAAGACCCCTGAGCCCAGTGAATATCCTGCAGTACCCCTTCTGCCGGATTTTTTGGCCGCACCCCCAGATACTCCTCATATTTATCTGCCCACAGCTTCGGAAGCTCCTCCACATCCAAGCTCTCCTCGATCAGCATTTTCTCCAGCTCATACCTTACCAAAACATGAAGACTGTAGGTCAGCTCATCGGCCTCTGTCCGTATCAGACCCGGCTGCACCTTATTCACAGCCTTCACAAAAATCTCCCGGCTGATTTTCCCCAATTCCTCTGGGAACAACTCCTGCAGCTTTTCATACACCGGTTCCCAGAACGCCTCATTTCTTCCAATCATATTTTCAAAAAAACGAGATTGGGATTCATGCATTCCCATAGAAGCTCCCTGCCCTGCCAAGGTCTGGGTCAGCTCATCGGCCACACCCAGTTCATAGATCCCATGGCCGGCCTCATGAATGACAGAAAATACAGAGCTGTCCACCCTCTTTTTATAATGGGTTGTTAACCGCACATCATGATTATGAAGATTTGTGGTAAAAGGATGAGCGCTCTCAGACAGAACCCCTCGCTTAAAATCAAAGCCCACGTACTCTGCCAGAAATTCCGCCAGTTCTCTCTGTTTTTCTTCCGGATAATCCCCTGTAAGAAAATCATCCCGAATCTCCACCTGGCTCTGAGTCACCTTTTTGAGAAACGGCACCAGCTCCTGCTTCAAAAGACCAAAGAATTCATCCAGCTTCTTTATGGTAAATCCTTTCTCAAAATCATCCAGCATCACATCATACAGTCTCTGCCCGTCCTTTGCCCGATATCCTGCAAATTTTTTCTGATAAGAGATGATCCGCTTAAGCGTAGGCGCAAATGCGTGAAAATCCTGCTGCTCCTTCGCCTCTGCCCATACCCGCGCTGATTCTGCCACCAATTCCTGATAATCCCGGTATTCCTTGGGCGGAATGCACACAAGCCGGTCATATTCCTCCTGCGCCTCCCGGATAATTGCCCTCTCTGCCTCCGAAAGCCCGGTCTCCTGCCTGCACTGTTCTAAAAGCTTCTCTATGTTCTTCCCTGTCATGATCTCCTGATAAGCCTCTGACAAGGCGCCCTGCACTTTGGCCGTATATTTCCCTGCCTCCCTTGGCGCCAGGGTTTCATTATCCCACTCAAACAGAATCAGTGCTGTCTGCAATGCCGAGGCCCGCTCCAAACAGGGCTTTAACAGCCCATAAGCGTCCTGATTTCTTTCCGCTCTTTTCTCCTGTTTCATTGTTCCTGCCTCTCTTTCCCTTTTCCTGTCCATCTGCAAAAAAATTCGAGAACACCCCTACCAGTGTCCCCGAATTTCATCCATTTCATACGGTTCTCAAAAATACTTTTTGCTGCCCCAGAGGTTAGCCTTCTTCAAATCCAGGTATTCATTATAAGCCTTCTCCAGAATCTGCTTCTCATTGGAAAACTTCAGCAGATGATATGCCTCATAAAACTTATAATAACCCGAATCCACAAAATGCTCCTCCCGTTGTGGTTTGCTGTAATAGCTATCAGCCATCATCAGATACCAATGCACATCCTTCTCCACCAGATCATGAGGAGTCGTGAAGGAGTAAGAGCTTTTCCCAATATACTTGATGATGGAGGCACTGACACCGGTTTCCTCCTTTACTTCCCGAAGCGCCGTTTCCTTATATTCCTCTCCTGCTTCTACAGTTCCCTTAGGCAATACCCAGCCCTCATACTTATTCTTATAATTCTTGTACAAAACCAGGATCTTGCCCCGAAATATAACCACACCTCCACAGCTCGTTGCCTCAATCATTGCAATCCCTCCTGTATCAGCAGCAGGAAAACAAAGAATCTCCAATACTGCCATGGTGTGTCACAAGACTGATTTAAGTATACCGCGTTTTCAGGGGATATGCAAGACAAAATTCCAGAGAACTTGGATAGCCGGCAGCGATCCAAAATATATCAGGCCCCTTTGCCGTCTGCTCCGGCAAAATAAGCATCCAATACGCTTCTTGCCACAGGCCCGGCCACCTGTCCGCCGGATCCGGCCTCCTCCACCACAACCGTCACCACAATCCTGGGATTCTCCGCCGGCGCAAACCCTGTAAACCAGGCATGGGTCTCTTTCCCTGTCTCAAACTCAGCCGAACCAGTCTTTCCCGCTGCCGTATAAGCATCTGTCCGCACGGCTGAGCCGGTTCCCTCTGTCACCACCTGCCTCATAAGCCCTGCCATCACCTCTGCCTCCCTTGCCGTCATAAGGCTTCCTGCTGTCTCCGGCAAGAATCTCTTGATCTCCTCCCCCACAGCGCTCTCCACCCGCTCCACAAAATAAGGCTTCATCAGTACCCCTCCGTTGGCAATAGCCGCCGTAATCATGGCATTGTGGATCGGAGTCATTTGGGTATTCCCCTGACCGATGGAGGTCTGCAGGATTTCCCATGTATCTGCCCCCTCATTCATGGTAAAAGAGCTTTTGCTGTACGCCAAAGCCAAAGGCAGATCTCCGTTAAACAAAAGCTGCCCGGCCAGGGCATTCATCTCCTTTAAGTCAAGCTCCTGCCCCAAGGCTGCAAAAGCCCCGTTACAGGAATTGGCAAAAGCCTGGGCTATATTCTGATGGCCATGGGCATTGCCGTGAAAACAGGATATTGTATATTCCTCTGTCTCATACGTTCCGTCACAGTCAAAGGTAAACTCCTGCCAATCATCCGGATGCTCCCGCACATATTCCAGCATGGTAATGATCTTAAAGGTAGACCCAGGCGGATACAGTCCCTGGGTCCCCCGGTTCAAAAGCTGCGCCTCTGTATTTTCCTCTGAAATCAGCCTGTCCCAATCCTGCGCCAGCGTATTGGGATCATAACCAGGATTGGACACCAAAGCCAGAACCTTACCGGTATCCGGCTCCATGGCAACCACAGCCCCGCGCCGGTCTCCCAAGGCGGCTGCGGCAGTCTGCTGCAGCTCAATGTTCAGGGTGGTAATCACATGATCCCCTATATTTTTCACCCCTGACAGCTCATTTACCGTCTGCTCCACCAGATTCATATGGGAAGACAATAAATAAAAATTTGCCAGAGCCTCCAGCCCGGTCTTGCCATGATCTGAATACCCCACTACATGGGCAAACAAACTCCCATAAGCATACACCCGCCTCTCCTGTCCATTCTCCCCTTCCTCTGTCCGGGCCAGCACACGCCCGTCACTGCTCAAAAGCTCCCCCCGGACAATCCGGTCAGCAAAACGGTCCAGACGAGAATTATAGGAATTATTGATCACATTCTCACTCCGCCTCTGGAGAAAATATCCAAAATATCCCATCATACACACAAACAGCCCTGCCATCAGATACGTTACAATCAAAATACTTCTGTTTGTATTGGGATTGGGTACTGCCTTCTTCCTCATTCTTCCTTTGCACTCCTTATCCTTTCCTTCCGTCCCTCAAACCGCACCAGCCGTTATCTCTCCTCACTGTCATTCATCTTGAGAATATATAATCCCTGAATCACCCCAAACACCAAAAACGTACTGAGCACCGAGCTTCCCCCATAGCTTACCAGAGGCAGAGTCACCCCAGTAGACGGGATGAACTTAATCACCCCTCCCACGGTAAGAAATACCTGAACCAGATACTCCATCCCCAGCCCAAATGCAATCAGCTTATAAAAAACCGCCTCCATCCGCACTGCAATCATCATAAACTGAAGAAAACACCCCAGACAGATCAGAAGCACACACAGGGCAAAAATTCCCCCCAGCTCCTCTGAGATAGCGGCAAACACAAAATCCTTCTCCACCACCGGAATCTTATAAGGCATTCCCTGATAGAGCCCCATGCCAAACCACCCTCCTGTACCAATGGCAAACAGAGACTGGGTGATCTGATATCCACGATTATCAATATCCGCCCATGGATTCCTCCACGCCTCCACCCGGACCCTTACATGGGCAAACAGCCCATAAGCCAGAACAGAAGCCCCGCAGCCGCCCAACGCCCCTGCCAGCAAATAAAACCAGTTGCCTGTAGCCACAAACAGCATAGCCACATATGTCACAAAAAAGAGCAATGCGCTGCCCAGATCCTTTGACAGCACCAATACCAGCACATGAGCCGCCGCTGCTGCCGTTGTCACTGCCACTGTAACAAAATCCGTGGAACGATAAAACACTGCTGCCACAAAAAACACAAAGCTGATTTTCACAAACTCTGACGGCTGCAGGGAAAAACCTCCGAAGCTAAGAGAAAGCTGAGCCCCATAGCTGTTGTTGCCGATCATCCACACCACAACCAAAATCCCCAGCCCAAGTCCCCCATACACCCAGGGAATCTGAGAAAGCTCCCACACCCGGTCCATAATAAAGGGAATGATCCATGTGACCAGTGCCGCTGCCGCTATAATCACAAACTGCCTGACTGCCTTGTCAAAAGAAATCCTGGTAAGCATGATCAATCCTACACACAGCAGCATACACATATTATTCACCAGAATCCTGGTTAAATTCCGATAAAAAAGCTGATACAGCCCAATATAGGCCATAAAAAATACCATCTGTGCCAGATAGAAAAGTACGATCCTCTCATCCTCTGACTTTAGATATAAGATCAGATAAGCCACAAAATGCATCAGAAACATGGCGGCATTCTGTTTTCTGCACACCCGAATCTGTCCCCGCTCATCCCGAAACCGGAAATAACTGAAATTCCAATACGTATAAAGAGCCATCAAAAATATCATCAGGTACTTTGATACCTCAATCATTACATTGATCATAAAATGCCCTACTCCACCCCCCGTCTGAAATGTCCTCTGGTAAACTCCTTCCAGGGCATAACTCCATCCTGCTCTCTTAAAAAATGATTTCCATACTGATCCAGCACGGTCTTTATCTGCTTCGGCGTTTCTATGGTAAAAGAAAACCGCAGCGCCAGAGCCTTCAGGTTCTTTACCTGCTCCCTAAGCCCCAAAAGACAGAGCGGAGACGGATTATATACCGTATTATAACAGAACCGGCAATGATTTTTTACCGGAATGCTTTTTCCTGTCCTGTCCTTCATCATCATGACTCCAGGCTGCCTGCTGCACCCTTTCACCGTCCTCTGCACACATTGGGACGAAACCATGGCCGGCAAATAACCGTAAGCCACCAGCTCCTTTCCCTCACATCCCAGCTCCAAAAGCTCCCGCTCATTTAACTCCAAAGGCAGGGTAAGCCTGGATGCCCCCAGCTCCTTCATAACCTGGCATGCCCTTTTGTTCATCCCATAAAGATTGGCATCAAAGACCATAGGCAAGTCCACACCCTGCTCCCTCAAAAATCCCACCTGCTCCAATGACCGCAAAACCACCTCGTCAAACCCGGCTTCCCGAAGCTGCCGAATATGTTTCCTAAAATATTGTTCGGTTTTTTTGCGGAAAATATGCGGCAGCAGCAATCCGCACCGCTTTCCTGCCTTGCGGCATGCTTCTGCGGTCTCCTTCCAGCTCTCTGCCCCAAATCCGCAGCTATCCAGATAAACCTCTCTCACATCCTTACAGGCAAGCACGGTCAAAAGCCCATCCGGCTCCTCTAAAGAAACATGGAACCACATTTTTCCGTCATGATCCGTCTTATCCTTTCTCTTTTCCTTTTCCTCTGTCTCCCGCTTTTCCCACACAGTCCTTTTTCTTCGGTAGGGCTTTAAAAGCTCCTGCTCCAAAGCTTCCAGGCCGCGCCTTCTCAGCCCGTTCCACTCCTGCACAGGAAGAAAGCAATTTCCCCAAAGCTCCACCTTCCAATCCTGAAAATAAAACGGATAATTCCCTGTCTTATTCATCTGCCCAAGAAGTCTCTCCCTTGTCACAGGCTGATTCTGCGCTGTCTGCACCACAGGTCCCGTCACACAGACCTGTATCTTGTCAGTCTTGTCTCCAAACTCCAAAATCAGTCGTGCCGGCTCTCCCTCACGGACTGCCAGATTTCCCCGCACCGGCTCCTTCTTTTCCTTCCCTACATACTTCTGGTCCAAATATTCAAACAGCCCCGAATCCACATGTCGGATCCCAGGCTTTTCCCCCAATGCAATCATATTCCTTCCGTTATGCTGCCGGTAATACCCTTCCGTAAATCCTCCTCTGTCAAACAGCTCCAAAAGCATTTTCCTGTCCTTGTCTTCCACCCGATAAGCATCCCGTCCATGGTTCAGATATTGGTCCACATATTTCCGGTAAACGCTGACCACCCCTGCCGTGTACCGTGGGCTTTTCATCCGCCCTTCGATTTTTAAAGAATACACGCCGGCTTCCAGAATATCCGGCAGAATATCCAAAACACATAAATCCTTTAAATTCAGCAGATATGCCTCCTTAGCCTGTCCTATCCTGTATGGAAGCCGACATGGCTGGGCACACCGGCCCCGATTTCCGCTTCTCCCTCCGATCAGGCTGCTCATAAGACATTGACCAGAATAACAATAACAGAGAGCCCCATGAACAAAGCTCTCTATCTCCATATCTGCCTGTTCCCTAATTTCCCGAATTTCCTCCAGAGAAAGCTCCCTGGCCGTCACCACCCGCACGGCTCCCAGATCTTTCATCATTCCTGCCATACGGCAGCCGGTAACCGTCATCTGGGTACTGACATGGATAGGCAGCTTTGGAAAATATTCCCGTATCATGGACAATACGCCCAGATCCTGCACAATGGCTCCATCCAGCCCCTGCTCATAATAAGGCGTCAAAAATTCAACAAATGCCCCCATTTCCCTTTCCTTCACCAGGGTATTGGTGGTCATATACAGCCGCCTCCCATGAAGATGGGCATAATCAATTGCTTTTAGGAAACTATCCTCCTCTGGGTTATCTGCATAAGCACGGGCTCCAAACCGGCTTCCCCCCATATAAACTGCATCTGCTCCCGCATTGATGGCAGCAATCATGCTCTCCATGGAACCGGCCGGCGCCAGAATCTCCACATTCCGCTTCAATTTCATTTTCCTTTCTCCATTTTACAGCTTTGGAATGGACCGGGACCCACTCCCGCCCCGTTTTCGTTCAGTACCTGATTTTCCAGTCTCCGAAGCATTCTTTTCCTTATCCGCCTTTTTCTGCTCCTCCTGGCCGCCGCCTGACTCGTTCCGTGCTGCCTCCAGCTCCATCTGCATCCGAACCAAATCATGCTTCAGGCTGTAAATCTGCTTCTCCAAGTCAGAATTTTTCTCTTCCAGCTTTTTAGCCCGCTCCTCCTCCTTAAAATAATCATCCGCAATATTAAGCTGAAGCAGCACAGCCTGATAATCGGTGCTCAGGCGGGAAAATCCCTCTCCCTCCCGCAGCTTCCCGATCTTACCGTTTAAATAAGCGGCCACCCTCTGAAGATACATTTCTTCCTCAGCTCCGCTCAATTTATATATTTTCCCGTCAATCAATACTTCCATCTGGTTTTTCTGAGTCATGCTGTTAACCCCTGATCTTTCCTTTTCTTATGTCATTGCAAATGTATCCTTCTTCTGCTTTAACTGCACTATCCAATATACGGCAGATCCAAATGCCGGTATGCATGCCGGGTAGCCATCCTCCCTCTGGGTGTCCGGTTCAAGAAGCCGTTCATCAGCAGATACGGCTCATATACATCCTCCAGAGTCCCTGCATCCTCTCCCAGTGCTGCAGCCAAAGTGTCAAGCCCCACTGGCCCTCCGTCAAACTTTTCAATAATCGTCAGCAAAATACTCCTGTCATTGTGGTCCAGTCCCACCTTGTCCACATCCAAAATATCCAGCGCAAAATCCGCTACCTCTTTGGTAATCGCCCCATGATACTTTACCTGTGCAAAATCCCGCACCCTCTTTAAAAGACGGTTGGCAAGACGGGGCGTTCCTCTTGACCGGCGGGCAATCTCAGACGCCCCATCCTCATCAATCTCCACCCCCAGCACTCCTGCTGACCGCTTCACAATCACAGAAAGCTCCTCTGCCGTATAAAATTCCAGCTTCTGCACCACCCCAAACCGGTCTCTGAGAGGCGCTGTCAAAAGTCCTGCCCTGGTAGTGGCACCTACCAGGGTAAAATGAGGCAGATCCAGACGAATCGACCTGGCAGAGGACTCCTTTCCCAGCATAATATCAATGGCAAAATCCTCCATAGCCGGGTACAGCACCTCCTCCACCTGTCTGTTCAGCCGATGGATCTCATCCACAAACAGCACATCCCCCTCCTGGAGATTATTCAAGATGGCTGCCATCTCCCCGGGCTTTTCAATGGCAGGACCGGAAGTCACCTTCATGTGAACCCCCATCTCATTGGCAATAATGCCCGAAAGAGTAGTTTTTCCCAAACCAGGAGGTCCATAAAAAAGCACATGGTCCAAAGCTTCCCCTCGTCCCTTGGCTGCATCCATATAGATTCTTAAATTAGCCTTGATCTTTTCCTGGCCAATATATTCCTCCAGTCTTTGAGGACGCAGCCCCGGCTCTATCCCTTTATCTTCCTCTGTCACCTCTGTTGTGATAATTCTCCGCTCCATATTCCTCTCTTTCTACTATGAAAGTCTTGAATCCTCCTTTCATTCAGGAAACAAGATACTTCAAGGAAGCCTTCAGCACCGCCTCTGCAGTCATTCCCTCCTCTGGTTTCACCTGCCGCACCGCTTTTGTGGCCTCCGAAAGAGAATATCCCAAAGCCACCAAAGCCTGAATGGCCTCCTTGGCCGCTCCCTCGTCACCTTCGCCGGAAATCTCCGCCCCAGGCATCCTTTCCTCTGGCTCCACACCTCCCGGAAGCACATCCTCCATCCGAATCTTATCCTTCAAATCCAGGATCACCCTCTTAGCCGTCTTTGCTCCGATTCCCGGCGCCCGTGAAATTCCCTTCACATCCTCAGAAAGAATCGCGATTCGAAGGTCATCCGGCCTCATCACAGACAAAATGCCCAAAGCCGCCTTAGGTCCAACCCCATTTACCCCCAAAAGCATCCGGAACATCTCCAGATCCTGCCTGCTTAAAAAACCATAGAGGGCCATGGCATCCTCCCTCACCTGAAAAAAAGTGTAGACCTTTACCTCCTGCCCCACTCGCGGCAGCCGATCCAGCACAGACAAAGGCACATGAATATTCCATCCAATCCCCCCTGTCTCCACCACGATCACATCCTCAAAAACCTCTGCCAGCAAACCTTTTATATAGGAAAACACAATTTTCTTCCTCCCTGCCGCCCTTCCATACTCATCCGTTTCTCGCAAAAACTGTCTTTGGACATCATATCATATCACACTGACAAGTGCAAGACTCTCTGGCAATCACACCCAAAATCTGGTATAATCGTGTTACTGCGAAAGTTCCATCGCCGGAGGCGATTTAAAATCAGGGATGCCAAATGCGCCCGCACACCACTGCAGATGTCCATAAACACCAAAAGGAGCCTCTCATGATTACCATACAAAAACATTTCCCCCTCTCTAAGCCCTACCCTATAGAAAGCCTGGGATCTCCGGAAGATCTTCTTTTCTTCGATATAGAGACCACTGGTTTTTCCGGAAAATATTCCGGTCTTTATCTGATCGGCTGCCTTTATCAGAAAGACAGCACCTGGAATCTGATTCAATGGTTTGCTGACACTGCCGCATCCGAAAAAGACCTTCTTCACGCCTTTTTCACCTTTCTCCGCTCCTTTTCTACCCTTATCCACTTTAACGGAGATACCTTTGACATACCCTATCTTCTGAAACGCTGCGCTCATTATCATCTTCCTTATGACTTTACCGCCATAGACAGCCTTGACATTTACCGGCGGATCAAGCCCTATGGAAAACTCCTTGGCCTAAAAAGCTTAAAGCAAAAAGCCATTGAACACTTCCTGAATATTTCACGGACAGATGCTTACTCTGGCGGAGAACTGATTCAGGTTTATAAAGATTATCTGACCTCCCACGACTCCTCCCTCCTGGAGCTTTTGCTTCTTCACAACGAAGACGACTTAAAGGGAATGCCCAGCCTCCTGCCCATCCTCAGCTACCCGGACTTTTTTGACAGTGCCTTTGCCCTGACCACCCAAAACCTCTGTCAAAAGCATATCCCCGGCCAAAAATCCATTGCCGTGCTGGAGCTGACCTGTGAAGGCCGCTGCTTGGTCCCTGTTCCTGTCCAGGCCCATGTTCCTCCCATCTGCTGTTCCGTTGAGGAAAACCGGCTTTGCCTGTCCATTGAACTATTGGAAGGAACCTTAAAGCATTTTTACCCCAACTACAAGGACTATTATTACTTGATCTACGAGGACACCGCCATCCATAAAAGTATTGGAGAATATGTTGACAAAACCGCACGCACAAAAGCCACGTCCAAAACCTGCTACACCAAAAAAAGCGGGCTTTTTCTTCCTCAGTTTGCCCCGATCTGGGAACCAGTCATGAAAAAGGAACCCAAGGACAAACTGCTTTATGCTGCCCTGTCTGATGTGTCTTTTCAATCCTCAGAGCAGCTCCATCGGTATCTGTCTCAGATTTTTAATCATCTGGAAATAAAAAAAGCAGTTTCCCCACAGCAGGCTTCATAAAACGCAGTCCATAAAAAATGCGGATGCCCACAAAGCACCCGCATTTTTTATATGCATAATCACCCAAACAGTCCAATCCTGTCCGCCTATGAACGTCATCTACATCCTTTACTGAAGCAGCCGCAAAACCAGCTCCGGAATCGTATTTGCCTGCGCTACCATAGAGCTAGAAGACTGATAAACAATATTATCCTTTGTGTATTCTGTAAATATTTCGGCCATATTCGTGTCTCGAATCTGGCTTTCGGCAGCCGTCATATTCTCTGAAGTAACACTCAGGTTATTGTGTGTATGCTCCAGATGATTATAAGCCGCGCCGAAATCAGCCCGAATATCTGCCACTGCCTCAATGGCTTCGTCAATCTTCGTCACTGCTTCATTGGCCATAGGAAGCGTAGTCAAAGTAATCTCATGAAGATTCAAAGCCTTGGCACTCATATAATAACGCGGCACATCCAAGGTTTCTGCTGAGGACGCTCCGATCTGAAGTGTAATCTCATCCTTCCGCTCCGGCGGCTCAAAAAGACTTTTTCCGTCCGGCGGCTCCTGAGAGGAATCGAACAACGGAATCTCGTCAAAATCCGAGGTCTGCCCGATCCGGTCAATCTCATCCATAAGCTGAATCCGCTCTGCGTCAATATTCTCCCTGGCTAATGTGGTATATGTCCCATTTGCCGATTGAATTGCCAGCGTCTTTAGTCTCTCCAGCATGGAATGTACCTCCATCAAAGCTCCATCTCCTGTGGAGGTCATGCTGATCCCGTCATTCACGTTCCGCATCGCCTGGTCCAAAGCCGTAATCTGATTCCTCATCCACTCCGAAATCGCAAGACCGGCGGCGTCGTCACCGGCACGATTGATTCTGTAGCCGGACGAAAGCTTTTCTAAGGACTTTCTCATCTTTCCTTCCGTGATGCCCTTATTTCTGGAAGCGTTAAATCCTCCCATATTTGTCTGTATAATCATATGCGCCAACCACCTTCCATCAATATGGTTCTATATGACGGCTGTGGTGAAATAAAGCGATCGGCAATCGACCAAATTGCCTTCCTTATTACAGCCGTTCTTTTCTCTGATTCTTACCTGCTGATTATAATATCGGCAGAATAGCTGGCTTTCATAAGTACAGCACTTTATTTTTTTCAGTTTTCACCTTTTTCTCACATTTATCCCTATTGGCCCCATACCTGCTCCAACCGCTTCACTGCCGGTCCATACCCCTCCTTGGCAGCCATCCGGTAATAACTCTCTGCCTGCTCCATTTGTCCTGATACCTCATACCAGGCTCCCAGATTATACGCGGCTCGAAAAGAGCCGGTTCCTACCACGCCCCCGGCCATAGGCTGTTCCCCCAGACTGAGACATTTTAAATAGGATTTTTCAATATTAGGAAGCAGAGAAAGATAGCGCTTCACATTCGACAGAACCCGCTTCATATAAAAAAGTCCACATACAAAGCAGAAATCCGGCCATTCGCCCAGAACAGTCTCCTCCTTCGCAATAATCCGGGCCGCCTCATCCAGATATTCCGGAGAAGCCAGATCTAACAGGGTATACAGATACAAGACCACACCCCCGGACCAATAGCCGTCCTTTCTTCCTGACAGCCTGTAAAACTGGCGAAAATAAGGCAGGCTCTCCTCCTGCCTTTTTAAATTTCGAAGTGTATATGCAAGCTGAAACATATAATATCCATCCTGTGGATGCTCCCTTACCGCCCGTTCTAAAAAGGGAAGATTCCTCTCCCCTTTATCCTCATACAGATAACCGTCATGATCTGCCTCCAGGCCAATCCCGTAAGAAGGATAATCTCCCGCCGGCTGTTCATGAATCCTGCCCTCATAACGAACCCCCCTCGGAAGCAGCCGAGGCAGCACTGCAGTGCTGACGCTGATGCCCTCCTCATCCCGAAAGGCATCATATCTTGTGATGCACCCCAGCCACATTCCCTGACGGGCAAGAATAATCTGCTCCAGTTTTTTTCTGTCCGCCGATTTCAGATACTCATCCCCGTCCAGCACCAGATTCCAATCCCCGTCTGACTGCTCCAGGGCAAAGTTCCGGGCAGCAGAAAAATCATCCACCCAGTCAAAATCAAAAATCCTTGCCCCCATATCTTCTGCGATACTTTTTGTCCTGTCAGACGACCCGGTATCCACTACAATCATCTGATCCACCAATCCAGCAGCCGCCTGCAGACACTTTCTTAGAGAACGCTCCTCGTTTTTGACGATCATTACAAGATTTATCTTCACTTTATTTCTCTTCCTTATTGTTTCTGCTTCTCCATCTGCTTTGTATAGACAAACTTTCTCACGGCTGCCTCTGCCTCCTTAGATAGCCCCACAAACTGACATCCATAACCATAGCCGCCTCCCTGTACCAGGCCTGTTACCCGCAGCACCTTTGCCCGCAGCTCAACCAGCTCCGATCCAAAGGTATAGTTAAATAAGAAACGGTCGTTCTTCTTCAATGCCTGTTTGGTGATAATAAATACACCCCCTGCGCTGATATTCTGGATTATACCGGAAAAAAACCAGCTTGTCGCCTCTGTCCGGAACTCTGCACGAATCTGCACCTCCACCCGCAGGTCTTTCTGTCTTTGGTAAATGTCATATACCTCAAGCAGATCACAGGTAGCCATCCAAGGCTCCTTCCGTTTGGTTTCATAAATATTATGCTGAATTACCAGCTCACACCGGCTCCGGACAACCCCCTGTACCTGGTCATAAAAATCCACAACCGTCTTGACCCGGACACTCCGCAGCTTCTGGGTCTGAAAAAAGAGCATGATACCTCCCTCCTTTTTCATCTCTACCCTTGCATTGGCCAAGGGACGGTTATCTGTCCCATATACTAAACAGCTATTGCAATCCCGCAATTTCATGGTGTACACTCATCCTTCCTAATTATAGTGATATTGTGCCTACCTCTCTGCTGGCGTTCATCATCATCTGAAGACGTAAAAGCTGAATTAAACTGGCGTAACTGCTCTTATCTAAGGTAACGGTATCCCCGTCCCCCTCAGACACACTGCTCAAAAGCCCCATCATATCCATACTTCCCATGCCTGAAAGTCCATATAGCCCGGCAAGCTGATTATAGGAGGTTCCATAAAGCCCGGCAAGCTGGCTGTAGGAGCTGCCCAAAAGTCCGTCAGAAGAATCGGAAGAAAGCCCGGAAAGACTTCCCAAGCTGCCTGACGAGGAACCGTAAAGGCTCAAAAGCTGATTCGATCCCATCCCATAGAAGCTGCTTCCGTAGAGACCGGAAAGTGTCCCTGAACCTCCTGTGTTTACAGTCTTACCCGTGTAGATAGGAGAACCGTTCATATAAGAAAAAACTTTCTTCACATAATTCTGGGTCTCCTGATAAGGCGGTATTCCGCCATACTTTTTAACACTGTTAGGCCCTGCATTGTAAGCCGCAAGCGCCAGACTTACATCACCGTCAAACCGCTCCAGATGCTCCTTAAGGCACTTGGTCCCTCCCATTATATTCTGCCTTGCATCAAAAGGGTTCGTAACTCCCATCGATTTGGCTGTGGCAGGCATAAGCTGCATCACTCCCATAGCCCCTGCCTTGGAAACCGCATTGGTATCAAAGTTGGACTCTGCCTTTGCCACCGCCTTGATTAAGCTGACCGGCACACCGTACCGGGAAGACGCCTCCTCAAAAATCGAATCCATGCTTTCCGCCTTGCCCTGGGCCACATTCTTATACACGGACTGAAAATCACTTCCTCCTGTTCCTGCCGCCCTGGCAGTGAATCCGTTCTGTATGCCAAGCATCTCCTGGCTTATGGCTGAAGTTGCCAATCCCATAATCTCTGTTCCTCTTTCTTTCTTGTTCTCATCTGCGGCCGTCCGGAGATCTCCGGACGGTCTTCAAATATTTTGCATAACTGCTCTCATCTTTTCATGGCCTGAATGCCTTCAAAGCCATTATCTTATCTCCGCTCCGTCAGCCCCAAGGGTTCTGCCGCTAATCTGCGTATTAGCTGCCATACTCCCGTCACTATACAGATAATACCACTTATCCCTCACCTGCACCCATCCGGTCTGCATCCTGCCGCTGGCATCCATATAATACCACTTATCCCCTATCAGGACCCAGTCTCTCTCCATATAGCCCCATTGATTCAAATAATACCACTGTCCAGGATGAGGCTGGATCCAACCGGTACTCATATCCCCGTTTGGATTTAAGTAGAACCAGGAATCTCCGGATGGATTCACCCAGCCTGACTGCATAATTCCGTCACTATTCATAAAATACCAAAAGCTGCCTACACTCTGCCAGCCTCTGGCCATATTGCCATTCTGATCAAAATAATACCAGTTGCCTGATATTTTCTTCCAGGTATTGGTCTCCTTTCGGCCGTCCGGCATTATGTAATTATCCCCCTTAATGGAACCGCCGTCCCCTGCCCCTGCTCCGCCGCTGCTTCCAGGACCTCCTGTACTGGAGCTTCCGCTGCCGGAGCTGCTGGTTCTGTCCCAATCCTCCCAGTCAAACTCCTGATCCGTGGAGGTAACAAACTCCCCCTCCTTTAAATACTTTTTCTGATCAGAGGTTATGGGAACCGCCTTTACCTCATAATAATAAGTCTTATCCACATCATCCATAAACTCTGTCAGGTCCACGGATGTAGCTCCCTGCACAGTCAGCCGCTTTACCACCTTGTCGTCGCCGTAAAGCACCAGCGAATAACCCGGGGCATAATCCACTGCCTTCCAGGTGGCTCTCTTTCTGGAAGCGGTCCATCCGGCCTGGGTGGTATCTCCCAGTACTGTGATCGGCCGATAATCCACCTTCACCTGAAGGGTCGTATCATCCAAAGCCTTTGCCGACACAAAATCAGCGCCAGTCACCTTGCACTTGTTGCGGTTTAACGTTGTGGGAAACACCTTCCCGTCTTCTGCGTACACTGCCACCTCAGCCCGCACCTTTTTGCCAGGCTTCCAGTTGTCATACTGTGTCCGATATTCCACATCGCAGCGGCCGGAGTCCGAGCCTTCCATCTGAACCTTAACCTCCGGCATCGGCACCTCCTCCGGCTCTCCAAATTCTGCCTCGAAGGTAATGGTCAGCGTCTCGATCACACTGGATTCCGTCGCCCCATAGCTTAACCCGCCCCATCCTGCAGCCAACACGGAAACGGCTGCCAGGCATCCGCCCGCCTTCACTGCCAGCTTCTTCCATCCTGCCCATGTTTTTTTCTGCATTCTGCCTCTCTTTCTGTTCTGATCGTCTTTTGGATCCAGTTTCCTGTCCTCTATCTCCAGATTCCGTCAGAATCAATATAAAATCCATCTACCCTCGTATCCCTGGCCATCTCTTTTGACTCCGGATAAAAATAATACCAAGCCCCGTCGATCTCATTCCATCCTTCCAAAAGCTCCCCGTTGCTGTCTGCAAAATAAGCCTTCTCATCTCTGCGGATCCAGCCAGTAAACATAGCTCCCTGAAGGCTGTTGTCCACAGTATTCAGATAATAGGTCTTTCCCCTCTCATTGAGCCAGCCTGTATAAATGCTTCCGTCCTGGTTAAAATAGTAATAATATGCACCGATTACCCGCCATCCGGGAGACACTACGGAGCCTTTAGGATGACCGTCCTCTGGCTCCGGCCGGAAATAATGCCACACTCCGCCGATCCTTGACCAGCCCACTGCCATCTGCCCGTTGTCATACAGATAATAGCGCTCTGCCCCATCCTGTTTCCAGCCCTTGACCATGACTCCGTCCTCATTAAAATAATACCAAAGTCCGTCAATCTCTGACCAGCCATTTTGGCAGACCGAGCCGTCGGGATAACGATATCCCCAATCCTCATTCTCCTTAAACCATCCTACGGTTTCCGTGGTGCCTTTTTTTACGGTAGACGAACCGTCCGTTTTCTGTCCCTTTCCGTCTGACACATCCCGATCACCGATCTCTAACTCCCCGGACTCCACCCAATCACTCTTTTTCCCATATTTTTCCTGGGTATCCGTGCCCGGAATCGTGCGCACCTTAAAGGTATAATCCCCTTCCTCGGTCATATAGGGATAAAAATTATAGCTTTTGGCTGAAGTTTTTGCAACCTTATACACGTTTTTATTATCCCGCAGAAGCTGCAGCTCATAATAACCGGAATCACTGTCAGGCTCCTCCCACCGGGCCTCTCCCAGATTCTTTTCATTCCAATAGGCATCCTTAGGCGGATCATAATCCCCCTTTGCCGGCTTAACCTTCAGCGTCACCAAGAGAGAATCTCCGTCCCTTCTTGCAGAGACAAAGCTTCCCCCGCTTACCTTTACATTAGACGCCTTATAGCTGGCCAGAAAATAATGGTCCGTCACATCCTCCGGCTCCAATGTCACGATCATCCTGGGCTCGTCGCCGGGCAGGATCTCCTTTGTACTTGTATCCGCCCACTCTGCCGCTGTCACCGTATAGTAGCTGCCGCTGTCCCTTACCACAACGCTGCCGTCCTCGGCGCTGCCGGTTCCGATCCGAATCTCCGGCAGGCTCTTTCCTACCTGTATCTTAGACGACACACTGACGCTTACACTGTTAATCGGCTTTGTGGCTGCCCATGCTTCCATGCTCACTGCCAAAACCAGCACTGCCGCCAGCAATCCGGCCGCGCCTCTTTTTGTTCCCTGAATCATAAAAAACCTCCTGACTATTCTGCCTGCTGTTCCTTTGGGCTGTCTGCCGTCTTTGTGTCGGAAAGATCCTCCTCACCTTCCGGCAAAGCCTCCTCCTTCCCCGGCACATAGCCCAGAAAATAAATATAAATATCCACAATGGCCTGATAAAGCTCCTTTGGAATCTCTGACCCCAGCTGAAGCTGGGTCAGAAGCGTCGCCAAAGAATTGTCCTCATACACTGGCACTCCTGCCTCCATGGCTGTCTCTGTAATCTTCTCTGCCAAATAACCCATGCCGGAAGCCACAATCACCGGAGCTCCGTTCTTATCCGGGTTATATTTCAGGGCAACTGCCTTCTGCCTCATCAAATCATCAAATTCTGACATTGATTGTTCTCTCCTTCTCCCGAATTTCCGGGAAAATCTCATCCACCCTTCTGTCACGGACCCTTTCCCGCACCATCAACTGACTGAAACGGATTCCGTTATTTTTCAGGATCTCCGCCACCTCTGTCTGAATCTTTTTGTCCTGCTTGGCCAATTGAGGCGGAACAAGAAGCTGTACCCTTGCCTGCCGGTCCTGAAGCATCAAAAGCAGCTCAAACTTTCCCACAGACTGAATATCAAATTTCAAAAAAAGCTTGATCTTTCTGCCCTCATCTTCACTGTCACGCTTTGCATCCGGATCCACCCACATCTCTGACATCACATTCTGCTCTTCATATTGAAAAGGAAGGATAAAATGAAGCAGAGGCATATATACGCTCTCATTAATCAGCATTCCATTCATAATATTGTAAAACTGCTGTACATTTTCCAGGCCCCCATGGCCATTGGCTCCTTTTAAAAGCAAAGTGGCCAGATTATCGGCAAATTCCGCCAAAGACGGCTGGGCCTCTCTGGATCCTGCCATCAAAAGCTTCTCCATGTCCTCCTGAGGATCTCCCTTAAAGAGCCTCTGAAAATCCGAATTGCCTAAAAGCGTGTCAAACAGCTTAAACAGACGTCCCTTATCCCCGTTCTGGTAACGAACCGCCTGATAGATCAAAAGCATGGATGCTTCTCGGACTGCCCCATAATCATGGGTACGAGATATATAAGAGGAGAGAAACGGGATCAGCTTCTGGTTCAGAACACCGGCATTGTCCTCTGTATCACCGTTGGAAGCATCCCAGTTCATGGAGTCCGCCAGTCCGCGAAACTCCTCCCGATAGGCTCGAAGCAAAAGCTGCTCAATATCATCGGTCAGGGAATGCATCTGCTGCAGCAGATGAGCTCCCGAAGAAAAATCATTGTACCCTTTCACAAATCCCATCAGAATCTCTTTCAGCCTTTCGGAAGGACTCTGAGACATCACAGAGCGAAGCTTATTGAAAAAATCGCCGGAAAACCTGGCCTGCAGCTCTCCCTGTCCCTGGAGATATTCCAGCAGGTCATCCGGAGAATCCATGCGCATGGTCATCAAAAACCTCTCTACCAGCGCACTTACCTCTGCCTGCTCTGTCCCCAGAAGCCCGGCCATATCGCCAAACAGCAGGCGCTCCATCACCCCTGCTAAATTACTGTTCTCTCCCAGCCCTTTAATAAAGGCGCCGTAATTGCTGTCATAATTAACGGCACTGAACAGAGCATCCTGGGTATTATTCCCGTTCTGGTCTCCGTCACGGCCGTCGGCGCGGACCACACGGGTAGGGTCCACCGGATTGTGTATGGCCGGGCTTCCCTGTCTGGGGTCCTGAGGATTCAGTATATTTCTGTTATCTGTGTTCAGATTTGGCGTAGTCACCTGTAAAATGTTCGACATATGCCCTCCAGCTATTTATTTCTTACAGTAAGCCTGCACGCGCCCATGCAGCGCACCACCATGAATGAAAGGATTCCGGCGCACTTGAAAGCCCCGAATGTATGCCGCTTGATCAGCGGCATCCGGTCTGCGCAGCCAACCTGCAGCAAGGATTTGAAACTTTCACAGTAAACCTCCATGCGCCCGGCGGCGGACGCACCACCAACTATAAAAGTTTGGCGGGCGCATTTGGCATCCCTGATTTTATGCCGCCTAATCGGCGGCGGGACTTTCACAGTAATATAACACTTATATATCGGCGCTTTTCCGAAAAATATTACCTTTTATTATACACACTCTTTTCCATCCATCTATTATATTCCCTTTTTCTCATTTATACAAGATAGCAAAATTATTAAAACACGATTAATTTTAAAAACTTCCAAATCTATGGTTATTTCTTCATAAAAAATGCCGATAATTAAACATATAAAAGATGAATTACCTGCACTCATTTAGAAGGGAGGTAGCTATTGATGAATGTACTTTTTCGGCCTGTGAACAACACCACTTATCGTACTCCGGTTTCCGCACCCCGCAAGCGTGCGTCTCAGCCTGCAGCTACGGTAAAGGGCGATTATGATACGGTAAATATTCAGCGTTCCCGGACTGTTCAGGATGACGACGAGACCTTTGCCCGAATGCTGGCAAGGAAAACCGCGTCCCAGCTTACAGGCAACAGCATCAGTCCCGACCGGCTTCAGGAGCTTGGACGCAAGGTGGCTGACGGCAGTTATCAGCCGGATGCCCAGCAGATTGCCGGAAGGATGCTGGGACTTAGCTGACACCACACTTGACGGAAGGGGGCTTTTAAGACCTTTATGAATCAGATTACACAAGAATCATTGGAAGAATTTGCCGCTGTTATCCGCGATCTAAGCGATACGGCTGCCCGTATTGCTCAGGTTGAGGAGGCCAAGGCAGCGGCAGCTTCCCAGAGACGTCATGAGCTTCTGGACGGCTATATTCAAGACGAGCAGGCACAGATTCTCAAGCTTCGGGGATTGGAGCAGCGCAGGCTGACTCTGGCGGATGCATTGGGATGGAAATCCCTTACCTTCCGCCAGATTTTAGAAAAGGCCGCGCCGGAGCAGGATCACCTGCTTCGCCCCCTGTTTTCAGATCTTGAACAGAATCTGAAGCGGTTAGAGCATGCCAGAAAGTCGTCTGAAAAGATCATCAATGCCCGTCTCCATGAGATGAACGTTATCATGGCCAGGCAGCAGGGCCGCTCCTACGACAACACAGGGAACCTAAATACCAGCGCCCCTGTCCGCACCAAATTCCAGAATAAATACGTCTGACGCCCGAAGCGGCGCCGTGTTTTTTATAGGGATATCACGCTGCCGGGAACATTCATCTGCTCCCGGAAAGCTTATCACTTCCGTGATAAGGATTATATTTTATAGAAAAGATTCGGAGGATGAGAATATGTTACGAGCAACTTTCGCCGGATTTTCAACCGCCTATTCTTCCTTACAGGAGAATCAGAAACGGTTGGATATTGTCGGCCAGAACCTTGCCAATATGAACACCCCTGGCTATACCAGACAGGCATTAAAGACATCCAGTATCAATTACACACACACTGTCTCCCACTACTCCAACGGAACAGAAACAGTAGTGGGTTTTGGTGTGCGCATGGAGAAGGTCGTACAGCTTCGGGATCCGTACTTAGACGGTCAATACCGGGATCAGATACAGAAGTCCGGCTATACGGAAGGAATTGACACAGCTTTAAACCGTCTGGCCAATTTCTTAGATGAGTCTCAGATTGAAGGAATCCGCAAAGCTTTTGACAACATTCAGTCCACCTTGACCAACATACAGGATTTAGGCAAGATTAATGACCCTGTGTTTGAATCTGAGCTTCGTTCCCGTATGCAGGCTTTGACCAATATGCTCAATGATGCGGACCGTCAGATTAACAAAGCCGAGAAAGATGAGTTCAGCCGCTTAGACGGCACCGGAACCAATGAGAACGGTGCGGTACAGGAGATTAATGATATTTTAAAGCAGATCAGCTCTCTGAATCGTCAGATTAAAGATAATCAGATCTTTGGACAGCAGAGTCTGGAGCTGATGGATCAGCGCAACCTGCTTTTGGATGAATTGGCCAGCTATATTCCTATTGAGGTCAGCTATTATAAGGATATGGCCCATGACGGATTCGATGCTAATGGAAATCCCGCTTTAGGTGAGCTCTATTATGTTGATGACAACGGCACTCCTTATGCAAAGAAAGAATGGCCTGACGATCTGCGGGTAGAGATGGTATATCAGGACGCCAACGGCGATACCCAGCGTCTTTTGCTTGTAGAAGGCACTGTAGGCTCCGGAACTGATAATATCGGTCAGGTAGATATTACTGACGGAAGTGTTAACGCTCCGACTGATATTGCTCTTACCTTTACAGGTGTCTCACAAAATTATAAGGGTGAACCGATCAATAACAATGTACTTGTTTTCGAAAATAACAACGGCACGATAACAAACCAATTCCCGCCTTCTTCCGGTTCCGTTCAGGCCAGCCTTGATATGCTGTGGAAAGACGGCGAAACAACCGGAATATCAGACGTAAGAGGATATGAGTTCTATAGAAACCAGTTGGATAATCTTGCGAAAACATTTGCTACAGTAGTAAATAACATTAATATTAAAGGAAGCAGCAAAGATGCAGGCGGTAACTGGGATGAAACGCAGTTCTTATTGTCCGATAAAACCGGCAATCCTCCTAACTGGGATGATATCACTGCCGCCAATATCGGGATTAATTCTAATTGGAGCAGCGGCGTTGTTCATTTAGGAAATGCAGGTGACAGTTCTAATAATACAGTGCTGAACCTCATACAGGCCATGCAGAACTCGTTCCCGCTAAATGCCAATATATCCTTTAAGGATTCTGACGGTAATCCAATCATATTTGAAAACTCCGGAAATATAGGCAGTGGTACAGCAGAAACTTTAGATTTAAAAAACAACTCTTTCTCCGACTTTATGAACCACACTGCAACCATTATGGCTAATGACACCTTCTCGAACCAGCAGTCCTTTAAGACCAATGTAACGGTTCTTAATGGAATTCAAAACTCCCGGGATGCTGTATCCGGAGTCAGCTTAGATGAAGAAGCCGCCAACATGATGGTATACATGTCCGCTTATAGCGCTTCTTCCCGTCTTATGACTACACTAGACGAGGCATTGAACATATTAATCAACAACACCGGCTTGGTTGGCCGTTAAATCTTTATTATTTTGACACGGAGGTGCAATATATGCGTGTAACAACTGGATCTACTTATAGAAATTTTACGTCTTCTGTAAATGATGTACATCTGAAGCTTAATAAAAGCATGAACAAGATCACCACGGGAGCTGCCTACGAAAAAGCTGCGGACAGTCCTCTCTCTTACTATATCGGCCAGAAAATCGACAGCCAGTATCAGGACACCCTGACAAAAAATACACTCCTTACAGATGTTAAAAATCGTCTTTACCAGCAGGAATTAGGAGTACGTGATATCCAGCTCACCCTCAGCAAAGCAAAGACCCAGGTGCAGTATGGCAGAACTGCCACCACTACCGGAGAAGCTGATATCCAGACCATCAAAGAAGATCTGATGCAAAAGGTACGTACCATTGCCAATGATTTAAATACACAATATCAGGACTTTTATGTATACGGCGGAAATGATGTGACAACTACCCCGTTTGCATTAGATATTGACCTTGAGAACAGAGAGATGACCCTTACCTATAGTCATACTTTCCCGGGAGAGACTAATGTGACGAATTTTGAATTTAAATTATCCAAAGATCAAACTACGGGTGAATATAAATTTGAACTTCAGCCGCCGGCTACCGGTACACAGGCAGATCATGAAGCCAAATTAGTCAAAGCCATGTCGGAGCAAGGCAGAATTGATATCGGCTATGGTTCCATCAATGATCGCGACACGCTCCTTGACACCTACACAGGCGGACTCAACGTTTTAACTGGTTATAATTCTGATGCTGTGAGAGCCATGGCCGGCCCTAATGGCGCCAACAACACGACTGCCTTTAATAATATTATGGAAGGCAGCAATGGTGAATACGGTATGGATAACAGTGCCATTGCCCTCATTGGCAAGGCTATCTTTGCTATCGAAGATTACCAGGAAACCGGGGATAAGGAAAAGCTTGATGACATGCTTGCTTCCACAATTGACAGCATGACCACTGCCGAGCGTACTTTAAGTACCACTTATTCTGACTTGGGCAACAAATCCAAGGTGTTGGATGAGACTGCCACCCGCCTTGACAGCATTGAAGATTCTCTGAATGAACAGTACAAAGACACTTTAGGAGCCGACCCCTATGCTGCGATTATGGAAATGTTCAACAATCAGTATGCCTACAATGCAGCCCTCCAGGTTGGTTCTAAGCTGATGACTACCTCCCTCTTTGACTTTGTAAGATAACAGGTAAGGAGGTATAGTTTTATCCTGGTGTGCTGTATCATTCAGCAGATAACGCTGAATAATACAGTGCATTAGTTATTAAGATATCACAAATTATTATATAGAAAGGAGGCTTCTTTTATGGGACCGCTTATCAAAATCACTACAGAACCTTTACAGATGGTACGTTTTACTCAGAATGCCCGCTTGGTAACATCTGATTCCGTCGATATTGAGAGAAGAAAAGCCCTGGCACGTCAAATGTCCAGCCGACGCAGCAATCCCCATGTACAGGGTTCCGTTTCCGTTGAAGACATTACCAGGATAAACCGAGCTTTTTCCCGTAGTAATGCGACGCCGCAGGTGCAGGTACAAGATAAGTCATTTCTTCAGACTGCTCTCCAGCATGCCGCTCAGCCTTCTGCTCCGGCTGCTTCCAGTCCAGCCCCTGCTGTACCTGCAGCAAATGGAGAGTCGGCTTATACGTCGACAGCTGTTGCTTTATCTGCTTCTACTGCTGTAAGCCAGGATATTTCTGTGGAAACCAGCACATCCTATACGGCACAGCGAGGCGCTTTTGAGATGCGGGTTGCCAAGGGGGATCTTACCTATCTTCCTCCCTTGGTTATGACCATTATCACCCAAAGGCCCCAGGTGCATGTAGAATATCTTGGCGGCTTTAACTATGTTCCTCCCCGTGACGGTGATCCGGGCAGGAATGTCAATCTATTCACATAGGAGTGTTAAATTGATATGACAATACAAACAGATTATGGCATGGTGGAATATGAAAAAAGCGATCTTTTAATATTCCCGGATGGTCTCTTTGGTTTTCCAAAGCTGACGCAATATCTTCTCTTATACCTGAATGAAGATGATGATTCGATGCTTTTGCTGCAGTCGGTAGAGGAATGCAAGGTAGGATTTGTATTGATCAATCCTTTTCTTCTTTGTCCGGATTACTCTCCCGAACTGACTCCCGAGGAGCTTGCTTGTTTGGAGGTTCAGGACAGCGGAGAACTTTCATACTATTCAATCTGCGTCGTGCGGAGTAATTATCTGGAGAATACGGTAAATTTAAAATCTCCTCTGGTGATCAACCCGCAGACGCGCCGTGGAATTCAAGTTATTTTGGAAAACTCTCCTTATGGATACCGTCATGAGCTGCGTTCCTTTCCAACTGTAGCTGAGCCAACAAACGGGAGTGAAAAAGAGCATGCTGATACTTCGACGTAAAAAGAACGAGAGTATTCTAATCGGAGACAACATCCGCATCACAATCATTGAATGTGCATCAGATGGAGTGCGTTTGGCTATAGACGCACCAAAACAGATATCCATACTGAGGGAAGAACTTTCAGAAGCAGAAAAGACCAACAAGACTGCTTTGACTCCTGATATGGATTCTGTAAGGATGTTCCAATCAATCTTTAAAAAGAAGCAGATCGTTCCCGAAAAAGAAAACTGATTGTTCCAGCCAGGGAGGGCGACCAAAACCACAGGCGCATTGAACGTCAAAGCAGCCCTGCAGTCACAAGGACGTGACTGCAGGGCTTTTCAGCACAATTTTATTATATTCGATAAAAGATGATTCTCCACACTGCCTTCACTTCAAAATCATCCTCCACAAAAGCCGAATCCCCCGTACACCCCAAAACACTGGCAGCAAGATGGGGATCTTTTCTACAGCAGGATAAATCGAACTCATGTAATGGTAATCGGGAAATGCCCACTGAAGCTTTTTTCTGAAGCCTCCCAGAAAATCGGAAATTTTCTCTGTAAAAAGCTCCCAGCTCTCCTCCCGCTTTTCTTTATCAATCTCCTTTTGAATGGCCTTTTCCAGCTTTAAAACCTGAACATCTGCTTCCCGGTTAATGCTTCCTCTTGTCAGCAGCCTGTCCTCAATTACATCATAGACTGACATATCCTCCGGCTGTTCTATGAAAATGTTATCCTTTCTGTCTCCGAACCACATATAGGCAATTCTCAAAAGCTTTTCTGATATTTCGTCAATCTGAAAATCTATCAGCCTCTTCTGAATGGTTTCCATATTCAGTTCCTTTCGCCATACCTTGTGGAACAGATAAAGGTCCAGCATTTCCCGCAGGCGCAGCTCATCTGTAGCGTAGCCATAAACGATCTTAGCCATCCGGAATATAAATTCACTTTCCTCGGGAAGCACTCGAATATTGTAATATGGCTCCTGGACAAAGGCCGTCTCTAACAGCCTCTGCATGTTTTTTGCGTAACCGGACGTCCGGAACGGCAGCTTATGATACAGCACCACCGATATTCCAGACACCCGTTTCATCCGTTCTCCGTAACCTTTGTAGGTCTGGTCAGTCTCATACCCAAGATCAACCAGATATCCCTTAGCCAGAAAATAATTGTCCTCATCCAGCAAAATCTGAACAGGGCTGTTTTCCGCCGTTTCCGGAATCTCATAGTATTCCCGGATTGACGTGGAGGTAAGGACAGTACAGGAAATCTCCCGCATATCCAGCCACATCAGCACCTCTTTGAGGGACTCCTCGCAATTTTCCTCAAATAACAACGTTTCCTGATATCGCCCAAAAAAGCGGTCACGCCATCGATCCGGTAAGGCATCCCCTTTCCCCAGAACACCTAAATAAACAATATTCGCAACCCTATGGTAATCTGCCAGCCGGAACATTCTCTCCCAGTCCAGCCGGTTAAACATCACATGCAAAGCATCCTGGCGAACAATGGAAGCAACGATTCCCACCAGGGTACGTCCCTCAAACAATAATTGGTTCATAAAGTCTCTCTCTTTAAGCAGCCGGATCTATCATCCCCGGGTATTTAACATCAGTCCAACTGTGTAGTAGTTGCCCAGGCTGTAGGGTCCGGAGCCTGCAAAGTTAGACAAAAAACGGAATGAGGAAAAGGTATTTTCCTGATTTCGGTCCATTCTTGTGGAAATATCCTGATCCACTAATCTTCCAGAGGAGGTAGACATAGCAGAATCTGCCTTCTGAGCCACCTTATCTGCAAGGCCAAACTGACCGCCGATAATCTCCTTGGTTCCCTCAAAATTCTCATCCAGAGCTTTCCTCAGTGCCTCCTCATCCACCTGCATTCTTCCGCTCTTATCATAGCTGATTCCTGCAGCCTTCAAGGTACTGTCACTGGCAATGGGACGACTGAAATTCTCATACTGAGCCTGGGTTCCTCTTCCTCTGCCTGCATTTGCTTTCAGAAGATCTGTAGCCTCATTATAGCTGTTTGCCATATCCTTTACTGCAGAGACAATTTTGTCCATGTCTGCCCCTGCTTTGATCTGGGCAGATCCGGTTCCCGTCAAGGCAGCGTCGATTCTGCCGTAATCTAAGGAAATCTTATTGCTCTCTGAACTGCGGGAGGTCGTCTGGCCATTCTGTGTTACCGTATATCTGGCATTCTGTCCCTCTGCTGCTGCCTGCTGGAGTCCTGCTGCTGCTCCCATCTCTCCCTGCACCGTAAATCCATTGCTCTCCCCGGTCTTTTCCGAATTCAATACCAGAGAAATTTTGCCGTCCTCATTTGTCACAGAAGCCTTTACCCCCAAGTTCCTTCTGCTGTTAATCTGCTGGGCTGCATCCTGATACATCTGCTCATTGGTTCTTTTGGTTCCATCTGCTGCAGTGTCGCTTACATTGACCTGTACACTCTTTCCTCCGGCTGAAGTCACCTGAAAATTCATGGAGGAACCGTCTTCGGCCTTTGCTGCGCCGTCCACTGCCTGGCTTCGATTCTGCTGGGCAGAAGCTAAAGACTGAACCTCAAGACTGATCTCTGTACCCTGTCTGGGGCGGAAGGTCTTATCCACCTGTGCAACAGATGCATCTGAGCTTTTCATGTCCACGCCGGAAAACACATTCGAAGCATTTCCTGACTGGAGCTTTGCTGCACTCAGCTTTACATCCGACATTCCCTTTCCGTAATTCTGCACGAATTTCAGGGTATCCGTATAATTGACTAAGCTTGTTTTCACGCGGGGAACTTTGCTGACCGGAGTGACCGCCTGCCCGATTCTGGAGCTTTTGGCTGTTCTGGATGCCTGCAAAGTCTGCATCATCTGATACATGTTTTGATAATTGGAATAATTATTTCCTGATACTCTCAACGACATAGCCTACACCTTCTCTTTCTTACCTGCTCTTTGCCGCTTGCTGCTGTTTTTGAAAATCACAAAATGGTTCCTGTTTTGCTGTCTGGTTTTGTCTGCTTCAAAACCAACCTGCTGCGAAAGTCCACTGTTGGAGGACAATCCTCTGATAAACACGGAAAGGTACTAAGGCTGCAAAGGCAGCCCAAGTACCATATCATCACATTTCCGGAATGAAATCCCCGCTTACACGCCTGCCGGACGTCTTACTCCCGGCTCTGCTCCATAATAGGATTTCTCCCTGGCCACTCTCCGGTTCATTCTCTGGTCCGTTTTACGTATCTTATCAAGAAGTATCTGTGTTCTCTGGCGGATCTCGTACACCTTCTTCTCCTCAGCATTCTGTCCTTGAGCTTCTGCAGGATCTGATGTCATAAGTCTCCGAAGCTTTTGCAATGCTGCCTTATCAGAACCTGCCAGCTGCCAGATTTCCTCTGTATAGTTATCATTCTTGGCCATTTCCTCTGCCCGCATCTCCAAAAGCATAGCTGCCGAAACCTCATCTCCTCGTGCAAAAGCCTCCTCTAACTCCTTCGTCAATCTGTCAATCTCCCGAATAGAGCCATATCTTCTTTGGAGAAGAATCATGACCTTTGTCACATCCAATTCCATCTCCCGCCATCCTTCCTTATCCCCGAATCTCCGCTTCCTTGACCACATGCATGTCGTTTACCTGTTTGCTGGCTTCACTGAACGCTTCCCGCAATTCCGAGAGAATATGCCGGATTCTGCTAATCTCATCCCTTCTCCTCTCCCGTCCTGCCTTTACAATACTCAGATCATAAATAAGATAATTGTATATACGCCGCAAATCCCTGCTGATAGGCTGATTCATATCAAGTATATCCATCAGATACCGGATAATCTTGGAAGCCCTGGTGATACAATCTTCAAAGTCCGAATAATTCTTATCCTCCAGAGAATACTCTGCCCTGGTAAGACGGCTTATACTTTCATCAAAGAGCAGCAAAAGCTGCTCTGAGCTTGACATGGAATAGATACTTTTTTCCTTGTAACGATTATATCCGTTCATTCAATCCCTTTCTATTTCACCTAGCCTGTAATCTGGGACAGATAGCTGGCCTGGGAATTCATCTGATTGATCATGGTCTCCATCGTCGTAAACTGGGAAATATAACGATCCTGTTCAGTCTTCAGCTTTGCACGAAGCTGTTCAATCAAATCCTGTTTAGACTTAATCTCATTATAAATCTGATTCTTCATGAGGGAGGTCGGGATCTTCTCGGATCCGGCTTCTTCAATCAATCGTCCGTAGGAGTTGCCGTTCCTGGTAGCATAGCGGGTAGCATAGGGGGTAAAGGTATCTTCCATCATCTTAACAAGTCCATTACCCATGCCGCTGCCTCCGGTAAAGAGGGAGGAAACCTTCTCAGGCTTATTCTCCATGGCGCTGCGGAATTTGGACTCATCAAAGACAATCGTACCGCCATCCTTCTCATTATCTGAATAGGAAATACCCATCTCCTTTAAATCTTCATAGCTAAGACCGGTCTGACGCATCAGTTTTGAATAAATGGATTGGATATCCATGCTCAGATCCCGCATTGTGGAGTCATTAAACAGAAGACCTGACTTTGCCTTCTTCTCCCAGTTCTCGATGGATGTCTCATTCATCTCATCTTTCTGCTCATCAGTCAAAGGACCATAGGAGCTGTCCGGGCGAGTAGTTACCTGGGTGTTGACCTCTGTTACAAGAGCATTGAAATCCTCAAAGAACTTCTTTACGGCTTCGGTAACTTTGTCTACATCCGCTTTGGCGCTAAAGGTTACGCCTGCCGAAGTGTCGGCCTTCCAATCCTGAAGCAGCTTTTTGCCGTCCTGCTCAACAATCCGCTGACCGTCCTTTAACTCCTTTGTCCCGTTTTCATATTCTTCCGCCTCTGCGTCTGTCAGCTCTCTGCCCTCACTCCAATCGCCTCCAAACACACCGGATACCGTTACAGTCATGCCTTCCAAATTAAAGGTATTGGAAGCACGCTCCATGGTAATGGTCTTGCCGTTGCCATAGGAAACATCAATCACCGCATCCTGACCTGATACATAATCGCCGCCGCCAAACAGATCCTGAGCCAGTTTTGAATCCAGGTTGATCTCCCGGCCTGTTCCGGTCTCCTTTGACACTAACATAAACTGACCGGTAGCTGCCACATACGTTGCCTTTACACCGGCATCTGAAGAATTAATCTTTGACAAGATCGTATTGATGGATGTGTTGGCATCAATTCCGCCGATTTTAACCCCATTGATCACAAGGCCGTCACTGTAATCGCTCTTGGTAATGTCAATTCCCAGCCCGGACTGGTTTAATTTGCCGTTTACGTTTACCTTGTTGGATTCTCCGTTTTCAATTCCCAGTACATGCAGAACACTTCCGTCCGAGCTGCTCACAGATATGCTGGAATCCTCTTTTTTGGTCTTAAAGGTAAGCTCTTCAATAAGTTTGCCGTTCTCATCCGTCCTTGTTCCGATTCCGACCTCAACCATATCAGTACCAAAGGCTTTGTTCAGACGCTTCTGAACATTGTCTTTGATCATCTTAAGCCGCTCTGCATTCAGTTCTTCTGATATCTGATCCTGCTGTTCCTGGGTTCCTAACTTGGTGAGCCTTGCAGTCATGGATTCTTCCTGAAGCTTCTGATCCACTCTGGTCTGCAGTGCTTTTTCGGTTTCAGCCTCAAGAGCCGTGATTTTGCCGCCTTTTCCGTCGTCAACCAGCTTATTCTTGGCAGCGTCTTCCCGGTCATTCATGGCAAGCTCAGCCTGCTTATCCTTAACCCGGTCTTCCATTGACCTCTGTTTCAGCTTTACCTCTTTGATTCTTTCTTTTTCTGCCTGTTTATCAGCCTCACTGGCAAATTCTTTTCCTTCCAGCTCTTTCTCGATCTCTTTGTCTAATTCTTCCTCTACCGTCACCTGAACTGCAGAAGCCGCATAATCGCCGCCTTTGCTTTCTGCTTCTTCCGCCAGCATATCCCGCATCAAGTTGGCCACGCCTTCATCGTTCAGCTTTTTGTTCATCGCGGCAATTAAATCTTTATCGTCGTTAGGCTTTCCTGCCAGACTAGGATCCTCAGCCTTAACCTTTTCTCTCAGCCAGTCTGTAAAATCCCCCTTGGTCAGCTCCTCAAGAGCGTCATTCTCAAGCTTCTTGTTGGCGTCTGCCTCTGCTGCAGCTTTCTGTTCTGCTCTGATGTCAGCAATAATCTTATCCTTGGCGGCCTGATACTCCGCATCTGTATAACCAAGAATCTGCTGCAGCTTTGTCTCGTCCATCGCCAGATTCAGCAGTTCTCTTGCTTCTTCTTTTGTGATCAGGGCAATATCCTTGGAACTGCCGTCATAGTTAAAGGTCAGCTTCTGATCCTTTAAGTACTCGATGGTATTGATCCTTGTAGTTACGGAATTCTCAAAAAGCCCTAAATTATTATTATAATCACTTACTGAAATTGACTCAACGCCGCTGGTTTTTCCTGTATATCCCAAACCCTTCAGCGCAGTAGAGTTGCTCTGAATGGTATATCCATCCATGTTGCCCTTCTGGACAATCTCCATTTTTTTGCTGGTCTCATTGTACTTGAACTCAATTGCGTCGCTGATGCTGTCTCCATTGCCCAATTTGGTGCCGGAGTACTCATACTTCAGCATATTGTTCAAATCTTCTGCCAGCTTCTTATAACCAGCCTCATCTTCCGGAAAATAATCAATCTGATGAACCTTTCCGTCGGCATCCTTATAGCTGTTGACAAATTTGATTGTCTGGGTGCCCTCAAACTTTCCTCCGTCGGCAGAATTCCACTGGCCGAAACGAAGCTCTGCCCCCATCAGGTTCGAATAGGACGCTGTTCTTCCGCCCAGGTCTTCCATCTTCATATTCAATGTCTGTCCTGGTCTTGTTGCGGACATCGACACACTGGCTGACGCTAACCGGCGCACCGCCTGAATGGATACATTGTCTACCAAATCCGAAGCTCCGGACGCAGTAACAAACCTGGTGGAATCCTCCTTACCCAGAATATTAATCAGATTCTTGGCAAAAGTATTGGGATCCTTCAGGCTGTTCATCGCGGTATAGCTGAAATAATCATCACTCATACCCAGAATCTTATCGCTGATGCTTCTGTATGCCTCCTGCTTCCACTCCAGCTTGGTAATCGCTTTCTCCTGGTTGTTGATCTTGGTAGTAGTACCCAAAGTCATCTGCTCAATGATGGCATCACGGTCAATCCCGGATGCCATACCGCCATATCCACGCAGGGATGTATTACCTACGCTGTTTGTGCTTGATATACTCGCCATTTCTATGTGCTCCTTTCTCTTCCAATCTCTTTCATCTGAAACGTATTAACTTGAAAAAAATCATTTTTAATCTATACTTATTTATCGACATGTTATATAATAAAAATAATATCTGAACTAAAAAAATCATTTTTACTATATTGAATATTGGAGGTACCGTTTTGTCTATCATTATTACAGTATCGAATCAGAAAGGCGGGGTGGGCAAGACCACCACATCCGCGGCCATTGCCTCAGGGATTTCCCTGGCAGGGAAACGGGTTCTGGGTATTGATTTAGATCCCCAGGGCAACTTAGGCTTTTGCCTCGGCGCCGGTATGGATAACCAATATACGGTTCTCGATGTACTGAAAGGCACGGTTCCCGTGCAGAAGGCCCTTTTCAAAAGTGATTACGGCGATCTTCTGGTATCGGATATTACCCTGAGCAGCAGCGGTCTGGAGAGTCTTCCCACCCGCCGGGAGTATATCCTGAGGGACGCTATCTGGCCGGTGTTAAACCAGTATGATTATATTATCATTGACACTCCCCCGGCCTTAAACCTTTTGACGGTTAATGCTTATTCGGTTTCCAACTTTTTGATTATACCTATGGCTTCCGATATTTTAAGCCTTGTGGGCCTTGCCCAGCTAAAGGAAACCATTGATACCGTGCGGGATACCTTTAACCCTGGATTAAATGTCCTGGGTATTCTTCTTACCAGGTTTAACCCTCGCACTCTTTTGTCCCGGGATGTGTTAGAGATGGCAGAGCAGCTTGCCGGCCAGATCCACTCGCGGGTATTTGACACAAAGATCCGTTCCGGCGTGGCAGTTGCAGAAGCGCCTGCTCACGGAGAAAGCATTTTTTCATATAACCCCCGCTCGTCGGCGGTAAAGGACTACCAGGCGTTTCTTGAGGAGATCGCGCCGGAGATCCATTTATAAGGAGGATTTACACAATGCCTAAGAAAACCAATAAAACTTCACATGTAATGGATTTGCTGACCAACGGCGCCTCTAGTGAGCCTAATGAGACCGGCGGCGATTCAGCGGCTTTAGCGGACCCGGCAGCCTCTGCAGAAAAGAAGAACAATGTCCAATCAACAACCGTTATCCCATCCAAGGTTACTGTCGTAGACGAAGGAAGCCGCAATGACCGTCTTTCCCAGGAAATCCTGAATAATCTTTCAGAAGAACTTCAGAAAGAGACTGGCCAGGCTCCGGCGGCAGAACCGGCTCCCTCCAACAAGACCATGAGCCCGGATGAGATCGCCGCAGCCTTTGCTGCTGCTCAGGCCCCTGCGGCTCCTACTGCCCCTCCGGCGGCAGAACCGGCTCCCTCCAACAAGACCATGAGTCCCGATGAGATCGCCGCGGCCTTTGCTGCTGCTCAGGCCCCCGCCGCTCCTTCGACCCCTCCGGCTGCCGAGCCTGCTCCGGAGTCCTCCAACAAGACCATGAGCCCGGATGAGATCGCCGCGGCCTTTGCTGCTGCTCAGGCCCCCGCCGCTCCTACAGCCCCTCCGGCGGCAGAACCGGCTCCCTCCAACAAGACCATGAGTCCCGACGAGATTGCCGCAGCCTTTGCTGCTGCTCAGGCCCCCGCGGCTCCTTCGACCCCTCCGGCAGCGGAACCGGCTCCGGCGGCTCCCGCCGCACCCGCTCCCCAGGCTCAGACCGCACCGGCTGCTCAGACCAAGGCCGCACCGGCACAGCCTGATAAGCCGACCCCCCGTTCGATCATTCCCAAGAGCCAGATCAGTGAAAATCTGACCGATGATCAGTACCGTTTTGTCAATGTTATGGAGCAGTTGATCCTGCGTCAGGACATCCACAGCTTTTTGAAGCAATACAATGTATGTACATGCCGGCGATGCATGTCTGACGTCTGTGCGCTGGCCCTGACCGGCCTTCCGTCCAAGTACGTAGTAGTCAGCAATGATTCTCTGTCTCCGCTTCTGAGCTACTATGAAAGCAAATATAAGATCTATATGCTGACCGAGCTGATTAAAGCCTGTAATCTGGTGCGGGAACATCCCCGCCATGAAAGATAGACTATCTCCCACTGCAAAGAGCGAAAGCATGGAAATGCTTTCGCTCTTTCTCTCTGATACAGCCTGCTGTCCAAAATCGAAGCCTTAACCGAATCAGCGTTCCATGTCCTCCAGCGCCTCATTCAGTCTTTCTGTTCCCTCTGCCGCAAATCTTCCGTCCCGAATCACATATGCCTCTGTGCCGTCCGGCCTTACTGCCACAATATCTCCCAGCTCCGAATAGGGAATCGTAATATCCAGATGGCACCCAAAATATGCCTTGGACACGTCCTCCTTCCGCAGAATGGACACCTCATTATCCCTGGCAATCACCTCTCTCCCATCCGGATTATACACCGGTGAATCCTCACTCCAGCTATAGCAGGTATCTCCCACGGCAAAATGAGGACCCATTTTCTCCGCAATCAGAATGGGCAGCTTTTCCCCGATTCCATACCGCTCTGCCATAGCATAGGCCGTCGTATTGGTTCCGATGGCAAACTCCCCCATAGGCAGTGTATCGTGATTTTTCAGAATTTCCTGACGAATCAGCTTTTTTCCTTCCTCTTGGTTTTCATAATTATCACAAGAATATTCTGTCACCATCCCATTCTGAAAACGCAGCCGCAAATTTTTAAACTGGATATTTCCCAGATATACCTTTCCCACATGCAAAAGTCCCTCTGTGCCGGAAAGCCTGGGAGAAGTAAAGACCTCTCCCACCGGAATATTCACATCGGCCACACAATTTTCAAAATTGGTTTCTTTTTTCTTATCTTTCAGAGGATGAAGGGCAATCTGCAGCTCTGTATCATTCTTCCGCTGCATGTCATGCCTCCCGGTCACTTTCACATACTGAGCCTCATCCAACACCTGGATCATCCTCTGCTGAATCTTTTTGTACACCTCATAATCCAGGGTATTGATCCGGATCGTCTCTGCAAAGATTTCCTCAAACCGTTCCCCTACCTCCGGTATCGGAAATGCGATGATGGTAAAGCTGGTTTCATCCTTTGGAATGTATTGGTTCACGATCGGCATGGACTCATTGGAATAGGCAATGGATAATTCCTCCTGCTTTCTGCTGAGGGAAAGCGCCTCTGGTTTATTCACCGGAACAAAAGGCTCCTGGCCAAAGGTCTCCACAACCGCAGGACCCGCAAAATCTGCCGCAGCCCTTTTCCATGTCTCGTAAGCAGTCCGAAGCACTGCCAGCTTTCTCTCCTTAAAAGCTTTGTCCAGATAAACAGCCTGATCATACCGATGGTCATAATCATACTGACGGTTAGGGGAAGTGCCGTGATATCCTACGTTTCGGTTGGGCGTCCGGGTCACAGACCACACGGCAGCCCGGTACACCACGGGTTCCAGCCCCATTTCCCGAAACTGCCTGACAGCAACCCGGATCATTCGCTCAAAGCCCAGCTCATAGCGGATTCCCACGGTCTTTTTCCGTGACAGGTCAATCCCCATCACCTGAAATCCCTTTTTATATCCTTCTGTATAGGCGGATGCCATCCTCACCACTGTCTCCTCAGACAATTTGCTTAGAAATGACGCCACCTCAAGTTCTGTATCTGATATATATTCTCCATATCGGTACAGATACCGCAGATCTGACAAGTCCTCTTCCATTATAATGTCCTTTGCAAAGGTCAGGCAGGTATCTAGCTGTTCCCGAATGCGATAGGGCAGCACCACATCCGTATAATCACTGTAAAACCAATACAAAATATCCCGCACTGCCTCTGCCGGCGGCACTTCCCCTTCAAATCGGTTATAGATTTCAATCAAGGTTTCACAGAGAATCGTAATATCCGTCAGACGGCACTCATAGGCGAAAACAATACACCCGCGGAGCTGGGCATAAAAAGCTGCCAGCAAAGATCCCTGCTCCTTTCCCAGCTCTGCCGCCGCATAAGCCGGATTTGCATAGCTTTTTTCATAATTTTCCGGAAGAATATCCTGGTACAGGGATCGATTCAGCAGCTTAAGCTCCTCTAAGGAACAATCCTCCAATTCCTCCCGAAGCTGCCGCCTTGCCAGATCCTCGATCTGTCCCACAAACAGAGCCATTTTATAAAAATAAGCGCGAAAAGGCTCTGCAGCCTGCCCGGCCCCCTCCTCTGCAATCTGCCGGATTCTTTCCATCGCCAGGTCATACCGCTCTGTTATCCGCGTATTCTCATCCGCCCACAACTCCTGAATCTTCATAAATTCCATACCTTTCTGTTTTTCCTATACTATTTCGTTGGTCAAGAGCCTTTTTCCCAAATAAATGGAGAATATGCCGACAAAACATGGGACTCACCCTGACCTTATTTTACCCTGACACACCTATAATTCCCACCACGGTCACACACACCCAAACCACAATCAGGCCCCCTGCCATCCACATTCCGATCTTGGACAATACATAATTCTTCTCCTTTTCCAAGAATGACAGCCCTCCATAGGCCAGAGCCAGCAGGGAAAATAAGAAGCTGCTCATCCCCCATGCCGCCACATTCAGCTCTCCCTGCCCCTCCAGGCGCACACTTAGCCCGAGACTGACTCCGCACATGACAAGCGCTGCCGCAGCGGTTCCCAGACAATACCGGCTCCTTTTTGCAAAAGGCTTCCTGATATAGGAAATTCTAAACCTCTGTTTTCCCATGCTGTTTCCTCCTGATCCGGGCATTTTGTACGATACGGTAAGAGATATATCCGATCACCCCTCCCACTGTATTCAACAGCAGATCATCCACGTCAAAGCTTCCCACCTTAAATACAAGCTGTACAGTCTCAATGCAGAGGCTCAGCCCAAAACAGATCATTGTATTCTTGTACCATTTTCTTCCCCGTCTGCTGACAATGGGCAGAAAAAAACCGCAAGGCATAAAAGCAGCCATATTTCCTACCACATTCAGCAAAAATGCCTCGATTCCCAACTGATGTCTATATTGATAGAACCGTTTGATCTCCTTAAACAGTTCCAGATTATATGCATATTCGCGCTGTGCCGGGTCTCTTCCAAAGGACTCGGCGAAAAACATAAAGTAAACCAGCATTGCCAGGTAAACGATAAACAGCACCCACCCCAACTTCTGGTTTCTGGTCGTGTCTTTTATCATCACTTCTCCTCACGATCTTTTATACTCAAGAGCATACTTATCTGTCAAATGATGGGAAGCCGTCCTGCAATCCTCGGATTATACCGGCCAATCATTTGACTCAAAGATAATAAGATCTAAAAATCATTCCTATCATTCCAAATTATGTCCTGCCCGAATCTTTCATGCCCCATGGCTGCCATGATTGCCCATTGCCGCCGTTTCATTTCCAGACACAAAAAGGAAGGCAGTATTCCTTCCGCCCTCCTTTTTCTGAACAGGATGTTCTAAAAAATAATCTCAGACCGTCTTTTCAGCAAAATGCTGCCGCTGATAATCGACACAACTCCCACTGCCACGCCTGCCACCAGGATCACGATTCCCGCTGCAATGCTGCAGGCCCCTGTATTCCGCATGGTCTTATAAATTCTCTCCATATAAGCTTCCTTTCCTTTTCCTTGCTCTGCGCAGCCCCCATCCGGGGTCACTGCTCTGCTCCATACTGTTCATAATATGCGTCAATAGCGGCTTTCAGATTCCCATCAATTATAATTTTTCCATGATAAGGCTGATTATACAGATGCTCCACCACCTCTTTCATGGTCACAATAGCCGTGGTCTTAAAACCGTACTTCTCCTCAATCTCCTTTAAGGCTGATTTCTCGCCCTGTCCACGCTCCATACGGTCCACGGAAACCACCAGCCCCAGCACATTCACATCTGCCTGAGCTTTAAGAATCGGCATGGTCTCCTCAATGGAGGTCCCTGCTGTCGTCACATCCTCAATAATCACTACCTGATCTCCATCCATTAAGGGACTTCCCAGCAAAATCCCCTTATCGCCATGGTCCTTGACCTCTTTCCTGTTGGAGCAGTACTTAATATTGCCGTCATACAGCTCACTCATTGCCATAGCAGCGGCTACGGACAGAGGAATCCCCTTGTAGGCCGGGCCGAACAGCACGTCAAACTCCTTTCCGAAGGTTCCCATAATAGCCCTGGCATAATACTCGCCCAGACGGCGAAGCTGAGCTCCTGTTCGATAAAATCCTGTATTGACAAAAAACGGCGTCTTTCTTCCGCTTTTGGTGACAAAATCCCCGAACCGCAGCACCTCGCTGTCAATCATAAACTCGATGAATTTCTTCTTGTAATCTTCCATCCTTATCCTCCCTGTCTGTGCGTCAAATTCCCTATCGAACCGCCCCAATCAGCTCCTGAATATCCTGCACTCCCTGCTCTTTCATAAATGCTTGGATTCCCTCCACGATCTCCACTGTGGCATAGGGATTGAAAAAATTCGCCGTTCCCACAGAGACTGCCGTGGCTCCTGCCATAATAAACTCCAGGGCATCTTCCCAATCAACAATCCCTCCCATGCCGATAATGGGAAGCTTCACTGCCTGGGCCGCCTGGTACACCATCCGAACTGCAATCGGCTTAATGGCAGGGCCGGACATTCCCCCGGTCTTATTGGCCAGAGCAAAGGTTCTTCTGTTAATGTCAATCTTCATCCCTGTCAGGGTATTAATAAGAGAGATCACATCTGCCCCTCCTGCCTCTGCTGCACGGGCCGTCTCTCCGATATCTGTCACATTGGGGCTGAGCTTCATAATCACCGGCTGTTTTGCACGATCCTTCACGGCACGGGTAATAGCCTCCACTGCTTTGGGATCCTGACCAAAAGCGATCCCGCCCTCTTTTACATTGGGACAGGAAATGTTGATCTCCAAAAGATCCACCGGCTGGTCTCCCAGACGTTCTGCCACCTCCAGATAGTCCTCCCTGGTTTTTCCGCACACATTCACAATAATCCGGGTATCATACTGCCGCAAAAACGGAATATCCCGCTTTATAAACACATCGATCCCCGGATTCTGCAGGCCGATGGCATTGAGCATTCCTCCACGGACCTCCGCAACCCTGGGGGTAGGATTGCCCTCCCAGGGTACATTGGCCACGCCTTTTGTCACCACTGCGCCAAGACGGTTTAAATCTACAAATTCGCCGTACTCTGCACCGCTTCCAAAGGTGCCGGAAGCAGTCATCACCGGATTTTTAAGCTCCACCCCTGCCAGACTCACCTTTGTATTCATCTACAGCTCCACCTCCCCTGCCGCAAATACCGGGCCGTCCTTGCAGACCCGCTTATTTTTTACATGGGAATGGCTGTCCGTATCCTTGGAACGGCACACACAGCCCAGGCAGGCTCCCACTCCGCACGCCATCCTTTCCTCCAGGGAAAGCCAGCACTCCATCCCCCGCTCCATGGCCAGGTCCTTCACTGCCCGCAGCATGGGCTTGGGCCCGCAGGCATAGACTACGTCTGCCTCCAGCCCCTGTTCCTTTATGGCATCCAGCACATTTCCCCTGGTTCCTGCACTGCCGTCCTCCGTAGCCACAAACACCGGTCCAAACCTGGCAAATTCCTCATTTAAAAACAGCTTGTCCCGATATCCCAGCACCATCTGCTTCTGGCATTTCAGCTCCTTGGCAAGCTGAAGCATGGGAGGAATCCCGATACCGCCTCCCACCAGAAAGGCCCGCCTTCCTCCCTTGTCCTCAAGAGGGAATCCGTTTCCCAAGGGTCCCAGGACAATCACCGGCTCCCCCGGCTGATACCGGGAAAACTCCTCTGTTCCGAATCCGGCCACACGGTACACGATCCGCAGCATCCCCTTATCCCGGTCAATCTCACAAATACTGACAGGACGGGGGAGAAGATGGCCTGAATCCCTTGTGTACAGAGAAAGGAACTGCCCCGGAGCTGCCGCCTCTGCCATGTCCTCTGCCTCTATCCACATGCTGTAGATCCCCTCTGTCAGGCACTCCTGGGCCGCCACCTTTAAGGTCCGCTTTCCCTTGCCGAAGCTCTCTGTCTTTTCCATAAAGCCTCCTTCCACGGTCTACAGCACGCTGTTAATATCTGCTGCCATATCCAGAACCGCCTGGCGGGATGCCTCTGCAAAATGCTCTGCCCCGAACCTGGCATACTTTTCCTGCCTATATGCTGCAATAATGCCCCTGGAAGAATTGACAATGGCTCCCAGTCCGTCCTCATGGAAACAGGGCTTTAAATCCTGGGCTGTAGCTCCCTGGGCTCCATAGCCCGGCACCAGAAAATACGTGTGGGGCATCTTTTTTCTGAGGACTGCGCTCATCTCCGGATAGGTCGCTCCCACAACGGCGCCTACATTGCTGTAGCCATTGTCCATGGAGTCCTGCCCCCACTCCACCACCTTGTCCGCCACCAGCTCATACAGCGGCACACCGTTAATCTTTTGATCCTGGAACTCTCCGCTGGAAGGATTGGAGGTCTTGACCAGCACAAACAGCCCCTTGTCCTCTGCTTTGCATATATCTGTAAACGGCTTTATTCCGTCGGTACCCAAATAAGGATTCACCGTCAGAAAGTCCGTGTCAAATCCCCGGCACAGACTCTCTCCTATCTTCACCTTTCCCAAATGTGCCGTGGCATAAGCCGCAGAGGTAGAACCAATATCCCCCCGCTTAGCATCTCCGATGACCAAAAGCCCTTTATCCTGACAATAGCGGACCGTCCTCTCATATACCTTTAACCCCTCAATGCCAAACTGCTCATACATGGCAATCTGAGGCTTTACACAGGGAATCAGATCCCAGGTATGATCCACAATTTGTTTATTAAAATTCCATATCGCATCGGCAGCCCCTTCCATGGTCTCGCCAAATTCCTGAAAGGACTTTTTTAAAATCTCCTCCGGAATAAAACCTAACATAGGATCCAGGCCCACACAAATGGGAGCCTTTGTTTTCTGTATTTTCTCAATCAGACGCTGAATCATACGATCCTCCTTAATTTTTTTCCATTTTAGCATAACAGCAGATGCCTTTCAAGCACAAGTCATACTGCCATAAAAAATTAATATTTAAAAAATTTCAAATGAGCCCGGATACCAGCGGCACCACCAGTACGGTCAAAAGCCCCGCTACTGCCACAGAAAGGCTGCTCATGGCTCCCTCGATCTCCCCCAGCTCCAGTGCCTTGGCCGTACCTACCGCATGGGCAGAGGTTCCTAAGGCAAGCCCCTTTGCAATAGGGCTTTCCAGCCGGATCAGCTTAAACACGGTCTCCCCGATCATATTTCCCAAGATTCCTGTGACAATGATGCATACGACCGTAATGGTCACAATCCCGCCTGCCTCCTCACTGACTCCCATGCCGATTGCCGTGGTGATGGATTTGGGAAGCAGGGTCACATAATACACATGTTCCATGCGGAACAACAGACACAACGCAAAAATACTCACCGCACTGGACGCCACCCCCGCCAGAATCGCAGCCGCCACCGCAGTCAGATTCTTTTTCAAAAGCTCAAGCTGCTTGTACAGCGGAATGGCCAGACATACCGTAGCCGGGGTAAGAAGATAGCTGATATACTTTGCTCCTTCATTGTAAACCTCATAATCCACCTTCAGCACCTTCAGCAAAAAAATCACCACAGCCACTGACACCAGAATGGGATTCAACACGGCCCATCCCAGCTTTTTCTTCAGCCACATGCCAAGCCAGTAGGTCAGCAGGCTGACCACAACGCCAAAATATAAAGACTGCGCTGCAAAGCTCATTTCATTACCTCCTAGTTTTTGTTCGTGCTTTTTGAACATTCTGGGACACTTTTAAGCGTTTCCTCTTTATTACCCTGAAGCTTCATCATCCCCTCTGCCACCTTTCCGGTAACTGCCATTACAACGACCGTGGAGATCAAACAGATAAGGAATACAGGAACCAATACCTGCTTAAGCTGCCCATAGCTGTCCATCAATCCCACTGCAGCCGGAACAAACAAAACCGGCATGATCTCCAGCAGGAAATTCCCTGCAGCTTCCACCTGCTCCAGCTTCAACGCTTTTGTACAAAATAAAAGCAGCATCAAAAACAGCCCATACACCCCTGCGGGAACCGGCAGCGGCAGCACATGATTCATCCACTCCCCTGCCAGCGTGATCCCTAAAATCACCGCAAATTCCTTTAAATACTTCATTACTCTCCTTCCTTTCCCATCAAGCCTACAGCTTTTACTACCTTAACAAAAAAATAACAATCTAGCAATCTGTCCTCTTGTATTTTCTATGTTTTTTTGCTACAGTTTCATATACTGCGGTTTCATTTACTACAGTTTAAAATCATTGCAGATGTCATTTGAACTATATCCTATTTTCAAGCCTGTAAACCAAATAGAAAGGAAACGCCCTATGAACGCCTCCATCTCCATCACCCAAACCACAAGCCTGACAGATTCACAAAAATCCTCCCTTCTCTCCCTTGCGGCCCTGTGCTGCCAAAAAGACCACATTTCCCTGTCCTATCCGGTGCTTCCGGAAGACAATGCCTGTCATTATCTTCTTGCAGATTCCCGCGGAAAGCTCCTGTCTGCCCTTGCGGGGCTTCCTCTTGATTCTTCCTCCATGGAATGCATTGCATTTACCCATCCTGACCACCGAAAACGCGGATATTTCTCCCGCCTTCTTTCCCTGGCCATGAAAGATTGGGAGGAGCAGGATATTCTGTTCCCGGTTTCCGGCTCATGCCCTGACACTATGGCGGTTCTGGCCTCCCTGAATGCAGAGCTGGAATACCAGGAATATAAGATGGAATATGTTTTGTCAGGGTATGAATCCTTCTGTGATTCCCCTTCTTCCTCCAACCACAGCCTTCTGTCTTACCCCGCACCTTGTATCTCCCTGGTCCCCCCCAGTGACATTTTCTCCAAAAATGCCTCCTGGTCCCTGCTTTTGGCAGACTGTGCTGCTTCCTCCGACTGCCCCCTTGTCTCCGATTTTTCCACTGCTTTCGGCATTCCTGCCATAGCCGGCTGCTCTGCTGTCCCCGCCAAACTTGCGGATTCCTGCTGCTTTTCCGCTCTCCAAACACCTGCCAAAGCACACTGCCATCCCGCTCCGCACACACCTGACAAAACGCACTGCCATCCTGCTCCGCACACACCTGACAAAACGCACTGCCATCCTGCTCCTCACACACTTGCCGGCTCCTGCCTTACCTCCCCGGTATCACAGGACACACTCTGCATTCATCATGTAGAGATTCTGCCTGATCTGCGCGGCAGGGGTCTTGGCTTTCTGCTGATGAGCCGGCTTATATACTGCCTTCAAAAAACCCAGATCCGCCGCCTTCTGCTTCACGTATCCGGCAGCAATGTTCCTGCTGTTGCCCTGTACAAAAAAACAGGGTTCGGCATCACCGAAACCCTGTCCTACTATATGTATTAAGGCAGACTGGAAAATGCTTTGTATTCAATACGCACCTAATGTTTCCTGGTTCCGTTGTGCGCCTCAATACTTTTGCGGATCACCAGCATATGCCGGTCTGTCTTGGCAATAACCTCTGCACATTTGCGCAGCTCCTCGCTGATCTCATCCGCCGCATCCCCAATATCCTTCTTGTACTTTAACTGATGATCCAGACTTGCCCAAAAATCCATGGCCATGGTACGGATCTGCACCTCCACCCGCATGTCCTTTTTCCGATCTGAAAAAAACACCGGAACCTCCACAATCAAATGATAACTGCGGTAGCCATTATCCTTAGGATTACTGATATAATCCTTGACGGCAATCACCCGAATATCATCCTGACTTACCAGCATCCGGGCCACGGTATAGATGTCGTCTACAAAGGAACAGATCACCCGGATCCCTGCCACATCATCCAAATGATGGATCATAGAATTTAAGGATATGGGCAGATTTTTGCGATGAAGCTTCTCCACAATGCTCACGGGCTTCTTTACCCGGGACTTAATCATCTCAATAGGATTGCGCTGATTGCGCACACTCAGCTCATCATTTAATACCTCCAGCTTTGTCTTCACTTCCCGTATCGCACAAGAATACATCATGATCGCTTCCTGAAATTCCCTTGCCTGATGAATGAGATCATCCGGCACCTGAACTAAATCCGGAACGCTGACCACCGACTGCTTCAATTCACTGTTGGGGTTCACGCTCATATTCATTTCTTTTGTTTCTCCTTCTTTTTGTTAAACAATCCTTCTTGCAATTACCAAAAGCCTTCCGTCCCTTACCGTATACTCGCATGTCGCTAATGCCAGCAGTTCATCTCCCCAAAAAAGCTCCACCCCCGTATCATAAAAGCACAGCCCCTTCACCTGCTCCCAAGCACCCTCAAACTCCTCCTTTCCCCTGGGAAAAAGAAGGCTCTGCCAGACCATCTGATCTTTGGAAGCGCTGATAGCTGCCACCGCCGCCACCTCATAGCTTCCTGCCTCCTCAACAGTATCAAACTGCACAAAAGGATGTTCCTCCCAAAACGCCTGATCCGTATAATCCTGAAGCTGTGCAAACATAGCTCCGTTCTTCATGTGATGGCCGCTGATCAACAGGCTGGTTCTGGGTCTTTCATAGCGGCACTGCTCCATTAAAAAAGGAGTTCCATATGTGCTGTCCCTTCCATAAAAATCACGATTCAGATAATAATCCTCCCGCCCCGGACTGTGCATCACCGGATAATCAATCCTGGTTCCCTCAATCTTCACCCATCCGGCCATATCCGGATTGTCCATTTTCAGAGAACGATACATCCTCAGGCGCTCCCTGGCCTTATCCTCCCACTGCGCTTTCCAGCTCTGAGCCGGAGAAATATCTCTGTCCAAGGGTTTCCCGCCTTCCCTGTCCAAATACCCCGGATCTGTATTTGCCTCCCGAACCAAACCATCTGTCAGCCTTCCCCTTAGCTCATCAAAGGTTTCCTGCTGCCGCCTGTCCTGCCAAATCCCCCTTATCAGCAAGAATCCACTGACCAAAAACACGACTGCCCATGCGCCTGACAGCGCCAGAAGCAGGCCTGCCTTCTTCCCCCTTATCCCCATAAACTCCAATCCTTCTAAAACCTATACTCTTTCTTTTATGATACCTCGTTCTTCCATTAGATGCAAGTAAAAATATTATCCAAAAGACTTTTCCTTTTCTATTAAATGTGGTATTCTTATAAATGCGCACAGGCGCACAGATCAACCTGAATTTTAAAGCAAAAGCTGTCAATCGATCAGCAGAAAATCGGAGGAATTTCACATGAGCGAAGCAAGTGCAAGCTGTACTCACGACTGCAGCTCCTGCGGTGAAAGCTGCAGCAGCCGCACCACAGAGCGTACCAGCTTTTTAGAACCATTAAATCCGGCCAGTTCCGTGGGAAAGGTCATCGGTATCGTCAGCGGCAAGGGCGGCGTAGGCAAGTCCTTAGTTACCTCCCTTATGGCTGTCAAGATGAACGCAAAAGGCAAGCATACAGCAATCTTAGACGCTGATATCACCGGACCGTCCATTCCCAAAGCCTTTGGCTTAGGAACCGACGGAGTCAGCGTCACCCCTGAAGGGCTGATGGTTCCGGCCACCACAGCCACTGGCATTGACATCATGTCTGCCAACCTGCTTCTGGACCATGACACAGACCCGGTTATCTGGAGAGGCCCGGTCATTGCAGGAACCGTAAAGCAGTTCTGGCAGGAAGCGGTCTGGGACAAGGTAGACTATATGTTTGTAGATATGCCCCCCGGAACCGGCGACGTACCCCTGACCGTATTCCAGTCCCTGCCTGTAGACGGGATTATTATTGTAACTTCCCCCCAGGAGCTGGTTTCCATGATCGTATCCAAGGCTGTGAACATGGCCAAAAAAATGGACATCCCCATCATCGGCCTGGTAGAGAACATGAGCTACCTGGAATGTCCGGACTGTAAAAAGCGAATCTCCGTGTTTGGTGAAAGCCATATTGACGAGATCGCAAAAGAATTTGACCTGCCTGTTCTGGCCAAGCTGCCCATTACCCCTGCCATCGCAGAACGTGTCGATGCAGGGACGATTGAATTTCTGGACGAATCCTGGATGGATGAAGCCGCAGACCGATTGCTGGCACTGTAATTGCCCCTTGGCGTATTCCTTTCAAACCTTTATGCTTTATTTCCGGCGCTGTCAGGAAGGAAGACAGACACAGCAAGCCTCTGGCAGATGTGCAGAAAACGGGACTGCAGATATCATTTTCTGCTCCCGTTATCGCCGTCTGCGGTTTCTTCATGGGCTATCCGCAATTTGGTAATAGCCATCCGGCTTTTCGCGTTATCTGTGGTCTTATCTATCTAATTTCTCTCAATTACAAACATTTCCTCCAACAGCAGCCAGTTTGCCCGAAAATACCGCATCAACTGCCAATACCCTGCCCCGCTCAATCCCTTTTCCTTGATCAGATCAAACTTTGCCTTCACGCTTCTCACATCTTCAAACCACACCTCATGCTGAATCCCATACTGCCAATACCGAAAATACGGCGACATGGCAGTCTCATCGAACCGAATCTCCACCCCATGATCAATGGCAAGCTGTACTGCCTCCTGAGTCCCCAATGTAGTTGCCTTTGTGGTTCCCCGCACATAGGGAAGGGGCCAGTCATACCCATAATTCGGGATTCCCAGGCTGATCTTCTCTTCCGGAATCTCCGTCAGGGCATACTCTGTCACCCGCCGCACCATGTTGATGGGGGCAACGGCCATGGGAGGTCCGTAGGTATATGAGCCGATAAAATTATGGTAATTAATCTCAATCAAGTAAGAAGATCAAAAACTTGAATTAAAAATATACAGTGTTTTCTGTCGCATTTACCTACATAATTCAACAATAAGCAATCTGCAAATCTTCAGAAGATGAAGATGTCAAATCTAACCCCAAAAGGACACTTGTTATTTCATCATTGAAAGGAGAAAATATCTTCTCCTTTTCTATACTGCACATTCCCAGTTTATGAGCAGATTGAAAACTTTCATAGGACATCTGACTCTCGTTCATAAATAGGTAACAGCATCCCAAATTATAATAGGCAGGTGGATAGTCATTCTCCAACTGAAGTATTTTTTCTAACAGTTCAATCGCTTTGCTATACTGTTCCATGCGAATATATGCACAAGCAAGATTATTGTGAACCGCTGAAGAAGTATCCACATATTCCAATGCGGAATAATAATACTCCACAGCATCAGAAAACTTTCCCATCTGGAAAAGCCCATCACCTGTATTTTTATCCAAAATCATGTAGCGCTTCTTGGCACAGTCAATTTCGTGCTTGACTTTATCACTTCCTATGGTGTCTCCGATATCACAGTAGCATCCCAAAAGAAGTTTGTAAAACCCTATGTCGTCTAAATTGGGCTCATATACTTTCTCCAACAGTGCAATCGCTTCTTTAATATGCCCTAAATTCCTTAAAATTAGCGCATAATTGAAAATATATGGTATACTATTTGGATGTGCTTCATACTCTGCTCGAAAATATGTCTCTGCTGCTTCTAAATAACCGTTAAAATAATAAATACTTCCAATCTCAGTAGCAAACTGTGATACTTCATCAAACTGTGTAAGAAGAATATCAATCTCATCCTTTGGTAATATTTTTCCATTTCCTACTAACATAGCAGACTTATACTTCAAAACTTTTATTTTGCACTTCAGTGTTTTCTCTAAGTCATACGCTGCCTTTGCATCCCAATATGCGTTTACATTTTTATGCAATGTTGTATCAGGAAGGTAGTAATAACATTCTGCTCTTGAAAGGAAGTACTCGGCCTTTGGATCAAGTTTGATTGCTTTCGTATAACATAGAATAGCCTCACTATACATCCTTTTAGCTTGATAGCATTTCCCTTGGAGATCATTACACTCAACTCTGCTTGGAAAAAGTGCTAGCGCCTTTGACGCATGCATGATCGCTTCATCATATTTTTCTTTCGAATAATATAACTTTGACAAATAGAAATAAGCCCTATCATCCCGCATATCACAGGCAATCCCTTTTTTTAGATTAGTTTCTGCTAAATCAATATCATTTTTTTCCAAATAGCAAATTCCTAAACAGACAAAGTTATTTGCAATATTACTTTTCAAACGGCTGGATTCTTCCAGCAACTTAAAGCCATTTTCATAGTCCTGCATGCATATATAGCAATTGGCTTTATAGGACAGTATCTCTGCCTGATACTTCTTATCACAATTTAAAGCACGATCCAAGTCCTCCAATATTGTGACGGCAAATGCCTCTGAAGTGTTAGATCTCTGTAAAACAGCCTCTTTAGCCCTTGACAGATAAGGCGAACGCTCTAAAATTCTAATTTTAGCCTGTCCGAGCAAAATATAATAACGCTTCAACTTGTAACCACGCGCAATAATAGCATCATAGCAGTCTAATTCTTCTGTATACTGGTTTAACCGACGGCAACAGTCAGCCCTAAGCTGCATAGCAGCAATAAAAAATTTTTTCTTTTTCATAGCCCAGGATGGCATGTTGTTCAGTTTGGCTAAAGCACCGTGGTAATTAGCCATAAGCTTTAACGCCTGTGCATAACGAATAATATAACATGGGTGAAGTTGAATGCTCTGGTTGCACTGATTTAAATACAAGATGGCTTGCATCGGACGATTTGCCTGAATACATTTTTCTGCATTTATAAGCGCAACCGATTGGATTAGAGAAAGGACTCCACCATCATAAATATAGGCAATCAGTTCCTCTCGTCCTTCATTGGTCTGGTTACTCTCACCATCTAAGATACGATTAATTTCTTGATTGCGTCTCTTTTTTAAACAATACGCAACAGAAAATGTACCTATAGGCAAAACCGTAAGTAAAACAGTAGGATAGATAAAAGGACTTAATACAGCTGTCAGAAAAAAAAGCAACAAAGTATCCAACAAAACGATCCAGAATGATTCGTTTTTTAAATATTCCCGAAAACTTTGTATTGTTCCATAAAATCCAAATATGCTTGTCGCAACTAGGAGCAATGGATTGTTGATATAGCATTCCGTCAAGGCCGTTCTTATAGATTCTTCATAACCTGCTAACATTATTCCCACATTCATCTTATAAATCCTCCCATCATATCAAATGTATAACATTGTTATTACCATATCAAAGTACTTATGAAAAATCAATAACAATCTGTAGAAAACACAGGAGGGAGGGATGAATGTTGTGTGGGGGCAATTATACGAAAAATATTTATAACCAGCTGATGGAAGTCATGGAAAAACTAGATTTCATGGAAGCAGAACACAAAAAAACAGGAAGGAATTCTCGGTTCTCACCTGCGAAGAAAAGACCTGCGCAAAGAGAACACCCGTCTCAGGGAGAAAATATCCGGGCTGTAGGAGAAAACGACCATCCTGGAAGATGAAGACCATAGGCTGAAGAAAGAAAACCTTCTCCTGCGCGAGAATAATAAGCGGATGAAAAGAATCTTGGGCAACGACAGCTCCAATTCCTCCCTTTCCCCCGTCAAAGAACCAGCCGGGGGAGGCGCCGAACACGTATAATAGCCAGAAACCTTTCAGAAAGAAAAAAGGAGCCCAGCCCGGACATCCTGGGAGGGATCTGTCAAAAACAGAAGTGGAAAAAATCCTGGAAGGGGTGTTTGAACACAGGCTTAAGGAAATCGGCACCCCGGCAGGGCTTATATCACCCGTTACCACCTGGACCTGAAGGTAAGGGCCACAGCAGCGGAAATCCGCATTTATGCAGATGAAAACGGGAAATTCCAGGTGCCGGATGAATAGAAAGCAAAAGTATCCTATGGACCATCCATCCGTGCAATAGCTGCGTTTCTTTACAGCGAAAGGATAGTGTCCAATGACCGAATCTCCAAATTTATCAATTCGATATCCGGGGATGTCCTGTACCTTTCCGAAGGAAGTGTATACGGATTTTGTCAGAAATTTAGGGAGTCCTGCACCTGTCTGTGTGTGGGGCTAGAAGAAAGCCTTCTAAATTCCCATGAGATTTGTACGGATGCAACTACCGTGAAAACAGACGGAAAGCAGACGTACATACGGAATTTCAGCACGGAAAAGAGCGTGCTTTACATAGGAAGCGAAAAGAAGGATCTGGAGACGTTGAAGGGAATGATGAGGGTCCTGAAAAAATATGGGGGTGTTCTGACCCATGACCATGAAACGTCCCTATACCATTTCATAAAGAATATACGGCTAAAATGGCTACAAGATTAATAACTGTACCACTCTATCTTTAAAACTCCCCAGGAGCCTGTACCCCGTCCGCATCCGTCACATAAAGCGCACACTCCAATGAATGTCCGGCACGTGGTTCAAAATAATACCACTTCCCCTCAATCTCCTG
>RAYY01000032.1 GCA_003611875.1 bacterium D16-56 | reverse complement strand
TATGAGTCGAAAAAAAACCATAAAACACATTTCAATCCTGTTGTTGATTCTCTGCGAATTTACAAAATTTTCATGAGATTTTTTGTGGGATATTTTATATCTTCCTTGTCATCGAGCGTTGTGGATTTAGCTTTATTTATCGGATTTTGTTCTTTAATAAAAAAGTGGGATACAACTTTTTATGTGGGTTTTGCAGTAATATTCGCAAGAATAATATCTGCGGCGTATAATTATGTAATTAACTGCAAATTGGTATTTAGCAGTAAAAAAAGTATGAAGGAATCTGGTATAAAATATGTCATATTGGCGGTTTGTCAGATGCTGATCAGTGCGTTGCTTACAATGGCTGGAGTGAGATGGTGTATATTTATTTCAGAAGTATGGGTTAAAATCATTGTAGATACTGTGTTGTTTTTTGTTAGCTATAAAATTCAGCAGCAATATATCTTTTAAAGTATTATTATCAGTTTTAATAAAGCTATTAGATACAAAAACAGGAAAGGGACTATTTGCATGGACTAGAATATTATGAAAGAAAGAGATTGTATAGAAAATAGTGATACAAAAATTTCTATTATAATGACTACATATAATGGAGAAAAATATTTAAAGGGACAGTTGCTTTCAATAGAAAATCAAACAATTAAAGCTGATGAAGTGCTTATATTTGATGATTGTTCTACAGATTCTACTGTAGAAATTATTAAGGACTTTATCAAAGAATATAAGCCAAAAAATTGGTATTTATATATTAATAAAAATAATTTAGGATGGAAAAGAAACTTTATACAGGGAATATTAAAAGCAAAAGGAAAGATTATTTTTCTCTCTGATCAGGATGATATATGGTTTGTGAATAAGATAGAGAAAATGGTTATGGTAATGGATAAATATGAAAACATACAAGTTCTTTCATGCAATATCCGTGTTATATATAATGATAATACACAGCCAAAAATCAGAAGATCGGCAAAAAAGTATAAAATCAAAAGATTGGAAAAAGTACAATTAAATGGTTCTACATATAGACCTATCAGGCCAGGATGTGCATACGCTTTTTCAAAAGATATTTTACCAGATATAAAACGTTTATGGTTTGATGATATAGCTCATGATTCATTGATCTGGTCAATAGGATTAATGAGAGGAACTTTGTATATATTAAACGAAGCATTAATGTATCAAGTAAGACATGAAGGAAATAATACACCATCTAACGAAAAAACCTGCAGACGCAGAATAGAGCTTATTAAATTCAGAAAGGAGCTTTCACTTCATTTGTTGGGGAATATGCAGGATATATTAGAAGAAAATAAAATATGGATACGACAGTATATTAATGCAGCAGAGGAACGGCTTGTTTTTTTAAAAAAGGGAGGGATTATTTCATATTTGGCCTTGTTGAGATATGTAAAGTATTACCCTAAATTGGAATCTTGGATAGGAGATTATATTGCTTTCTTGAATAAAGGATAGGTGGAAAAATGTTTGTTGTAAGTATTGGATGTGGTTTGGGAAATCAAATGTTTCAGTATGCTTTTTATAAAGAACTTCAATTTCAATATCCTTGTAATCGGATAACAGTAGATATATGTAATTTTTATGGAAAAAAAAGTGACGGATACCATTTAGAAAGAATTTTTGGGTTAAAACTTCCACAATGTATGAATCGTAAGGCAATGGAATTAGCTGATTACCATGGCGGAGAAACCATGCATCCTATTCTTAATAAATATTTTGCTTTAAGAACAATCGCGAAGGGAAGAAAAGGTACTCTAATCACAGTCGATGATCCAACGGAATTTTATCCTGAGGTGTTCAAATTGAGTACCATACGTTCTTATATGTTTTCAGGAACATGGATAAATGAAAACTATTTTAAGAACGTAAAGGAATCGTTATTTGAGGATTTTTCTTTTCCCTCATTAAATAGCAATAAAAATAGAGAAATTGCAGAAAGGATTAGGGACTCAAATTCTGTTTCAATCCATATGCGGCGAGGGGATTATATTACACTGGGAATTACACAGGTGCCAAAAGATTATTATAAAAAGGGTATTCAGATCATGGAATCCGAACTTGGTTTAAATAATATTCGGTATTTTGTTTTTTCAGATGATATCGAATATGCAAAAACATATTTTAGCAATCTAAAAAATGTCGAATATGTCTCTGGAAATAAAAAGGAAGATAGCTATAGGGATATGCAGTTAATGAGTTTATGCAAACATAATATAATTGCAAACAGTACTTTTAGTTATTGGGGAGCCTTTTTAAATCGAAATTCAGAAAAATTGGTTATTGCACCTCGTATTGCTGCAAAATCATACCATAAGCCATTTGCTTGTGAGGGATGGATGCTGATATAAGATGTTGTTGTTTGGTGGACTTGAAGATAGATATATTACAAAATGAATGCATGATTTGATACAAGGGGGGAACCAGATTTTATATGTTTCAATTAATAATAATTGTTTTATTTTCAGTTATTGTCATAACCATTTACTTTTCAACTTCAAATGATGGGATATTTTCCCCAGGCGCAGCATATGCATTATCTTTTATTCCGTCATCGTTATTGTTGTTATTATATATTGACAAATGGAATGTGGATTTAGGTCTGTCAACAGTGTTTGTAATCATTAGTGGTTTATTAATTTTTTCAGTTACATCAATGACGGTGAAAAAAATAAGATTTGCAAGGCTCTATGCAATGAAAAAGAGCGTATCGTCTTATTGTTCTTCCATAAATAAAAATTCTGGAAGTAATGAAATTGCAACATGGAAATATATGTTTTTTATTGCATTTCAAATGGCAACTTTGATAGTTTTATTAAAATATATCATATCAATTGTTGGGATGGGAAGCTTTGCTTTTATAATGAACGCAATCAGGCAAAAAACTGTAGCAGAATATGTTGATTTACCGTCCTGGATAGGCATTATGAGATCCGTATCCATCGTATCAGGATATATTTGGATATATCTTTTATTTAACATACGGAGAAAAAAAGGGGCTTTAAAAGTAAAAGTATACTTGTTAATAAATTTATGCTTATCCATATTCGTATCTATATTGTTAGGAGGAAGAGGAAACCTTATCAGTATAATTGTAATCGGATGGAGTCTTTATTATTCATTTAGTGATACAGGAATTGGACAAAGATGTCAAAGAATGCGTATAAAAGGATATATTTATGCTATTATTATTGTGATTTTTGGGGTGGTTGCTTTTCAAAGCTTAGGCAGATTTTTGGGAAGACAGCTTAAGTATAGTAATTTAGACTATTTGGCAGTATATTTATCTGCGCCAATTAAAAATTTAGATACATTTTTGAAAGAATCAGGAAATTCGATTTCAGTTTTTCAGGGGATTTCAAGAGGGTTAAATACTAACCAAACACTAAGCTCCATACTTAATTATGTATCAGTGAAATTTCATATTGCAGATTTATATCATACAAGAGAATTGACTACAACCTTCTGGCCAGATCAACGTATTAATGGATACTATTTAGGAAATTGTTATACGGTATATGCGTCTTATTTGTTTGATGGCGGCTGGTTGGGAGTACTTATCTATACATTATTGCATGCTGTATGTAGTCAGTTTCTTTATGAACTTATCAAAAAAGACAAGATGTATGAACAAAACGGAAATATAAAAATTTCATTGATTTTATACTGTGAGGTTTGGTATTATACAGTGTTTAGTTTTTTTGATCATATGTTTTATTTTAATGTCATTACAATAGGATTTTTTAGAAGTATCGTTTATATGATTGCTATAAAATGGTTTTTATATCGTGTGCGTTTTGGTAAAAGGAATATTAAATGAACACTAAAAAAACATTGAAGAATAGTACAATATCAACATTTATTCAAGTTCTTACACTTTTTTTTCAGATTATTAATCGAAGAATTTTTGTTATATTTTTAGATGTTGATTTTTTAGGATATCATTCACTTTTCGTGAATGTTTTTTTGTTGTTATCTGTTGCAGAAGCAGGTATTGGAAACATAGTTTCTTTTCATCTTTACAAGGAGATCTATGAAAATAATGAAGAAGAAATCGGAAAACTTATGTATCTGTATCAATGTCTGTATAGATTTATTGCGATCATTGTTTTTCTTTTAGGATGTGGATGTTACTGTTTATTACCTTATTTCATCAAAGAGAGTTCTATCAGTTGGTCGTTTTTAAGTTTGATATATTTTTTACAGTTAGGAGGAGTTGTTGCTGGATATTTTGTGTCCTATAGACGTACTATTTATATAGTGAATCAACAGGAGTATAAATGTATTGAAATTGATTTATATACTTCTGTTATGATTCAGATTATTCAATTATTGACTTTGGCATTATTTAAGAATTATCTGATTTACTTAATACTGCAAATATCAACTACAGTAATTTCAAATTATATTATTTTGAGAAAAACAGATAAAGATTACCCTTATTTGTGTAAAAAATATTCAGTAAGGAAAGAGGATATTAAAAAAAGAAATTTTTTATCAGATGCGGGAAACTTTGTAATACATAGAATTTCATATGCCATATATGGAGGAACTGACAGTATTATTATAGCAGCATGTTGTGGGGTCAGAACAGTGGCGCTTTATGGTAGTTATTTGACAATACAAAGTGGAGTTAATCAAATCCTCAATCGTTTTTTTAATCCATTACAGGCTGCGATTGGAAACATTATACATAGCGAAAGAAAAAAAGAGGAATTGTGGGATCTATTTGAAGTGATTGATATCTTATGTTATTTTCTCGCAAGCTATTTGTCCTTGGGTTTTTTGATCTTTTATCAGCCTGTGATTCAAATTTGGTTGGGGAAACCGTTTTTATTGCCAGATGCTTTTGTGATTATTTTTTCAGCAAATTATTATTTTGTAATTGTTTGGGAAAGTGTGTATCGATATCGTGCAGTTTTTGGCGGGTACAGGCAAGATAGGGTTTATATGATTTGTTCTGCAATATTGAACTTGATTGTTTCGGTATGGTTAGCTAAAAGGATAGGTATTGTCGGAATTCAGATAGGAACCATGATAGGTTATTTTTCTATAGCTTTTGGAAGAATAAAATTTGTGATAGGGGATTATTTTGAAAAATCAATTGCAAAATATTTGGTTAAGCATTTTATTTTATTCTTAGTGATTATTTTTGAAGGAGTCATTTGTTTTAAGCTGACAAAGGGTATAAATATTAATTGCAGAGGAATGATTTATCGGGGGATTCTGTGGGCGGTGATTCCTGTTGTAATAGGTACTTTTTTGAATTTGAAGAATCCGCATTTTAAACTTTTTATAAAATATGTAAAAAGAGTAAAAGCTGTTGTAGGGGATCGATTCAGTCTGAAAAATAATAAATAAAAGAGGAGATTTATGTGTGCCATATTTTAGAGTATTTTTCATGGGAAGCAATTAAAAAAGTATTGAGAGAATGGAACAGATGCAGTATTCGTTAATATTGTTCGATATGAATGGCAGGATTTTTATTTTGAAAAAAGAAGATTAATGAGTTTGATTATTTTTGCTACTAAACAATAAAGTTACATTCAAGATAATAAAGTGATTGAAAGGATACAGAATGAAAAAAGCACTTATTACAGGAGTTACTGGACAAGATGGTTCTTTTTTATCGGAATTTCTATTGAATAAAGGATATGAAGTGCATGGAATAATAAGGCGTTCTTCTATAGATGTCAGAAAAAGAATTGCACATTTAGAGAAACAGGAGAATTTTCATCTTCATTATGGGGATCTTTGTGATTCAATGAGCCTGGTTAATGTAATTGGCTTGGTTCGGCCAGATGAAATATATAATCTTGCAGCACAGAGTCATGTGCAGGTGTCTTTTGATGTTCCTGAATTTACAGCCGATGTGGATGCAATGGGGGTTTTAAGAATACTGGAATCAGTACGGATTTGTGGTTTGACAGACTCTTGTCGTATTTATCAGGCATCTACATCAGAATTATATGGGAAAGTTGAGGAAATGCCCCAATCAGAAAGAACCCCTTTTCATCCATATTCTCCTTATGCTGTGGCGAAACTATATGGCTTTTGGATTACAAAGGAATATAGAGAAGCTTATGGAATGTTTGCATGTTCTGGTATTTTATTTAATCATGAATCAGAGCGTCGTGGTGAAACATTTGTTACTCGTAAAATTACTCTTGCGGCTGCCCGTATAGCACAGGGAAAACAGGACAAACTTTTTTTGGGAAATCTTTCGTCTCTTCGCGACTGGGGGTATGCAAAAGATTATGTGGAATGTATGTGGCTGATTTTGCAAAATGAGAAACCAGAGGATTTTGTTATAGCTACGGGGATACAACATAGTGTTCGCGAATTTTGCACATTGGCATTTCATTATGTAGGTATTGAGTTGGAATTTAAAGGTAAGGGATTAGAGGAAAAGGGGTATGACAAAGCTACTGGAAACTTACTTGTAGAGGTTTCAAAGGATTTTTATAGACCTACAGATGTGATAAATCTATGGGGAGATCCGACAAAAGCAAAAATAGAAATCGGATGGGATCCGCAGAAGACATCTTTTGAGGAATTAGTAAAATTAATGGTAGAACACGATATGAGACAAGTTGCTTTAGAGAGCTCATAGGATGAGACTAAAGTAGATAAATTGATTTGACAAAATATAGGAAAAAGCGTTTTAAAATATGAAGATGTGGGAGGAGAGGCAATGGAAAAGGATGCAAAGATTTATGTCGCAGGGCATAAAGGAATGGTAGGTTCTGCCATAGTTCGGGAGTTGGAGCGGCAAGGCTACTGCAATCTGGTAAAAAGGACACATAGGGAATTAGATCTGACGAGACAAGAAGCCGTAGAGGCTTTTTTTGTTGAGGAAAAACCGGAATATGTTTTTCATTCGGCAGGAAAGGTGGGCGGGATTGTCGCAAACTCAGAGGCACTTGCTGATTTTATTTATGAGAATATGATGATGGAGATGAATGTTATTCATGCTGCTTGGAAAAACGGCGTAAAAAAGCTAGAATTTTTAGGATCTTCCTGCATATACCCACGTCTTGCTCCACAGCCCATGAAGGAAGACTGTTTGTTGACATCAGAACTGGAAAAAACAAATGAGGCTTATGCACTTGCAAAAATCAGCGGATTAAAATATTGCGCGTATTTGAACAAGCAATATGGAACAGATTTTATTACTGTTATGCCTACAAATCTTTATGGACCAAATGATAACTATCATCCAACACGCAGTCATGTGCTGCCAGCATTAATAAGAAGGTTCCATGAAGCAAAACAGAGTGGTGTGGCATCCGTTACCTGTTGGGGCGATGGAAGTCCCCTTCGGGAATTTCTTTATGTCGATGATCTTGCAAATCTTTGTGTGTTTTTAATGAACAATTACAGTGGAGATGAAACTGTAAATGGTGGGTCAGGAAAGGAGATCTGTATTAGAGATCTGGCGGAATTGGTTGCCAAAGTAATTGGGTATGATGGGGAGATTAACTGGGATATGAGCAAGCCTAACGGAACACCAAGAAAGTTGCTTGACGTATCAAAGGCGACAAAATTGGGATGGACGTATAAAACAGAATTGGAGGATGGTATCCGATTGTCATACATGGACTTTTTAAATCATTTAGATTCTGTGAGGACAGAAAGGTAGGCAGGGATTTTTGAATATTATATTGCTTTCCGGAGGATCGGGTAAAAGACTTTGGCCTCTTTCCAACGATATTAGATCGAAACAGTTTATAAAAATATTTCCAACTGAAAATGGCTATGAGTCAATGATTCAAAGAATGTACAGACAAATAAAAAATGTAGACAAAGATGCCAGGATTATAATAGCAACAGCAAAGACTCAGGTTTCAGCTATTCACAATCAAATTGGTTATGATGTGGGAATATCTGTGGAACCATTTAGAAGAGATACGTTTCCCGCAATTGTATTAGCATCATCATATATGTATGAAATTCAAAAGGTATCTGAGGATGAGGTTGTAGTGGTAGTACCTGTAGATCCGTATGTGGAAGAAGACTATTTTAAGGCTTTGGGAAAATTAAGCGAACAAGCGGGAAAAGATGAAGCTAACCTGGTACTTATGGGAATCAAGCCTACATACCCCAGTGAGAAATATGGATACATTATTCCAAAATATTTATCAGAGATCAGTTTGGTTGATGCCTTTAAGGAAAAGCCGGAAAGAATGGATGCCTATGCTTTCATACAAAAGGGGGGACTTTGGAATGCCGGAGTTTTTGCATTTAGAATAAAATATATTCTTGATAAAGCAAGAGATTTATTAGGTTATATAGATTATGAGGATTTGCTCCAAAGATATGATTCATTAGAAAAGATTAGCTTTGATTATGCTATAGCTGAGAAAGAATCATTGATTCAGGTCATGCGTTTTGTAGGAAAATGGAGGGATCTTGGTACGTGGAATACACTCACAGACGCAATGGAAAGACATATTATAGGGGATGCGATTATAGATAGGGACTGTAATAATTTGCATGTCATTAATGAATTGAGTATACCTATATTGGCTATGGGGCTTCATGATGTGATTATTTCTGCAGGCCCAAATGGAATCCTGGTTTCGGATAAAGAGCAAAGCTCTTATATAAAACCTTATGTGGATGAAATTAACCAGGAGATTATGATAGCAGAAAAATCTTGGGGAGGATACCAGGTGCTGAATGTAGAGGATGAAAGTTTGACGATCCGAGTAGATTTAAAAGCTGGCTGCAGGATGAGTTATCATAGTCATCAAAACAGAGATGAGGTGTGGATTGTAATATCAGGAAGCGGGAGAACAATTGTAGATGGTGTAGAACAGCAGGTGAGAGTGGGAAACGTTATAATAATGCAAGCTGGCTGCAAACACACAGTAATTGCCGAGACAAGACTAAAGATAATTGAGGTGCAGATTGGCAAAGAAATTTTTGTGCAGGATAAGATGAAATTTGAGTTGAGAATTTAATATGCATAGATATGGAAGAAACTTTGTAGTTGAATCCTGGGATTATAAGAGGTGAGTAATGGGATGCGTAGAATATATGTAGATGAATTGAAAAAAATACAAGTAAACATTTTAGATTGGGTTGTGGATTTTTGCGATAAAAATGATATAAATTATTGGCTTGACTGTGGAACTTTGTTAGGCGCTGTGCGCCATCAGGGTTATATTCCATGGGATGATGATGTTGACATAGGAATGCTCCGATCAGATTATGATAAATTTATTAATTTGTTTAATCAGTCAAATGAACGATATAGAGCATATAATATAGAGAATAATAATGCGTTTTATTATCCTTTTGGCAAGGTGTTAGATACAACCACTATATTGTATGAGCCAAACGAAAAAGGAAGCAAGATATCTGTTTATATAGATGTTTTTGTATATGACAATGCGCCTGATGATAATAGAATGTTAGAAATAATGTTTATGAAAAGAAACATATATAGAAATTTGAATCTTTTAAGAACACTAAATCATAGACCAAATGGAAATATAATGCGCAGGATATTGATATATGTTTTACGACTTCTTGTTAAACCATTTCCTAAAGCATATTTTGTAAAAGAAATGGTGAAAAATTCTAAGAAATATATAGATATAAATACACAGAGAATAGGAAATTTTACAGGATTTACGAATGTGTCCTGTGATAAAAGTGTATTTAAATCTTTTGTGGAAGTCAGGTTTGAGGGAAAATGTTATAAGGCACCAATAGGATATGATATGTATTTGAAAGCGTTTTATAATAACTATATGGAATTGCCTTCTATCGATAAGCAGGTATCGTCACATACATTTATTGCATATGTAGATGATTGAAAGTGAGAAATATTAGCTAACAATACCAAAATGAGGTTAACATGAAGAATACATTAGAAAAATCCATAACCAATATATCCTATTCCTTTGGAATGGTAGACCTCCTTCACTATGGACACATCCGAGCATTAAAAAAAGCCCGTGTAGGTGCAGATCTTTGTATTTTCGGACTGGTCAGTGACGATGCTTCTGATGCCTGGTTTGGTAACCATGTTTCTAATGAACAGGAGAGGAAGGATGTCTTAGAGGGAATCCGGTATATTGACCTGGTAATGCCGCAGCGTACCTTTGATCCGACGGAGAATTTGCGTTCCCTCCATGAAAAATATCCTGATGCTGTATTGACCCTGTACCATGGTAATGACTGGCGGGTTATTCCGGCGCAAAAGTACCTGGAATCAATCAGGGGAAGGGTAGTTACCTTTGATTATTACGAAAAACTGTCACCGAAAAATATCGTGGATGCATTAAACAGGGACAATGTTTCCAACAAACCATGTCAGAACCTGATCTCGACCAAGGCCAATACCCTTTTAGCCCTGCAGGAGCAGTTGATGCTGTCAAAGATTGAACCGATTGCTGTTTTTACTGTCGGTCAGTTCCAGGCCAACTCATCGCTTATTACAAAGCAGGTTCAGGAACAGTTTGCCCATTCGCCCATTGTAGTTCGTAGTTCTTCCACCTATGAGGACGCATTTGAATCCTCAAATGCCGGACATTTTCATAGTGTCCTGAATGTTAATGCAGACGATCCCATGGCCATTCTTTCTGCCTTTTCTCAGGTTATTGATTCTTATAGAGAAAATGCAGGTCCTGACCAGCAGATTCTAGTGCAGAGACAAACAACGGATGTAATTCTTTCTGGAGTCGTGTTTACCAGGGATATTCAGCGCAACCGGCCTTATTATGTGATTAACTATGATGACAACGGAAGCACAGATTCTGTAACCTCTGGTTTGGGGGGCAGCGTGGTGTGGATTTCCCATGACGTAGAAGAAAGCTCTATTCCTTCCCAATGGAAATGTCTAGTTTTTGCAGTCAGGGAAATCGAGCAGATACTGACAGATATGTTGTTGGATATTGAGTTTGCCATAACTTCTTCAAAGCAGGTTGTTATTTTTCAGGTACGTCCCCTGGCGGCTGGGTACAAGTTTGGAAGAAAATCCAATGTAGATATGTTGAAGGTGGAAAAAAAGAAACAGCAGATTTTTTATCAATCTCTTTGCGAACAGGGGCTTTCCTTGTTTTCTGACATGGCTTTTTGGAATCCGTCGGAAATCATCGGTGATAATCCCAAAAATCTGGATTTTTCTTTGTATCAGTATATTATTACCAGTCATGCATGGAATGATGGGCTGGTTACCATGGGATATTCCCCTGTAAACAGTGATTTAATGGTTAAGTTTGGCAACAAGCCTTATATAAGTCTTGACCTTTCGTTCCGAGCTTTGACACCGGCAGACTTGTCAAGGGAACTGCAGGAAAAATTGTGCAGGTACTATGTTCGGAAGCTGAGAGAGAATCGTTCCTCCCATGATAAAATTGAATTTGAGATCGTGTTGAATTGTTTTCACTTTTCCATTGATAAATCCCTGCTGGAATTGGAAGCCAATGGTTTCACCCATGACGAAGCAGCATGTGTTCGAAAAGCACTGTTTCGCTTAACGAGGGCCATCCTTCTGGAATATCCTGATATTTTAGAGCGTGATTTACATGCATTAAAGCAACTGGAACAGATCCGGTTGAGTGTTGAGGAACAGCTTCAGAATACACCAGTCCGAACGGGCGGCCAACTGGCCAACAGCATCAAAACCCTTTTAAATTCCCTGAACCAATATGGGACGCCTCACTTTTCCAGACAGGCAAGGTGTGCGTTTATGGCCAAATCCTTCTGTATCTCGCTGATGAAAGAGCACTACATCACTTCAGAAGAATATCATTTGTTTTTATCTTCCATACAGACAGTGGCAGCGGAATTTGAACGGGATTTCCGTGCTTTTACAAAGGGAAAACTTCCAGAAGGACAGTTTCTTTCACGTTATGGGCATTTAAGGGCCGGTACCTATGATATCCGGAGTAAACGGTACGATCAGATGGATTTTATTACGGAACATGTGTCATGGGGTATTACCGTACCGCCTAACGGAGAGGAGGTCCAAAAACCGGAACCCATGTTGTCGCCTGTGGAAGTATGGAAAGCGCTGAACGATTACGGGCTTGAGGATATTTCTTATGATTCCTTCCTCTTTTTTCTTAAAACGTCATTGGAGCAAAGGGAATATTTCAAATTCATATTCACGAAAACATTAAGCTATGCCATAGAATTGATCAAAGAACTGGGACAGACCGCAGATATACCTGTAAAGGATCTGTCCTATCTTGAAGTGCCAGAAATTCTGTCAGCAGAATATTATCCTCCTGTCGGCCTTCATGATTTCTGGGGCATGATTATCGAAAAGCGGAAGGAACAGTATAAGAAAAGAAGTGAACTGATCCTGCCCTCAGTGATTGGCTCTGCTGCAGACTTTGACTTCATTGAAAATACAGGGGCAAGGCCAAACTTTGTTACGGAAAAAAGCGTAACAGCATTTACCCTGGTGCTGGAGGATATGGATACGGACGATATTAGCGGGAAAATTGTCGTATTGGAAAAGGCAGACCCTGGATATGACTGGATTTTTTCTAAAAATATTGCAGGATTAATAACAAAATATGGCGGAGCTGCCTCCCATATGGCAATCCGGTGTGCGGAATTTTCCATACCGGCGGCAATTGGCTGTGGCGAATCAATTTATCATTATGTAAAAAGCACCGCACAGCTTACGCTTGACTGCAAACATGAGAAAATTTTAGCGGTGTATGAGGAAATCGTTTCTGGGTGATTTGCTTCAGAAGAAACAGGCAGACAGAAGGGCTGAGACTTAAATTTTATGAGGAAGGAAAAAATGAAAAAGATTGTCTATACACAGCGCGTGGAGATTATAGAAAGCTATCAGGAGAGGCGGGACTGTGCCGACCAGAGGATTGCACAGTTTATTACAGCCTGTGGTTTTCTTCCAGTCCCGCTGCCAAACCGGGCCAGATCAGCAGAAAAATTTATTCGAAATTTATTGCCGTCGGGAATGATTCTTACCGGCGGCAACAGTCTTGTCAAATATGGAGGAAATGCCCCTGAACGGGACTGTATGGATGCTGAGCTGATCCGGATAGCAGTAACGAAAAAAATTCCCTTATATGGGTTCTGCAGAGGAATGCAGTCTATCCTTGACTTTTTTGGGGAGGACTTGGCCGATGTGGAAGGGCATATAGGAGTTCGAACCATACTTTATGGAAGAACGGATTCCCAGCTTGGAAATTTTAACCGCGAGGTAAACAGCTATCATAAACAAGCATGTCTGCAGGTGAGGAATGCTGAGTTGGAAGTTCTTGCCAAGAGTGCTGACGGAGTGGTGAAAGCCGTAAGGCATAAGAAATATCCCATATTGGGAACAATGTGGCATCCAGAAAGGGAAAGCCCGTTTGCAGAAGCAGATATTCAGATGCTGCATTCCTTGTTGGGAGAGGAAGGAGAGGGAGCAGATGAAACTGATTGCCGAATCGATTGAAAAGCACCGGCAGGAACAGCTTCAGGTCCTTAATGATGAGTGCCTGTCCAATGGCAGTTATGAGCAGTGGTATCGGGATCTGGAACCTTTTCGCAGATATATGCAGAAAAGATATATTTGTTTTCATCTCGGAAAAAGGCTATATAAAAATCGGTATGTGGAGACGGGGGAAGGGGATTTGCTGGATCACCATACGATCAGCTATCTTGCCCCTTTGGATTATAAAAATATTGGGTGGGGAAGCCGGTCTCTATATGCATATGAACAGATAAAAGGGATCTCGGATTATTTTAAGAAAAGAGGGACCCGTTTTATCTATGCAGCGCTGCCGAACAAAGGCGTGGTCTACCCTTCACGGATATGTCCGGACGAAAGTTTTATGGCAGGAAAGTCAATCAATGTACCGCAATGGAGAAAGTATTTATATCAGGTAATAGATGCCGGAGTAGAAACTATAGATGTCCTCCCCAGTTTTATGAAAATGAGAGATCAGCACCAGGTTTTTTCTAAGGAACACCATATATCCAGCGTTGGAGCTAAAATCATATCCGATTTAATTGCCGATTATTTAAGGAGAACGACAGAAGGGATAATATCTGTCTGCCAGATAGAGAGAGAAGAACGGTATTATTTCCTGTCGGATTACAGAGAGCCTGTGAAAAGCGAAGAATTATGCAGTATTTGCCTGATCAGCAAAAACAGGAAAGGGAAAATCCCTTATTGGAACCAGGACACGAAAAACAGTAAAATCGCAATATTTGGCGATTGTAATCTTCAGAGCTATTCCGGCGTGGGGGGGGGGTATTGCTGCTAATCTGGCTTATAATCTGCAGTATCCTGTATACAACGCGGGTCGCAAATTGATTTTTGATTATGATGACACAATGACAGGAGCAGATTTAAGAATGCTGGCTCAAAATGAGATCGTGATCTATGTGGCGTTTAGTTCTGCCCCGTTTGTAAGAAGTACAACCATGTCTGTGCGTCATCCTTCTTTGGGATATAAGTGGTGTCATTTGGACTTGGAAAATGGATAGAAAAGGAAATAAGAGAGGTTATCGGAAATGAAGGCAATTATATTGGCAGCAGGTCAGGGAACCAGGCTGAAAAAGTATACAGAAAATTTACCGAAGGGTATGCTTATGTTTATGGGAAAAACGATTATTGAACGGCAAATAGAAATGTACCGTCAGTGTGGAATAGGGGACATTATTGTGGTGAAAGGGTATGGTGCGGATAAGATTGGGTACCCGAATGTGAAATACTATGTGAATAAGGATTATGCTGAGACCAATATGGTGGAATCTCTGATGGCGGCAAGGGATGAGTTTGACGATGACGTAATTGTAAGTTATTCGGATATCTTATTTGAGGAACGAATCCTGAGAGGCATGATGGAAGTCACAGAAGATTTTACTGTTGCAGTGGATGATAACTGGAAAAAGTACTGGAAAAAACGATATGGAAGGATAGACTTTGATACGGAGAGTCTATCCATAGATGAGAAAGGAAATATTGTGGAGCTTGGTCTAGAGAGTCCAAAACTTACGGAGATTGATGCAAGGTATATTGGCATTCTAAAGTTTTCTTCCAATGGTCTAAAGCATATGGAAGGAATCTTAGAAGAAGCTTATAGAAGCTATGAGGATAAACCATGGCAGCAGTCGGGAAAGACGGTACGCAAGGCATATATGACGGATCTGCTGAATGCGGTTATCCAATCGGGAAGACCGGTAAAGGCAAAGATTTTTCAGAATGGCTGGATAGAATTTGATACAAATGAGGACTATGAGAATGCTGTACAGTGGGTTCGGAATGGGATTATTGATGAATTGGTGAAATTATAGAAATGAAAGTGATTCATAGAAATGAATTGCGACTGAATTAGTTACAAATAACAATACCGGAGGCAATTTAAAGTATTCAAATATTGATTTGTAATCAATGTTTATATCTAAGTATAGTACGGATTTTTTGAGGAGATTACAAAATTTAATAGTTATTGGGGAGGTAGAAATGCTGTTTAATTCAGTAGAGTTTCTTGTTTTTTTCCCTATTGTTTTTATCATGTATTTTTCGTTATCTTCGAAAGTTAGATATATTTGGTTATTAGCTGCAAGTTATTTTTTTTATATGTGTTGGAATCCTAAATATATGATATTGATTTTTCTTTCTACAGCAATTACTTTTGGAAGCGGTGTCATTATGGAAGCAGTGAGAGAAAAAAATGGTGATTTGGTACAAAAAAATTTTTGGTTATGTAGCTGCCTTGTAGTCAGTTGTATTTTTAATTTGTTAGTTCTCTTTTATTTTAAGTATTTTGAGTTTGCTATAAGGAATATTAATCGAGTCATAGGGATGGGGGGGGGGGAAAAATTCCGGTTTTTATGGCATCAAATTATACTTCCCGTGGGGATTTCTTTTTATACTTTTCAGGCTTTAGGATATGCGATAGATGTATATCGGGGGGATATTAAGGCTGAGAAAAACTTTTTTCGATATGCTTTATTTGTTTCCTTTTTTCCTCAATTAGTGGCAGGACCTATTGAGCGTTCAGAAAATTTGTTAAATCAAATGAAGAACACTACATATTTCAAAGTGGAGAATGTGCGTCAAGGTCTTCTTACTATGGCCTATGGTCTGTTCTTGAAGGTAGTGGTAGCGGACAGATTAGCTAGTATTATTAATCCTATATATAATGGATGGGAAGATCAAAGAGGGATGCATTTAATGGTTGCAACTGTTTTATTTTCATTTCAGATTTATTGTGATTTTGAAGGTTATTCCCAAATAGCGATTGGTAGTGCTAAAGTATTGGGATTTCATATTAATAAGAATTTTAGAGCGCCATATCTCTGTACCAGTATTCGTGGTTTTTGGAAAAAATGGCATATTTCTCTTACAAGCTGGTTTCGCGATTATTTGTATATTCCGCTGGGAGGGAATCGAAAGGGGAGGATGAAAAAATATTTAAATACAATGATCGTTTTTTTATGCTCTGGTTTGTGGCATGGTGCAAGTTGGCATTTTGTAGCCTGGGGAGGTTTAAATGGTCTTTACAATGTAGTTCAGGACGCAGGACAAAATAATTTTAATAAAATATGCAGTTTCTTTAAAATAGACACAAAGGCTTTTTTATGGAAATGTTTATGTGGAATCTGTACATTTTTTTTAATTAACATTTCGTGGGTGTTTTTTAGAGCAGCAGGAATGAGACAATCATGTTCTATATTAAAAAAGATATGGGCAGATTTTAATTTATGGTATCTATTTTCAGGTGGTTTTTATGAACTATTTGGATCATCTAAGGAATTAGTTATAACCATACTTTCTCTATCAATAGTTGTTTTTGTTGATATTTTGAAAAACCAAGGCTTTGATATAAAAAGCTATATTTTAAGACAGCAAATTTTTTATCGTTGGTTATTTTATTTGGCGATTATTTTTACTGTGGTGATGTGGGGAGGATATGGAAGTGGATATGAACAAACACAATTTATTTATTTCCAGTTCTAAAAAGAATGTTTTTTTGTGTGTGAAAGCTATGATGGTATTTGTTTTGATACTAACATTTTGTTTAAAAGTGGCAATGCCACAATATTTGAACTTATATAATGCCTCTCTCATTGATAAGGTAAATCGTCTTAATTCTTTAGATGAGCCTAAAATTGTCTTACTTGGAAATTCTAATGTGGCATTTGGGATTGAGTCGCAATTGATTGAAGATGCATTTAGCATGCCTGTAGTAAATATGGGGCTTCATGGCGGATTAGGAAATGCTTTTCATGAACAAATGGCTCGATTGAATGTTTGTAGAGGGGACATTTATATTATTTGCCATTCAAATTTTTCGGATAATAGTGAAATTACAGATGCAGTACTCGCATGGACTACAATTGAGAATCATTTGGAACTGTGGAGGATTCTTCGAGTTCAGGATATTTATCCTATGATTAAAGCGTATCCCACATATTTAAAAAATTGTTTAGAACTTCTTGTGGCAGGAGAGGGTAATCAATTGACAGAGGGATGTTATTCCAGAAATGCATTTAATGAGTATGGAGATGTTTGTTTTGAACGCATGTTAACAAAATATACATTTGAAAATGTCATAAATCCACCTAAAATCAATAAGACTGCAATTAATAGAATAAATGAATTAAATCATTGGTTAAATGAAAGAGATGCCATTCTTTTAGTGGCAGGATATCCAATAGGAAAAGGAAATCTTACAGCGCCTGATGAAGAATTTGTCAAAATACAGAAAGAGTTGGAGGAAAAATTGGAATGTCCTTTTATTTCAGAATATAAAGATTATATGTTTGATTATGATTTGTTTTATGATTCTGATCTCCACTTAACTACTCAAGGTGCGCAAATTAGAACAAATCAATTGATTAGTGATTTAAAACAGTGGAAGGAAGATAAATGATAAATTTTTCGCAATCAAAAGAAAAATTACAATTAAAATGTTGTTAATTTAAAGAAATATTGCATATTAATGGAAAGGAAGAAGATATGAATGCCCAAAGCTATCAACAGAAAAACGCAGCAGATAACCCGCTGCATTTTACCAACGCAACCCTCCTAATCACCGGCGGCACCGGCTCCTTTGGCCACACTGTATTAAAGCATTTTTTAACCACCGATATCGGCCAGATCCGTATTTTCAGCCGGGATGAGAAAAAGCAGGATGATATGCGCCATGAGATTCAGGTTCAATACCCGGAGACGGTCTCCAAAGTAAAGTTTTACATAGGGGATGTACGGAATTTCCAGGCAGTCAGGGATGTAATGGATGGTGTGGATTTTATTTTTCATGCAGCCGCCTTAAAGCAGGTTCCGTCCTGTGAGTTTTTTCCCATGGAGGCGGTAAGAACTAACGTAGAAGGTACAGACAATGTTCTCCACGCAGCTATTGACGCCGGGGTAAAGCGGGTGGTCTGTCTCAGTACGGATAAGGCCGCTTATCCCATTAATGCCATGGGAATCAGTAAGGCCATGATGGAGCGGGTGATTTATGCCAATGCCAGGGTGGCGGCTGAGAAGGGGAATACGGTGATCTGCTGTACCAGATACGGGAATGTGATGTGCAGCCGGGGTTCTGTGATCCCTCTGTTTATTGAACAGATTCGGGCCGGCCGGCCTATTACTATTACCAATCCGGAGATGACTCGTTTTTTAATGAATCTGGACGAAGCAGTAAGCTTGGTGCAGTTTGCTTTTGAGCATGCAGAGCCAGGTGATTTGTTTATCCAGAAGGCGGATGCAAGTACCATTGGAGATTTGGCAAAGGCAGTGCAGAAGCTTTTTGGTGATACAGGGATTCATGTGATCGGCACACGTCATGGGGAGAAATTGTATGAGACGCTGATGACAAGAGAGGAGCGTCTGCGATGTGAGGATATGGGGAAATATTATCGGGTGGCGGCAGATACCAGGGGGCTGAATTATGATCAGTATTTTGTCAGGGGGCAAGTCCGCACGGAGTCGGATGAGGCATATACCAGCCATAATACAGTGAGATTGGATGTGCAGGGGACAGTTGAAAAAATTTTGACGGCAGAATATGTACAGGAGCAGCTAAAGCTAAAAATATAAGGGGGAATATAGGCTCTTATGAGGATACTGGTGACAGGTTCCAATGGGTTTGTAGGAAGGAATCTTGTGGAGAATCTGAAGAATATAAAAGATGGAAAAAATAAGACAAGACCAAATTTGATGATAACAGAAATTGATTCTTTTGACAGGGAAACCAGCTTTGCAGCTCTTGAAGAATACTGTAAAAATGCAGATTTTGTTTTTCATCTGGCAGGTGTAAACAGACCAGAAGACCCTTCTGAATTTATGCAGGGAAATTATGGACTTGCGTCAGAGCTGCTGAAGCTTTTGAAAAAGCACCACAATACTTGTCCGGTTATGTTAAGTTCATCGATTCAGGCAAGCCTTATTGGCAGATATAAGGGGTCGGAATATGGAAAAAGCAAGCGGGCTGGTGAAAAGCTGTTTCAGGAATATGGCAGGGAAACAGGAGCAAAGGTTTTGATTTACCGATTTCCTAATCTTTTTGGAAAGTGGTGCAGGCCGTATTATAATTCTGCGGTTGCCACGTTTTGTCATGCTATAGGAAATGATTTGGAATATACGGTGAATGATCCAAATACTGAGGTGGAATTATTATATATCGATGATTTGATTAATGAGCTTTTTAATGCATTGGAAGGTCGGGAACACAGATGTGATTATGATAGACAATTTTTTTGTTATGTGCCAGAAACAGAAAAAAGGACATTAGGGGAGATCGTAGATCTGCTGAATCAGTTTAAGGATATGTGGGAAATTTCTGTGGTTCCAAGGCTTTTTGATGGCTCCTTTGAAAAGAAATTATATTCTTCCTATCTTTCGTACTTACCTGAAAACAAAATTTCTTATCCAGTGAATATGAATGCGGACAGCAGAGGGGTATTTGCGGAATTGATTAAAATGCAAAGCGGCGGTCAGGTTTCTGTGATTGTTGTAAAGCCAGGCCAGATCCGCGGACAGCATTGGCATAACAGCAAATGGGAGATTTTTATTGTGGTTTCTGGCTACGGGCTGATTCAGGAGAGGAGGGTAGGGACGGATGAGGAAGGAATGGCTTATCCGGTGGTAGAATTTGAAGTTTCAGGGGAACAGATGACGAGAGTACAGATGCTGCCAGGGTATACACATAGTGTTATGAATCTTAGTTCTACGGAAAATCTGATTGCCGTCATATGGGCAAATGAACTATTTGACCCGTCTGCTCCGGATACCTACTATGAGAGAGTGGCAAAAGAGGATGGGCTTGGCGGAATGTATTAAGAGATATCTTTTGCATATATAGGTAAATACATATAAAAAGCTGCCTCACCAGAGAGAAAGGTGTGGCAGCTTTTTTGTATAGAATTGGGGAAAGACTAAAGATCATCCTGTTTTTGTCATAAGGATACAATCTATTATCCTGCAATCTGTCCTTCCATCAAAATAATATATCCGTCCTTGTCAATTCTGAACTGCAGGATAGACAGGAACATGTTCCCATTACTTGCATTTTGCATAGCGGTCAGATAGTCGGCTGCATTGTAGGTTCCGGCCTCATAGGTAAAGGGGTCCAGCCCCATGATGCTGGCATCCTTCCGAACCCATACAGGGCCTGTGTAAATTTCTTCCAGTAAAGGATCATCGGAGCTTTCTTCTACAATATAATGCTTTCCGTCCTTTGTAGGATATAGCGAATGGATCTCGTTAGGCGGTCCGGACAAGGAGATGCGGTAAAAGGGGGCTAAACCGTTAGAATTCTCCTGTCTTTCAATAGAGTTAAGCGTATAGGTTTGGCCCTGAAGAAACAGAGTATCTCCGGGCCGCAGATTGTTTACCTGTTCTGCGTCTAAGTAAAGCTGCCGATAGATGGAAACGTTGGATATCTCATAATAATCTCCCCTATCTGTTATGGTGAAAAGACTTCCATCCCAATTGCTGCCCCAGAAGCTGAGACGGTCCATGTCCTCTGCGTATGGAGCGACGGCAGCTTTGGAGGGTGCTTCAGGCCGGATAGGTGTCTGCTGGCTGTCCTGGAAGGGTGCAAAATATTGGTTGATATTGTCTTCTGTCACAGGCTGCCATTGAATTTCAGGCGCCTGGCCGTAAAGGGCGTCTTGGGAGTTGGCTTCATTTTCTGTTACTTCCTGGTCATTGATCAGGAAATGACCGGTGGCTTGCCAATATATGTTTATAATTTCCTCAAGATTTCCCTGGCTGTTAAGCTTTTGATAGCTGCTGTAACTTCCGCCAGAGCGTTCTGTGATTTTGAGATTCATATCCTTTACAAAGGTGTAGTAGTTGTTGTATTCTGACATTTCGCTTCTGTCCAGAGAAACGACCAGTTTTTCTTGTATGTAGGAATAAATGCCTTCTGCCGTATAGGTGTTGGTCCACCAGGTAGGGCAGGAGGAGACATAAAGCTCGTCTTGTCCATCCTGATTCCCATCGTATAAGGCAAAGTAATATTCAAACCGGCCCGTCTGGGGGTTTAACCCTATCTTCGTATTATAATCCAGGTGAAGATTGTCAAATTCCATGTCCCATCCATAGGAAACTCCCCGTTTTCCGTCCAGATATTCTCTTAATATCTGTCCGTATTCTGCAGGATATAAAGAAGATGTTTCTTGATCTTGGGAGGAATCTGGGGCAGTGTCTTCAGCCTGGGACGGCGGAGGATTCTCAAGGTCAGAGGCAGGACTTTGGGAATCTGACACGTCATCAGCAGATGCTTCCGCCAGGATCTCACGGTCCGGATCCTGTGTCCTTTTCCCTGATAAAAGGATTATGGTAAGGGCAAAGGAAGCACTTACAACAATTCCGGCCAGTATAAATTTAAAAAGCATTTTATTTTTGGGAGATGGAGAAACGGCGGGAGCATCGGTTAATGGGCTGCCGCACCATTTGCAAAATTTCCAATCCTTATCATTTTCTTTTCCGCACTTAGGGCAATACATGGGAAGTCCTCCTGACCTATTTCGTATTTGTAACAGGGTTGATTATACTTGATTTTCCAGGCTTTTACAATCAGTAAAAAATGGGAGAATCTGTATTTTTATACATTTATGCTTGATATTTTTTAAAAAGTATGTATAATGGATAAAGTCGATATGGATTTTTAATTATTATAATTATGCAGTGCTTTACAGGAAACCAAAACCTGTAGAGGAGGAGGAAGGCAAAATGCGAAGCATCTTTTAGGATGCCTTCCGACGAGTTGCCGCCGAACGGACGTGAGGGGGCGTTAGTTTAAAATGAGGAGGATAAATTATGAAAAAGAAGATTTTTGCATTGGGACTGGCAGCGTGTATGGCAGCTTCCTTAGCAGCATGCGGAGGCAGCAAGACAGCAGAGACTACGGCAGGGGCTGATACTGCGGCAGCCGGTACAGAGGCTTCGGCTGCTGACAGTGGAAGTGAAGAAGGTGAAGAAAGCAAGGCTGAGGAAGACGGCGCTGCAGCCGGAGAGTTACAGACCGTTACGCCTGGTAAGCTGACAGTGGCAACCAGCCCGGACTTTGCTCCCTATGAGTTTTATGCAATCGGTGAAGATGGAACTCCGGCTTTGGCTGGCTTTGATATAGCGCTTGCTCAGTATATTGCAGATGATTTGGGATTGGAGCTTGAGGTGGTTACGGTAGATTTTGACGGAGTGTTAAGTGAGCTTCAGACTAAATCAGTGGATCTTGGCATGGCAGGGCTTTCTCCGGATCCAAAGCGGGAATCGATCATGGCATTTTCTGATCTGTATTATGTAGGTGGACAGTCTTTGGTTACAGTAAAGGATAAAGCGGATACCTATAATTCCTTTGAATCTGTCAATAAGCCAGAGGTTTCCGTAGGCGCTCAGATCGGTTCTATTCAGATGGATCTGGCCAATGCCAATTCCCCGGATGCAGATATTGTGCCGCTTCCTAAGGTGACGGATATTATCGCAGAGCTTTTGTCTGGTAAGATGGATGTTGCATACATTGAGACTGATGTGGCAAAGAGCTATCAGAAGAATTATCCGGAGCTGGAGATCATTATGGATGTTCCTTATGACCAGGAGGGATCTTCCATCGGTGTATGCAAGGGAAATGACGCTTTGCTTGCAGCGGTGAACGGGTCCATTGCCAAGGCTCTTGAGGATGGTTCCATGGAGAAGTTTATTGCAGAGGCTAATGAGCTGGCGTCTGGTGAAAAGTATGAGGGACTGCTAGATGAAAGCGGTCAGGTTCAGCAGTAGGTCAGATAATTGTTTCGGATGTATATAGTCGAATATAATGGCATAGGTTAATACTTTACATGATTCCTCCCAGGAGTTTCTAAGGCTGCTCTTTGGGAGGAATCGGTGTATTATAAATGATTTACAAAAAGGAGGAACGCCTCATGGAGCAATTTATCCAGTTAGAAAATTTTTCGAAAATTTTGCCTTATGCCCAGCTTTTCAAGCAGGGAATGTTGGTTACGATCTTGCTGTCGCTGTTTACGGTGGTGATCGGCTTTTGTATTGCCCTTATACTGGCCTTGATGCGGATGTCCAATGTCCGCCCGCTGCGCAGCTTAGGATTGGATCAGAACGGGCATCTGCGGGAAGGCGGATTTCTGGCATTTGTCAGCAAATTTAATCCATTGAGTTTTCTTGCTACTGCATATGTGGAGATTCTGCGCTCTACGCCGGTAATTGTCCAGATTTTTATCATTTATTATGGGGTGTTCGGCCTGATTAAGCTGCCGTCTTTTCAGATGTTTGGATTTATTAAATTCGACCGGTTTTTTCCTGGTGTAGTGGCCCTTGGTATGAACTCAGGAGCGTACCTATGTGAGATTATCCGGGCGGGAATCCAGTCCATTGACGGAGGACAGACAGAAGCTGCCCGTTCTTTGGGATTGTCCCAGGCTCAGAATCTGCGCTACATAATTTTGCCCCAGGCCCTTAAAAATATCCTGCCTGCCATTGCCAATGAATTTGTGGTAATCATTAAAGAGTCGGCCATTACCTATACCATCGGAGTACAGGATATTATGTCTGCAGTGAATGCGGTTAAGGGTGCTACCTTTGTGATTGTGGAGCCGCTTTTAGTAGCCACGGCAGTGTATTTCTGTCTGTGTTTCCCGACCTCCAAGATTATTGCCTATTTTGAAAGGAGAATGAGCCATGGGGACAAGAGATAGTCTGATTCAGGTGACAGATTTGAAAAAGCATTATCATATGGGAGCCATCAAGGCTTTGGACGGAGTGACCGTGGACATTAACCGGGGGGACGTGATGGTGGTGATCGGGCCGTCCGGATCCGGCAAATCCACATTTCTGCGGAGCCTGAATCTTCTGGAGGAGCCTACAGGCGGCGCCATTGTGTTTGACGGAGTGGATATTACCAAGAAAAAGTATAAGGATGCGCAAGGGAACATGGTGAAGCTGGACATTGATAAGCTTCGTCAGAAGATGGGAATGGTGTTTCAGCATTTTAATCTGTTTCCGCATATGACGATCCTGGAGAACATGGCGCTGGCTCCCATAAAGGTAAAGGGAATGGGAAAGGCAGAGGCTGAGGAAAAGGCGTTGACTCTTTTGGATCGGGTAGGACTGAAGGACCGGGCCGGCGCTTATCCGATTCAGCTTTCCGGAGGGCAGAAGCAGCGTGTGGCCATTGTGCGGGCTCTTGCCATGGAGCCGGAGGTAATGTTGTTTGATGAGCCTACATCTGCCCTTGATCCGGAGATGGTAGGCGAGGTGCTGGATGTTATGAAGGGACTGGCAAAGGAGGGCATGACCATGGTGGTGGTGACTCATGAGATGGGCTTTGCCAGAGAAGTGGGGAACCGGGTGTTGTTTATGGCGGACGGAATGCTGTTGGAGCAGGGGACGCCGGATAAGATCTTCGGGGAGCCGGAGCATCCAAGGCTGAAGGATTTTCTGGCTAAGGTGCTGTAGCATGGGAAGGGTCGGAACAGAGCTGTGTTTTTTGGTACTGGTTCGGTCTGACAGAATGACTGTTTTTGGAAAAATATTTGATAGAAATGTTACAACAGGAAAAGGAGAGTGTGGGGATGAATCGTGAGAAGCAGGAAGCGATCCGCGTGATTGATGAAAAGAGGGATAAGATTGTAGATGTGGCGGATCGGATTTGGGAGTATGCGGAGCTGTCATTGATGGAGGAAAGGTCAGCACAGCTTTATTGTGAAGTGTTGGAGGAGGAAGGCTTTCAGGTTGAAAAAGGAATCTGCGGCATTGAAACCGCATTTTCTGCAAGCTATGGAAGCGGAAGGCCATTGATCGGGCTTTTGGCAGAGTATGACGCCTTGTCTGGTTTGTCCCAGAAGGCGGGAAGCCTGGTTCGGGAGGAATTGGTTTCAGGCGGAACGGGTCATGGCTGCGGCCACAACCTTTTGGGGGCAGGGGCATTTGCTGCAGCGTTGGGAGTAAAGGCATATCTGGAGGCCACAGGCTGTCCGGGTACCGTGGTGCTGTATGGCTGTCCGGGGGAAGAAGGCGGCGCGGCTAAGGCATTTATGGCGCGGGACGGGTTGTGGAAGGAGCTGGATGCGGCATTGACCTGGCATCCGGAGGATGTGAATGAGGTGCGGACCGGATCTTCTAATTCCTGTATTCAGGTGCAGTACAAGTTTACGGGGGTGGCTTCCCATGCGGCAGGTGCGCCGGAGCGGGGACGCAGCGCTTTGGATGCAGTGGAGCTGATGAACATAGGCGTTCAGTTCCTGCGGGAGCACATGGGCGATCAGGCGCGGATTCATTATGCCATTACAGACGCAGGAGGATGCAGCCCTAATGTGGTGCAGCCAAAGGCCAGTGTGCTGTACATGGTTCGTTCTAACCGGGTGGCGGAGGCGGTGGAGCTGAAGGCCCGGGTGGACAAGATTGCCCAGGGAGCAGCCTTGATGACGGATACGGTTTTCGAGCAGCAGTTTATTGACGGAGCGGCAGATACTGTCAGCAACTTTGTGCTGGAACAGGTGCTTTATGATAACTATCAGGAGCTTGGTGTGCCTTCTTATACAGAGGAAGAATATGCCTATGGGGATGCTCTGGCAGAGACTTATCCGGGCAGTGACGGCGTGCCGGGGATCGGGGCAAGATATGATGCGGAAATGAAGGAGCAGGTGGAGGAAATGCGCAGGAAGACGGGACATGCCATGAATGCGTTTTTGGCTCCTCTTTATAAGGGAGAGGCATTTCATGCAGGCTCCACGGATGTGGGGGATGTGAGCTGGCTGACTCCCACGGCTCAGATTCATGTGGCATCCTGGCCCAACGGGTGTCCGGGACATAGCTGGCAGAATGTGTCCTGTGACCGGACGGAGATCGGCCATAAAGCGGCTGTCCATGCAGGCAAGGTATTGGCTGCGGCGGCGATGGATCTGTTTGCAAAGCCAGAGCTTTTGAAGGAGGCAAGGGCAGAGTTTGAGAAGCGGACAGCAGGCGGGTATGTGTGTCCGATTCCGGAGGATGCGGTGCCGGTAGTGCCGGATTGAAATTTTAGGGTTTAACGGGGATGAAAAGGGCTTAGAATCTTGAAAGAGGATGTGCTTTCAAGGTTGTAGGTCCTTTTTTACGACATCCATATTTTAGAAACGCTTTAGAATAATTTTAGACAGAAAGGTTTAAAAAAATATAGTTTTGCTGTATACTTATAGGAATATGATTATTTATAAGGAGAAAGAGGAATGGGAGTAAAGAATGAAGAACCAAAGAGACCGTCGCCGAAAAGCTGGCTTTATTACTATTTTATTGTGCTGGTCGTGACAATGCTTTTAAATGCGCTGGTATTTCCTTCTGTAATGGAAAGATCAATAAGGGAAGTATCTTATGACCAGTTTTTGACCATGGTAGAGCAGGGGAAGGTGGAGCAGGTTGCCATGCAGGATAACCAGATCAGCTTTCTCGCAAGAAATGAGGAGGATAAGCTGGGGGCCTATAAGACGGGTTTCTGGCCGGATGATGAGCTGACGGAAAGGCTGCGGGCAGCAGGGGTGGTCTTTGCAAGGGAGATTCCTACCCAGGCATCGCCGCTTTTGACGTTTTTTACTACATGGATTATGCCGATTGTGATGTTTGTGGTTATCGGACAGTTACTCAGCCGGTTTATGATGAAAAGAATGGGCGGCATGGGCAATGCCATGACCTTCGGCAAATCCAACGCCAAGATTTATGCCGAGACGGAGACCGGCAAGACCTTTGCCGACGTGGCAGGGCAGGAGGAGGCCAAGGAGGCTTTAAAGGAGATCGTAGATTTTCTTCATAATCCGCAGAAATATGCAGACATTGGGGCAACTTTGCCCAAGGGAGCTTTGCTGGTAGGCCCTCCCGGAACAGGAAAGACTCTTCTTGCCAAGGCAGTGGCAGGAGAGGCCCATGTGCCTTTTTTCTCTATTTCCGGTTCGGAATTTGTGGAGATGTTTGTGGGAATGGGTGCGGCAAAGGTGCGGGATCTTTTTAAGCAGGCCAATGAAAAGGCGCCCTGTATTGTGTTTATAGATGAGATTGATACGATCGGCAAGAAGCGGGACGGAGGGGGCATCGGAGGAAATGACGAGAGAGAGCAGACCCTGAATCAGCTTTTGACGGAGATGGATGGTTTTGACGGCAAGAAAGGGGTGGTGATCCTTGCGGCCACCAATCGTCCGGAATCCTTGGATAAGGCGCTGCTGCGTCCGGGGCGGTTTGACAGGCGGGTGCCTGTGGAGCTGCCGGATCTGAAAGGGCGTGTGGCCATTTTAAAGGTTCATGGAAAGAATGTGAAGCTGGGCGATAATGTGGATTTTGACGAGATCGGGCGGGCCACTTCCGGAGCCAGCGGCGCAGAGCTTGCCAATATTGTCAACGAGGCGGCTCTGCGGGCAGTGCGCCAAGGGCGCGGCGTGGTATCCCAGGAGGATCTGGAAGAAAGCGTGGAGGTGGTCATTGCAGGATATCAGCGCAAGAATGCGGCTGTGTCAGAGAAGGAGAAGCGGATTGTGGCATACCATGAGGTAGGACATGCTTTGGTAGCTGCCTGTCAGAGTCATAGTGCGCCGGTTCACAAGATTACGATTATTCCCCGGACCTCCGGCGCTTTGGGATATACCATGCAGGTGGAGGAAGGAGAGCGGTTTCTCATGAGTAAGGAGGAGGCTCTTGATAAGATCGCCACTTTCACGGGAGGCCGTGCCGCAGAGGAGTTTATGTTTGGCTCCATTACCACAGGGGCAGCCAATGATATTGAGCAGGCTACAAAGCTGGCAAGGGCCATGGTGACTCGGTATGGTATGAGCGGCCAGTTTGGGATGGTTGCCTTGGAGACTGTAAATAACCAGTATTTAGGTGGGGACACCTCTATGGTCTGTGCTCCGGAGACTGCCAGGATGGTGGACCAGGAGGTTATCCGGATTGTGAAGGAGCAGTATGATAAGGCAATGGGGATTTTGAAGGAAAATGCAGGAAAGCTGAATGAGATCTCAGCTTATTTGCTGGAGAGGGAAACCATCAGCGGCGAGGAGTTTATGGAGATTTTGGAAGGGTGATCGTGGATGATTTGGAAGTCAAAATAGGCTTCTATTTACAGGAAAGGGAATATGGCTCTGAATTTTTTCAGGGACATGTTCCCTTTTCATATGAGGCCATGTGAATGGATGATATCTTTTGCACGGATATGCCATAGCTTGCAGTATTATTGTAGAAATCATATTTTATATTTGTTATATTCTCTGTGAGGGATTCAAGTTTCTCATGCTGACGAGATGAGAATCAAGACCTGTGACTTTGTTTATTTGTCCTGTTGTGGGAATCTTGAATTACCTCCCGTGTCATAGGGTTATCTCCCTGCTTCCCTATATCTTTTGCACATATATGATAAATGTTGCAGAAATGTTATCGAAATGAGGACACATTTTTGCTATATTTTTTATACATAATTTTGGTTTCTTGTAAAAAATAAGCCGAAATATAGGTTGTACGCAGACTTTTGCACAAAAAGAACCGGCAGAAAGAGCAAGAAACCTAAAAAAATTATAATATTTTTCATTAGGAGGAGATTCGATATGAAAAAGAGGTTACTTGCAGTGACACTTGCAGCCGCCATGACAGCATCACTTACAGGGTGCGGAGATTCTGGTACAAAGGAAGGCGCGGCAACAGCTGATGGAGGAGTATCGATTACCATCTTTAATTCGAAAATTGAGGTTCAGGCTCAATTTGAGGAGATGGCAAAAGAGTACAGTGAGGCTACCGGGGTAGATGTGGAGGTTTACTACTCCAACGATACGGTAGCAGCTCATCTGGCAACAAAGTATTCTTCCAATGATCCCTATACTCTCTCCATGGTGGATGCGAAAGATGTGTATTCTCTTGCAGAGGAACATGCCGTTGACCTGACTGGAGAAAAGTGGGTGGAGAACACCAAGTATGCGATTTCAGTGGGAGACAAAGTGGTCGCTTTTCCCGTATGCGTGGAGGCCAGAGGGCTGATCTACAATGCGGATGCTATTGAAAAGATTACAGGTGAGAAGTTTAATCCCGAGGATTATGCCACACTGGATGCGTTCCAGGGGCTTTTGGATGAACTGGCAGCCGGCGGCATGGAAACTCCTGTCGGTATCATGAAAGAGGATTGGTCTCTGGCCGGCCATTTTCTGTCAGAGGTTTATGAGATGCAGGAGGATGTGGATGGGTTCATCAGCTCTCTCCATGCGGGAAGTGCCGATCTGGCAAACAATGCCAAGTGGAACGGAAAGATGGACTATTTTGATACCATGATGAAGTACAATTATGCGGCTTCTTCTGCTATTGCGGCAGAGCGGGAGGTATCCGAGCAGAAGCTGGCAGAAGGCGAGATTGCATTTATGTTCGGCGGCAACTGGGACTGGTCTATGATCAATGCCTATGATCATTCCGAAAACATGGGTATTATGCCTGTGCCGGAAAATACAACCGACGGCACCAACAAAAAGCTGGTGGGCGGCGGTTCCAAATATTTCTTTATCGATTCCTCGGAGAATACTTCTGAAGAACAGCGTCAGGCTGCCAAGGATTTTCTGAACTGGCTGGTGTTTGACGAGGCAGGAAATTCTTTCCTGACCGAGAAATGCGCTCTTGTTCCGGCTTACAGCAACATTGCTGCGGCAGGGCTGGATCCGTTGTCTGTGTCTGTAAAAGCCTATGCAGATGCAGGAAATTTGATTGACAACTACAATTATCTGCCGGATGACCATTTTTCTCTCTGCGGCGCTGCGTTTCAGAAATATCTGGCAGGGCAGACCGACCGGGCAGGGCTGGCCTCAGAGATCGAAAATTATTGGTCCTCTACAACTCCTGTAGAACATTAAAAGATGCTGAATAAAGGGGGAACATACCGTTATGAAGACCAATACCATGTCTTATAAATGCAGACAGTTTCTTATGTTTGCCGGAGTGACAACAGCCGTGTTTGTTGCCGTGGTCATTGTACCGTTTATTTATGGCATTTATCTGACACTCACAAACTGGGACGGCGTATCAAAGCAGAAGCCTTTTGTAGGATTGGCTAATTATGTAGCTACTTTTTCAGACGGTGCATACTGGCAGGCCATGGGCCGGACGTTTCTGTATTCTGTTATAGCCGTTGTTCTGGTAAATGTGGTGGCGTTTATCCTTGCGTTTTTGGTGACAAGCGGGGTGAAGGGTCAGAATTTTTTCCGTGCAGGATTTTTTACCCCCAATCTGATTGGAGGCATTGTTCTTGGTTATATTTGGAAATTCGTGTTTAATCGTGCATTTGTAGCATTGGGCAATACGTTTTCTGTGGGGGTTATGTCAACATCCTGGCTGGCTACTACAGGAGGCGCTATGCTGTGCTTGATCATTGTTTCTGTGTGGCAGTACGCCGGTTATATGATGCTGATCTACGTGGCAGGCTTTATGAGTGTACCGGATGATGTTCTGGAGGCAGCAAGGATTGACGGATGTACGGATTCCCAGTCTATTGTATATGTTTCCGTACCTCTTATGGTTTCTTCTTTTGTGCAGTGTTTGTTTTTGACAGTTACAAGGTGCTTTATGGTTTATGATGTGAACCTTTCCCTGACCAACGGCGAGCCTTTTAACAGCTCCGTCATGGCAGCTATGCATGTATATAACCAGGCATTTACATATAAGAATTTTGGAGTCGGCCAGGCAGAGGCTCTGGTTTTGTTTGTGGTATGTGCCGTAGTAGGCGTACTTCAGGTATATGTAGGCAAGAAAGGGGAGGTGTCAGCATAATGAATGCCAACGAAAGAGCTGCCCGTAATAAAAAAATCAACCATGTGGTTAAGATTGTTATTCTCATAGCCCTGTTTGTTTGCTTTATCTTCCCCTTTGTCTTGGTGGTGATCAATGTGTTTAAGACAAAGGCGGATATTACCTCGGATCCTCTGGCTCTGGTGGGAGCACATGGATTTACAATGGCAAATTTCCCGGAAGCCATGAAAAAAATGAATTTCGGACGTTCCTTTTTCAATTCTGCCATTATCACCATTTGTTCTACGGTGATTACGATCCTGCTTTCTTCTATGACTGCATTTGTGATTGTGCGTAATAAATGGAAGGTTTGCGGGGCTTTGATGGGGATGATGATCGCGTCCATGGTGATTCCGTTCCAGGTATTGATGATTCCTATGGTATCCTTATATGGAGGTGTTCTAGGCGTTTTAAATCACCGGGCTACGCTGATTTTCATGCATGTAGGTTTTTCCTTGTCTATGGCAACCTTTATGTTCCACGGCGCTATCAAAACCAATGTTCCTGTTGCCCTTGAGGAGGCGGCTACCATTGACGGCTGTACCCGGTGGCAGACTTACTGGCAGATTGTATTTCCTCTGCTGAAATCCACCATTGCAACGGTTGCCATTATTGATGCCATGGGATTCTGGAATGATTATCTGTTGCCCAGCCTGGTGCTGACAAAAAAAGAGCTGTATACCATTCCCATTGCTACGCAGGTGTTCTATGGAACATATTCTACGGATATTGGATTGGTCATGGCAGCGCTGCTTCTGGCAATGCTTCCAATCCTGATACTGTATGTGCTTCTGCAGCGCTACATTGTGGAAGGCGTGACTTCGGGTGCGGTTAAATAAAGGTATCTTATATAGTTGTGAGACTATAGTTATAAGGCTTTAGCTATAAAACTATAGTTATAAAACGCGGTGAGACTGGGAAAGTACCAGTCTCATTGCGGATTAAAGAGGATGGAGGTTTTTATGACAAGTCAGACACTTCGGGAAGCACGCAAATACGAGGAGGCTTCCGAAAAAATGATCGGCCGGGAATCCAGGCCAGGATTCCACTTGTCCGTGCGGATTGGCTGGATGAACGATCCAAATGGTTTTTCCGTCTATGAAGGAAAGTATCATTTGTTTTATCAATATCATCCTTACAGCTCCAGTACAGGACCGATGCACTGGGGGCACGCGGTAAGCACGGATCTTCTCCATTGGGAATATCTGCCTGCGGCTCTGGCGCCGGATGAATTTTATGACAGGGACGGCTGTTTTTCTGGAAGCGCGGTTACTCTTGAAGACGGGCGTCATCTTTTGATGTACACCGGAGTCCTGAGAGAACGGCAGAGAGACGGAGGACTGTGTGAGATACAAACACAGTGCCTTGCGGTTGGAGACGGAGTTGATTATGAAAAATATGAGGGGAATCCGGTATTGGATGAAAAGGATCTTCCTGAGGGAAGCAGCAGATTTGATTTCAGGGATCCTAAGATGTATAAGAGGGAGGATGGCTCCTATGACTGTGTGGTGGGAAATCGGGGGGCTGACGGAAGCGGCCAAATCCTGTTATATACAAGCCCAGACGGATTTCAGTGGAACTTTAAGAAGGTGCTGACTGCCAACCATAGCCGTTTTGGAAGTATGTGGGAATGCCCGGACTTTTTCCGGCTGGACGGAAAATGGGTATTGCTGACCAGTCCTCAGGATATGCTGCCGCAGGGCTTTGAATATCACAATGGAAACGGGACATTGTGCCTGATAGGCGATTATGACCAGGAAACGGATACGTTTACAGAGGAGCATAACCAGTCTATTGACTATGGAATTGATTTTTACGCGCCTCAGACCGTGGAGACACCGGACGGACGGAGGGTTATGATTGGCTGGATGCAGAACTGGGATGCCTGTGGTATCCGGACGCCTCAGGAGCTTTGGTCCGGCCAGATGAGCCTTCCCCGGGAGCTGTCTATCCAAAACGGAAGGCTTTATCAAAGGCCAGTCAGGGAGCTGGAGACGATAAGAAAGAATAAGACGGAATATAAGGGGATTCTTGTATCAGGAGAGATTTGCTTAAAAGGAATACAGGGGCGGAAAACAGATATGGAATTGAATATCCGTCCCGGCAGCAAAGACAAGCTGTATCGGAAATTTGCAGTACGATTTGCTCAAAATGAACAGTACCGAACTTCCTTAAGCTTCCGTCCCCATGAGTCTGTATTGAAAATCGACCGCAAATTTTCCGGCTCCAGAAGAGCTATTATTCATCAGCGCCGCAGCCTGGTAAGGAGCGAGGAAGGACAACTGAAGCTGAGAATCATACTGGATTCTTTCAGCGCGGAGATTTTTGTCAATGATGGGGAGCAGGTGCTTTCCGTAACCATGTATACAGACCTGGCAGCAAAGGGGATCTCGTTCTTTGCAGACGGACAGGTATCCATGGATATTACAAAATATGACCTGTGGGAGGAGTGAATCCACAAGACTCCCTTTAAGAGCAGCAAAAGGCTTTCAATCCGGGATATCTTCGGTTGACTCTCTGTAGATCAGCCGGGTTTCCACATGAATCGTGCGGAAGTTCAGAGACGGATCTTTGATCCGGGAAAGGAGCAGATTCAGTGCGCAAAGCCCCATGGTTTTACTGTGTATATGAATGGTACTCAGGGAAGGAGTGACCATCCTGGATTCCGATGCGTCGTCAAAGCCGCACAGATACAAGTCCTTAGGAACAGAAATCTCCATCTTTCTCAATACCTGCAAAAAGTCTACAGCCACGAAGTCGTTGGCGCAGATAAAGACTTCGGGGAGTTCATTCATTTTTTGAAGCTCTTGGGTCAAGTATTCTTGATAATCTGTGGAATCAGGGTTTTTGACTCCCTGTTTATTGCCAAGAATACAATATTCTTCCATGGGGGAAAGACCGGATAAGAGCATGGCGGTCTGATATCCCATGTACCGTTCAAAAAAGGACTGACAGTGGAGATATTCTCCCACAAAACCGATTCGTTTCTTGTTTCTGCGGGTCATTTCCGCTACAAACTTACAAATGTCAGACTGGTTGTCAGGAAGAAGCCTGTCAGCTTTAAAAAAACTGTTAAAGCAGGATACGGGGGCGTCCACAAAAAGAAGCGGAATATCCAAGCCGCATATCATCTGACAGTAGCTGTGATCAAACATTTCAAAACATATGATACCGGAGGTCTTTTTTGGATCAAAGGAACATGGGAGTTTCAGATTTTCAATCTCATAATCCAAGATGCGGTGCATGGTAAGACTATAGCCAAAACGGGACAGCTCCTTTTGAAATGTGTCCACAATGGTGGAGATAAAGTAAGACTTCCCCCAAAAAACGCTGGTAAAAAGAGCAATCTCCCCTGTTCTGGGGGAATCTGAAGTGAATAGTTCTGGTTTATTAAGGTTAGCAGCAGTAAAGTAGGAGAATTGTTTATATCCCATTTCTGCTGCTTTTTTTAAAATTTTTTCCCTGGTAGCATCTGCCAGGACCCCCGTATTATTGATTGCTTTAGAAACCGTATTCCGAGAAACGCCAAGGGAATCGGCAATATCCTGTATTGTGACCCTGTTTGTCATAAATGTGTTCCCTTTCTTTTTATAACACAGATAAAAGAGTGTGTCCCCCAAAGGGTGGTAATGTATGATTATTATAATGTATCACTGAAAATGCGTCAAACATAAAAATGCTATCTGTAGAGTGAATTTGTTAAAAGTTCTATTGAAAATGTTAAAAAGTGTTGTTATGAACATTGCAGAGAATTTAAAATGTTACATTATGTAAAATAGGTAGTGCAAATAAAAAATATAATTGACTAAATAAAGTGCAAATGATATATTTATATTGTGCAAATAAAAAGTAAAGAGATTTACATATGAACAATACAACAAAAATCTATACTTTTCCGCAAGAGGTGTCCTTATGGAAAGATCCAGAAATGATGTACTGGCTTATTTTGCTTCAGACAACAATATATTTGATTTTTGGCTTGAGTGTGTTCGTCAGGGCAGAGTGGATCTGATTCAGAGTTACAGCAATGAGGAAGAAAAAAAGGCAATATGTGATCAACTGTTTATGGAAGACCGGGCATACGCTCTTAGAGTATGCATGACGATCTGGGTGGAGGCTGTGAAAATTGCAGAGAAAGTAGATGTACCTAATATTGTAATAGATAAAACCTTTGGGGATTGTATTATCAGATCTCAGGAGGCTTCCACACCATGGATGCTGGTAAAACTTAGTGAGGAATATTTGATGGATTTTGCCCGGATTATCGACAAAACCATGTATAATGCTGCTTTTTCGCCTATTTTTGTGAAATTTCGGAAATACATAAAATCTCATATCTGCGAATCCTTGACCATAGAGGAGATTGCAGATGTTCTTTGCATCAGTAAAAGTCATCTTTCCCATACAATTAAAAAAGAGACAGGGGAAACAGTCCATGCCTGGATTTTAAAGGAAAAAATAAATCTTGCCAGGCTTTTGCTGTCAAAAAATGTGTATTGCATGAATGAAATATGGAGTCTGCTGGGGTTTTGTTCCCAAAGCCATTTTGCAAAATGTTTCCGTCAGGTTACTGGATTGACGCCGTCGCAGTTTCGAATGAAGGTGAATGTACCAGATGGAGGTTTAGATAGAAATTAACATTTCCGAAACAAATTGCAAACAAAATACAAGCAATAGACGTGTATAATACAAAATACCGGAAAGTATCTAGATATGTACAAAATGGGAGATACAGGGATGGATGTACAATGCTATCGTTTATATTGGTGATCTATGTGCCTGCAAACGATGGGAAGAATATGGTAATTTCATATGCTGGCAGAGGCTGCTGACAGGGTAACAGACGGAACAGATTGCAGAAGAACGGAGGAGAGAATATACAAAATCAATCGAAAACGCTGCAGTAAGACTCTCTGATTTGATTGGAAATATATTGAAACTGAATAAACTGGAAAACCAAAGAATTACGCCGGATATAAAAGTTTATGATGTGTACAGGCTCTTTTATTTTATACATTTGTATGTTATAATATATTTTATACGTTAAAACAAATGAAGGGAGGAATTATGGGGCAGGTTTCATTGAAGGTAGGAGAACGGCTGAAAGAAATCCGGAATACAAGACAGCTCACGCTGGACGATGCTGCGGAATTGACAGGCGTCAGCAAGCCCATGTTAGGACAGATTGAGCGCGGACAGTCCTCGCCCACCATCAACATATTATGGAAGATTTCAACAGGGCTGAAAATACCTTTATCCTTTTTCTGCAAACAGGAGGAAGCGGAATATGCGGTTGCCGGGCTTTGTGAAAAGAATGTAATCACGGAGGAAAACGGCGGAATGAGGGCATATCCGCTGTACCCATTTGACCCGGTAAGGAATGTGGAAGTATTTTATATTAAGCTTGATGCAGGGGTGTGCCATGAATCACTTCCCCATGTGGCGGGGGTTGAGGAATATGTTTTTCTGGTACAGGGAATATTGAAAATGGTGATAGGCGGGAGGGAGGTGCTATTGCAGGAAAAACAGTCTATACGGTTTGAGGCAGATATTTCCCATGCATACCACAATGTTTCAGATAAAGCCTGTGCCGCTTATAATGTGATATTTTATCCGAATCATTAAAGGAGGATGCGTAAAATGTATGAATTAGTGCAGGTCAGTGAGAAATGCTATTACATAAACTGTCCGGCAAAGATCGGTGTCTATGCTCTGGACAAGGATCATGTCTACCTGGTTGACAGCGGGAATGATAAGGAGGCGGGAAGGAAGGTCAGACAGATTCTGGATAAGAATGGCTGGCGCTTAACAGCCATACTGAACACCCATTCCAATGCAGATCATATCGGAGGAAACCGTTACCTGCAGGGGCAGACGGGATGTAAGGTTTATTCCGGCGGCATGGAGGCAGCTTTTACAAAATTTCCGGTATTGGAGCCGGCCTTTCTCTATGGTGGTTATCCGTGTAAGGACTTACGGCATAAGTTCCTGATGGCACAAGAGAGCAGTGTGACAGATTTTTCGGATGAAGGTTTTCCAAAGGAGATTGAGATCATTCCCCTGCCTGGGCATTTTTTTGATATGGTAGGTTTTCGTATGCCGGACGGGGTGGTATTTCTTGCAGATTGCATAAGCAGTAGAGAAACGTTGGAAAAGTATGCAGTATCTTTTATTTACGATGTGGGAGCTTATCTGGAAACATTGGACGTGGTGGAGGGAATGGAAGCTGCCATGTTTGTTCCCGCTCATGCGGAAGCGTCTGCTAATATTAAGGAGCTTGTCCGTTATAACAGGGATAAGGTGCAGAGTATCGCAGAAAGGATTTTGTCCATTTGTGGGGAGCCGCTGCATTTTGAGAGGATTTTGCAGGAAGTGTTCAAAGTCTATGGACTTTCCATGAATTTTGAGCAGTATGTGCTGGTGGGCAGTACGGTGCGTTCTTACCTCTCATGGCTGAAAGACACCAGAAAGCTGGCAGCTATATTTCAGGATAATATGCTGCTGTGGCAGAGGATATAGGATATGACCGGACTATCATAGGTGCATGGGTGGAAGGGAATTTAGGCAATGCTGTATTAGTATAACCCGTTTTAAATAACCTTTCGTTTCGCCAGTCTACTTTCTCGATAGCACAGAGGGAGAATGCCCAACGCAGCGTCACTACGCCTCCGCTTTTCCCTCTGCACTCTTGGAAAAGTATCCTTGCCGAAACGGAAAGGTATTTAAAATGGGTTATACTAGTTTTTAGTGTATTCCGGTTTTGATAAATTCCATTAGCTTCTCCACATCGTCAAAGTCATCATAATCCCCGTTTATTCCATCACGATGATATATAATTCCTTTCTTTTCATTTTACGTTTTATCCTCCCACAAATCTCAGCCTTTTACAATTTTCTAATTGGGAAAAACATATATCCCTTTCCAGTCTGGGGACAGGTAAAATCGTGAACAGCCCCTGCCAATGAAATATCATGATCTTCCAGATATTTGATAACTTCTGAAAAGGTATCCTCATTTTTACGTTCTACATAGATATATTCATAGCCGGGAATTACCCACTTTGTCCAACCGTCAGGGGCTTCTGAATCATCCTCACATTCTACACCTGCAAGGTAAAGTCCTTGATTGAATCCCTCCCAAGGCTGGAAGGAACGGGAGAAGTCAGACATCGCACCCCATATTCCAAGAATGTTTCCATTCTCATCTTTCTTTGCCAAATGTGCAACTTCCCCAAAGTGGGAATTGGCATCCTCCCATAGCTTTTGAATAAAGTCTGACCCGTCCGTTGCTACCCCTTCTTTTCCTATTACAGTGAAGGACTCTTTTTGCAAATTAGACTTGCTGATATCACCGCTAAGGCATAGATTTTTGTCATCCTTTTTTTTAACATATCTGCCATAGCGGTATTGTTCAATGACAGTGCGCCCCAGTAACGTAATAGCTTTGGCCGGACATAAACTGATACATCGGTAGCACATAGTGCAGTGCTTTCCGGCTGCTGCTTTGCCGTTTTCCAGGGTAAGGTTTTCCATCGGACAGACCCGGGTACACAGTCCACAGCCTGTACAGGCATTACTGATCTTGAGTTTGTCTGAGTAATTCTTTGTTTTACGGTAATACCATAAGCGTTGGCCTAGCAATCCCGCGATCCTGTCATAGAAAAACAAACCATCCCTGGGATAGATGCCATTTCGGATTCCTTCAGCGCATTTTTCAATCTTTCTGTCTGCAGCCTGGATGATTTTCAAATTCTGTTCGGGAGAACCTTTCAGCAGCTTAACATCACAGACGGAATCGGGCATATGGATATGTAATCCGCCGACGATTTTGGCACCATATTTTTTCAATAGCCTTGCCGCACAGCCCGCGCCGTCTCCGCTGAACAGTCCCATAGTGGCAACACAGAGTACTTTTTTATTTTTCCAGAGATTCTGGCGGCTTTTGATGAAATCCCTTACCATGACAGGGATATTTGAAAAGTGAACAGGATATGCGAAAATAATAAAGTCATGATGTAACAGCAAATGTCCTGCATCTTTCTGCTCCATTGGAACGGCCTGCGCAGTTTTATCCAGGTAAAAAAGCAGCTTTTTGATACAATGCTCTGAGTTTCCCGTTCCGCTTAAATAGATACCTATCATATTTTTCCTTTCAAAATTGGAGGAATGACCGCATTCCTATACCATGGTTCCTGATTTTATAATCTTCTGTTAATTTTACCTCTATTGACCGATTTTGGGAAGGGCTGAAAACAAAAGTCTTCTCAAAATCGGTCAATGGAGTAATAATAAATTAAGTTCATTCTTTTTTAAGATGTTTTGGAGGTTTTTTAGAGACTACTCTGATAAAATGGATAAAAAATCCAAGGAAATGCTGGATAAACTGTGGATTTGAATTTTATATGAGAGGAGAACAACATGAAAAGGAAAACAGGAAAAATGATCTTATTGACAGGGGTGCTGTGCATTCTGGGCCTTACGGTATGTGCCTGTGGAAAGACTGAGGAAGCATCAAATAACCAGGAACCACAGGTGGTTCAGGGAGAACCAATCTCGGAGAATGATGTATCCATACCGGAACCGGCAGCGGATACAGAAGGAAATGAACCAGAAGCATCAGCAGAACCGGCATCCGGTGAAAGCAGCAGCCAGGCAACAGACAGCATGCAGAAAGAGCAGCCGGAAGCACAAAGTCAAAGTACGTCTGGTACATCTGCGGGATGGGTGGACAGTACTCCCAATCTGGAAGGAGATATCAAAGAGCTGGAGGATGGACAGCTTACCGTGGTAGAGGCTATTACAGAGAAATCAGATAACGGCGGTGATATCATAGTGGTTCCTGGCAACGGAGATGATTCTGGGTTTCACAAGATTGTGGTTACATACGATGAAAACACCCTGTTTGCTATCCAAACGATCTATGATGGAGGAGCCATATCTGAAATGTCAACAGCCACAGCGGCAGATTTGTCATCCGGCCAGTTCATTCGGGTGTGGGGAAGTTCTTCCGGCAGCGGACTGAAAGCAGCCCAGATCTGTATTGTAAAAGTGGTATAAACCTTTGCCTGCCCTCTTTTGATAAGGATAAAACCTTTGTCAGGCGAGGGCAGTTTTTCTTAAATAAAACTTTATTTCCTGTATTTCATTCATTAAAAAATATTATGAATCCTGTGAGAAAAAATCAGATAAATTGACGCAGACATCCAACCGGGTATCGCTTTGCCGCATCATCACCGCTGCCGCTTCCGGGTTGATGCTTTTTCTTTGGTATCGGCAGAAAATCCCTGTTTTCTTTGCATCTGCCTTTGGTTCTGGATTTGCATTTCTTATGCTCATCCGCTGCCACAGCATACTGAAAGATGAGCAGACATACCTGAAAGATTTCCGGTCTGTTCTTAAAGATTACCTGGCACGTTTTGGTGACGGCTGGAAAGAATTTCCCATGGATGGGGCAAGGTATTGAAACGAGGGCATTTCCACATTTTATGCGGAGCTGCTGCGTATCAGGAGAATGATTGAGGTAAGCAAAAAGCAGACCCCAATGATTTCCCTGATTGATGAAATCTATAAGGGGACAAATGCAAAAGACCGGATATTTGCGGCAAAAGAGACCATAAGAAACTTGTCGAAGCCTTATGCCGTTACGTTGATCACAACCCATGATTTTGAGTTGTATTCCATAGCATTTTGTGATATAAAAATATTACAAATGTAATATAAATATAACTGAAGAATATTTATATCCGTATTTGCAACTTGTCTGAAAAAGGTGGTCTGACAGAGATGCAGGTGACTTTCTTTTTATAGCAGCCAGATGTGGCCCAAAAGCGGAGGAAAACACCTCCAGGGCATATACCCATGAAACAGTGGTTCGTCCCCTTGGCGACGGCGGTTTTGCGTATGTATCAAATCGGATCATTTTTCCGGAGGGCGATTATGAACCATGGCGGCATTCCGATCGGCTGACCGAGGACCAGTGGAAAGAAGTATATGGAAGGAAGGATTAGTTGGAAGAACTGAAATGGTTATATAGAAAATGGGGGTTCCCATTTATCCTGTTATTTTTAGCAGTGTCAGCGGGATGTCTCATTACTGGCATTCGGAAAGAAGCAAATAGAAGGCAGTCAGAAAAAGCCTGGGAACCCGTTGCGGAGATTTCCGGCAGCGGAGCAGTTGCGAACGATACCGGGGCAGCCGGCAGGGGAGAAGAGCCGCAGGAACCATTATCAACACAGTATTTTTTAGAAGATCCGGACAGTCTGCTCAGTGAGGATGAAGAAAAAGAACTGGAAAACAGTGCTTTAACGGCAGCCGTGAAGGTGCAGGAAGTATACAGGGATGCGGCCATAGAGGAAGTTCCGCCCTACACATATACGGTCAGGGATTTTTCCAGAGAGCAGAGAAACCGGGTGGTTTCTCTGCTTGGAACGGCTGGATATGTAAGCATTACCGATGGGGCAAATATGGAAAATCATGAAAGTGTCCGGGACTTTTATTCTGCCTATTTGAAGGAACAGGATACGATGGTCACAATCCTTGATGTGAATCTGGATGGGCTGATAGGGGCTTATACGTTCATATACAGGGGAGGAAAACTGCAGACCTTTTATGTTCAGATTGGTTGGAGGGAAGGAGGCGTACCGGAGGTCATATCTACCGCTGTCAGTGACATTGCAGAGATCAGGCTGACGGAAAAAGGATATTTTATCTATTCCTATAAAATACAGCTTTATCATTCCAGCCTGCGTCAGTTCTGGCGGGTAGAACCGCTTTCTAATTGGTGCAGGGAACTGACGGAAAAATATCTGTCCGGGCTTAGCTATGTGAATTACAATGTCCTTGTAACGGACTGGGACAGCAGTAATGTGGAGGATATTTTGATGCCGTGCATGTTTGAGGACCTGTACCGCATGGATACGGGAGAGATTCTGCGGCCGGAAAACGGGGAGATACCTGCAGAGGCATATGAACGGATCATGACAACTTACTTCCCGGTCACGAAAGAGCAGATAAGGGAAATATGCGGTTATCATGCAGCCACGGACAGCTATCCGTATGAGATGATCTTTTCGAGTCCGTATCCACCCTTTGGGGAGGTGGTGGATGCCAGGGAAAATCCGGACGGAACGCTGACTCTCTATGTAGATGGAGTATGGCCGGATTATGATTCCGACTGTGCGTTTATCAATACGATAACGGTCCTTCCCTTTGATGATGGGACATTCCGTTATCTGTCCAATTCCATTGAAAAAAGGGAACTGGATATTCCTACCGTATACCGAATATTTTTTGACAAGAATGCTTCTATTTTTTGAACTGTCATTGGAAAAGCAGGAACGAATCATAAAAGCAGCATACATGGTGTTTGCCCATGACAATTACAAACACGCATCCATGTCCAAGATTTTTAATAGAGGCAGCTTTTGCTTAGGCAAAGCATGATGGCATTGCGATCTTGGAGATAGGGGAAGATGTCTGGGGGTTAAATGAGTTTTCCATAATGATATTGTGGAACTGATAGAGACATTCTAGGAAATCAACGAGCGGAGTGCTGCTCCAATTGACCTGTATGGGAGATGAACTGGCACAGCCTATTGAAAATTTTATCCCCATATACAGGAGGGTAAAAGAAGATGTGCTCCGCCTGAAAGCCCACATCGGTGAGTGGGGAACAGCAGGGAACGTTGTCCGCGGCGTGGACGCATTGCAGCTTGATGAAGTGCAGCATGGTATCGCAGCGGCAGAATTGGAGGAGGCCATACAGTGCCTAAAAGACAGGGGAATACGCCTCAACTTAACACCCAATATTGACAATTGTTTTGGCAAATACGATATGCCGCAAATAAGAATACAATACACAAATCGTTATAAGGCAGGAAGAAGGTCTATAAATCCTCTGATGATGGATAGAACTCTTTAAAATAAGGTTTCAGGTCCCTTATAGTTATTGAAAAAGTATGGAGGAACAGAATCGTGGCAGATGTGAAATGGCTATTAAAAAAATATGGTTTCTTTATTGTGTTGATGGTAATTGCTGTTATAACAGGCAATATTGTTTTGGGGAAAAGAGATTTTGAAAAGAACACAGAGGAAGTGTGGGAACCGCCAGTCATAATTGAAAGCATGGAAGATGTAAAAGAGGAGGAACTGACAGAATATTTTGTGGAAGAGTTTGGGGAGCCTGCTGAGGCTTTCCCTTTGGAAACTTCGGAACCTGTCAGTATTTTAACAGCAGAAGAAGAACAGAATTTACAGGACGAGGCAATGTCAGCGGCAAAGCTGTGCATGGAGCTTTATAGGGAGGTTGAAATCGCGTATCCTGGGACAGAATATTCCCATATTGATTTTTTTTCGGATCAACAGAGAAAAGATGTGGTAAAGCAGTTGGGAGAACAGGGGCTTGTAAGTGTTACTGATGACATGAACATGGAAAACTATCAAAAAATGGAGGATTTTTATTCTGCTTATCTTTCCGGCATGGACGCAATGGTTACTGTGTTTAGCGTACAAATGGAGGGGAATATAGGTGCGCTGACATTTGTTCATAGAAACGGAAAAATGCAATCTTATTATGTTACGGTAGGCTGGCAGGAAGGCGGCATACCGGAACTGAAAAATTTTGGACTCAATGATCTGGAAGAAATAAAGCTGACAGAGAAAGGATATTTTATTTATACAAATACAGTAACAATAGCACATGGAAATTTGCGTGAGTATTACAGGGTAAAGCCTTTGTCGGATGAATGCAGGGAGCTGACAAGAAAGTACATATATGGGCTTAGTTTTGTGAATTACAATATGCTTGTAACGAACTGGGACGCCAGTAATGTGGAGGAAATCTTAATGCCGTGCATGTTTGAGGATATATACCGGATATACACAGATGAACCTTTTCGGACAGATGGCGGGCTGATACCGGCGGAGATTTATGAGCGTGTCATGACCACCTGCTTCCCGGTATCCGCAGAACAGGTGAGGGAATATTGCGGCTACCATGCAGATGCGGGCGGTTATGAATATGAGATGATATTTGCAAGGCAGTTTCCGCCTTTTGGGGAAGTGGTAGATTACAAGCGGAATGAAGATGGGACAATTACACTTTATGTGGATGGAGTCTGGCCGGATTACAATTCGGATTATGCTTTCACAAATCAGATTGTAGTAAAACCCTTTTCGGATGGAACATTCCGGTATCTGTCCAACACGATCCAACAAAAGGAGCTGGAACTGCCGCAAATAGAAAAATGATGGGATGGGCATCAGGATGTTGAAGAAGGGGCATGAAAACAATGAAAAAAGCAGTGAAGATTAAATCAGGCGTTGTGGCTGCTGTCTTTATCATAATCACTGTATTTTGGGTGAGCATTGAGATAAGCCAATTAACAGATAAGGAAGAACATACAGAAGCAGGAGATATGATTGAAATTGAAGGCATAAACCCACAGACAGCTTATGCAGGTTTTACATACAGAACATCCTGAACGATATGGAGGGCATTGACAGAAACAAAAAACAGGGGTATGGTTATATTTCAGATATCTGAAATATATAAGATTGGAGGCAGGGCGATGGATTATCTGACCGCTGTGGAAACGGCAAAAAAATGGAATGTATCAAGCCGTATGATTGCCTATTATTGTGAAAACGGACGAATAAAGGGCGCCGTAAAGAAAGGAAAAAGCTGGCTGGTGCCCGCCTCTGCCGAGAAGCCTGTGGATAAACGCCATTTTAAAAAGACTGTTAAGACAAAGGATGACAGGATTGAAAAGGGCAATGAGGATCTCTTTACAGCGGATGACAGGGAATCAGATTTTCCGTCTGCGGTCTACCATACAAAAGATGTTTTCCGGTATCTGGGGTTTACCAGAGAAACCCTGCGCTATTATGAGGAAATTGGTCTGCTAAACCCCAAAAGAAGCCAGGGAAGCCAGTACCGGGAATTTGACTTGTATGACATGTCCCGCCTGATGTCCATAGACTTCTATAAAAAACGAGGTTTTTCTCCGGTCGAGATGAAAGAACTGCTGAGAGAGACAGGAACCGAAGGGTATGACAGACTTTTGGAACATCAGCTTGACCGTCTGCAGGAGCAGATCATACGGCTTCAGGAAATGCAGGAACAGTTAAAAGAAACAAAGGATTTCTGCCGGGAGGCTGTTTATGGGGAGGGGAAGTTTGAGGTCAGGGAGCTGAAACCCTATTATGTCAGGGAAGCGTTTCCGGAAGTGGGTTCCTTTGAGGAATATCAGAAAAAGGTACTGCGCCATCTTGACCCGGAAAGGGAGGATATCCTTTCCAACGTGGTCAGGGCGGTCACGTTTGATGATTCCGGCTATAAAGGGTCTGAAATGTATGTGGTAAAACCTGCTGAAAAAGCGGATAACACAGGCCGGGGAATGTTCCTGGAGCATGGGAAATGCCTCCATACTACGCTGCTGGCGGATAATAATGACACATCCATTCCTGAAAAGATGTTCCGGTCCTGCCATGAGTGGGCACTGCGGCAGCAGGCGGCATTCCGGGGAATGGTCTATATTTTTGTCCGCCTGGTCATGCTGAATGAAAGGGTGGACAGGCATTTTTATGAGGTATGGATTCCTCTGAAATAAGGAACAGAAAAATTTTTCAAATCCCCTGTTGACCTGGGGGTTTCCACCTGCCTTACTCTCTATGGAGAAAGGAGGTGGCTGTAATGAATCACAGAAAAACATGCTGCAGCAGAGACTTTACGCTGGTTGTTGCGGGGCAGATTGTCTCCCTTTTTGGCAACGCGATCCTGCGTTTTGCTCTGCCGCTTTATTTGCTGAAAGAAACGGGGTCGTCTGCCCTGTTCGGCACAGTGACGGCCTGTGCGTTGCTGCCGATGATTCTGCTGTCGCTTTTGGGAGGCGTACTGGCTGACCGGGTGAATAAACGCAATATTATGGTCGGGCTGGATTTTTTGACTGCCTTTGTAATCACGGTATTTTATTTCCTTGTTGGAATGGTTCCGGTGGCTCCGCTGTTTATTGTCACGCTCATGCTGCTGTATGGCATTTCCGGTACATACCAGCCTGCTGTCCAGGCCAGCATACCAGCGCTTGTTCCAAAGGGCCGGATATTGTGGGCAGGCGCTGTTGTAAACCAGGTTGGTTCTCTGGCCAATTTTACCGGGCCGGTAATTGGAGGTATGCTGTATGGGCTTTGGGGGATCGGGAGTATCCTCCGGGTCAGTATCCTGTGCTTTATCCTGTCTGCCATGATGGAGATTTTTATTGTAATCCCTTTTCACGGACGGCCAACGGAAAAAAGAATACTCTGCGTTGTAAAAGAGGACATGAAAGAAAGCATATGGTTTCTGAGGAAGAAAAAGCCTGTATTTATCCGTATCTGTTTTATGATAGCGGGGCTGAACCTTTTTTTGTCATCCATGATAACGATTGGCATTCCGGTCATCATTGTGGAAAGGCTTTCCATGGCAGATCAGCTGCTGGGTGTTACACAAGGACTGCTGGCGGTGGGAGGGATGATCGGCGGACTGTTCACCGTGGTCTTTGCAAAAAAACTCAGACCGGGGAAAGCCTGGATTTTTCTTCTGTTGTGTGCGTTTTCTGCCTGCGTGATGGGAGCGGGAATGCTGCTTGCGGAACAGCTCCGGTTTTTAAAGTATCTGATTCTTTCCGGAACGGGCCTGCTGGTAATGGTCTTTTCCACTATGTTCAGTATACAGATGCTGGCGGTTGTGCAGACACAGACACCGGCGGAGCTGACTGGCAAAGTGGTCGCCTGCATCATGGCGTTTATCATGTGTGCCCAGCCGGCCGGACAGCTGCTCTATGGGCTGCTGTTTGAAAAGATTTCCGTGGAAACGCCTTTCATCATGGTGGGCACAGGCGCGGTTTCCTTTTTTATTGCACTTTATGCAAAAAAGATTCTGAAGGAATTGGGAGGGGAGGAAGATAATGCATAAAACAGTGGGAATGATATTGGTGACTGGGAGAACCCAGTCACCAACATCATTATGAATCACCTCTATAAAATTCGACAAATTATCAAACTGATAAAATCCCTTTATCTTGCAGGCATCTGAAAATCTTTCAATGCCTGGTTAAGAAAATCATTGAAGGGTTTCATAATTCGAAACAGCCGTACTGCCTCTGCCGGAAAGCGTTCCCCGTCAGCGACCATACCATCACTGACCGGATATTCCAGATACCAGCTTTTAAATTTCAAAAACTCCGCTTGCGGATGCTCTCTGTCGTAACCGGCGGGCACATTTTTCAATGCGGTTCCTTGTACGGAAAACTCCTTCTGGAACTCAGGGGCATGAAGGATCCTCTCCCATTCTCCGCCATTTGCCGCAATATGATCCCGGACCATGGAAGTGGCATCTTTGAACGAAGCCGCAAACAGTCCTCCGCCAAGGAAGGATTGTCCTCCCGGTTTGATCATCAGATAGTATCCAACCGGCACAGGCAGTTTCCCTCCAGGGCCGATATGGGCTCGGAATGCAGGATGATAAGGCGACTTGTCATGGCTGAAACGGGTATCCCTCACCAGCTTAAAAGTCAGATCTTTCGCCTTTCCAGGAAAAATGCTTCTGTCAAATTTGCCGATCTGCAAAACCAACTCCTGCACCAGTGCCTCAAACTGGGCATTTGCCTCTTTGTATTCTGCCTTATGTGCATGATACCATTCCCGATTATTATTTTCGCTTAAGCTTTTCAGGTAGCTCAAAATCAACTGTGTATCCATAGATTCTCCTTCCTGCTTTGCAGACTCCATTCAAAAATACAGGGAGCCTGCTGTTTCTTAGCTGTTCCCGACAACGGAAAACGAAGCTCCGTTTAAAAATTCTTTGATAAACTGTTTCAGGTTTTCCGGGGACTGGTAAGTTCTGCAGAAGGAAAATTCCTGTGACAGGTCATCGATCTCCTCCATGGCCTCCTTTACATCCAGTATTACCTGGGCAGGTGCAGCTGGCTGGAAATAAAGCTGCGCGGGATTGATCCGATGACTCTGAATGGCATAGTTCACCCTGTCTGCGCAGCGGCAGTTTCCCTTCCCGTATTCCCCGCAGTATTCCCCCAGAAAATCTGCCATCTTTTTACGCACCCTTGACAGACGCTGGCGGTAGGCCTCCGGCGTGATGCCCAGGATATCTCCGGCAATGCGGCTGTCCACATGGAACATAGTACCAAGAATAAAAATACAACGGCTCTCGGTATCCAGGCACTGCAGCATCACATTGGTACAGGACAGCTTCAATTCCTCCGCGAGGATTGCCTGCTCCACATTCTGGGTCAAATCCGGTACATCCTCTGTTCTGGCATTTTGGATGTCATCCCCATAGAATTCAAAGCTTAAAGGAAACTGGGCGAACATGTGCTTTTTGTAGTCCTTGAGATGATTAACCGCAATACGGAATACCCAGGTGGAGAAGGAACTCTCCCCTTTAAAGGATGACAGATGGGTCATGACCTTTAAAAGAATGTCCTGAGAGGCATCCTCCGCATCCGGAAAGGTCCCCAGCATACGGAGGGACAGGTTGAATACCAGATCCTGTACACTGAGAATCACCGTCTCCAGGGACGGCTTGTCTCCTGCGGTGGCTTTTTGAATCAGATCCAGTAATTCTTCATTGGTGAATGGATTCATAAGTCCTCTTTTCTGAAGTGCAAATGAAATTTGTAACGGAATGTTTACAGAAAATATTTTAATTTCTGTGCATAAACTTTGCAGCACTCCTGGGCAAAATTTTCTTCGTATGTTTAATTAGACTGTATTGTTCCCTCTGTGTGACAGAAAAAATAAATTTTAATTCAAAGAGCATTCGCCATATTATTAAAGAACAACTTCAATCCCAAAGCAATATCACAGCGAATGGGACATGCAAAAGAAATTATTACCATAGATGTTTATAGAGATACTGCCGAAATCTTATAAAAAGCACAGAACGAATGTTTGGATTTGCTCTGTACTTTTATTAGCTTATATGTTATAGTGAAAAACCAGTTGTAGTAGATTTTGATGTCCCGATGGGTCTCCCCGGCGATTTCGTATTTCTCATCGACCTCGATGCGCTTCACCAAACGCAGGAGGGTGGGGCGGTCCAGTCCAGTTCCTCAAGCTGGGAGCAGTCCCGGATCAGATTCAGCCATTCATTGGCGGCGGATCATGATTGTCTGTATCTCTATGTGCAGGGTGCTAAAGATTGTGTTGAACTGTTAAAGCGATTAGTTGTCTTTTAAAAATCATAGTAAAATTCTCTTTGTATTTAAGAGAAATTATTGGCGATTATAGATCATGTTAAATAAAGCTAAAGCAACTAAAAAGAACCATTTCCAACAAAGTCAGGGAAATGGTTCTTTTCCTTATTGTTCTGACAGCATGGCTTTAGCAGCACTAAGAAGGATATGTATATCCCGATCCGAGCAAGTTTCCAGCATATGTATAAGCTGCGCCCGTTCTGCCAGTGCCTCCTGGGTCAGACCGCAGTCCAGCCGGGCATTTTTGATTGCCAGTCCGAAATGTTCATGTAAATTTTCCACTATTTGTTCATCTCCCGGTAAGATTGTACTAATGAGAGATGAAAAGCGGAATGAACCATCATTTCAGAATAAACATGAACAAATTTTTGTTACTTCAGAACCGTGTTTATATTCTCCTGCATCATCAATAAGAATTTTTCAGCAGGTTTGGAAAAAACCTGATACTTCTTCCAGATCATATACATTTCAATCTCAATGGTAGGGTACAGGGGGCGGAAACAGAGTCTGCTGTCACCGGAAGTATTGATGATTCGATCAAAGCAGATTGCGTACCCCAGTCCCTCCTCCACAAGAAGCGAGGCATTGAACAGCAGATTGTAAGTCATAACAATGTCCAGTTCCGATATACTGCGTTTCATCCACTGGACAAGCTCTCCGCCATCGGCCTCCTGTTGAGATATCAGCAGTGGCTGCCCCCACAGGTCTTCGGGGGAAATGAATTCTTTTTCAGCCAGGGGAGAATCCTTTGGCATCAGAACGCCCCAGACATCCTTTGCCGGAAGTTTTAATGCTTCGTATTTGGTCAGATCAGGTGTTCCAAATATAATTCCGAAATCAATCAGTCCTTTATCCAGCTGCTCCCTGACAAATACAGCATTTCCGCTGGAAATGTGGTAATGGATTCCGGGATACAGCTTTTTTAGTTTTCCGGCAGCCCTTGCCAGCAGGCGGACACCATCTGTTTCTCCGGCTCCAATGTATACATCTCCGATAATCACATTGTCAGAAAGTATAATTTCGTTTTCCGTTTTCTTTACCAAATCCAGGATTTCTTCCGCCCTTTTTCGGAGAATCATTCCTTCTTCTGTCAGCGTAACCTTGCGGGAACCCTTTGTGCCGCGGATCAGCAGCTGCTTTCCCAGCTCCTCCTCCATATTTTTAATCTGGGTGGAAAGAGTAGGCTGAGAGAGATGAAGGGACTCGGCGGCCCGTATAATGCTTTGTTCTCTTGCAATGGCAAGAAAGTATTGAAGTACCCGTATTTCCATATATCTGCTCCTTGTTGTCTGTTTATTGTCTGCTGTACGTTGAAAGAATGGAACCAATCGGCAGAACAGATTGACCTGAAAAGATTCTATCATAGCTTTCCATAGTTTTCAACTATACAAATGAATCATATCTAAATATTTGCTATTTATTATGGATAGCCTTATAGTAAAATTATCAAAAACGTCAGGGGGTGCAGGTATGATAGCCACAGGAAGCAGGGAATCTGTAATACAGAATCTGGAGGATGCGGGATGTGAAACCGGGATGATACAGGATTTTATGGGATGGTTTGACAAGGGGCAGCAGGCGAAACAGTTGGAACTGCTGGAACATCAGAGGGAATGTCTGCTTGGAAGAATACACAAGGATGAAAGAAGGATATCCTGCCTGGATTATCTGATTTACCAGATTCAGGGAAAACCGACAGGAAAGAGGCAGGATGAAATCTAAGAGAAAGAAGGAAAGTGAAGATGACAGCTGCAATGTGCCATTAACCGCATTTATGCCTTGGATAAACCGGCAAAACTGAAAAAAGCAGCTCTGATTTTAAGCTCCGGGAGCGGTAATGTGTATGATGGGGCGATTTATGAGTATCGGAATTCGTTTTTGGATTATCTGAAGCTGGAAGATATGGGGATTTTTACGGCGTATGACAAACAGAACAAGTCGGAAGAAAAGCAGGCAGAGCTGAAAGCCTTTGGAAACTTTAGTTTAGAAATTGTTTAGATATCTTTGTGAATTCTTTTATCCTCCCATGTTAATCTGAACACAGGCCATAAGATTTCTGCTTTCGTAAGCAGATAAGCGAAAGGGTATGTTGCCGCAGACATTGGGAATCTACATAAACACATGGAAGGAAAAGGAGAATATGGAAAGTGACCATTAAGAAGAAAATCAGGCTGTCCAATATTATGATGGTTCTCATACCGATTTTAGTTACAACGGTTGTGCTCATTGTTTATCTGAACACCTCTCTGGGCAGCTACTGGCATACCTTTGTATCCATGTACAGTGATGAGAATGGAGTGCAGTTCGCCCAGAGTATGATTTACAACTATCAGCAGGAGCTGTGGGAAAACAACTGGGGGGATTGTCCGCAGATGGACGACTGCCAGGCAGAAATCCGGCACAGTGATGAGATGACCCATCTGGAAAATAAACTGTCCGGACTGGGATACCGTTTTAGGATCACAAAGGATGGGGAAAGCATCTATTCCAACCTGTCTGAAACGGACTTGGAAACAGCAAGGTCTGTGGCGGGAGATGCCATTGATTATGCAAAGATGCTGACAGCCAGCCGGTATGAGGTCTCTGTAATAAAAAGCACCTTCTGGCATGGGGAAAGCGTCTTTTGCATTACGGCTGTCCACCCTCAGGAAACAGATGGAACCATGGTAAATTATCTGAAAAACTGCATTCTGCGTTATCTGGCTGTCGTCCTGATCATTTTTGTGGCTTTGACCGTGTGCATTAACGGCGTTCTCTCCTGGTGGATTTCCGGCAGCATTTTAAAGCCTCTTGGGAAATTAAGCCTTGGCACAAAAGAGATCCGGGAGGGGAATCTGGATACGCCTATGCAGTATGAGAAAAAAGATGAGTTTGGCCAGGTATGCAGGGATTTTGATGAAATGCGTGCCTACCTTCAGGAATCCGTACAGCAGCGGCTGAAGGATGAAAAGCGCAGACGGGATCTGGTCACCGGGATTTCTCATGACCTGCGGACGCCTTTGACGACCATCATGGGATATCTGGACGGACTTTTAGACGGCATTGCAGATACACCGGAAAAGAGGCTCCGTTACCTGCAGGCCATAAAGACAAGAACCGGAAATCTGGTCAGCCTTGTAGACAGCCTTTCTGAGTACAGCAGACTGGACGCCGGCTTCCGGTATCACATGGAGGAAACGGATTTTAAGGATTATGTGGAAAAGTATCTGGAGCTTGTGCGCCCGGATATGGAAAACCAACAGGTGGAAATCGAATATTTCTGCGGGAAAGGAAAATTTCCGGTCAGGCTGGACAGAGAAGAGTTCAAACGGATCTTTAATAATCTGTTTACAAACACGGTGCGGTACCGGAGAAAAGAAAATTCGAGAGTCATAATCTCTCTGAAACGGACACTGGAGGGAAGCAGTCTGGAACTGGTATTCCAGGATGACGGCCCGGGAGTACCGAAGGAAAGCCTGGAACAGATATTTGACAGCTTTTATAGAGTAGATGATTCCAGAAACAGTGCAGAGAAGGGAAGCGGTATCGGGCTGGCAGTGGTGAAGGAAATCATCATCGGCCATGGAGGAACAATAAGGGCAGAAAACCGGGGAGGGTTAGCTGTGATTATCCGTATTCCGGTCATGGATTGAAATGAGAAATATACGGAAACGCCATATGGGTATTCCATAATGCCCTCAAAACACGGGCAAATGAAGGAAAGGAATTGGTCGCAATGGAGAAGATACTGATCATAGAGGACGATGAGCTGATTGCGGAACTGGAGAGGGATTATCTGGAGGCAAACGGATACGAAACCGACCTGGCCTTTGACGGGATTACCGGAGAACAAAAAGCAAAAACAGAAAAGTATGATGCCATCCTGCTGGATGTGATGCTCCCCGGCAAGACAGGGTTTGATGTATGCCGGGAACTGCGTAAAAACCTACGGCTGCCTATCATCATGGTAACGGCCAAAAAGGAAGATATCGACAAGATCCGGGGATTGGGACTGGGGGCAGATGATTATCTGGTAAAGCCTTTCAGCCCTACAGAGCTGGTAGCCAGGGTGAAATCCCATATTTATATCCATAATTTGCTTTCGTCCACAGAGGAAGGAGAGCAGCAGGAGACAGAAATCACTTACCGGAATCTGACCATCCTGCCAAAGTCAAGAAGGGTCTATCTGGATAAAAAGGAAGTAATACTGGTTAATAAAGAATTTGAACTGTTGCTGTTTCTGGCAGAGAACCCTAATCTGGTGTTTTCAAAGGATACTCTGTTTGACCGGGTGTGGGGGATGGATTCTCTGGGAGATGCGGCAACTGTAACCGTCCATATCAACAGGCTGAGGGATAAGCTGGGAAAGAATGATTCGGAAAACCAGTTTATTGAAACCGTATGGGGAGCAGGTTATCGGTTTCGGATTGATTAGGACAAAACGACATAAATTGTCAGATGGAAATGTTTAATGACATTCTCTTTTCTGACCGGTTTGGCGGTGAATTTTATATAATTTTCTGAATGGAGGGAAAAAATGGAGTACAGGACAAACAGAAGGACGGGTGACCGCATCAGCGTGATCGGTCTGGGAACAAGCTACATTGCAGAAACGGAGGAAAAGGAGGCGGTTGGGGTTCTGGAATTCGCCCATGAGAAAGGAATCAACTATGCCGACCTTGCCACTGCAGACGCAAAGACTTTTACCTATTATGGGAAAGCATTTTCATCTGTCAGAAAGGATATGCACTATCAGGTACATTTTGGCGCAAATTATGAGAGTGGGGCATATGGATGGACGACGGACAAGGAGACGATCCGGCGTTCCATAGACGCCCAGCTTACAGCGCTGAAGACAGACTACATAGACTATGGATTTATTCACTGTCTCGATGAAGAAAAAGACTGGCAGGCATATCAGGAGGAAGGCGCCCTTGGCTTTCTTATGGAATTGAAAAAGCAGGGGGTGGCGCGGCACATCGGGCTGTCTTCCCATACGCCCGGCCTTGTACAGCAGATACTGGATACCGGATTCGTGGATCAGGTAATGTTTTCCGTCAATCCGGGATATGACTACAGCCATGGCGATTATGCAAACGGAAGTACCGAAGAGCGCATGTCGCTGTACCGCAGATGCGAGGCGGATGGGGTGGGCATTTCCGTGATGAAGCCCTTTTCAGGGGGACAGCTCCTGGATGATAAGACATCTCCTTTCGGCAGGGCGCTGACACCGTATCAGTGCATCCAGTATGCTCTGGATAAGCCGGGAGTAGTGACGGTGCTGCCGGGCATCCGAAATATGGAGGACGTGAAAGAACTGTTGAGGTTCTTTGATGTTTCCCCAAAAGAGCGTGATTATTCCATTCTTGGTACATTTACGCCTGGTGAGGCCGTAGGAAATTGTGTGTACTGCAATCACTGCCAGCCTTGTCCTGCAGGTCTGAATGTGGGGCTGATCAATAAATATTATGACCTGGCGGCGGCAGGGGATTCCATGGCAGCCGGACATTACGGGAACCTGGAGAAGAAGGCTTTAGACTGTATCGCCTGTGGTCATTGTGACAGGAGATGCCCTTTCCATGTAAGACAGACTTCCAGAATGAAAGAGATTGCTGCTTATTTTGAAAAATAAGAGGAGGGATGGGGCAGGAAATTATGAGGAGGATATCGCAATGCTTTTCCATTGGGAATCTTTTTACCTGCAGAACATACTTGAAATGATTCTGCGCAGCAGTTGCCGGAAATATAGATTTGGAAATTGTTTAAAGTGCATTAAGAACTAATTAAAAAATATATAAAAAAGGAGAATCAGCTATGTTAGGAAATTTTACTTACTGTAACCCGACAAAATTATACTTTGGAGACGAATCACTACAGTATCTGAACACGGAACTTCCGAAGTATGGAAAGAATGTCGTATTGATTTATGGCGGCGGTTCCATAAAAAAGAATGGGATATATGACGAGGTGGTGGAAATCTTAAAGACGAACGGCAAAAATGTGGCAGAGATTTCCGGAGTCATGCCAAATCCGACGCTTGAAAAACTGTACGAGGGCGTGGAAACGGCCAGAAATCATCATGCAGATTTACTTCTTGCCGTGGGCGGAGGCTCTGTGTGTGATTATGCAAAAGCGGTGTCGGTGTCTGTAAATTGCGATGAAGATCCGTGGGAAAAGTATTATCTGAAATTTGAGGAGCCTGACTGTGGGATTGTTCCCGTTGGCTGTGTCCTGACAATGGTAGGAACCGGATCGGAGATGAATGCCGGAGCAGTAATTACCAACCATGAGACAAAGATGAAAATCGGTCATGTTTTTGCGGATGAAAATATCATGCCGCGGTTTTCTATTCTGAACCCGAAATATACGCTGACCTTGCCGCATTATCAGATGGTCTCCGGTATTTATGATATTTTCAACCATATTTGCGAGCAGTATTTTTCTGGTGAGGATGACAATACAAGTGACTATATCAGCGAAGGATTGATGCGTTCGGTTATCCACTCCAGCAGGATTGCAAATAAAGATCCGCAGAACTATGAAGCGAGGAGCAATCTTATGTGGACTGCTACATGGGCATTGAACACCCTCGTTGCCAAGGCTAAGTCTACGGATTGGATGGTCCATATGCTTGGGCAGGCAGTGGGAGCCTATACGGATGCGACACATGGAATGACTTTGGCAGCGGTTTCCCTGCCGTATTATCGTTTTATCATGCCATATGGCCTTGCAAAATTTGTGAGATTTGCAAAGAATGTCTGGGATGTGGATATTGCCGGAAAGACGGACGAGCAGATTGCAGAGGAAGGTCTGGCCGCGATGGAAAGCTGGATGAAAGAACTGGGACTTGTTATGAACATTACCGAACTTGGCGCAAAAGAAGAAATGCTGGAAGGACTTGCCGAAAGCACACTTATTCTTGATGGAGGATATCGGGTGCCTCAGCATGATGAGATTATCGGTATTTTCAGAAGCAGTCTGTAAGGGAAAATGTATACGGTGACCAGTACATCGTTCGGAAAATAACTGGACCAATCACGCAGAATGTTTTTTCGAGTATGCAGGTCAAAAAACGCAGGCGTAGTGGGGCTGCGCTGAGGCTTTTTGGCCTGTACAATCGGGAAAACAGGCAAGCGATTGGTGTAGTTATTTGCAAAACGATGTACTATTGCATCTAATATACCTGGAAAAAACATTTTTACTTCTTCATAGTCATTGCTTTTTGTAATATCACTCCTCTAAATTTTCACTGCCATTGATTTAGAAATCTGTCAAACACTTCGATACCATTTGGCTGCATGTGCATAACATTACAATATCACCGTACTATGGGTTGAACAATATACTTTTCGACAAATCCCCTTGCTTTTATGCGGAATCCGGCATAAAATGATTTCAGCAAAACGCTCACGACAAACGCATGAGTAAATAAATTGTTAACATGCCTCTTTTCTGGTAAAATAAAAGAAAAGGGGCGTTGTTTATGGAAGAATTATTGACAAGAATGGGAAAGTGTCTTACTGGATGGTCGGCAGGAGCAAGGATACGATGGAGAACCCCGGCACGGTCTATAAGGAAAAGGTACAGAAACAGATAGCGGAAAAACGTGCGAAGAAGAAAGAAGAAGAAGCCTTAAAGGAGAAGAAGCTGGCAAAGGCTGAATCCGTGGAAAAACTGATGGAACAGATAAAGGCGGGAACAAGCCAGCCTGTGAAAGTGCAGGAAGAAGGCAAAGGCGCACAGTTGGATTTGACCGTATAGAAGGAGGAATTGAGTATTATGATATTTTAGGAATTGAGCGTCCTGATGGAACAGAGCCGGAAGATTGAGAGAGTAGCAAGATTTAGAATATATATCCTGATAACGACAGCCATACAAGGTAGGGCAGGCATCCTCATCGTTTTGGCAGATTGGGGAATCGGGGAGCAGGGAGAGTGAATCTGCTCGGATTTGTTGCAGGGGAGCAGGAGCGGCTCTGATTGGACGAGATTAAGGAACTGGCGCGGCCATTTACTGCCAGGGCACAAAGGTGCTGACATATCTCGGTTCGGGATACGGATGGGCTTGCGAGAGGACCTCGGCTGAACGGGAAAAAGAAAGGGAGTTTTACGGAATCTACTTTAATGAGTATCGCTCCCTAAAGAACGGCAAAGGGGAGGAACTGGAAGCACTGCCGGATCATCTGGAGGAGAGGCCATCTTTTGACAGGAAGGCATAAATAGTGTTTCCGGCAGATTGGAGAATAAATAAATCAGCTTTTGGGAGAGGTATCATATGAAAAAGAACACTATTTTATGGATGGCGGCTTCAGTGGTAGTTATGCTGGCGTTTCCGTGGCTTGCAGTCACTTTTGTAAAAGGCGATGCAGGAATGGCGGTATGTTTTCTTCTGTTTTTTGCAGCCAATCCATTATATTCCGTGCTAATCGGGGCATTTGCGGGAAAAGACATCCGGCACTTATGGAGTCTTCCGGTTATTTCTGCTGTGCTGTTTCTCATAGGCACATGGATATTCTTTGATATGGGGGAAACAGCATTTATCCTGTATATGGCAGTTTATCTCGTCTTGGGGATAGCGGCCATGCTGATTTCTATGCTTATCAGAAAGAAAACGCAGAAGTAATCTGACAGGGCAGGGTGGGCATCCTAGGCATTCCGGCTGATCGCCATCAATGACGGAATGGACAGCGCCAACGGAGAGAATGATTTTACCCCGTTCCTGAACATCATGTATGAATTTTACGCCAGAGATACCAGCCGCAAAATTAAGTCCGTATTCAAGGCAAAAGGCATGAGCGGCAAGCACCTGAGCGGCACAGTCATTTACAGTTACTTGTGGGACGAAAAGCGGGAACACTGGATTGTGGACGAAGAAGCCGCTGACGTGGTGCGCTGGATATTCGCTATGACTTTGGACGGATACGGCCCCTACCAGATTGCGAACCGGCTGTCACAGGAAAAGATTGAGATACCTTCTCTGCACCTTTCCCATTACGGGGAGGGCGTGAATCAATCCAAGACGTTTAAAGACCCTTATGGCTGGGGTTCTTCCACTATCGTCAATATCCTGAAAAAGCGTGAGTATTTAGGCCACACCATCAACTTTAAGACCCGCAAACATTTCAAGGACAAGAAAAGCCACTATGTTGACGAAAATGAATGGGTAATCTTTGAGAACACCCACACCGCCATTATCGACCTGGAAACCTTTGAGAATGTGCAGAGAATCCGCTCCAATGTGAAGCGTTACCCGGACGGCTGGGGAGAAGCCGCCCCTCTCACCGGCATGCTCTACTGTGCTGACTGCGGCGGCAAGATGTACGTCCACCTCACCAACAATGGCAAGCGTATTTCACAGTATATCTGCTCCCGGTACAGCAAGGTTCCGGTTGGCGTCCTCTGTGCCACACAGCACCGAATCAACGAAAGCGCCGTTCTGACACTGGTTTCCGATATGCTCCGGGCGATTGCGGAGTATTCCAGGAATGACCGGGCAGAGTTTATCAAAGCGGTTCAGGAAACCCAGGCCGAGCAGCAGGCCAGCGACATCACCAGAAAGCGGAAACGGCTGGCGGCGGCACAGAAACGGGCCAGGGAACTGGAAAAACTGATATGCAGGATTTATGAGGACAATGTGCTGGGCAAGCTGCCGGACGCAAGGTACGCCGCCCTGGACGCACAGTACGCAAAGGAGCAGGAATTCCTTTCCGGCGAGATTGCCGAACTGGAAAAAGCAATCGCCGGATATGAGCAGAGCCGGAAATCAGCGGAGAAATTTATCGCCCTTGTTGACAAGTATGAGAATTTTAATAACCTGACTACCACCATGCGGAATGAGTTTGTGGAGAAAATCCTTGTCCATGAGCGTGACCGGAAAGGCAGCATTGAAACCACGCAGGAGGTTGAGATTTACTTCAATTTTGTCGGAAGGTACATACCGCCCCACTTCGGGGAAGTGAACCTCACGCCGGAGGAACTGGAAGCCCTGCGGAAGAAAGAATCCCAAAAAGCACCAATGCCAGCCAGAGCCGCTATGTAGGCGGCTGGCATACCACAGAAAAGACAAGGAGGCATACACATGAATGGACTGACTTATACAAAAGTTGGAGATTACTATCTCCTGAATCTGGTATTAAAAGAGCAGCCGGACGCGTCAATCGGCAGGTATGGACGCATGAGGCTCCGCTATCTGAAGGAACACCGGAAAGGGCTGTATACCAGCCTGTTCCTGACGGAAAAACTCTATCCCCATTTGTTGGAGATTGACGAGGCTGCCAATGAGCGAATGGATATTCTTATGCCGCAGCTTATGAAGGCCGCCGGCGTGACCGAGGAACTGAAAGCCGCCGGCCAGATGAAATGGGTAGGGCTGGCAAATAACTGTAAAGCGCAGGCAGAGGAAATCATTCTGCATGAACTGATTTAGTTACTTTTCACGGCCTGGGGAAATAGGGCATGATTACAAGGGACTCCCGAGAGTCCCTCATCCTGCTTTA
>RAYY01000031.1 GCA_003611875.1 bacterium D16-56 | reverse complement strand
GAATTGGTCAGCGGGACATATCTGATGGATCAAAGGCAGCACATACGGGTATTCCAGGAAGAACAGAAAACTTATGAAAAAATGTATGAAGTGATTACCAAAGAGTATTTCCAGAATGGGGTTGTGACCAGCAAGGGAGCTGACAGGACAGTAAAGGATTTGGTCGTGCAATATAAAGAAACGGATTGGGAGTTTGCAAAACGTTTGGCAGCCAAGAGCGGAGAGTTCCTGATACCGGAGGTTCTGACTATGGGAACCCGTTATTTTACAAAATTTCCCAAGAGGGAAACCATAGTGCTGCCAGAGTCCGAACGATATAAGAGATATAAAAAGCGCTTAGTTCCGGACATGGAAAGAAGTATTGGGGCATTAGGCTTTACAAGCAGGGAAATACATAGTATGGGGGATCAGGTGATGGTTGGCGGGAGAGCGTTTTGTATTTTTGGAATACAGTCCCGCTTGCATCAGGGGGAGCTTTTGCATGAGTATCATTTGGTTTTGGAGGAAGAACGCTTTTCTAATAAAAAGCATGGGGAGCGTATAGCAGGGGTATCTATGCTGGGGACAGTGAAGAAAGTAAAGAAGGACATGGTTTTTGTTGAATTAGTGGAGGATGAGTATAGAAGCAGTTCCTACCGCTGGTTTCCATTCTCAACCGTATATTCCTCACAAGATGGCACAGGATGGTATTGTATGCCGGAAGAAGGGGATCAGATCCGTCTTCATTTCCCGGATCCAGACGAAAGGAATGCCTATGTGATCAGTGCAGTCCATTTACCCACAGAAAGCGGCCGCTTGAATCCGGATGAAAAATCTTTCAAGAATAAATATAACAAAGAAATCCGTTTCACACCGAAAGGGATTCTGATTACAAACAATGCAGGGAGTTTTATAGAGATATCCGATGATCATGGGATCTGGATCGAGAGTGACAAGGACATCCGTATCCGTGCCAAAGGCCAGATGACAGTGGCAAGTGAAGATCAGGATGTTACCTTGTCAGCAGAGAATGTTTTAAGGATTAAGCAAAAGGAAACAAGCATTAAATTGAGTGAGGATATTATTGTGTCTGGTGGGGAGTTCCGATTGCAGTAGTAAAGAGCGAGGAGAGTACAAAAACAACAGGGAGGAGGCATTTTATGGAGATGGACCGTTCTATCGCGCTGCTTGCCCGGGCGGCGCGGGAGGAAAGAGAAAGGGAAGAACAAAGAGGGCTTGAGCCGGAAACACCAGAAACGCCAGAAACATCAAGTACGCCAAAAACACCAGACACAAAGGAGAGTCCTGTATATACACGGGAGGAAGTGATGGAGGGAATCCGCAAAGGGCAGGTTATGTTTGACGGGCTGTCTATTTCCTTTACGGAGAGAGAAATCCTTTACGGGGCATGGAGGTTTCCCTGGATGGAGGACTTTTTTGATACAGAGAGGGAAGAAAAGGACTGTGTGTTCTGGTTCTGCAAGGAATGGGCAGTCTCTATGATTCTTGCGCTGGGTGACTGTACCGGGGAGCAGCCGCCCATGGAGGAATGGATTCAGGGGTCTGTGGATGTGTTGAAGGAAAGGAATCTGTATCCACGGCTGCTCAACCGTCAGAAACAGGGGGACCTGGAATATTTTGATTACAGTCTTCCCACTGCCAGTGGGCGCACCTATTCCATCGGGTTCCGCTGGGAGAGGGAGGGGAAGCTTTTGGGCGGCGCCTTTACCTGTATGGACCAGGACCGGGAGTGGATGGGGGTGTTGTTGGAGGCTGTCCTGCTTGTGATGGAAGAAAGAAACCGGGGAGGAGAATGAGATGGAGAGAGAAGCCATTACGTATAAGGATCTGGTTATGACGGTTGGGGAGATTGCTGTGCCGGTGATTTCCCTGGAGATCCAGGAAGGCATGAACCAGCATGGGTTTTTGGACCTGACGGCAGTGGCCGAACAGGAAACCAAGGAATATCTTTTGTATGAAGGAGAGGGGAATGTGTTCCTCTATGCTCTTTTGGAGGAGCCGTTATGTCTGTTTTGTGGGATTGTGCTCCATATGGAGGTGTCTGGGGACGGGGGACTTTTTTTCATCCATATCCAGGCTGTGACCAATAGTTGGCTTTTGGATTTTAAGAAGTTTCATGTTTCTTTTCAGGACATGGCCATGACCTCTCATGCCCTGCTTTTAAAAGCGCTGGAGCCTTATCCCGGGGTGGAGCTTTTGATTTCCATTCCGGACGGGCCGGTGGGGCAGATCATGATGCAGTACCAGGAAACCAGCTGGGAGTTTTTAAAGCGGTTTTTGTCCCACTATGGAGCCTGCCTGTACACGGACAGCGCCAGCGGCCAGATCCGGCTGTATGCAGGGCTTTCCGGGGAGGAGATGGCTGTGGAGTGGGAGGGGATGCCGTATCTCATATACCGGAACCTGGCTTTCAAAGGTAGGACGGGAAAGGCCCAGGCAGTGTACCAGGTGAATGCCTGTGAGCTCCTTCCTTTGGGATCCAAGGTGGTTTTCCAAGGGCAGGAGCTTTTTGTGGGAGGGATTGTGAGAACCCTTGAGGACGGGCTGCTGGTGAATCAGTACAGCCTGTATTTTGCAGAGGGCCTGGAGATAAAAAAATACCACAACCCGCTTTTGGCAGGGGTGTCTGTTTTTGGTACCGTTACCGGGGTGCAGAGGGATCGGGTAAGGGTGAGGATGGTGACGGACGCTTCGGGAACCTGTCAGGATGCCTTTTATTTCCCCTATTCCACTGTGGCTGCGTCGCCGGACGGAAGCGGATGGTATTGTATGCCCAAGGCAGGGGATTCGGTGCGGATCTTTTTCCCGGAAAGGGATGAGAAGGAAGGGTATGCTGTCTCCAGTATCTTAGGGCAGGTTTCCCAGTCCGGGGGGAACCCGGACCGGAAGAACATCACCACCCCGGACCAGAAGACAGTGCAGTTCATTGACGGCGGGATCCTGTTGGCAGTGAGGGACGGAAAAGGGTCTGTCAAGCTGATGAACAACGGGATGGCGGAGGTTTGTTCCGATACGGGGATCCGGCTGGGGGCAGTGTCCACAGGGGCAATCCAGGCAGGGGGAAAGGTGATGCTGAAGGCTGGAACCAAGGTACGGCTTCAGGGTCTTCAGGACAGCATTTCCATGGAGGAAGGGAAGATTGTAATGGACGGATGGAGGATTTTGAGCAATAGCTGACGGAGGAAGGGTATGGCGTACAGTTTACATGATTTATGGGTGGAAGGGATTCCCCTTACAGGGATCCGCTTCTGTGTGATCGAAAATCAGATGGGGGAGCATGGGATCCTAAAACTTCAGGGGTATTTTGAGGATGAGGCGGCGCTTTACGAGCTGCCGGAGAACAGCTAAGTACGGCTTTTATTACGAATGAGAAGCGGCAGATCCAGAACTATTATCAGTATGATGACTTTGGAAACGGGATATCTCAAGAGGAAGGGATTTCCAATAGAATCCGTTATACCGGACAGCAGTATGATGGAGTAACGAGGCAGTATTATCTTCGGTCAAGGTATTATAATCCGATACTGGGAAGATTTTTGCAGGAGGATGAATACCAGGGAGATGGGTTGAACCTGTATGCCTATTGTGGGAATAATCCGGTGAGGTATTATGATCCGAGTGGGTATAGTAAAACACCACAGTCTGTTATGGTTTGCCCAAATCCAACTATAGAAGATAGTAACTCTAAACATTTAAATAGTAAAAAAATTGAATACCCTGATATAATAGATATCAAAACAGGAAAAAAATTAGAATTTCCAGAAGGTGACTTAAATATAATACCAGAAGAAGAACGAGTTAATTGGTATAGAAGCCAATATGAAGCTGATATGCATCGCACAACACCTGACGAAATACTATGTAAAAAAGATTTTATAGATGAGTGGTACAAACAAGGGTATGAAACACCAGAGAAAGGATGGTCAGAATATGAAATACATCACATAAAACCAAAAGAATATGGCGGAAGTAATTCATTTGATAATTTGACTCCTATTTTAAGAGATATACATAGAAAGTATTTAAATCCATGGTGGAGATTTTTCGGAGGAGATAATGTTTAAAAAATTTAATGCATTAGAAGAATTGTTTAATAGGACAAAAGAAAAGAGGGAATTAGAGTGTATAGACTTACTTGGTAATATCTTAAAATATACATTTGAATGGAAACCAGCAATAAAAATAGAAAATCTAATAGCAATAACAGAAACATATAAGTTAAATTTACCTATAGATTATCGTGATTTTTTATTAAAAGCAAATGGAGCTATTCTATATAATAACATAGAAGATGCAGGATATGAGTTACTATCAATAGAAAATGCTATCGAATTAACAAACGAAATGAGAAATATGGGGTATGATTTGAAAAAGGATTGGTTGATTTTTATGACAACTATGTTTAATTCTAATATATTGTTATTTGATTTAAGTAAATTAGATAATAATACATATATTATTGATGGAAGAGAAGAACGCCCGATAAATGAATGGAAATTTATAAGAGGTGATTTTAGAGTTTTTATGAATAGGATTTTTATGGCAAATGGTGCTGCATATTGGACATGGTAATTATGAAGAATGATGGCAAAGTTGTTAAAAAATCTTTCATTGAAAAGAGTGTTTTCAAAATTTAGCTCTTTTTTGAATCGTAGATAGATTGTATAAAATATTAGCTGGTGTCAGTTTGGCACCAGTATATTAAAATAGTCCAGAAAAAGAGGGTTTTGGTTAATGTGCTTTAAGATATTATTGTGCATATTTTATTAAATTGTTGATTCAAGGTTATTAAAACTGTGTGCGGGTGCATTTCCATATGGATGCAGAGTATGCGGCCTGCCCTAACCAGAAGTATTATGTCTATGCCATAGAGAGCAGCTTTATTTACTGTATGCCGAAGGTGGGAAGCCAGGTGCATATCTATTTTCCCACTAGCGATGAAGGGAGTGCCATAGGGGGCCATGCCATCCGGATGAGGGCGGCGGGAGAAGGCGGTCAGCCAGGGGGCGGCTATGGGCAAAATCCGGACTGCAAGTCATTTTCCAATGTGGACGGAGCGGCCTTGCAGCTAACGCCGGATTCGGCCAGTGCGGCGACGGACCGGGGGATGCTTACCTGCATCCATTTGGGCCGGAACGGGAATGCATCCATCCACCTGACCAGTGTGGAGGATGATTTCGGGGCGAAGGTCCGGTATGAGTATGACTGCCTGGGAAACCGTACTCTGGAAGAACAAGTGGTGGAAGAAGGGATCCGAAGGAAGGTTCGGTATCAATATAATAAGAGTGGCTGGAGAATCCAGAAGAAGGAAACTATCCAGGGGAATGGGCCGATACGTTCTGCCATTACTAAATATGAATATGATGCCAATGGGAATGTGATTAAGGTAATCATGCCCAAAGGGGCGGAGATCCATTACCGCTATGATGCAGATGACCGGATGATACAAAGGCAGGTATTGGACAAAAAGAACGGGATTGACCAGAGGACAGAGTATGGCTATGATGCGGCAGGAAATTGTGTCGGAGAGAGCATAAAGGGAGCAGATACCAACAAACTGGAAACCCTGTATCAATTTGACCGGAAGGATCGGATGACCCATAAGATTACGCCCGGAGGGGCAGTGACCCGGTATGTGTATGACCGGAACGACCAACTGATTCAGGAGATTACGCCATATGGTTATGAGGCGGAAACGGATTGTGGAAAGGGGACGGTTTATCAATATGACAACAGGGGGAACCGGATCCGGGAAACGAATGCGCTGGGAGAGTTGGTGGAGGAAAGAGGGTATAACCTTCGGAATGAGCCAATCCGGTGGACAGATGGGCTTGGTACCCGGCAGGAGATGGAATATACCCTAGATGGACGGGTACGGGAGGTGCGTAGAGGGAGGAGTGCTGGAGAGAAAAAGAATATAGGCCAAGGCCGTACTGGTCAAAACCTTGCAGGCCAAGGCTACATCGGTCAAAGCCAGCAGCATAATCCGATTCAACAGTACGAATACAATGCCAGAGGCCAGATTGTCGGTATTGTAGATGGGGTTGGGGAAAAGATTGGTTATGATATGGACAGTTGGGGAAGAATCACTTCAGTGAATTTCTCTGACGGGGTAAAAGAAGGCTATGAATACACTCCCTCCGGTCAGGTAAAAAAGACGGTTGACGGAAATGGGAATACCGTTCAATATCTCTACAACAGCTTTGGAAAAGTCCGGGAGCGGATTGATCAGGCAGGAGAAAAAGAGACCTTCCAATATGATGAGGAAGGAAATCTGCAATTATACACAGATCGGGAAGGGAACCAGATTTATCGCCTTTATAATATATTTGGAGAACCAGTATATGAGAAAGCAGCGGATAAAAACGGAGAAAATCCCTGCCTGACTACTTTCCGGTATGACAGTATGGGTCGGTTAGTCCAGGCGGTGGGGAATGGCCATTCTTATGAGTATGAATACAATGGGCAGGGATATTTGAAGGAGAAGCGATCCAGCGGGAAGCGTTTGATTTCCTATGAATATGACAAAGCAGGAAACATTACTTACATGACAGACCCGGCAGGAGTGAAAACCTGCTATAGCTATGACCTTTTAGGCCGGACAAGCCGGATTTACAATGGAAACGGCCTGGAAGTCCAATATGGTTATGACTGTCAGAACCGGATTGAGAAGATTCTTTATGGAAATGGAATCCGGACCCGATATGAATATGACCGGGACGGAAATCTGGCAGTACTGGAAACAAAGACAGATGAAAAAATCCTGTTCTCTCTGGCTTGTCAGTATGATGGGAATGGGAACCGTGTGGAGAAAAAGGGAATCCAATGTCTTGCAGGAGATGAAACTGTCCCCATCCATACCATGTATCAATATGATATCCGAGGCCAGTTGTTAGAGGAAAACCATGAAGAGGAGCCAGCAGGAGTGGTTTTCCGCTATGGATATGATGCGTGTGGAAACCGGATTGAAAAGGAAGAAAATGGCAGACGGACGATTTATGCCTATAACGGGAAAAATCAACTGGTCACAGAGGAAAGCGCCCAGGAAAGAATCCACTTTACATACAGCCAGCAGGGAGGCATGATAAGCGGAGAAGGGTCGTCTGGAGTCAGCAGGTTTATCTATAACAGCAAAAACCAGCAGATACGAACAGAGACGGAAGACGGTCAGGTACAAGAGAACCGATACGATGCAGAAGGATTGCGATATGAAGTAAGAGAAAATGCAAACCGGATTCGGTTTGTGTACCATCAGGGAGAGTTGCTGTATGAGAAAGGGGGAGAGGAGATAGATTCAGAACCATTACCAGTATGATGCCTTTGGAAACGGGATATGTCAGGAAGAAGGGATTTCTAATAGAATCCGTTATACCGGACAGCAGTATGATGGAGTAACGGGGCAGTATTATCTTCGGGCAAGGTATTATAATCCGATACTGGGAAGGTTTTTGCAGGAGGATGTATACCAAGGAGATAGGTTGAACCTGTATGCCTACTGTGGGAATAATCCGGTGAGGTATTATGATCCAAGTGGGTATAGTGCAATTTCTCAGCAGTTTGTTAGTGCCTATGTTCAATGACGAAGCAACAGCGGTATATAAAAAGGTAGCAGAGATCCGATTCTTTCAAAGTGTGGGGAGAAAGGACTATCTGAATGAGAGAAGGGGAAGTAATATTGTGTGTGTGGGAGGATCCAGGGGTGACATATAGTGTGAAGACGCGGGGGGTGGAAGGCGAAAGAGAAGATCTGTCTCAGGAAAGTTTGTGATCATGCCATAGAATTAGTTTTGTAGAGATGGATGATGCCTATAAACAAAGAAATTTCCCTAATGGATTTTTGGCGTCCCAAGTGAAAAGATGGAGAATTGGATGGGTATATTGTGTATGCGGTGTGGTCCTTTTCGTCTGTATTTTAGCAATAACGGTTTCAGGCTTTTTGAAGAATGGAATGGTCATAAGAAGCTTTCGGGATTTTTTTAATATAGCCAAAATTCTTGTCTCTATTATTATTTCAGCGATTTTCGTTGTCCCCATAATTAAAATGTGGAGAACAGAAGGGATACCGGTATTATGACCCGGGATTTTATCTGGTTTCAGCGTTTTTGTTGTGTGCTTAGAAAGAGCGATATCAAAATCATATGTTTTTATGAGAGTATGAATACAGAATATAGCAGGGGAGTCGGATTTCTTTCCGGTGATAATATCCGGGTGAGAGTCAAGGAAGTGCTTGTTGTAGAAAGAGATGTCCCTGACAATGCCCAGCCTGTTTTTCTGTGTATTGATGATACAATGGATGCAAAGTTTGGTGAAAATCACCACTTTGCAGACCCTTGTTATCGCACGGGGCACGGGTCTCGGCGTTTGAGGCATGGAAAAATCCAAACGTTAAGATTTTTCCACAATGCCGACGACGACGAAATCTCCTCATTCATCATATCTTACAAAATATTGAAAACTCTTATTTACAGGATTGACATTTACAGAAATATGAAATATACTTAGTTTACTAAGTAATGGAGGAACGATATGAAACACGATAAGCACGCAGCACGTTATGTCAGCAAGTTGTCGAATAAATTACGCAGGAAGATTGACGCTTTTTCAAGCAGGGAATCCTTTAGTGGCTCACAAGGGCGGGTGCTGCATTTCATTTTGGCTCAAAGCAACGATGTTTTTCAAAAAGACATAGAGGAAGAATATAGTTTGCGCCCACCAACAGCAACCGAATTGCTAAAGAAAATGGAGAAAAACGGCTTGATATACCGGGAATCTATGGCGAGTGACGCAAGAATGAAACGTATTGTTGTCAGTGAAAAAGCCTTGCAGTATAAAGACATGGTTATAGAGGACATTACTGCATTGGAGGATGAATTAACAAAGGATATTCCACCAAACGAGCTTGATGTTTTTTTCAAAGTGATTGAAAAAATGCTTGATAACATTTCGTGAAATGTTAAGGCTGTCGATAAATCGGCAGCTACATTTTAATGTAAAAACTTAGGAAACTAATAAATGGAGGTATGACTATGAAAGAAACAAAGGTAGACTATTTAAACGGCAGCTTATTTCCCATGATTTTGCGGTTTTCCATACCGGCAGCTATCTCACTGTTGATAACAGCAATTTACAATATTGTGGATAGAATGTTTGTTGGAAATTTTAACGGAACTTCCGCATTAGCGGGCTTGTCAGTCTGTTTCCCATTGTCCTATATGATGATGGCTTTTGCCCTAATGTGCAGTGCAGGCGGGTCTACATTTTTCAGTTTATTCTCCGGGCAGAATGAACAGGAAAAAATGAATCAGTCTTTTGGAAATGCTATGGTGCTTGTTTGTGTATTTGAAATTATTCTAAGTGTTTTACTGCTGATATTCCCTAACCCTATTTTAAAGATTTTTGGAGTTACGGAAACCTCATATCCATACGCAATTTTATACTATCGCATTGTAGCTGTCGGGTGTGTTTTTCAAGGACTCTCCCAGTTGTTTTGTGATTTTGTCCGTGTTTCAGGAAAACCAGTATTAGGAATGTGTGTAACGGGAATAGGGGCAGTTACAAATATTATTTTGGACGCTATATTCATTATCATTTTCGACTGGGGCGTGATAGGGGCTGCGACTGCAACTGTAATAGGACAAATTTTTTCTGCTCTTTTTGGTGCTTATTTAGTATTTGGAAACCGAACATTAGTTAAAATTTCAAAGAATATTTTTCGTTTAGATAAGGGACTTTGTTTGCAGATTATTTCCTGCGGCTTTGCTTTTTGGGTAGCGCAAATGGCTATGGGATTTATCAGCCTTGTCTATAACAGCCAGTTGGGAAAATATGGCGGCGATATTGCAATCAGTGTGTATGCTGTCATATCAAGCATTATGACATTTGTAATCATGCCAGCAAGCGGTATCAGTCAAGGTATTCAGCCAATTATCGGGAATAATTATGGCTCCGGTAATTACAAGAGAGTTATTTCAACGCTTTGTCAGGCTGTTATTTTTTCCGTTTCAATTACTTGTATAATTTGGATTATTGTACTTGTGTTTTCGAAACAAATCCTTGCTGCTTTCGGAGGAACGGAAGAAATGTTCAGCATTGGAATTTCCGGCTTGCGTATAAATTTCTGCATTACACCTGTTTTGGGGTTTGTAATGTTAGCAACCACTTTTTTCCAGTCAATTAACCGTCCGGCTCCCTCTATTATCATAACAGTTTTACGGCAGATAGTTTTTTTAGTACCGTTTATTTATGTAATGCCGATTCTTTTTGAAATTAACGGTATTTTCTTTGCACAGCCAATCAGTGATTTGCTTGCAACGATTCTTTCCATATTGCTTGTTTTGAAAGAGAAGAAAAGAATGATGTGCAGCCTTACGTTAAATGCGGTATCGAACCATTAAATTAGAGAAGAACGTAAGCGATGAATAACAGACCGTATCATATGGTTTCTGCTCCGTTTCATCGGCGCTGCCGCTTCCTGTCTTCCCAATACAATACGAGGAGAATGATGATGAGAAACAAAAGGGTAATTGCAGCAGGATGCGCTGCCGTGATGACGATGACAATGGCATCTCAGGCCTTGGCCGGTGAGTGGAAGCAGAACGAAACCGGCTGGTGGCGGCAGGAGGAAGACGGAAGCTATCCGGCAGACACCTGGAAATGGCTGGGCGGCAACGGAGACGGAATCTCTGAATGCTATTCAAACCTTCCGATTGAGGTGGTTCTGACCCACGGGCATCCAGATCATTTCGAAGTAATTGAAATTCCCGGACACACCAACGGCAGTATCGCCCTTCTTGACCGCAGCCATAAGATCCTGATCAGCGGAGACAGCGTTCAGGCATCAGCAGAAGGTTTCTTAAATCGTGGAACTTAAGCGTTGACGGAGGTCGATAATTATGTAAACTTAAACATTGACGGAGGTCGATTGATTCGGCGGAACAAAGAGGGTGCGGTCTTTGCGGAGAGAATGGGCTTATCTTAATGGTTTGTCAGATTTCAGTCAGAGAATATTCAGCTTCCTTTATTATAATAAAACCATCCAATGATTCGTGCTTTGAATCCTGTGCAGGGGATCGTCATAATTGTTCAGTGTGGAGAACGGTTATGAAAAATTAAAAAAAGAAAGGGGTTACAAAATGATTGCACTGGTTGGTTTTATCATGATCGCACTGATCGTAGTTTTGCTGCTGAAGGGGAAGATGTCCCCAATCGTAGTTCTCGCCCTAATTCCTACGGTGGCTGCCTTAATCCTCGGGTACAATCCGAAGGATGTGGCCGGATTTATTAAGGAGGGGATCGGCACTACCACCAGCAACGGAATCCTGTTCATTTTTTCTGTGATTTACTTTGGCGTCATGTCTGATACGGGGATGTTTGATGTCATTGTAAATTTTTAGTGAATAGGGCAGGGAACAACGTAATCGCAGTTACGGTTGCCACTGCCCTGATCGCTACCATCGCCCATTTAGACGGCACCACGGCGACAACAGTACTCATTACCATTCCGGCTCTGTATCCGGTTTATAAACGGATGAACATTGACTCCAAGATTCTGCTGTGCCTCACAGGAGCCTGTATGGGAGTGATGAACCTGCTGCCGTGGGGTGGTCCGGTGGCTCGTGCGGCAACGGTTCTGGCTATGGATGCCAATGAATTGTGGCATATTCTGATTCCGATTCAGATCGTCGGATTTTTGATTAATCTTGCACTGGCGGTTGTTCTTGGCATGTTTGCTGTCAAGAAGGGGGCCGGAAGTGGAAAAGGAGAAGAAATGGAGGTTGACCAGAAGGCAAAGGATGAGGCGGCGGAGCTGCGCAGGCCAAAGCTTTTGGTTTTTAACCTGCTTTTGACGGTCGGGCTGATTGCCATCCTGTCTGTAGGCTACATAACCAGCTATGTGGCATTTCTGCTGGCGCTGGGCCTGGCACTGGCGGTCAATTATCCGGATTTGAAGCTGCAGGACAAGCTGATCAAAAAGCATGCCCCGGCTGCGCTGATGATTTCTGCCACCCTGTTTGCGGCAGGCGCCATGGTCGGCATCTTTGACGGCACAGGGATGCTGACGGAAATGGCCGGCACGATTATGAGCATTATTCCGGGATTCCTTGGGCGTTTTATCCACATTATTTTCGGTATCCTGGCGCTGCCGCTCGGACTCTGCATTGGGACGGATGCTTATTTCTATGGTATTATGCCGTTGGTTATGCAGGTGGGAGAGACTTATGGCGTCGCTTCCCTGAGCACAGCTTTGACTATGGTGATCGGGAAGAATCTGGCTTTAATGGTCAGTCCCCTGGTGCCTGCCACTTATCTGGCCATTGGTTTGACCAACACAGAGCTGAAGGATCATATGAAGTTCAGCATTCCGGTTTACTGGGCAGTCAGTGTGATTATGATATTTGTGGGGATCGTGTTTGGGATTATTCCTATCCTTTAATAAATTTTTGTGCAGGGGCAGAAGGCCGGTTTCGGGAGTGGTCTTTTTGTCCCTGCTATTTGTAATTTTGCTGTAAAAAAGCTATAATAGCGGAGAAAGATACTTCACAGAAAGAAAAGGATGAATCCTTATGGCAAATGAAAAATTATTGATTGTGGATGATGAGCTGGCGATTCGGTCTGCGCTGCGGACAGCTTTTTCCAGGGAGCATATGATGGTATGGGAGGCTTCCTGCGGAGCGGAGGCGCTTACCTTATTAAAGACGCAGGAGTTTGACCTGATCGTGCTGGATATTATGATGGGGGATATGGATGGTTATACGATTTTGCAGAAATTGAGGGCGGACGGTATTATGACCCCGATTTTGATGCTCAGCGGCAGGCAGGAGGAGATGGATCAGGTCCTTGGCCTTGGGCTGGGGGCGGATGATTATCTGACTAAGCCGTTTCATCTGTCAGTGCTGATTCAGAAGGCAAAGGCATTGATCCGCCGCAACCGTGTGTACAGCCATCAGAATCAGGGCGGGATACAGGCAGGACCTTTTCGGTTTGATACAATGAAGCTGGAGTGTTATAAGAACGGGAAGCGGCTGAATCTGACAGCTAAGGAGCTGGTATTGTTCCGTTTCTTTTTGGAGCATCCGGGGCAGGTTTTTACCAGGGAACAGCTTTATCATCAGGTTTGGAACGAAAATCTGGTGGACGACAATACCATTATGGTCTATATCAAACGGATTCGGGAGAAAATTGAGGATGACAGTAAAAAACCGGCCTACTTAAAAACGGTTCGGGGAATAGGATATATTTTCAATGGAAAAGGGTAAGGGGATTTTTATTTTCAGCATTCTTGGCGTCTTGTGTGCTGGTATCATTCTTTATTTTAGCTTGTTTTTCTACCGCAATTACCGGCAGGAGCTGGTTGCAGTGGAACAGAACCAACTGCTGGTCATGGCCAGGACTGTAGGGCAAAGCCTGGTGAATTATCTGAACCAGGAGCTGGAGGTCATGGACTTATATTTTTCAGAGCCTGGGCTTGGCAATTCTGCCGATGATCAGGATATCCGGAAGGCAGCGGCAGCATTTATGGACAAAAAAGACGGCCTCTATGATGGGATGGCCTGTTATGATTCACGGGGCAGCAGGATATTTGAGGCGGGGATTCTTGATTTTGATTACAGGGAGGCTCCGGACAGCCAGGAGGCGGTGATCTGCGGTAAAAAGCTTTCTCCAAAGGGATGGTATCAGATGTTTATTTCCCGCAAATTTGAATGGAACAAGGAACCCTGTACCGTTGTCTGCGCCATGAATCTAAACCGGATTTACCAGCAGATCGTGGCTCCGGTGCAGATCGGAAAAGGGGGATATTCCATTGTGAAGGACCGGGATTTGGTGATTCTCATGCATCATGCTTCCTCCCAGATCGGCATTGACGCGGCCTATGACCGGAATGTGCGCTATCCTCAACTGGATTTGCAGGATTTGTTTGAGTGGGTTACTATGCAGCAGAATCAGAAGGAGGGCTGCAGTATCATCCATTCTTATGTATGGGACGACCCGGAGCTGCCTCCGGAGAGGCGGATCGTGGCCTATACCACCATCCATGTTTCCGGGGAGGATTGGATTGTAAATTCAACTCTGCCGTATGAGGAGCTAAACGAGCCATTGAGCCGCATGATAAGAAGACTTTTGGGTATGAGCGCCCTTTTTCTTTTCTTTCTTGTTGTATTTGTGTATTTTATGACAAGGCTTCTGATGCGGGAGGAGGCGCAGAAAAGGGAGATTGCCTATCTAAAGGAGATCAATCAGGGTATGGAGTTGCTGCGGCGCAAGGAGGAGGAGATCCAGCGTTATGAGAGAATGCAGTCCATTGGCCAGATGAGCAGCCATATTGCCCATGAGTTTAACAATTATCTGACCCCGGTGATGATCTATGGGGAGCTTCTGGAGGGGGACAATGATATCAGCCCTCAGAATCAGGAATTGATCCATGGGATTGTCAGGTCAGTGGAGGAGGCGGCAGCTCTATCCAGGCGGCTGCTGGATTTCAGCCGTCAGGACAGCTATGGAGAGAGGATCTGCCAGGATCTGCGGAGGGAGGCGGCAGAGGCGTGTCAGGTGGTGGACCGGATGGCCCCGGAGAATGTTTCAATGGTTACAGACATTTCCGGGGATCCTTTGTGGACTCAGGGAAACAAGGGAATGATGAGCCATTTGCTTTTGAATCTGTCCAACAATGCCTTTCATGCGATGGAGGGGAGGGGTGGTGTCCTGACCGTAAGGCTGTTCAGGATGGAAAAGAAGGACGTGGGGGAAGATTCCCGGAAAGTTTTTTTGGATGGAATTTCAGAAAAAGTGCAGAAAGATTTGGCAGAACAGATCCCAAACGATGGCTGGGGAGATCTTTCGCAGGATTTTACGGAAGATTGTCAGGGAGAATGGGCGGTATTGACTGTTACTGACACTGGCCGCGGAATCAGCAGGGAGGCATTGGATAAGATCTTTGAACCCTTTTATACCACGAAGCGCAGCGGCAAGGGTACCGGCCTGGGGCTGTCAGTGGTAAGAAACGTGATGGAAGCGGCAAAGGGCCGGATCCGGATCACAAGCAGGGCGGGAGTGGGGACATCCTTTATTCTTTCCTTCCCGCTGACAGAGCCATCGGATCCAGAGGACAGAGGGCAGGAGAGGCAGGGCTTTCGCAGGCTGGTGGTGGTGGACGATGACCCGAAGGTTTTAAAAGCATTGGATGCCATGCTGAGGGGTGTTTCTGTGAAAGCGGAGTGCTGCAGCCATCCTGCTGCGGCGCTGGCTCTGCTGCAGAAGCGGAGGAATGATTATGATATGGTGCTGACAGATTACCAGATGCCGTCTGTCAACGGCCTGGAGCTGGCTGCCATGGTCCGCAGGCTGAATCCGCAGATTCGTCTGGTTTTGATGAGCGGACGGGATGATTCCCAGTTTGACTGGTATCTGAAAAACGGGATGATTGATGATTTTATTCCCAAGACGGAGCTTTACGGGAGGCTGAGGGAGATGGTGGGGAGAAACGAACTTTGAGCACTATGAGCGCTCTTAAGCACCTAGTACATCGTTTTGCAGATAACTACACCAATCGCTTGCCTGTTTTCCCGATTGTACAGGCCAAAAAGCCTCAGCGTAGCTCCACTACGCCTCCGTTTTTTGATCCTTATATACTGAGTGCTTGATAATTGTGAACACAAGGAGAAAAGTTTATCGTGGCATATGTGCCGGATTTTGAAATCAATACACAAGGAACAGATGCTGCAGATGCAATCGAAATGGCAAGGGACGCAATAGGAGTTGTCAGTATTGACATCCATGTGTGTCATTTGCTATACTGTTTCCACAGTATCCACGGTTGATTCTCATTTGTGGACTGTGGAGTATTTCTGTGATCCTGCTGCAGCGGTTCGCTGCAAATTTCAGCGATTCAAGACAAAGATGTTGTTTGTATGCTTTTTAGATAGGAATCAGGGGGCCGAGGAATCAAAATGGGAAGAAAAGGGAAGAAGCGGCCAAGGACGGCTTTTGCCTGGCAGGGAAAATGCTTCTGGAGAAAAAAGAGGATTACAGTAGTCGGGAGGAAGGAAAAGATACGGTTAAAGTATGTTTTGCTGGCGTTTTTTGCGTCGGAGCTTGCTGTGATCGGGGGAAAGTCGGGGATAGGAGGGATTTCCCTTGTGAATCGGCAGGAATATTATCAGGCAGAGTGGGTTTTTCGGTCTGAACAAAGTGCAGAAGAACCGGGAAATGTATATGGAATACGCGTCCATCCTGAGACCTGGGAGCTTGAGTTCTATCATCGTCAGGAATATTTGCGGTAATTATGAGGAAAGGCAATGATACAAGTATGGAAAATAACCTATTGCAATTATAATTCCTATATATTATAATTTTCCTGAAATTAAAGCATTTTATTTTGTAAAGCATCTTAGTTTGTAAAGGATCTTAGTTTGACTACTATGAAAAAGGACAGGTGGATACCATGGAGAAAAAAGAACTATTGTATGAGGGCAAGGCAAAAAAGGTTTACACAACAGATAATCCGGAGCAGCTGATTGTCTCTTACAAGGATGACGCCACGGCTTTTGACGGTCAGAAGAAAGGGACGATTGTGGGCAAGGGCGCCATTAATAACCGTATGACCAACCATATTTTTAAGCTGCTGGAGAAAAAAGGCGTACCCACCCATCTGGTGGAGGAGCTGAATGATCGGGAAACCGTGGTGAAAAAGGTGGAGATCGTACCCTTGGAGGTGATCATCCGCAATTTCTCGGCAGGAAGCTTTGCAAAAAAGCTTGGCATGGAGGAAGGGATTAAGCTGGCATGTCCTACCCTGGAATTTAGCTATAAAAACGATGACCTTCATGACCCGTTTATCAACAGCTATTATGCGCTGGCGCTGAAACTGGCCACACAGGAGGAAATTGATGTGATTACCAAATATGCTTTTGTGGTCAATGAGGTGATGCGGGAGTATTTTGCAGGGCTGGGGATTGAGCTGATTGATTTTAAGATCGAGTTTGGAAGGCTGGCAGATGGTACAGTCATTTTGGCAGACGAGGTGTCGCCGGATACCTGCCGTTTGTGGGATAAGGAAACCCATGAAAAGCTGGACAAGGATCGTTTCCGCCGGGATCTGGGCAATGTGGAGGATGCCTATCAGGAGGTATTTAGGCGTCTGGGGATTCAGTAGGCAGATCAGGAGGATAGAAAGACCAGATAGACCGGAAGACTGTGCAGAACAAGCAGAAAGAAAGACCAGGCAGACCGGAAGATTGTGCAGATCAGGAAGACAGAAGGATCAGGAAGACAGAAGAATCAGGAAGACAGAAGGATCAGGAAGACAGAAGGATCAGGAAGACAGAAGGATCAGGAAGACAGAAGGATCAGAAGATTGGACAGATCGGCAGATCAGAAGACAGCAAGACAGAAGGATCAGAAGATCGTCAGGAAGGAAGACATCGATGATAGAGGGACTGGGATCAACAGAGGATGAGAAGCTTCGGGAGGAATGCGGCGTTTTTGGCATGTATGATCCGGATGGCAGGTCAGTGGCAGGCGAGATTTATTATGGGCTGTTTGCCCTGCAGCACCGGGGGCAGGAGAGCTGCGGGATTGCGGTCAGCGACACAGAGGGGCCGAAGGGAAGAGTCCATGTCCACAAAGGCATGGGACTGTGCAATGAGGTATTTACCCCGAAGATTTTAGAAGGGCTGACAGGGAATATTGGAGTGGGACATGTGCGCTATTCCACTGCAGGCAGCAGTACCCGTGAGAATGCGCAGCCGTTAGTCTTAAATTATGTAAAGGGAACCCTTGCCTTGGCCCACAACGGCAATCTGGTGAATGCGCTGCAGCTCCGTCGGGAGCTGGAATATGGCGGAGCCATTTTTCAGACAACCATTGATTCGGAGGTGATTGCGTATCACATTGCCAGGGAAAGGGTTCGTGCGTCAAGCGTGGAAAGCGCTGTGGCCAATGCCATGAAGAAGCTTTCCGGAGCGTACTCACTGGTGATTGCCAGTCCCAGGAAGCTGATCGGTGTTCGGGATCCTTTTGGTTTTAAGCCTTTATGCATCGGGAAAAAGGACAATGCCTATATCCTTGCATCGGAAAGCTGTGCATTGGATACTCTTGGGGCCAGGTTTGTCCGGGATGTGGAGCCGGGGGAGATCGTCACGATTCATAAGGACGGAATCCATTCCGACAAAAGCATGTGTTTTGCTGATGAGAAGAAGCAGGCAAGGTGTGTGTTTGAATATATTTATTTTGCAAGGCCGGACAGTGTGTTTGACGGAGTGAGTGTGTACCGGTCCCGGATTTATGCCGGACAGTGCCTGGCAAAGGATTCTCCAGTGGAGGCAGACTTAGTGGTAGGGGTTCCGGAATCGGGTAATGCTGCGGCTTTGGGATATTCCATGGAATCAGGTATTGAGTATGGGACGGCTTTTGTGAAAAATTCTTACGTGGGACGTACCTTCATTAAGCCCGGACAGAGCAGCCGGGTCTCAGCCGTGAAGGTAAAGCTGAATGTCCTGCGGGAGGCAGTGGAGGGAAGACGGGTGATTATGATTGACGACTCCATTGTCCGGGGAACTACCAGCCATCAGATCGTGCGGATGCTGCGGGAGGCAGGCGCAAGGGAAGTCCATGTGAGGGTCAGTGCGCCGCCGTTTCTCTATCCCTGTTATTTCGGAACCGATATTCCTTCTCAGGACCAGCTCCTTGCTTACGGGAAGACTTTGGAGGAGATCCGTATGCTTTTGGGGGCGGATTCTTTGGCATATCTGAGGAGGGAGCGTCTTTCAGAGCTGGCAGGGGGACTGCCGGTCTGTACGGCCTGCTTTAGCGGAAGATATCCGATTGAGCCGCCAGGGGAGGATATTAGGGGAGAATATGTGCGGTAGGGAATTATAGAGAGAGCTTTTTGAATGATTGGATATGGGAGAAGCAAAACGTCTTAAATAAGCAGAATGTTTTAAACAGGCAGAACGTTTTAATAAGGAAGATAGACAGACCGCAAGGAAAAAGACGGATCAGGAGGAAGTATGTACGATAAATATCAAAGCCCGCTGTCAGAGCGGTATGCCAGTAAGGAGATGCAGTACCTTTTTTCGCCGGACAAAAAGTTCAGGACCTGGAGGAGGCTGTGGATTGCTCTGGCAGAGACAGAAAAGGAGCTGGGGCTTCCCATTACCCAGGAACAGATCGAGGAACTGAAAACATATCAGGACGACATTAACTATGAGACGGCAAAGGAGCGGGAGCGTCTGGTGCGCCATGATGTAATGTCCCATGTCTTTGCTTATGGAGAGCAGTGTCCCAAGGCAAAAGGAATTATCCATCTGGGAGCCACTTCCTGTTATGTGGGAGACAATACGGACCTGATCATTATGACAGAGGCTTTAAGGCTGGTGCGAAAAAAGCTGATCAATGTGATGGCAGAGCTGGCAAGGTTTGCAGAACATTACAAGGATCAGCCAACCTTGGCTTTTACCCATTTTCAGCCTGCCCAGCCTACTACGGTCGGAAAACGGGCGACCTTGTGGCTGCAGGAGCTATGCCTGGACTTAGAGGATCTGGATCATGTTCTTGGTTCCATGAAGCTTTTAGGCTCCAAGGGGACTACAGGTACCCAGGCAAGCTTTTTGGAGCTTTTTGAGGGAGATCATGAGAAATGCCGGAGAGCAGACCAGATGATTGCGGAGAAAATGGGCTTTTCCGATTGTTATCCGGTGTCAGGACAGACATATTCCCGGAAAGTGGATACACGGGTGGTGAATGTTCTGGCAGGCATTGCCCAGAGCGCTCACAAGTTTTCCAATGACATCCGCCTTCTGCAGCATTTAAAGGAGGTGGAGGAGCCTTTTGAGAAAAACCAGATCGGTTCTTCTGCCATGGCATATAAGCGGAATCCCATGCGGAGTGAAAGGATTGCTTCCCTGTCCAATTATGTGATGAGTGATGTGATGAATCCCATGCTGGTGGCTTCTACCCAGTGGTTTGAGAGAACGCTGGACGATTCTGCCAACAAACGTCTCAGCATTCCGGAGGGCTTTCTGGCAGTGGACGGGATCCTGGATCTTTATCTGAATGTGGTGGACGGGCTGGTGGTGTATCCTAAAGTAATCGAGAAGCATTTCATGGCAGAGCTTCCTTTTATGGCCACGGAGAATATTATGATGGATGCAGTGAAGGCAGGAGGCGACCGTCAGGAGCTTCATGAGCGGATCCGCAGGCTGTCCATGGAAGCAGGGCAGAACGTAAAGGAAAAAGGGCTTGACAACAATCTGCTGGAGCTGATCGCGGCAGACCCGGCTTTTGGGCTTTCTCTTGAGGAGCTGAAAAAATGTATGGAGCCGTCCCGCTATGTGGGCCGGGCGCCCCGGCAGGTGGAGGAATTTCTTGCAGAGATGATACAGCCGATTTTGGAGAAAAACAGGGATGTTCTGGGGATGAAAGCAGAAATTACCGTGTAGAAACGATAAATATTGATAAGTTGTGCTAATAAAAAGGGGCGGGCAGATTAGAAAAAATCAGCCTGCCTTTCTTGGTTTTATATTGATTTTACCGGGCGTTTCCATTATACTGTTAATTGCTGACTGCAGTTGGACTGTATGGACTGCCGTTTTGCTGTGCGATGGAAAACATCAGTACGATTAGAATGACGAAGGAGCAGAGTAATGATGTCAAAGGCAGATGTGGTAATCGGTTGTTTTTATGGAGATGAAGGGAAAGGGAAGGTGATAGATTATCTTGCGGCGGATGCGGATGCTGCGGTACGGGCCACCGGCGGGGATAATGCAGGACATACAATTAAAGCCGGCGGGGTAAAGTATGCCATGCACCTGATTCCGTCCGGCATTTTATCCGGACACACTACCGGCATAATCGGCAATGGGGTGGTACTGAATCCAAAGGTTCTGCTGGAGGAAATATCCAATCTGAAGGAGCATGGCTATGACGTGGAGCGTTATCTGAAGATCAGTGACAAGGCCCATGTGATTTTGCCCTATCATCCCATGATGGACGCTGCCTTAGAGAAGAAACGGTCAAAGAAAATCGGCACCACGGGTAAGGGAATCGGCCCTGCCTATTGTGATAAATATGAGCGGAGCGGACTGCGGATGGAGGATCTTTATGCCTCGGACTTTAAGGAGAAGCTGGAGAAGCTGACCGAGTCAAGAAGGGAGCTTCTTGCATTTTACGGCATGGAAGATGAATTGGCTGATGCTCTGGATTTTCAGAGGCTTTATGAGTCATACAGCAGGCATGGGGAGGAGCTAAGGCCCTATGTATGCGATACTCTTACCTATCTGCACAAGGCTCTGGAGCGGAATAAGAAGGTGGTAGTAGAGGGAGCCCAGGCTACCCTGCTGGACATTGACTTTGGATCTTACCCATTTGTCACATCCTCCAATCCAACTATTGGAGGCATTCTGACCGGCACAGGCTTAAGCGCCCTGGATATTGGAAATGTCTATGGAGTGATCAAGGCTTATTCCAGCCGGGTGGGAGAGGGGCCTTATGTGACAGAGCTTCTTGACGCCACGGGAGATCGGATCCGGGAGCTGGGCCATGAATACGGCACCACTACCGGAAGACCGAGGAGATGCGGCTGGCTGGATCTGGTAGCCTTAAAATATGCAAAGCGGGTCAATGGCTTGACGGCTTTGGCGGTGAATCATCTGGATACTATCGGGAGATTTGAGAGGGTTCAGGTATGTGTGGCTTATGACCAGAACGGAACCATTACAGAGGATTTCTCCACAAACCTGGAGCTTTTGAACCATGCAAAGCCGGTATATCGAGAGTTTGCCGGGAATTTCGGGGACCTGTCCGGCTGTAAGAGGTTTGAAGACCTGCCTGAGAATGCCAGAAGGTATCTTGGGTTTATTGAGGAATATATGGGGATTCCGGTGAAATTTATCGGAACCGGTGCAGAGCGGGAGGCCATGCTTATAAGGAACTGACAAAAGAGCCGGATAATTGTAAAATACAAGGGGAATTTCCTTATTTTTCTAGGACGGAAAGCCGATATATACAGTGTAGAATGCAGGTATTTTAATACCGGAAAGGAGAGACTTTATGGCAATTAGCGGAATTTCATCCAGTAGCTATGGCAGCTACACCTATGGCGGCTACAGCTCCCTGATTGACAGCAACAGCTGGTATGATAAGGCTAACGAGGATGCAGAGAAGCTGAAAGAGAGCACGGGGACCAAGACTTCCAGCTCAACCAGCAGCACCTCCACTGCCAAGGCGATCAGCAGTACATCCAGCTTTCTGATGGAATATCAGACCAGGCTTGAGGATCTGGAAGCAGCGGCAGCAAAGCTGCAGACCAGCAAGAAGGACAATGTGTTCAGCAATTATGACGCAGTTCGGGCGGAATATTCCAAGACCCAGATCACAGGAAATGAAGACGGCAGTGTGATGGATAAGAAGATGAGCGACGCCACAGATGATGTGGTGGATGCTACCAAGGATTTTATCGATCAGCTCAACGGCACCATTTCCTTCCTGTCAAAGAACAGCGGCCACAGTGCGACGGTTGCTTTTCAGCTTGCATCTTTGCAGAGGACGATCCCCTCTGACAAGGCGCTGGCAAAGATCGGCATCAGTGTTAACACCAAGGGTGAGCTAAGCATGGATGAAGATAAGTTCAGGGAAGCGCTGCAAAAAGATCCGGAACTGGTGAAGGATCTGCTGGGCGGACAGTTCGGCATGGCAGAGCGGGCCGGAGACAAGGCGACCCAGATTTTGGATATGTCGGTTAATGAGATCATGGGAGGAAGTACTGCTTCTTCTGACAGCACTTCAAGCAGTACCAGCTCCAGCAGCAGCTCCGTAAGCGGAACTACGTCTTCCTCCAAATCTACCATGTCTGATTCCTTCAGACAGTTTGCCAATTTCGCAAGGAGTGGAGCGTACAACTTGTCTAATTATTACGCAGTATCCATGTTGAACATTTTGGTGTAAGGGCAGTATTTTCTGACAGAACAGATAAGGAAGAAGGATATCCGGCAGCGGCTGCTGCCGGATATTTATATGAGTGATGTGTAAAAATGAAAATATGTCGTGTATCTATTTTGGCAGTAGTTATTTAATTCCAGGACAGCTGTCTTGCTTTAGGGCAGCACCTTTTTATTTATTCTACTTCTAAGCTTATTCTAACTGATTCTGTCTAAACTGTCAATATCCCATCTCAAACTGAACAGAATAAACGCATGGGGGAACTGGAAGCATTCACCTGGTGATTTGATGCATTTTAAACATAAACATATGCATATAAATATTTATTTCCGGACAGGGAAGAAAGCAGACAGGGGAGGAGGATTTTAAAATATGCATTCATATGGCTTGTTTTTATTCCTACGTTTATTTTTCAAAAATATGCTTGTAGCACTTGACATAGAAAAAAAATTGCGGCATAATAAATAATATTCTAGGGAGGTTGGTTTCGGGGCAGTCTGCGGGAGAGCCTCCCATTTATTGTGTTGCTCTTAAGATGTCAGAAGGCGTTGAAACCAACAGAAAAGAAGTTTTTGGAAGAAAGTTACTATTGAAATTGTGCTGTCTATCATGGAAAATGATACAAAGGATACAAGGAAGCAAAAGGAGGAAATAAGAGTATGGTAGGGATATATGGGAACGGCGTTGCTTTGTCGGAAAAGGTTCTTGACTATCTATGGGGAAGGCAGAGCGTATCGCTGTATAATATTGCAAATGTAGATACTCCAGGATTTAAATCCCAGTACATAACTTTTGAGGAGGAGATGAGCCGGCGTCTCTCTGCCGCAAGCAGCAGGAGTACGGCTCCTAAGCGTGCCGTTTCCAATGCCATCGATGCGTCCCGCTATAAGCTGCACACGACCTGGGAGGAGTCCTCCCGTCTGGATGGGAACAATGTAGATATGGACCAGGAGCAGGTAGAGGTGGTCAGAACCGCATACCAGTACCAGTATGTTCTCAATTCCATCAACAATGATATCAATCGTTTGAGGAATGCAGCCAAGAGCTTTTAGGACTATTTGATTACAGGGAGGATATTATGGATGGAGCGGCTTTTATTGTGCCTATGACCCCGTGGGGGCCGATTGGCGTGAACGGGAATTTGGATCAGGTTCAGCAGAATGCACCCGCGGCAAGCGGAGAGGTGTCCCTGTTTAAAAGTGTTTTCAAGGATACGGTGGGACGGGTCAAGGAGACTCAGGCGGATGTGGAGAATAAGCAGTATCTGCTTATGACCGGACAGTTAGATGATGCTCATACCCTGCCCATTGCAGAGGCCAAAGCCGGAATTGCCTTAGACGTTCTTATTACACTGCGCAATAAGACGATAGAGTCTTATAATGAGCTTATCAAGATCAACGTCTAGTTTTGTTTTTGAAGGTCGGACATTAATATAACAAAAGGTTGGATAAAGACGTGCAGAATTGGAAAGAAAGCTGGCAGAACATGCCGGCGAAAACCAGGACTCTTATAAAGGTGATTGCCGGCGGAACCGTGGCCATTGCCTTGATCGCGATCGTTGCGCTGAATATGGGACGGGATAAGGATTACAGTATCCTGTTTACAGGAATGAATCAGGAGGATGCGCAGCAGGTAGTCAGTCTTTTGCAGGAGTCAGATATTGATTACCGCTATGATAACAGTGAGGGGGCCATACGGGTGCCTTCCGCCACAGTTGACCAGACGAGGGCGAACCTGTTAAGCCAGGGTTATCCCAAAAGTGGCTTTACATACGACACTTACTTGAAGAATACGGGTCTTATGACCACGGAATCCGACAAAGAGCAGATCACGGTATATGAGCTGCAGGACCGCTTGGGGGCGCAGATCCGCCTTTTTGAGGGAGTGCAGGATGCCAAGGTGACGATTGCCCTGGGAGGCGAAAGACGCTATGTGATTGACGATGTGGATGAGGTGAGCGCCTCTGCTTCCGTGGTGGTGACCATGCAGAACGGCAGCACCTTGACCCCGGAAAAGGCTCAGGCGGTAAAGGGGCTGATTTCTCATGCAGTCAAAGGGCTTAACATTACCGAAACCGCAGTGTATGACGCTGCCACCATGCTGGAGGTTGGAGGAGAGGGGGACAGCTCCTCAGGCGGAGCGACAGATCTTGCCGCTCTTACGACCATGGTGGAGAACAGCATTGCCGCCAACGTAAGGCGGGTGTTAGAGCAGCTTTACGGCTCAGGCAATGTGGCGGTTTCCGTAAAGGGGACCTTGAATATGGAACGGCTTATTCAGGAGAGTACCCAGTACACTACTCCGGATAAGATTGATGAGGAGGATAAGACCGGGCTTTTGCAGCAGGAGAACCTGACGGATGAGAGCACGGTGTCGTCCAATCAGAGCGTGGGGGGAGTGGTAGGCGCTGATGCCAATGCAGATATTCCCCGATATACCAATGAGAACGGCACAGGCCAGGTAAATGACAGCTATTCCAACAACAGCTCCTCAAGAATCTGGCTCTATAATATGCTAAAGGAGCAAAGGCAGATAGATCCCGGGATGCTGCAGGATGCCTCCATTGGTGTGGTAATTATTACAGATACGGAAAAAGATGAGGTAGAACAGCAGAACCTGCTTCGTCTGGTGGCCAATTCTGCCGGTATTCCGGTGGATATTATGGATCAGAAAATTACCATTGTCCGTTCCGATCCTCCGACTGTGGATGTGGAAGGCACCGGCAATGACGACGACAAGCCGGCTGGCAGTAAAGGCGATGTAGAGACAAAGCTGCCGCTTGCGCTTTTGATTGCAATTGGCGCCGGCGTATTGCTTCTGCTGCTTCTTCTGCTGCTTCTTCTGCTTCGCTCCAGGCGTAAGAAGAAGCTTGCGCTGGAAGCAGGAGAGATCGGTGAAGGTGAGCTGACGGCTGATGGCGAGGGCTTAGTCAGTGAGGACGGCGAGCTTTTGGGCGGAGAAGGCATGGAAGGATCGAATATGCACAGAATGCCAGGTGCGCCTGAAGATGAGGAAGAGGATGAATTTGCGAAGAACGAAGAAATTCTCAATCTTAGGATGCAGCGCAGCCTGCGCCTGAAGCAGAATATTTCGGAATTTGTAGATCAGAATCCGCAGATTGCGGCGAAGCTGGTACAGACCTGGCTGAGAGGGGAGGATGAAAATGGCAATGACAGAAGAAAGTCTTCTGGGTCTAGAAAACAGTCCAGATAGTAAGTTTGAAGGAGAGCCCATTACCGATGCCAAAAGCAAAGCGGCCTTGGTGGTAGTGTCTCTGGGGGCTGACCGGGCTTCCCAGATCTATAAATATTTAAATGAACAGGATATTGAAGACCTTACCTACGAGGTGGCGAAGCTGGGGAAGACCGGCAACGCCCAGGTAGAGGCAGTGCTGGACGAATTTTACAAATTGTGCCTGACCCATAAGATGATGACTGACGGCGGACTGGATTATGCCCGGAACGTTCTGGAAAAGGCATTTGGCGAGTCCACGGCAAGGAACCTTCTGGAGAAGGTGTCCAAGACCCTGCAGTCTAAGCCCTTCAATTTCTTTACCAAGGGCGACCCCAAGGCGCTGTTCTCCTTGCTGCAGAATGAGCGGCCTCAGGTGATTGCACTGATTCTTGCTTACATGGATGCCATGCAGGCGGCCCAGGTGCTGGAGGAGCTGCCGGACGACAAACGGATCCAGACTGTGGAAAGCATGGCCAGGATGGACCGGGTATCCCCGGAGGCCATTGCCATTGTGGAAGAAGAGATGAAGCGGAAGTTCGCTACCATCATTACCAGCGAGGACAATATGAGTCTGGGCGGTGTGGACTATGTGGCTGATATGATGAACCATGTGGACCGCAGCAGCGAGAGAAAAATATTCGAGGAGCTGGGCAAGCGCAACCCGGAGCTGGCTCAGAGCATTCGGGACAAAATGTTCGTGTTCGAGAATATTATGGATATGGACGATCGTTCCGTACAGCGTTTCGTCCGGGACTGCGATGCCAAGGATATTGTCTTTGCCTTAAAGAACGCTACGGAGGAGATGAAGAACATATTCTTCAGCAATATGTCCAAGCGTATGGTGGAGACGGTCAAGGGCGATCTGGAGATTACAACCAACGTAAGACTGAAAGACGTAGAAGAGGCTCAGCAGAGAATCGTCAATATTATCCGGAACCTAGAGGAGCAGGGTGAGGTAGTCATCAAGAAGGGAGGAGACAATGACGACATCATCGCTTAGGCGGGTTATTAAACAGCCGGATGCCTCCGGAGCCTCTGTGATTGAACAGTTTGTCCCTCCCCGAGAGCTGATTAAGGAAAACCAGCTGACTACAGCCAGAGCCCCCTCCTTTCCCCGCTACAGCAAGGATGGGAAGGAGCAGGGGGAATACCGCTCTGTTATCAAATATTCCGGTCAGGATATGCTGAAAGAGGAGGAAGAATTAAAACAGAAGCGAAAGATACAAACCGAGGACTTTGCAGAGCTGGAGGATGAGGTGATCCTTCCGGATCCTGATAAGGAAACCATAAAAAGGTCAGAGGAGGATGCTGCAAAGCTTTTGGAGGACGCCAGAAAAGAGGCGGAGGAGCTTCTTGCCGAAGCCTCAAGGACAGCGGAGAAAATCCGGGAGGAAGCCAGCCAGGCAGGTTTTCGGGAAGGCTATGAGGCCGGCTACCGGGAAGGCAGGCAAAAGGCAGAGGCAGAGTGCCAGGAGGCTTTCCGCACTGCCCTGGCTTCTTTTCAGGAGGATATGCGCCAGGCTCTTAAATCAGTGGATACGGCAAAGGAGCATTGCCTGCGCAGCTACTTAGATGAGCTGAAGGACTGCGCGGTGGCCATAGGGGAAAAGGTGATTCACATCAGCCTCCGTTCCAGCGGCGAGGTGATCCGGCAGATGATCATTGCTGCTACAGAAAAGCTGAAAAAGACAGCCTGGGTGAAAATCTACATTGATAAATGTGATTATGACATGATGATGGAGGCAGACGCTGCCATATTAGACGAGCTTTCCCATTTGTCAGACAATATTAAGTTTATTGTGATGGATAAAGAGGAACGGGGAAGCTGTATAATCGAGATGCCGGAAGAAATTGTGGATGTAAGTGTCAATACCCAAATTGAAAATATTAAAGATATCCTGGAGAATGTGAGAGTATAGGAGCCGCATATGTATGAGAAGATACCTCAGCTGATTGCCAAATCAGAGACGATCAGCCATATTGGGAAAATTGAAAATGTGGTAGGAATGTCCATGGAGGCGTCCGGCGGCAGATCCAGCATCGGGGATATCGTAATGATCTACAATGAAGAAGAAAACCGTCAGATGCCGGCAGAGGTGGTGGGCTTTAAGGACGGAAAGATCCAGCTCATGACCTATGAGGCTACCAGCGGGATTGCCTCGGGAAGCTTTGTGCGCAATACCAGGCGTCGGCTGAAGGTGCCGGTAGGAGATTTTTTAAGAGGGCGGATCATCAACGCCATGGGGGAGCCTATGGACGGAAAGGAGCCTTTTCCGGCCAGCCGTCATTACACGGTCAGCAGTCCCTATATTAATCCGCTGAACCGTCCGCCCATCCGGGAACGGTTGGAGTTTGGGATCAAGGCTATTGACGGGCTGAACACCATCGGGAAAGGACAGAGAATCGGAATCTTTGCCGGTTCCGGCGTAGGCAAGAGTACCCTTATGGGCATGATTGCCAAGAATGTAAAGACGGACATTAACGTGATTGCTCTGGTGGGAGAGCGTGGACGTGAGGTGCTGGAATTTATCCAGAAGGATTTGGGAGAAGAAGGAATGCGCCGTTCTGTATTGGTGGTAGCCACCTCTGACCAGCCGGCCATGCTGAGGATGAAATGTCCTCTTGTAGCTACAACCATTGCAGAGTATTTTAAGGATCAGGGCTATGATGTGCTTCTGATGATGGATTCTTTGACCCGTTATGCCATGGCACAGCGGGAAATCGGGCTTGCCATAGGGGAACCGCCCATTGCCAGAGGCTATACGCCGTCCATCTATGCAGAGTTCCCCAAACTTTTGGAAAGAAGCGGGAACTTTGGAAAGGGTTCCATTACAGGTGTATATACTGTGCTGGTGGAAGGGGACGATACCAATGAGCCGATTTCCGATACCGTGAGAGGTATTCTGGACGGACATATTGTTCTCAGCAGACAGCTTGCCAATGAAAATCATTTTCCTGCGATTGATATAGGAGCCAGCATTTCCAGATTGATGGTGGAGATTGTGCCGGAAGGACATCACCGGGTAGCAGCCAAATTCCGGAATCTGTTGGGAATCTACCAGAAGAATGCAGATTTGATATCCATCGGCGCATATAAAAGGGGAAGCAATCCGGCTCTTGACGAGGCGGTTATGAAAATAAATGAGATCAATGGTTTTCTCCAGCAGGGAATTAAGGAAAGCTTTACTTATGAGGAGACCCTGCAGCGGATTGAGGCCATTACAGGCTGACAGAAGAAAAGAAATGCTGCTTACCATAACAGATGAAAAGCAGCAGTCCGGGAGGAAGGAAAGGTGAAGCAATTTCAGTACAGACTTGAGACCGTGCTGGCCTACAAGACGCAGGTTCTTGATAATTTAAAGACAGAGCATGCGGCGATTCTGCAGGATGTGAACCGGAAGCAGGAAGAAATCCGGGGACTGAACCAGGAGCTGTCCGGTTATGAGAGCCAGTTTGACCAGGCTAAGGTAGAAGGAATCAGTATAGAGAGTTATCGGTTGTTTGATATGTGCATCGGCAGGATGGAAGAAATCATTGATCTTGAGAAGGAACGGCTGAAGGCGCTGAGAAAAAAAGAGGATGCCAAGAAGCAGGAGGTTATTGGGGCTAAGGTGGATACCTCAAAGTTTGAGAAGCTGAAAGAGAAAAAGTATCAGGAATACCAAAAGGTAGCGGCAAAGGCAGACGAGATGTTTGTGGAGGAATTTGTGTCCAATACCTCGCTTCGGCAGAGAAGACAGCACAGAGGGTAGGAAAGACAGTACAGGTGAGACTGTCACGATGTAAAAAAGTAGTAATAAAATGATCTTTTGTAACGTATAAAGTAGAATTTTGATTTTATTTGTGTTATAGTTATAGAGATACGGCAGAAGTGGGCCCTAATGGGGCATTTCTTTTGAATAGGGGTAATCACAGTTTAAGGCTGTTGATTATAGATTATTATAGGAAGGAAAGGAGGGATTTAGTGGAAGCATCAGTGAAAGTGCAGAGCACAGCGTCAGTCAGGACATCTGCAGCAGGACGTCTGCCGTCAGTCGATACGTCGGCAGGAGGCAGCGGCTTTCGCCAGCTTCTCCAGGTAAAGAAGGATGCGGCGGATGTAAAAGGACAAAACCAGACAGATAAGTCAGGAAAGCCGGACAGCATAAATCAGACAGACAAGAAGACCTCTGAAAGTGATGAGGCCGGAAAAGCTTCCGAGAGCAAGAAGGATGAGACAAAGGTTCCGGATACTACAGATTCTGAGGATGCAGCCTGTCAGGAGGCGCTTCAGAGAGCAGCCTTAGAGCAGGCGGCGGCACAGATGGTCGGAATGGTTCAGGAGGAACCTGGGGCAGAGACACTTAAAATACCTGCGGCAGAATCCGTACAAGGGATAGAGCAGACAGGCCAGCAGACGGCAGAAGCTTTGGCGGCCGGAGAACAGACGGCATCAGATTCTGCGGATATGATTCAAAATACAGGTCAGCAGATGGCAGCAGAAACCATGACGGCAAAGGAACCGGTCCGAAAGGACGGGGCGGAGAAGCCTGCAGAGCCGGTAAAGGAATCAGGGGATCCGTCAGAAGGCGTATCCCGTGTCAGGCAGCCTGCGGCAGAAGATAACCGTTCAGAGGTAAAAGCAGATACCAGCCGACAGCAGGGGCAGGACCTTTCAGATTCCGGCAGTGAGAATGGCAGAAGGATTCAGCAGACAGAAGATGGCAGCACACAGCAGATGGCAGAGGCAGGAGCATTTCGGATATCCGGACAGCAGGAGCCCATGATCCATGACACCAGAGGAGAACAGATTCCTTTAAAGACCACACCGGATACATTGCCCGAGGATTTAGGAAAGACTTTAGCGGCAAAGCTTCCGGATGCAGGAAAGACCTTGACTGTAGAGCTGGAGCCGGCTTCTCTTGGAAAGCTGACCATACGGCTTACTTATGAGGCAGGGCGGGCGGCAGTATCCATATTGGCCACCAACCCAAGAACGTTAGAGCTTCTTAACAGCAAGGCAGCGGAGATCGCGTCGATCCTGGAAGAAAAAACAGGACAGGAGACAGTGATTCTCACCCAGGAGTCCCATGAACAGGAGCAGTATCAAGAGAACAAGCATGGGAGCAGCCGGCAGGAAGAACAGGAGCAGGGACAGCAAAGAAAAGAAAAACCGGCACATCAAAGCGATTCCTTTGCCCAGCAGCTTCGGTTAGGGCTGGTATAAGATGTGCAGGCAGAGACGATATCCGGGACAGCAGGAGAAGACAGGCAGAGAGGATATCGGAGCAGAGACAGAAAAGGAGACAAGATGGCAGACAGTTTAGGAGTCAGCGGAACCTCGGATCCGTATACACGTTATTCGTATACAGCTCAGGCAAATGACAAAAATACCATAACCATGACCGGCTTTTTCCAGCTTTTGGCGACTCAGCTCCAAAACCAGGATATGACCAATCCCATGGATAACAGCGAGATCATGGCACAGATGACCCAGATGGCGATGGTGCAGGCCATGACTACCATGACAGACACCATGAAGAACTCTTCAGCGATCAATACTCAGACCTATGCGGCAGGGCTTGTAGGCCAGGAAGTAACCATGGCGGTGACGCAAAAAAATATTTATGGACAAGAGGAGCCGGTAGATGTAAAATATGCTAAGGTGGAATGGGTAAACTTTACATCAGGAGATCCTACCATAAAGCTTGAGGGAGACGACAAAGAATATAATCTGGTGCATTTAGTAGGTATGGGTAAGGTGCCCAATCCTTTTGGGACGCCTGAAACAGATGAGGATGGCGACAAGGATGATTCCGGAGAAGATGGCAGTGTAGGAAAGCCGGAGGAATCAGGAAAACCAGATACAGAGCCGGAGAACGGTTTAGCCAAGACACGAAATGCTTTGATTTAAAAAGAAAACGCTTTTGGAAAGAGGAAAGATATGGATGTGAAAGGAATGCGCGTATATGAGAACGGCATGTCCGGCATCCCCCACCAGAACAGCATGATACCAGGGACAGGGGAGCGCCAGACAGGCTTTGATGAGCTTCTCCAGGAGAAGGCAAAGGTGGGCCTGAATTTTTCCAAGCATGCAGCAAAAAGGCTGGGCGAGCGGGGAATCTCCGTGGACAATCAGCTTATGAGCGACTTAGAACACGCTGTGGAGGGCGCCAGAAAAAAGGGGGCCAAAGATGTGGCCATTATCGGAGCTCAGGGAGTGTTCATTGTCAATGTTCCCAACAATATGGTAGTGACAACCATGGGACAGCAGGATATGAAGGAACGAGTTTTCACAAATATTGACAGTGCCGTCCTGTTGTAAGCAGGACCTCGAAATGAGGATGTTTGTCCCGTCTGTCAGATGGGCAGGCGGGAAGGGACGGAAGCTGTAGGGAAAGGAAAAGAAAGAGATGTTAAGAGCAATGGATGCAGCGGTGGCAGGTCTTCGGGCCCACCAGAATAAGATGGACGTAGTAGGTCATAATATTGCAAACGTAAATACATTTGGATTTAAAGCACAGACATATACATTTAAAGAGGCAATGTATCAGACATCCACAGCCTCCACAGGCGGTTCAGCAGGCGCCAACGGCTCAGCAGGCGCCAACGTGGCACAGTATGGTTATGGTGCTTTGATGGGAACGATTGGCATGGATATGACAGCCAGTACGCCGACTTATGTAGGCGGGTTTAATGCCAGTATCAGCGGAGACGGCTTCTTTATGGTAAAACCGATTAAAACCACGGCGACCCCTGATTCAGACGGAGTTAAGACGAACGAGTTTTTGTTTACCAGGGTCGGGCAGTTTACACTGGATAATAACGGTTATGTGGTAGACGGAGATCAGAACTTTGTTTATGGCTTTTATCCGGAGGAAGATGGAGATGGGTATAAGACGGATAACTTAGTGCCGCTGCGTATGCCTACATTAGCAGAGCTTACAGCCGGATTAGGTACAACGGATGGAGTGAATCCGACATTTAATGCGACTACCTACCCAAGTGCCAGCGACACAAATGCTGCTAATCATCCGCTGATATCCAAAAAGGTTTCTATAAACAGTGCCGGGGATATTTCAGTGACTGCCGAATATGAGGTTGGCGGCAAGAAAGAAACAAAAACCTTCTCTCTTGGCGCAGTTGCAATTGCTACCTTCCAGAACCCCAACGGTGTGACGAAATCGGGCGGCAACTACTATACAACCAGCAAAAACGATAATGCAGGTAATGCGTCGGCAGGTATTCCGGGCGGTGTTAACCCGGCTCTTATGACCGGTTATGTAGAAGCCTCCAACGTAGACTTAGCCAAGGAGTTTGCTGACATGATCACCACCCACAGAGGTTTCCAGTCCAACACCAAGATGATCACGGTGTCTGATGAGATGCTTTCCGATTTAGTAGCCATGAAGCGGTAATCATAATATAGTAATAAAATAGGGCAATAACCAGCTAAGAAAGAAAAACGGGTAACAGACCATGAGCATGAGAAGGCGGTTAGCCAGCGAGAACCAGAAAATAATGGATCGCGCCCGCAAAGCAAGAAAAGAAAGAATATTTGGAGACAAGAGCAGCCACGGCCGTCGTGGCTACTCTTCCGGTGAAGCAGACAATCAGGTAGGGGATAAGGAAGGAAGAGGAATGGTAAAGGTAATTCGCTTAAACGGTGAGGAAATTTATCTGAACATGCTTCAGATTGAGGCCATTGAACAGATACCGGAAACAAAGGTAAAGATGATGAACGGGGATTATTACCTGCTGAAGGATTCGGCGGAATCGATCATGGACCAAATCCGGGCGTTTATCAAAGGCTGTATTGTCTATGAGGACAAAGGAAAATAAGCGTATTTGGAGTGGAATTAGGAGGAAAGTAAGATGGATTTGACAACGCTTATTGGTATATTGATGGCACTCGGATTGTGCGTATGGGGCATTGGCGTAGATAAAATCGGCAACTTTGTTGACCCTCAAAGCCTTGCAATCGTTATCGGCGGTACGATTGCTGCGATTACGGCCAGTTATCCCTTAAGGATTCTGCTGGATGTGCCGAAACATATTATGGTGCTGTTCCGGGGGAAAAAGTATAATATCCCCAAGCTGGTGGATCAGCTGGTGGATCTGGCAATGCTGGCCAGACAGAGCGGACTGTTGGCTCTGGAGGAGAAGGCGGAGGAGATCAAGGATCCCTTCTTAAAGCAGAGTGTGCTGATGATCGTAGATGCCAGTGATCCGGATAAGGTACGGGAAATGCTGGAGAAGCAGATGGACGATATGATTGCAAGACATGACGAGGCGGCAGGGCTTTATGAGAAGGCTTCTGCGTATGCGCCTGCCTTTGGTATGATCGGTACATTGATCGGTCTGATCAACATGCTGAAGGGACTGAACCTAGACGGAGGCGGAGGCGCCAGCAGCCTGGGTGCGGATATGTCAGTTGCATTGATCACAACCTTTTACGGCAGTGGTTTTGCCAATATATTCTGTCAGCCCATTGCAAAGAAACTGAGGGTAAGAGAATCAGAGGAGGAGCTTTACTGTTCCACGGTGATTGAGGGACTTATGGGAATCCAGGCAGGTGAGAATCCCAAGATGCTTCGTGAGCATCTTTTGTCTTGTATGAAACAGTCCCAGCAGAAGAAGCTTCTTTTGAAGGCCGAGAAGTCCGGCGGCGGCGGAGGTGCAGAGGGTTAATGAGCAGGAGAAAAAAAGGCGGCGGAGGAGAGGATTGCGGAAGCTGGATGGATACATACGGCGACATGGTTACACTGCTTTTGTGTTTCTTTGTCATGCTGTATTCCATGTCAAGCCTGGATCAGCAGAAGTGGGAGATATTCGTGAAAAGCGTATTTCCCAATTCCAATGAGGATCAGCAGATCGCTATTAATGAAAATATACTGGATGGCGAGTATGATGTCTCAGGAAACCTGGAGATGGAAGAGGAAATGGATGAGCTGGATAAGCTCTGGATCGCTCTGCAGAAAAAGCTGGAGGAAAAGGGACTTGCAGAGGGCGTCAGTATGAATAAGGGAGATGGATATGCTTTTATTTCCTTTGAGAATCACGCCTTTTTTGCAGGTGACAGTTCCCAGCTTACTCCGGAAGCGATTGAGGTGCTGGACGTGTTTTGTGAGTCCATTGAGCCTCAGATCGAATCCTTTGCACAGATTGAGGTTCTGGGGCACACGGCACAGGGAGATCCGAATAAGCCAAATAATGCCCATACAGACCGTCTCCTTTCGGCCACACGTGCGGCAGAGGTGGTGGCCTACATCCAGAACAAAAACATTATGGACCCCGGCAAGCTGATCGGAATCAGCTATGGGCAGAACCGTCCGGTAGACACCTTTGAGACCAGTGAAGGCAGGGCGAAAAACCGGCGGGTGGAATTTTTGATTATCAACAATGGGGCTGATATAAAGACAATGAATGAGCTTTATGATGAGGTCAATGGCGTGGACGACGAGGATGCCTCTGCTCTGGATGGATTTACGGAGGCAGGCAACAGCATGGAGGGATCGGCCAGTATGGTAAATTCGTCGGATACTCCCGCTGACGGAGAAGGGCAGCCGGTTCAGGAAGGGGCAGGAGCCGAGCTTGCTCCGGCAGAAGGAGAGGCTGCAGGGGCAGCCCCTGTTCCGGCAGGCCAGGGTGCAGACAGCATGGTTGAACCTGCAGCGGAATAACAATTGAGAAAAGGTGGCGTTTTAAAATGGCAGACGTATTATCCCAAAGTCAGATAGATGCACTTTTAAAGTCCATGCAGGGTGGCGGAGGTGACGACAGCAGCAGTACTACCCCTGCACAGCCGGAGCAGAAGACGGCGGCTGTGCAGGAAGAGAAGAAAAAGCCGGAAACACCAGAGATCAAATATAGTAAATATGATTTTTACAGTCCCAGAAAGTTTACTAAGGATAAGATGAAAATCCTGAACAGTGTGTTCGAAAACTATGCGAGGATTATTACCTCTCAGGTCAACGGTGTGTTCAGGGTTATGACCGATATCACGGTGATGGAGGTTCAGGAACGGCGTTATTATGAATTTGTAAACTCTCTGAATGAAAACGATGTGATTACCCTGGTTAATGCCAGTGTGGAGAACTACAGCAGAAAGCTGGTGCCTTTGATGATGTATGTAACACCGGGGCTGGTGATCACGCTTGTGGATCGTATGCTGGGCGGAGAGGAGACGGTGGTAAAGGTAAAGGACGGATACCGCTATTCCGATGTGGAGACGGCTCTTTACCGCAGGATTTTAAACCAGCTGATCCACGCGCTGAAGGATGGTTTTGCCAGCTACATAAATGTGAATTTTGAGGCTATCCGGATTGAGGAGAATCCCACCATGATGCAGGATGTAGGTCTGGATGAAACGGTGGCCATTATCCATTTGAACGTGGATGTGACCGGGCTTGCAGTAGAGAGGATCCGGATCTGTATGCCGGGAACCTTGCTGGAGGCTATGTTCCAGGTATTAGACAGCCACAGGCATCTGGCTAAGGGCTATTCCTATGAGGATAACCGGGATACGATTTTGGAGAATATCCGTCAGTCCCAGCTTCCCATTACAGGGCAGCTTGGCAAAGTGTCTCTTGACTTGGATGATGTGTATCATCTAAAGGTAGGCGATGTGATTGATATGAATAAGCCTAAGGACAGAGAGGTCACACTTTATGTGGGCAGGCAGGCATGGTTTACCGGAAAGATGGGCATTTATAAAAAGAATGTGGCAATCCGTATTAATCAGAGGATCCACGGAGAAGAAGACCAGGAGGATCCGGAAGAGTTAGAGGCTTCTGAGGAGGAGCTTCTTCTGGCCGGAGATCAGTAGTCCTATGGCTCTCGGACAGGAGAGGGCCATATCATTAAACAGGATAAGAGGTTACTGTATTTTCAGTAACATCATATATTATTATTTTAATAAAGAGAGGGGAACACAATGGCTAAGATTATGTTGGTTGATGACGCCGCGTTTATGAGGATGATGGTTAAGAATGCCTTGACAAAAAGCGGGTATGATAATTTTGTAGAGGCGCAGGACGGGGCGGAAGCAGTAAAGAAGTATGAGGAAGAAAATCCGGACATGGTGATCATGGATATCACAATGCCCAATATGGATGGCCTGCAGGCATTAAAGAAGATCCGCGAGAGCCATCCGGATGCCAAGATCGTTATGTGTACGGCCATGGGCCAGGAGGGCATGGTTGTGGATGCAATCAAGTCCGGCGCCAAGGATTTCATCGTAAAACCCTTTAATGCAGACCGCATTGTTCAGACTGTCAACACCATTTTAGGACAGTAATCTTTCGGGCAGGAGGAAGGAAAGATGGCTTTTTTGAGTTCTTTTGACATCAGTGCGTCTGCTCTCAGCGCACAGCGTGTCCGTATGGATATTGCGGCGGAGAATATTGCCAATATTGATTCCACCAGAACAGAGGGAGGCGGCGCATATCGAAGAAAGGATGTGCTCTTTGAAAGCTTTGGGGCAGGATCCTTTAAAGAAGCCCTCCGCAATGCTTCCATGGGGAAGGGCTTTGCAGGCAGGAATGCAGGAGTAAGGGTCGCAGGAATTATTGAGGACGACCGGGAGATGAAGCAGGTATATAATCCAGGACATCCGGATGCGGATGAGAACGGTTTTGTGACATTGCCCAATGTGGACCTTCTGAAGGAAACTGTGGACAGTATGTCTGCCACCAGGTCTTATGAGGCCAACGTTACGGCGTTGAATGCAATGAAGCTGATGGCGCAGAAGGCGCTGGATATTGGTAAATGATGTTTAGCGCAATGAAAAATTAGGGTAAAAGGAGATTGAGAAATGGGCGCTAGCAGCTTTAATGAGATGGAACTGGACGCCATAGGCGAGATAATGAATATCAGCTTGGGTGCTTCGGCGACGGCCGTTTCCACAATGCTGGGCACCAAAGTAAATATCACCACACCAGTAGTGCTGGTTCAGTCACGGGAGGAGTTTGAATTTAAAAGGCTGGAGCCGGCTATTGGTGTTGTGATCGACTACGTGGAAGGGCTGGACGGTAAGAATATAATGATGTTCCGGAAGGAAGATATCCGGATCATTGTGGGAACCATGATGGGAGAAGATCCGCCTGCCGATGCCTTTGAGATGATGGATGAACTGTATATCAGCGCCATCTGTGAGGTTATGAATCAAATGATGGGATCCTCGGCTACGGCTTTGTCGGAGTTTCTGGGTACCATTGTAAATATATCTACACCAAAATCCTTTGAGGTGGGAGAGCCGGAGGAATTTAAGGATACGTATTTTACGGAAGAATCCGGCATGGTAATTGTGCGCTTCCGGCTGGAGATTGAGAATAAGCTTAACAGTGAGTTTATGAACCTGATGCCCATTAAGCTGGCGAAGCGCCTTTTGGAGCCTTTTGCGGATTCTTTGGGAGACGCGGGGGCAGAGGAGGTACCGGCGCCGGCTGCGCCTGCACCAGAGCCTGCACCTCAGCCAATGCCGGCCGCTCCGGCAGCGCCAGCGCCTCAGCCAGCACCGGCAGCGCCTCAGCCGATGCCAGCCGCTCCGGCAGCGCCAACACCGGCCGCATCAGCGCCAACACCGGCCGCTCAGCCAGCACCTATGCCGCAGCCAATGCCTCAGATGGACCCGACGGCCATGCAGGCTATGCCGCAGCAGCCATATTATGCTTATCCGCCTGCAGGGGCAGACCCCATGATGCTTCAGCTTCTCAATCAGATGCAGCAGACACAGATGCAGATGATGGAGATGATGAAGAACGTAAAGACACCGGATCATTCTTCGTCTTCCGGCGGAGGTTCTTCCATTATCCGCCCGTTGGCATCTCCGCAGATGCAGGATCAGGACGGTACCGGAGAGGAAGACAAGACCAACCAGGAGATGCTGATGAAGGTTCCGTTGGAAATTTCGGTGGAGATCGGCAGAACCAAGCGTTTGGTAAAGGATATTCTGGAGTTTACCCAGGGAACACTGGTGGTTTTAGACAAGATGGCCGGAGAGCAGGTTGACTTGTTTGTCAATGGCCAGTGTATTGCAAGAGGCGATATTGTTGTGGTAGAGGATAATTTCGGTATCCGTGTGACAGAGATCGTATCCCGGGAGCTGCATCCGGAAAGCCTGTAGGGTGGACGGATCATGGAAGATCTTACCTTGTTTCGTTCTGTGCTGACGGTTGGAGCAGTATTGGTCCTTGCCTGGTGGTGCAGTCGTTTTTTGGGAAAGCAGTGGGCAGTGAAAACATCCCCTGCTTCCGGGCACATCCGGCTTTTGGAACAGCTTCAGGTGGGACAGGACAGAAGAATCCTTCTTTTAAAAGTGGGGGAGGAGCATTATCTGGTAGGAGTCAGTCAGGCGGGAATCCAGCTTTTATCCAAAGTGGAAGGAGCTTTTGATAAAGCGGACGAGCCGGAGAATGCGAAGCTGCCTGCCAATACAGGGCTCCCTTTTTCGGATTTTTTAAGGGAACACCTGGAAGAGTTGCGGGAAAGGATGGGAGGAAAACCATGAACAGCCTGCTGATAAGGGAGAGGCGAAAAGAAGCTGCGGACAGCCTGGCGGCGAGACAGGGTAGAAAAGCCGCGGACAGCTGCCTATGGCAGAGGCGAGAGGAGAACCATGAATGACCTTCTGACACAGTTAAACGGCGGGAGTGTCCCTACCCTGGAATTGATTTTTTTGACCACCCTGGTGGCTTTGCTTCCTACCATTGTCATTATGATGACCTCTTTTACCAGAATCATCATCATTTTGTCGTTTACCAGGAACGCTATGGGTGTCCAGCAGGCTCCGCCTAATATGGTTCTGGTAGGGATTGCATTGTTTTTAACACTTTATATTATGAGTCCGACTATTAATCGAATCAATGAGGAGGCATATCAGCCTTATGTAAATGAGGAGATCAGCCAGGAAGAAGCGATTGAGCGGATGGTGGTTCCTTTGAAGGAGTTTATGCTGCGCAATACGGATGTGAGTACCATGGAAACCTTCATCAGCCTGTCTCGGACAACAGTACAGGAGGAGCCTCGGGATTATCCCCTGACTGTGGTGGTGCCGGCTTTTATGACCAGTGAGCTGAAGAAGGGATTTACAGCAGGGTTTTTAATTTATCTGCCCTTTTTGCTGGTGGATATTATTGTATCTACCACTCTGATGTCCATGGGTATGGTAATGCTGCCTCCGGCTATGATTTCCATGCCGTTTAAGCTTTTGCTTTTTGTGACAGTGGATGGCTGGGAGCTTTTGTTTTCCGGCATTGTACAGAGTTTTCGTTAGAGACCTAGAAAGGAGACCGGCCCATGGGGGATCTACAGGTTCTGGATATTATGTATCAGACGTTTCAGCTTGCAGTGCGGCTGACCATGCCGTTTCTGCTGACCAGTTTGGTGGTGGGTGTAATCATTGCTATTTTTCAGGCAGCGACCCAGATCAATGAGCAGACCCTGACCTTTGTGCCGAAGTTTCTTTCTATTCTGGCTATCATGGGATTTTTGGGAAGTACCATATTGGCCATGCTGCAGGATTTTGTCAGGCAGATGGTCGCATTGATTGCAGGAGGCTGACGCTTCATGTTTATTCTGTTCTCCTTGGTGGTGATGCGGATGAGCGGGGCCATTGTTTTTAACCCGATCTTCGGCAGGACGAACTATCCCAGGGCAGCTAAGGGAGGATTGATTTTCTTCCTTTCTCTGATGCTGTTTGTGGGGGTGGACGGTACCCTTTCTCATCAGCCGGCCGGCATGATTGAGTATGGGGTTATGTTGGTGAAGGAGCTGCTGGTTGGCTTTGCGTTGGGATTTTCTATGGAGCTGACCTTTGCTATCATCCGGTTTTCTTCTGCAGTGATGGATAATGTAATGGGACTTTCCATGGCACAGGTTTATGACCCGCAGTACAATACACAGATGACCATTACTTCCGGTATCTATTATGCGTTTATGGCGCTGATCTTTCTTGCCACAGACGGCCACCTGCGGCTGATTGCCTTGTTTTTTTCATCGGCCAGGCTGGTTCCCTTCGGCGAGGTGGTTCTGCGGCCTGAGCTTTCGGAGCTGATGCTGGAAATTTTTAAAACAAGTATTACCACAGGTTTTCAGTTTGCCTTTCCTCTGGTGGCTATGGAGCTGGTAACTGAGGCGGCGGTAGGAATCTTGATGAGGATGATTCCCCAAATCAATGTGTTTGCCGTTAATTTCCAGATCAAGATTATGGTAGGCCTGATGATGCTTGTGTATTTGTTTAGTCCTATGGGGAGTCGGATCTATGTGATGCTGGATGATATGTTTTTGTACATGCAGCGGCTGATTATGCTGATGAGGTGACGGAAGATACAGAATGCTCATAGACATAGCCTGGAATGACAGAAGGGAGTGGTGAGCTTGGCGGAGTCAAACGGACAGGAGAAAACCGAGAAGCCAACCAGTAAGCGGCGGAAGGATGCCCGGAAGGAAGGAAATGTTTTCCAGAGCAAGGATGCCGTTACCGTTGTGATGCTGCTTGGTGTGTTTTGTATGCTCAAGCTGATGATTCCGCTCCTGTATGAGACCATACGGGACTGTATGGTTTATTTTTTTTCACAGGTGGGAAATCCGAACCCTTTTGATTCTTCACCTAATATTTACGTATATATGACAGTGGCTGCCATAAAATGTGCCATGCCGGTGCTTTTGGCATCCATGGCGCTGGGGATCATTTCCCATGGGGTCCAGACACGTTTCAACATAAGCTTTCAGGTGCTTCGGCCTAAATTCAGTAAGATGAATCCCATCAGCGGGATCAAGAAGATGTTCGGCATTAAAAAGCTGGTGGATCTGGCAAAAAACCTGATTAAGATCACTCTTTTGCTGGCTCTTTTGGTAAACCTTTTAAAGACAGATCTGATTGATATTTCCAAGATGCTGGACATGCGGCTTTTACCGTCGGCAGCCAGGATGCTGGAGCTGGTGTTTGAGCTGGTGCTGAAGGTTGCGCTGGCTTTTGCAGTGGTAGCGTTCTTTGACTATCTCTATCAGAGGTGGGATTATGAGAACAACTTAAAGATGACCAAGCAGGAAGTGAAGGATGAGTATAAGATGACAGAGGGGAATCCGGAGATCAAGGGAAGAATCCGGAAAATCCAGCGTCAGATGGCTCTCAGCCGTATGATGCAGAAGGTTCCCGAGGCGGATGTGATCATCAGGAACCCTACACATTTTGCGGTGGCATTAAAGTATGACCCTGACAAGTATGGGGCGCCTGTGGTTCTTGCAAAGGGCCAGGATGAGCTGGCGCTTCGAATCGTGCGGGTGGGGGAAGAAAACGGAGTGTTTGTCATGGAGAATCGGCCGCTTGCCCGGGCACTGTACGATTCCTGTGAGGTAGACCGGGAGATCCCGGCAGAATTTTATGGGGCAGTGGCTGAGATTCTGGTGTATATTTACCGGGAGAGCCACAGGGAGGATATGCTTCAGTAGCTTTGGCGCTTTGCCAAAGCAGGTTCCGGCATGGTTCCAGATATGCCATAATAGGTATCAGATGGGTAACAGCATCATATTTTATATGGATGGATGGAGTTTTTCATGAAAAAGTTGTTGAGTTATTCGGTAGTGCTGTTTGTACTTACCGTAATCCTATTATTGATTATTCCGCTTCCTGCGGCGCTGGTAGACGTGGCGATTATCCTGAATATGTCTCTTTCCATGATGATCCTGGTGACCACGATGACGATCCGGGAGCCGCTGGAGTTTTCCATATTTCCGTCACTGCTTTTGATCACCACCTTGTTCCGTCTGGGGATCAATGTGTCTACCACCAGGAACATTCTGACCAATTCCGGTTCCTCGGGGCAGATTATCAAGTCCTTTGGTGATTTTATCCTGCGGGGAAATGTAGTGGTTGGTATGATCATTTTTCTGATCATCGTGTTAATGCAGTTTATTGTAATTACCAAGGGTGCGGAGCGTGTGTCTGAGGTTGCGGCAAGATTTACCTTGGATGCCATGCCCGGTAAGCAGATGGCCATTGACGCAGATTTAAACTCAGGTCTGATCAATGAACAGCAGGCAAAGCTTCGGCGTGAGAAGATTCAGAGGGAAGCAGATTTCTATGGCTCCATGGACGGTGCTACCAAGATTGTCAAGGGTGATTCGATCATGTCCCTGATTACCACGGCTATCAACCTGATCGGAGGAAGTATTATTGGTATTGTCCAGTCGGGAGACAGCATCAGCAATGTGCTTAGTACCTATTCGATCGCTACGGTGGGAGACGGCTTGGTGGGACAGATTCCCTCTCTTCTGATTTCCACGGCCACCGGTATGATCGTTACCAGGGCAGTCTCAGAGGGAAGCTTAAACGAGGATGTTTCCAAGCAGTTTATGGCACAGCCTACGGCGATTATGATCAGCGGACTTGTGATCGGAGTGCTGACCGTGATTCCGGGGATGCCGGTGATCCAGCTTATGATCATTTCTTTAGGACTGATCGGATGCGGCTTTTATCTGTCGCGCCGGATCAAGGCGGAGCCGGGACTTGCCGTGGTCGGAGCCTTTGGAGGCATTGCTGCCCCGGGGGCAGAGCCGGAAGGACTGGAGCCGGCTCCTTTGGAGGAAGCTCCTCAGCCGGTCAGCGAGGAGGAATATTTCAAGGATGTGAACAATGTCTATACCCTGCTTTCCGTGGAAGCCATTGAGATGGAGTTTGGCTACAGCCTGATTCCTCTGGTGGATGAATCTGTGGGAGGACGGTTGATTAACCGGATTATTATTTTCCGGCGTCAGTATGCCCAGGATATGGGATTTGTCATTCCATCCATCCGTCTGCGTGACAGTTCGGGATTGAATACCAATCAGTATTGCATCAAGATCAAGGGGGAGGAGGTGGCTAAGGGCGAGATTTTGGTGGATTATTATCTGGCTTTGGAGCCGGAGAATCCGGAGAAAGAGATTGACGGTATTGAGACGATTGAACCGGCCTATGGGATTCCGAGCCGGTGGATACGCCCGGAGGACAGGGAGCTGGCGGAGATCTACGGCTATACGGTCATCGATCCCTTGTCTGTGCTGGTGACTCACTTATCGGAGGTGGTAAAGCAGCATGCCCATGAGCTGATTACCCGTCAGGAGGTAATGCACCTGGTGGAGAACACCAAGAAGACTTCTCCGGAGCTGATCGAGGAGGCATTCCCTAATCTGATCAGCTACAGCCTGTTCCAGAAGATTTTGACCAGCCTTTTGAAAGAGGGAGTGCCCATTAAGGACCTGGAAACGATATTGGAAACCATGATTGAAACAATTTCCGACACAGGGCTTCCGGTGAAGGATGTGGACGGCATGATTGAGAATATTCGGTCTGCCTTAAAGCGTACCATTACCAGAATGTACTGTGAGGACGGCAGCATGAAGGTGATCACGCTGGATGCGGAGCTGGAGCGGACTATGGTGGGATGCTTGTCCAAGGGAGAGCGGGGATATTACCTTGCTTTAAGTCCGGATATCCTGCAAAGCCTGATTAATCAGGTTACGGTTCAGCTTAAAAAATTCAGCGGATTTTCCCAGAGCCCTGTGATCCTGACTTCTCAGGTAATGCGGGTGCATTTTTACCGGCTGATCGATCAGTTTTATCCCAATGTGCGGGTGCTGTCCTTTAATGAGATATCCAACAATGTACAGATTCAGTCAATCGGCAGCCTGACTCTTGACAATACGGGAAGGAAGGGCGCTTGATCCGGTATGTGCCCGGAAGCAGAAAAAGCGGCAGAAGGAAAAAGCAGAGCTGTGAATGAAAAGGGGGTGAGGCAGGATGCCGCCGGCAGATAATTTAGAAGATAAAACCAATGAGGAGCTGCTGGAGATGTACCGGCAGGAGGGAAAGCTGGAGGTGAAACAGGCTCTTGCCCTTCGCCATCTTTATATCGTAAAGACCATTGCCATGCAGATGCGCAATATCTATGCAGGAACCCTTCAGATGGAGGATATTATTAATGAAGGCGTGATTGCAATTATGAAAGGTATTGACAGATACGACCCAGAGCGCGATAATAAGTTTGAGACCTTTATTTCCCGGAGAATCCGGGGGATGATTATTGATCTGGTACGTAAGAATGACTGGATGCCCAGGGATTTCCGCAAGCAGGTGAAGGCTATGGATGAGGCCAGGTCCGCTTTGGATCGGAGCTTAGGCTACACCCCCTCAGATGAGGAGACGGCGGAATACATGGGGATGGATGTGAAGAAGTTTAAGAAGCTTCAGCGGATGAGTGTTATGATGAATGTGCTTTCCCTGGATATGATTACGGACGATGAGGGAGAGCATCAGTCTTTACAGCTTTCCAGCGGAGATCCGGATTCTCAGCCGGAGAAGGCATTTCTCAAGGAGGAATCCCGCCAGGTTTTAGCAGAGGCAGTAAATAGTTTAAAGGAAAAGGAAAAAATGGTGATTTCTCTTTATTATGTAGAGGAGCTGAATATGGGACAGATTGCTCATATCCTGAATGTGAGTGAGCCCAGAATTTCCCAGATTCACAGTGCGGCCATACGAAAGCTGAAGGCTTATATGAGCAGCTACATGACTTAGAGAATGGAAGGAGCCATGGCAGACAGCGGCATGGAAAACAGGGCGGGATACGCCGAAAGGAGGAGATGGTCATGTATCAGGGTTTTTATAATCTGACATCCGGTATGCTGACCCAGAGCAGAAATTTAAATGTAATCAGTAACAATATGGTAAACATTCAGACTCCCGGATATAAGAGGGATAAGATGGTCAGCACCACATTTCAGGAGGAGGTGCTTTACCGTACGGGAAAGCGTTACAAGGAGGATCCGGAGCCTCTTGCCGCCACATCCAAGATTCGGGCGGCAGAAAGGACCTATGTGAATCATGAGCAGGGCGGTTTTGACTTGACAGACGGGATTTTTGATTTTGCCCTGGGAGATAAGGGATATTTTTGTATTGACACGCCGGCAGGGGTGCGCTATACCCGCAATGGTTCCTTTTTGGTAGATGATGAGGGGTATCTTTCTCTGAACGGACAGGGAAGGGTACAGGGTACAGACGGACAGCCGATTCGGATTGATAATGAGAATTTCACGGTGGACGGCAGAGGCAATATCAGTGTAGTAGAGACCAGCGGCGGCGGCTCGGAGGATGGAGAGGTTACTACAGAGGTGCGTCAGATGGGGACTCTGCGGGTCGTGGATTTTGAGGACTATGAGCAGCTTCACAAGGAGGATTATGGGATGTTTTCCACCGATCAGGCGCCCCAGGAGGTTGAGTCTCCTTCTGTTATGTGGAAGATGGTGGAAAAATCCAATGTAGATATGGTGGAGGAGATGGTTTCCATGATGACGTCTCAAAGGGCTTTGCAGAGTGCTGCCCAGGTGCTCAAGATGTATGACCAGATTTTAAGTAAGGCTGCCACAGATGTGGGAAGATTGTAAGGGAGGTGGAAGCTTATGTATCAGTCATTTTATACCGGGGCTTTAGGCGCCGGGACCTGTATGGCAAAGATGGGGATTATTTCCAACAACCTTGCCAATATTAACAACGATGGCTTTAAGCCTAAGACTGCCGTGTTTTCGGATCTGCTCAATTACAATCTGAACGATTCGGAGACTGCTGTCACAGAGCTGATGGCAGGCAATGGTGTTCGGCTGCAGCGTACCTATACTCATTATGATGTGTCGGCTATGGCTCAGACGACCAGTCCCTGTGATTTTGCCATTGGAGATGAGAATGCTTTTTTCATGGTGCAGGATCCGGCTACCGGGGCTATAACCTATACCCGAAACGGTAATTTCCATAAAGGACAGTGGCAGGACGGATATTATTTGACTACATCTACCGGAAAGCTGGTGTTAGATCAGAACGGGGAGCCTTTGGAGGCAGAAACACCGGATATTGAAAAGCTGATTGCCATGCTGGATGAGGATTATGAGGAGGAGGAAGATGAGGACGAGGATGAGGATGATGAGATCGATGAGGATAAGCCTCGTCTCAGCGTCTATACGTTTTCCAATCCCAGTCATTTAGTCAGCGTGGGGGATAATGAATATTCGGCTCCCGCCGGTATGGAGCCGGTGCTGGTGGAGCATCCCAAGATCGTTTCCTGTGCTCTGGAGCGTTCGGGGACAGATCTTTCCAAGGAGATGGTGCGGATGATCGAGTGCCAGAGGGCTTATTCTTATGCACTTAAGATGGTAACTACAGCGGATGAAATCGAGACTACAATCAATTCCCTTCGCGGGTAACACACCAGAATAAATAGGAGGTCACAGGAGATCTATGAAACTGAAAAGTTATGAGGATATGAACCTACTGGAATTGGATGTAATGAAGGAAATCAGCAGTATCGGAACCAGCCATGCTGCCACTTCCCTTTCCAAGCTCCTGCAGAAGGAAGTCCGGATTTCCATACCAGAGGTAAGCGTTCTGGGGTATGACGAGACCGTGAACCGGATCGGGGATATCGAGGAGCTGGTGGCAGCTACCCTGGTTCAGATGTCGAATCAGGTAAACGGGCTGATGCTGTTTATCTTTAAGCTGGATTTGGCCAACGTGGTGCTGGAGAAGCTGATCGGCGTCCGGTATGATTCCTTTGAGCAGTTGGATGAGCTGGCTTATTCGGCTTTGGAGGAGATCGGAAACATTATTATCTGTTCTTATGTCAATGCTTTTACTCAGCTGGTAGGGGTGGAGATTGACTTGTCGGTTCCCAGCTCTACCCTTAATATGCTGGGAGGAATATTGACGGTTCCCATTGCGGAATATGGTTATGAGACGGATAAGCTGATGTACATTAATGCAGAGTTTATTATAGACGGCAGGAAGCTGTCGGACGGATTGCTGATGCTGCCAGACATTGCGTCGCTGAATGGTATCTTAGAGAGGTTAGGAGTTATATAAAATGGTGGATAGGGATATAAAAGTGGGAATCGGTGATATGAAGTTCACCAGAGGAGGCGGTACCATCATTACCTATGCCCTTGGCTCCTGTATTGGAATCACATTGTATGATCCGGCGATTAAGCTGGGGGGTCTGTTGCATATTATGCTGCCTAGCCGGAGCGATCCGAATGATCCTAAGATTTATAAATATGCAGACAGCGGAATCCGAGAGATGATCCGTAAGCTTTCTGCTTTTGGTATGGTGAAGACCAGAACCGTGGTAAAGATTGCCGGAGGGGCCAAGATGTTCGACATTAAGGGCAACACGGATTTCGGTAATATCGGACAGAGAAATGCTGCCATGGTGAAAAAGATTTTAATGGAAGAACGGATGCATATTAAATCAGAAGACACAGGAGGGGCTTATGCCCGGACCATGCTTTTGAATGTGGATAACGGGGATGTGGTGATCCGCACGGTAGGGAAGCCGGAAAAGCATCTGTAAAATGTCTGGGTTCTCGGGTCAGGTGATTGTTGTATGAATGCGGTAGTTTTGCAGGGCAGGGAGATCAGAAACGCCCGGCACTGTGGTATAGAGAGAGGAGAGTGTGAAGGTGGAGAAAGGAAAAGAGGGAATCCTGCTGGAATCGGGGACAAATGAGATTGAGATTATGAAATTCACGATTCAGGGGGAATTCTACGGAATCAATGTGGCAAAGGTGAAGGAAATCATGATGGCAGAGAAAGTGAAAGCCATGCCTCATGCTCATCCGGCAGTGGAGGGGATCTTTAAGCCCAGAGATATTTTGATTACAGTGATTGACCTTGGCTTTTATCTGACTGATGAGTGTTTGGAGCATAAGGCCAGAGACCTGTTCATTGTGACTAATTTCAACAAGATGACTGTGGCGTTCCGCGTTCAAAGTATTGAGGGGATCAGCCGGATCTCTTGGAATGACATTCAGAAGCCTGACAAAACCTTAAGTCACGGTGAGGAAGGGGTGGCCACAGGAATCGCCCAGTGTGCAGGGGAGCTGGTAACGATTCTTGACTTTGAGAAGATCGTGGCGGAGATTGCGCCGGAGACTACGATTCAGCTTTCTGAGGTGGATCAGATGGGTGACCGGCCGATCTGTTCCAGTCCTCTGGTGATTGCGGAGGATTCGATCCTTTTGCAGAAGATGATTGACGAGGCTTTGGAGCGGGCTGGTTTTACCAATGTGAAGAACTTTAACAATGGTCAGGAGGCGTGGGATTATCTGGATTCTATTAAGGGGGATTCGGATCTGTACGAGAAGGTGAACCTGATCATTACGGATATTGAGATGCCTAAGATGGATGGACACAGACTGACTAAGCTGGTGAAGGATGATCCAAGGCTGAAGGCGCTGCCGGTGGTGATTTTCTCATCACTGATCGACGATCAGATGCGGATCAAGGGACAGGCTTTGGGTGCGGATGAGCAGCTTACGAAGCCGGAGATCGGGAATCTGGTCCATGTGATCGACAAGCTGCTGGAGCGGTTTGAGCAGACTGTGGGCAGAGGTGAGATGTAAGGGTGATGGATAGGGACAGCAGATCCTGTGTCTGGGCTGCTGTGGAATCGGGGATAAGATGAGTATGCTGGTACAGCCTGGCACGATTTGTGCGGGGCTGTGCCAGAATGTTTTTTATGGAGAATACTTTTTGTGGGGGATATTTTTGTGGGAAATATTGGGAGGACGGAAGATTTTTTGGTGTTTGAATTGTTGGGAAGATTGCCAAGATGATTGCTGTGATGATTGTCAGGAAAATTGTTGAGAAAATTTTGTTGATCAGGAAATGGAGGATGAGGTGTTGAAGAAAAGAATGGCAGTATTGTTTTGCAGTCTTGTGCTGACAGCGGTTGGTGTATTTCCCGCAGCGGCGGGAGAGTGGGAGCTGTCAGAGGATGGGAAATATTGGACGTATTGTGATTCTCCGGGGAATCCCAGGGAGGATGAGTGGATTGAGGATAATGGAAAAATCTATTATGTGGATGAGAAGGGCCGCATGAAGACGGGATGGGTTACAGATGAGGATAGCGGAAACAAGTATTTTATGGGGGAGGATGGGGCGATGTGCTTCAATACTTTTACCAAGGATGACCGCTATGTGGGGCCGGATGGGCTGCAGGTGGAGGCTTATGATACTTATCGGAAGGCAGTGAAGGCGGAGATTAAGAAGGCGGGGACAAAGAAAAAGAAGAGTACAAAGAAGGCTGCTCAGACTGGGGCTGAGGCTGAGGTAAGTCAGACGTATTTTCTCTTGACGGATTTGAATCTGGACGGGTATGGGGATTTAGTGATGATGGAGGGGACGGAGGATAGGAAGAGCCTGGTGGAGGTGGCGATTTGGGACGTGGATGAGGAGGAATTTCTTCTTTCTGCGGAATTTGATGAGCCGGAGGAGGGGATGACTGTCAGTGCCTTGTATCAGGATCCTTTGGGGGAGACGGTTTGGCTGGAGCTTGTGGAGCCTAATGGGGATTTTTATTTGTTCCAGATGGAGGATCAGGAGGCTCGGTTTAAGAGTGTGTGGAGCTTTGAGATGGAGCTGGATGATTGGGGCGGGCCGGAGTATCGGGTTAATGGGATTTTGCTGGATAAGGATGAGTGGGATTATGAGATGGCTGAGGCGCGGCGGAGCCGGGGGGAGGCTGCTTTTGAGGGGTATCTTCCGGCTACGGAGGAGAATATTAAGGCCCAGGTGGACAGGGTGCTGACGGAGGAGGAATTGGAGATGTGGTAGGGGTGTGCGGCTTCGGATGGAGAGGTTGGGTCTGTCTGGGGCCGCCTTTTTTGGAGAGGTGTGTCAGGAGTGTCAGGGGATGAGGGCAGATATGAAGATGAGGGGGATATGAGGAGGGGGAAGGGTGGGGGATAGGGAGGAATTTTTGAGAAGGGATGGATGATGGATGAGATTGAGAGTGAATGTGAAGCATGTGGGGAAGAAGAAGCAGGGGGTGGAGGAGATGGTTTGTGAGGTTAGGGGTTGTCCTGGGACGGTGCGGGAGTTGATTTTGGCGGTGGTGGATGCTCAGGTGAGTGAGTATAATCGGAGGGTGGAGCTGGCGCAGGACAGTGGGGTGGAGAATGGGGTGTTGGCTTGTTTGACCAGGGAGGAAATTGGGGAGAGGGCTCAAGGGGGGAAGGTTGGGTTTGGGGTGAATTATGGGGGGAGGAAGGCGGATTTGGAGAAGGCCAGGGTTAATGCTGTTCAGTGTTTTGAGGATGGGATTTATCGGGTTTTTATGGATGGGAGGGGGCTTGAGGAGCTGGATGAGGGGATTGTTGTGTCGGAGGAGAGTGTGTTTACGTTTGTCAGGCTGACGATGTTGACGGGAAGGATGTGGTGAGAATGGCAGATTTTGATTGGAAGTCCAGAATGAAGATTACGGAGGAGAGGAAGGAGGGGTTAGGGAAGCGGATTCGGGGACTTTCGGGGATGGAGAAGCAGTTGGCTCTGGATTTGATGGAGAACCGAATGGCCGGAAATGAGATTTTGAACCGGATTGTGCGGGAGTATGAGCATTGCAGGGACAAAAAGCCTTCTCAGTGGTTTTCTTCTGGGATGAGAAGGGCGTTTTTGGATGGGTTTGTGCCGAAGGGGTTTCAGGAGTCGTATCTTTATGTGATTGATAAGATGAATCGGTTTCCGTTTCCTCGGGGATGGAGCAGAAGGAGTATTCGGACGGCGGGGTATGGACCTCAGATCCGGCAGGTGTTTTCGCTGCTTTTGACTTATGAGAGGCTTTTTTACATAGGGGAGAATCTGGAGGCTTATATTTTAAAGCGGCTGGATCCGGAAAAGCTGGATTATGTGAGGAATGTCTGGGAGTTTAATATGAATTTCAGCTATGTGTATGCGGCTGAGATTGATCGGGGAAATCAGGCGGTGATCGGGGCTTTTAAGAAGCTGATTTTGAGTGAGAATAATACGGCCTACCTGGATCGGGAGATGATTCTTGGGATTGTTCGGTCTGATAATCGGGAATTGCAGGAGCTTTTGTGTGGGCTGCTTTTGGCGGCGCGGCTGCAGGAGGGGCTTCGGCAGGCAATCTGTGAGGCGATGGATGAGGGAACCGGGGAGGCGTTTTTAAAGCTTTTCAGGGTGGTGGAGGAGCATGATCTGATTCGTTATTCTTCGGTGAAGCGGGCAGTGTCTACCTGGATCGGAATTTTTGATGAGAATAGTGTGGACCGGATCAGCGGGAAGCTTTTGACTTTGATGGGACAGTGTCTTCGGGATGAGGCTTTTTGCCGTACTCAGCTTGGGACGAATGATTCGGTAGCCATCAGTACGGCTTTGTGGGCTTTGGGATTTTATGAGGTGGAGGATGCGGTTCGTGCCATGGAGGCGCTGGTGGATTCGGGGACGAAGAATCAGAGGCTGACGGCGGCTTTTTATAATGGGAGCCTTTATGATCAGGAGATTCGTTTAAGGATAGCGAAGAAGGTTATTTTGGAGCAGGAGGATATGGAGCTGTCAGCGGCGTTTATGCCTGCGTTTGATCAGTGGCTTTCTGGTTCTCTTTGGAAGGCTTTTGGCGGGGATCGCTATGTGAGGAAGGTCAAGCAAACCAATGTGGTGCCGGTAACGGATTGTTATGAAAGCCGGGAGGAGGCAGAAAAGCTTTATGATTGTTTTCGGAAGCTTTATAAGGAGCTGCCGAAAAAGGGTGTGGTCTATGATCCTTGTATTTTCCCCTGGTATCGGGCGGAGCTGACCCCGGGACAGATCGTGGAGCAGATGGCGTTTCTTGCTTTTGTGCTGAGGGATGAGGAGAAGATTACCTTTGTGGCGGAGCTTTTGGGAGAATCGGCGGGGGGATATGGCCGGCGGGGTATCCTTGTGAATCTGCTTTTGTATTGTCCTGTGAACAAAAGGCAGAGGGAGCTGCTGATTGGATATATGGGAAACGCGGATTCCCAGACTTCTTCCATGGCAGTTGAGATTGTGAAAAAGATGACTCTTGAGGATGGGGAATACCGGCTTTTGGAGGATATGCTTCGGTTTAAGCGGAGCAGCTTGAGAGGAATTTTGATCGGATTTTTGATGGAGCAGAAAACGTCTTTGATGAAAGGCTCCTTGGAGAGGCTTTTACAGGATAAGAAGGAGGAGAAGAGAAGTGCAGGGCTGGATATCCTGCTGCGGCTTTCTAAGGATGAGAAGCAGAGGGGCTTTTTCCGGGAGGTGAGGGAAATGGCGTCTCTGGTGGAAAAGCCTACAGATAAGGAAAAGATCCTGATTGGGGAGATTCTGGGAGGTGAGAAGAAGACCGCGGAGGATAAGCCTGGATACGGGATTTATGACCCGTCTGTACCGGAGGTAGTGCTGCGGACAAAGGAAGGAATGCCGGAAGGAAGAAACCGGATGGACTGTGCCGGGACAGCAGGAGAGACGGCAGGTGCCGGGACAGCAGGGGAGACGGCGGATGCCGGGACAGCGGGAGAGACGGCAGGTGCCGGGACAGCAGGGGAGACGGCGGATGCCGGGACAGCGGAGGAGACGGCAGGTGTTCAGGCTGCTGCGGCGGGGAGGATACCGTTTGTGGCAGGAAGGGTTCAGGAAGATGGAGAGACGGAGGAATATACTTCAGCCAGGCTGTTAAAGGAGTGTATGCCGTTTTCGGAGAAGGAGGCGGTTGAGAAGCTGAGGAAGCTGGATCGGCTCTTTGAGGAGTACAAGGATTATGAATATCTTTCTGCAGACGGACAGACCACGCTTTTAGGGAATGGGTATAAGCTTTTAAAGGAAGCGGGGGATGTGTGGAATAAACCTTTTGAGGAGCGGTTTGTTCTTGAAAATTATCCGCTGTCACAGGTGTTTGAGCGGTTTTACCGGGAGGAGATCGGGGATTATCGGGTCTTTGTGGAGCTGGATTGTCTGCTGGCGTTTGGGGGAATGGCTTCTTATCAGGCTGCAAAGGTGTTCTATCAGGCTGTTTTTGGCTGTATGCCTATTAAGCCGGAGGAGCTGGGGTTAAATCATCGGGGCAGGGTGGATCAGGTGCGTCAGGTGTACCGGAATCAGTTTCGGGATCAAAAGGCGCTTTTTGAGACCGGGCTTAGGGTGGTTTCTGCCATGACCCAGGTGATTAACAAGGAGAATAAGATTGTGCGCTATCCCTACACGGGATGGAACGGGACGGTCAGTGAGTCTACCAGGTGGATCAGCAGTATGCCGTTCTTTTCCCCATACATGGACGGAATCCGTTACTGGGAGACGGACCAGGAGTTTGTCTGTGCCTTTGAAACGGCGTGGAAGCTGGAGGTAAGGTGTCAGGAGGACAGGAGGAGGAGAAGGTTTATGCCTTCCGGAAATAGTCCTGCCCGTGGAAATTCCCTGACGCCGATTGTGCCCTACTGGTTTTTGAAGGCGTATCATATGGGGCTGGTGTCAGAGGATGTTCTTTACAAGGCAGTGATGGAGTATTTTGCCAGAGAGGACTGTCTGAAGGTGCTGTGTGAGGTGAAAAAGGGGGAGGCTGTAAAGGTCCAGAACCGGCGGTGCCTGGATGGATTTTTTGGATGGGAGCTGACTAACCGGATCTACCAGGAGGGCGAAGCATTTTTCGGGGAGGATACTTGGCTGGGAAGCCTGATCCGGGAAATGTATGACCGGATCGTGCCTGTGCTGGTGGACATGGAGCTGCGCAGGGGGGAGGCTGAGACGGATGTTTCCTGGGATGTACGGGGAGTGACCTATATCCGGGGCATCTCTTACCTGATTCGGATTCTTATGGCATTGGGAAAGGATACCCTGGGGCGGGAGACCTATTATTCCTGGTATTATGGCAGCAGAGACCGGTCTAAGAGACAGGTTTTAAGCGGATTTTTGAAGGTGTCTTACCCGGCGGACGGGGAGACGGGCAAGGATCTGAAAAGGGCTTTGAAGGATACCAGCATTAAGGCAGCCCGGCTGGTGGAAACTGCTATGTATGCGCCTCAGTGGATTGACGTGATTCAGGATTATTTGGGCTGGGCCGGACTGAAAAGCGGCTGCTATTATTTTATGGCTCACATGAATGAGCGGTTTGACGACCAGAAGGCAGCCATGATCGCCAAATATACGCCGCTGACTCCGGAGGAGCTGCAGGATGGGGCGTTTGATGTGGCCTGGTTTGAGGAGGCATACGGCCTTTTGGGGGAAAAGAACTTTGGAATGCTTTATAATGGAGCAAAATATATATCAGACGGGCAGAAGCATGCACGGGCAAGAAAGTATGCGGATGCGGCAACGGGAAAGGTGACTACCGAGATGTTAAGGCAGGAGATCACGGCAAAGCGAAATAAGGATCTGCTGATGAGCTACGGGCTGGTTCCTTTCCGGAAGGACCGGGAGCAGGATATGCTGGAGCGGTATCAGTTTATCCAGCAGTTTTACAAAGAGAGCCGGCAGTTTGGGGCCCAGAGGCGGGCCAGTGAAGCCAAAGCAGTTCAGCTGGCTCTGGTGAATTTAAGCGTTCGGGCCGGATACCGGGATGTGACGCGGCTGACCCTAAATATGGAGTCAAGGCTGGCAGAGTCCTTTGGCAGCTTGATGGAATGGCATCCTGTGGAGGATGTGGAGGTCTGCCTTCAGGTGGGAGAGGACGGAAAGAGTGGAATCCTGTGCCGAAAGGATGGGAAAATGCTGAAGTCTGTGCCGTCCCGTCTGGGAAAGAAGCCTTATGTGCTGGAGGTGAAGGAGGCTCATAAGAGGCTGAAGGACCAGTATTCCAGAACCAGGGCCATGATGGAAAATGCCATGGAGGACGGAACCGGATTTCAGGTGTCTGAGGTTATGGAGCTTCTTAAAAATCCGGTGGTGCGTCCCATACTGGAACCTCTCGTGTATGTGAAGGAAGGACATATTGGTTTTCTGCAAAGAAGGAAGGATGCTTTGGGCTTAGGGACCTGGGACGGCAGGTATGCAGCCCTGAAGCCGGACGAGGAGATTCGTATTGCCCATCCTCTTGATCTGTATCGGGAAGGAACCTGGCATGAGTATCAGAAGTATTTGTTTGATCATGAACTGCGCCAGCCCTTTAAACAGGTATTCCGGGAGCTGTATGTAAAGCTTGCCGAGGAGCTGGGACAGAGATTTTCCAGAATGTTTGCCGGAAATCAGATTCAGCCTGCAAAGACCGTGGGCTGTCTGCGGGGAAGGCGCTGGGTGGCGGATTATGAGGACGGGCTGCAGAAAATATATTATAAGGAAAATATTATTGCACGGATCTATGCTATGGCAGACTGGTTTTCTCCCAGTGAGATCGAGGCGCCTGCCTTAGAGTGGGTGGAATTTTCTGACAGAAAAACTTTCCGGGCCCTGACCATAGAGGAGGTGCCGGATCTGATTTACAGCGAGGTTATGCGGGATGTGGATCTGGCAGTGAGTGTGGCCCATGCGGGAGGCGTGGATCCGGAGACCAGTCATTCTACGATTGAGATGCGCCGGGCCATTGTGGAGTTTAACCTGCCGCTGTTTGGGATTCAGAATGTGGAGCTGACCGGAAGTCATGCGCTGATAAAGGGAAGCCGGGCCGTGTACAATGTGCATTTAGGAAGCGGCGTGATCCATCAGGAGGGCGGCGCTATGCTGAACATTCTTCCGGTTCACAGTCAGAAGCGGGGCAAACTATTCCTGCCCTTTGTGGATGAGGACCCCAAAACAGCAGAGATCATGTCCAAGATCGTGCTGCTTGCAGAGGACAAGAAGATCAAAGATCCGTTTATTTTAGATCAGATTCACTGATTGTTTTTGATTTTTGTATTATATTGGATTTTTTGTGTGGAAATGTTACGGAATTGATGGTATAATTAAGAACACTTAGCGAGGGACGCAAGATAAATTGACAGAGAAGAAAGGCAGAGGTGAAGTATTTTCAGGATGCCTTTTGACGACTTGCCGCCGAACATATGTGAGGGAGGCATTACCTTAAAACGAGGAGGATTTCCCAATGAGATTAGTAACACGTTCAGATTTTGACGGCCTGGTGTGCGGAGCACTGTTGTTGGAAGCAGGAATTATTGACCATTGGAAGTTTGCACATCCAAAGGACTTACAGGATGGCCTTGTGGAGATTCATGAGGATGACTGTCTGGCCAATGTGCCTTATGTAGAAGGGTGCGGGCTGTGGTTTGACCATCATTCCAGCGAGCATGAAAGACTGGAGCTTGAGGGAAAATATAAAGGAGAGAGCCGGGTCTCTCCATCCTGTGCAAGAATTATTTATGAGTATTACGGCGGTAAGGAGCGTTTCCCGCAGTTTGGGGAGATTATGGATGCCGTGGATAAGGTGGATTCCGGAAATCTGACCATTGATGAGGTGATGAATCCGAAGGGGTGGATCCTGATCGGGTTTTTGATGGATCCCAGAACCGGACTGGGACGGTGGAGACAGTTTTCCATTTCCAATTATCAGTTGATGGAAAAGCTTTTAGAGGCATGCCGTGTAATGAGTACAGAGGATATTCTTGCCCTGCCAGATATGCAGGAGAGGATTGAGATCTATTATGAGCAGACGGAGAAGTTTAAGGAGATGGTTTCCAAGTATACCCGGACAGAGGGGAATGTGATCATCACAGATCTGCGGGGGGTGGATCCGATCTATACAGGGAACCGGTTTATGATCTACAGCATGTATCCGGAGCAGAATGTGTCGGCGTGGATCGTCAGCGGCCGAGGCGGCCATGGATGCTCGGCGGCTGTAGGCTACAGCATCCTGAATCGTACAGCCACCCTGGATGTAGGAAGCCTGATGTTAAAATACAATGGCGGCGGACACAGGAAGGTGGGAACCTGCCAGTTTTCTGATGAGAGTATGGATGCAGAGCTGCCAAAGATGCTGAAGGAGCTTTGTGAGCTGGCCAATGAGAAGGCGTGAGGGCAGACTTTTATAAGGAAATGAGCCAGAAGCGCTGTGGAGCTGAGGGAGTTTCACAGCGCTTTCGGCAATGCAGACAGGGGATGCAGCAGTTGGGGCGGCCAGTACGATCATGAAAAACGAGAAAGGGACGAAATGATGGCTAAGGTTGGAATTGTAATGGGCAGTGATTCAGATATGCCGGTGATGGCAAAGGCAGCGGAGATTCTGGACCGGTTTGGGATTGAGTATGAGATGACGATTATTTCTGCTCACCGGGAGCCGGATATTTTCTTTCAGTGGGCAAAAGCGGCTGAGGGAAAGGGAATTAAGGTGATTATTGCAGGAGCGGGCAAGGCGGCCCATCTGCCGGGAATGTGCGCAGCTTTGTTTCCCATGCCGGTAATCGGGATTCCTATGAAGACTTCGGATCTGGGCGGGGTGGATTCTCTGTATTCCATTGTGCAGATGCCTTCCGGGATTCCGGTAGCTACGGTGGCTATTAACGGCGGCGCCAATGCAGGGATTCTGGCGGCGAAAATGCTGGCTGTGTCGGATGAGGAGCTTTTGGGAAGGGTTAAGGCTTATGCAGAGTCCTTAAAGGGCGATGTGGTGAAGAAGGCGGAAAAGCTGGATCAAATAGGGTACAAGGAGTATTTGGCGCAGATGTAAGGGAGTGATGGCTTTTCCCTGATAAAGCGGAATGCATTCCTTACAGAGTAGGATGTGCCGCGAATCGTGTACAGCGAGGAAGAAAAGATCTGAGGATTTGGGCAGATTGACACAAGACAATGATACTACTCGGGAACAGCAGGAGGGAGATATATGGATTATAAGAAAGCCGGAGTGGATATAGAGGCGGGCTATAAGTCTGTGGAGCTGATGAAAGAGCATGTGAAAAGGACGATGCGAGAGGAGGTGCTGGGGGGTCTGGGCGGATTTTCCGGAGCATTTTCTTTGGCTAAGATCAAGGAGATGGAGGAACCGGTGCTTTTGTCCGGCACAGACGGCTGCGGAACCAAGGTAAAGCTGGCCATTATTATGGATAAGCATGACACGATTGGGATTGATGCAGTGGCCATGTGTGTCAATGATATTGCCTGTGCAGGAGGCGAGCCCTTGTTCTTTCTGGATTATATTGCCTGCGGAAAGAATCACCCGGAAAAGATTGCGGAGATTGTGAAGGGGGTTGCGGAAGGATGCCTTCAGTCAGAGGCAGCGCTGGTCGGAGGTGAGACAGCGGAGCATCCGGGGCTGATGCCGGAGGAGGACTATGACCTGGCAGGCTTTGCCGTGGGGATCTGTGATAAGAAGGATATGATCACAGGAGAGAATCTAAAGGCCGGGGATGTGCTGATCGGGATGGCTTCCTCAGGGGTTCACAGCAATGGGTTTTCCCTGGTAAGGAAGGTGTTTGAGAAGGAGATTACAAGGGAAGGGCTGAACACCTACTATGAGGAGCTGGGGAAGACCCTGGGAGAGACGCTTCTTGCTCCTACCCGGATCTATGTCAAGGCGCTGAAAGGGGTTAAACGTGCCGGTGTGACGGTAAAGGGATGCTGTCATATTACAGGCGGCGGATTTTATGAGAATGTTCCCAGGATGCTGAAGGAGGGAACTCGTGCCGTGATCCGAAAGGACAGCTACCCGGTGCCGGCTGTGTTCGGCCTGTTGGCAGATAAGGGGGAGATTGAGCCAGAGATGATGTACAATACCTTTAATATGGGGATTGGGATGATTGTGGCGGTAGATCCAGAGGATGCGGATAAGGCCATGGAGGTCATGAGGGCGGCAGGAGAGACCCCTTATGTTGTAGGCTTGGTGGAAGCCGGGGAAAAGGGAGTGACCTTATGCTGAGGATAGGGGTAATGGTTTCCGGCGGGGGAACCAATCTGCAGGCCATATTGGATGCCCTGGATGCAGGCAGGATTACCAATGCCCAGATTGATGTGGTGATCAGCAACAATCCGGGGGCGTATGCCCTGGAGCGGGCGAGACAGCATGGGATTGAGGCAGTCTGCCTGTCGCCTAAGGATTTTTCGGAGCGGGCGGAGTTTGAGCGGGCATTTCTTGATAAGGTAGATTCTTATGGGCTGGACCTGATTGTGCTGGCAGGATTTCTGGTAAGGATTCCGGAGGAGATGGTGAGAAAATATGAGGGGCGTATCATTAACGTCCATCCGTCCCTGATTCCGTCTTTCTGCGGTGTGGGCTATTATGGAATGAAGGTTCATGAGGCGGCTTTGGCAAGAGGGGTGAAGGTGACCGGGGCTACGGTGCATTATGTGGACGGCGGGATGGATACAGGGCCGATTCTTCTCCAAAAGGCAGTGGAGGTAAGGGACGGCGACACGCCGGAGATTTTGCAGCGGCGGGTGATGGAGGAGGCAGAGTGGGTGATTCTGCCGGAGGCTATCAATCGGATTGCCAATGCGCAGATATAAGCCTGCATGCGCCCGGCAGGGGACGCATCACCAGTCATGAAAGAATGGCGGGCGCATTTGGCATCCCTGAATTCATGCCGCCAAATCGGCGGCGGGACTTTTAGAGTAAAAAGACAGCGGGGATGCTCACAGAGAAAGGGAGGAAGGCGGAATGAGGGTTTTGATTGTGGGCGGCGGAGGCCGGGAGCATGCGATTGCGTGGAAGGTGGCTAAGAGCCCGAAGGTGGAGAGGATTTATTGTGCGCCGGGCAATGCGGGGATTGCCCAGGTGGCAGAGTGTGTAGATATCGGGGTGATGGAGTTTGACCGGCTGGTGGAGTTTGCGAAGGAGAAAAAGGTGGATTTGACGGTTGTGGCACCGGATGACCCGCTGGCAGCAGGGGCAGTGGATGCGTTTGAGGCAGCAGGGCTCCGTGCTTTTGGACCACGTAAAAATGCTGCAATATTGGAGGGCTCTAAGGCATTTTCCAAGGACCTGATGAAAAAATACGGGATTCCCACAGCAGCTTATGAGACCTTTGATTCGGCGGATAAGGCTCTTGCTTATCTGGAGACAGCAGACATGCCGATCGTGCTCAAGGCGGACGGCCTGGCCCTGGGCAAGGGAGTGCTGATCTGCAGCACACTGGAGGAAGCAAAGGACGGCGTCAGATCCCTGATGCTGGATAAGCAGTTCGGCTCTGCGGGAAACCGGATCGTGATTGAGGAGTTTATGACCGGGCGGGAGGTTTCCGTGCTTTCCTTTGTGGACGGCAGGACGATACGCATGATGACCTCTGCTCAGGACCATAAGCGGGCAAAGGATGGGGACCAGGGGCTGAATACCGGCGGTATGGGGACCTTTTCTCCCAGTCCGTTTTATACGGAGGAGATTGATGCTTTCTGCCGGGAGCACATCTATCAGCCTACGGTGGATGCCATGAGGGCAGAGGGAAGGGAGTTTAAGGGGGTGATTTTCTTTGGCCTTATGCTGACGGACAAGGGACCGCGGGTGTTAGAGTACAACGCCCGGTTCGGAGATCCGGAGACACAGGTAGTGCTTCCCAGGATGAGGAATGACCTTGTGGATGTACTGGAAGCCTGCATTGACGGCACACTTGACCAGGTGGAGCTGGAGTTTGAGGACAATGCTGCTGTGTGTGTGGTGCTGGCATCAGAAGGATACCCGGAGCATTATGAGAAGGGATATAAGATCTCAGGGCTGGAGAAATTTTCGGATGAAGACGGATATTATGTGTTTCATGCAGGCACCAAATCTGACCAGAATGAGGATGTGATTACCAACGGAGGCCGGGTGCTGGGGGTTACGGCTCTGGGCGGCAGTCTGAAGGAGGCTAGGGCTAACGCCTATCAGGCGGCAGAGTGGGTGGAGTTTGAGAATAAGTATATGCGCGGGGATATTGGGAAGGCAATCGAGGAGGCATAGGTTATATAACAGGCGATGGGATTTTTATAGTAAACCTTCATGCGCCCGGCAGCGGATGCGCCACCACACATGAAAGTCTGGCGGGCGCATTTGGCATCCCTGAATTTATGCCGCCTAATCGGCGGCGGGACTTTCATAGTAAACCTGCATGCGCCCGGCTGCGGACGCGCCACCAATTATGAAAGCTTGGCGGGCGCATTTGGCATCCCTGGTTTTAAATCGCCTTCGGCGATGGGATTTTTATAGTAAAGTGAGGTATTAGGTATGGCGAATTATTCTTACAGCAAAGAATTTATTCAGAACAATGTGTTATTGGGTGAATTTGATCAGGAGAAGATCAAAAGGATTTTTACGAAAATATTTGACAGCTATAATCCTAAGATTGAGGCTGAGGTTTTCGATTCATTTTGTGAGGATTTTTATGAGCTTGCAGTTGGAATGCCGGTTTCAAATGAACGAATCTGGCGTATGATTATAACGGATATGCTTTTTAATTATGATGAGAGAGGATACCTGGAGGCAGCATCGCCGGATAATGGAATTAAAAGAAAGCAATTTGCCATTATTGCAAATGTAGTGATAGGGAAAATGAGGAAAAAATAGTCTAATCAGAGGATCGATGCAAAAGGGGCTGTTGTGCGAAAAATCGTACATCAGTCCTTTTTTACTTTATTGGAAATTTTGGTTGTGATTTGATGCATTATCTATACGCAGTTTTTATTGAGTGCCCTTTACATAGGTTTTTCGTAAACGGTAGATAGTGGGTACCTATACAAAACTGGAGCAAACCTGTATGATAGAAACAGATTTGCTCCAG
>RAYY01000030.1 GCA_003611875.1 bacterium D16-56 | reverse complement strand
GATGACCACTGCCCTTTTATTATAGAGGGTTGGTGGTTATTTTTCTATCCACTATCTTATTTGACGCTTACTTCGAAAGGTGGGAAATACCGTTTAATTTTATCTTCAAAAGCTGGAACTTAATTGATATGCCAATTACTTTTAACATTCAAATTTGGAATAATGTCGGTATATCGTGTACTGTCTGCATTATATTCAGTTCCCCTACATTAATTGTTGCAATTCTTTCAAACTTGGGCTATACTAACTGCATACATTTTTTAATTTTTGTATGCAGAAAGTTGGTGTCTGCTTGAATAAAACGGAAATTTTTAAAGGGCTGTCTATTACTGACAGCCCTTTAAAATGCCCACAAAGTTATATTCTGATGTATTTTTAAATTAATTCCTTATGCAGCGTTAGAGCGTGTCTGAAAATTCATTCCCGCCTCACTGCTCTATGTTTAATTCTCCTGAATCACAATCGCCTGGGACAAATGCCTCGGCGTGTCTGCATTCAAGCCTTTTTTCTCAGCCAGATAATACCCCATCATCTGTCCGATAAAACCGATCATAGCCCCATTTTGCAGACTGTCATACCCATAATCCAGATTCAGGGTATAATCCGCCGCCCCATAGCGCCCGGATGCCATACCCCCCACTGCCAGAATCACAGCGCCATAGCTTTTCATCTCCTCCAAAAGCTTTTTATCCCCATCTGCTGTATCTTCATTTCCCAGAAGAATGATCATAGTCTTATCATCCGCCAGGCTCATAGGCCCATGACGGTATTCCAGTGTATAGTATGCCTCTGAGTTGCTGAGGCTCATCTCCTTCATTTTGTTCATGCACTCATTGGCAATCCCATAATTGATTCCCTGCCCAAGAGTAATAAAAAGATTCAGCTCCGGATGATCCTCCACTATCTGTTTTGCCGTCTCATCACAGGATTTTAAAAACTCCTCTGCTTCCTTTCCATAATTCTTCATGGCATCTATCTTTTCCTGACATTTCCCTGCATAAAACGCCAGAATCACCGCAAGATAAACCATGCTGGTAAAGGATCTGGTCATGATCACACTGTCCTCTGCCGTCTCCGGAGACAAAATCATAAAGTCATTATATTGGGAGCTGTCCGGGTCACAGGTAATAGCCAGAGTCTTTACCCCTTCAAAACTCCTTACCTTGTCAATGGCCATCCGCACCTCTGTGGTATAGCTTTTTCTGGTAATGGGCAGCACCAGCACTTTTTTGCCTTTTCCCACATAAGTTTCCGGAAAATAATACAGCTCTGAGCAGCACATCCCCTTTGCCGGAATACCTGTACAGCTTCCGAACGCATGAGCCGCCGCCTGGGCCAGATACAGGGAAGTCCCGCATCCTGTAAAAATCAGCTCATCATAAGTTTCCTCAAACACCAGATCCAACACCTGGTAAATATCCTCAAGAGAGTCATTGATCGCCTGAAAGGATGCCGGCTGCCCATACATCTCTCTGTAAGTAAGTTCACTATTCTTCATTTCCGTTACCTCTTTTCCTATATCTGCAATTCTTTAAACATTCTTTATTTCTTCTGCCTGATTCCCTGCAGGCCGCTCCTGTATTCCCAAAAGCGCCCCTTAATCCCTCATTGTCTTTCTGCCTTTCCCTCAGAACCTGCCAGCCGGATAATCTTTTTTACATCTTCCTGCAGACATTCGTTAGCAAACTGAGACAGCTTCCAGGAGTGTCCCTGATGCTCCAGGGTCTCTAGTCCTTCCTGATAATGCTCCACATACTTATACCGGATCTCGGTCCCGAAATTGATCTTTGCCACCCCCATCCGGATAGCTTCCCGGATAATATCCTCCTTCATCCCCGTACATCCATGAAGCACCAGGGGAATGTCTGTAAACCTTCTGACTGCCTCTAAAATCTCCAGATGAATATCCGGCTCTCCCTTATAATATCCATGGGCATTGCCGATTCCGATTGCCAATGAATCCGGCTGGCACAGGCCAAGATACCTGCGCACCTCCTCCGGGTCCACAATGTTCTTATTCTCCATCACGCCGCCCATATTGTCCAGACGCAAAAGCTCTCCCACCTCTGCTTCCACCGGAACACGAAAGCACCTTGCTACCTTCAGCACCTCATTGGTCATCCGGGCATTTTCCTCAATGGGTTTTGCAGATCCGTCAATCATCAGCGAAGTAAATCCCAGCTTCAGCGCCTCCATGCAGATATCAAATCCGTCCCCATGATCCAGATGCACTGCAACCGGAACAGAAACCTTTGACGCACACCATTTACATACATTCACAAACCAGTCATGGCCGGAATAAGCTCCTGTATTGACATAATGCGCTAACATGACCGGTGATTTTAAGTCTTCTGCTGCCTTGCAGATTGCCCATATAATATCATAATTTCCGCCCTGGGTGTTAATCGCCGGCACTGCATAGCCGCCTGCCGCCGCCTCCACGAGCATTTGTTTACTTGTTGTCAGCATATTATCCCCCTTATATTTTGCAGACTTGGAAATGTCTTTTCCTCTGGCTGCCTCTATCCTTTTACTGCCCCTGCCACCAGGCCCTTGACCATATACTTCTGGAAAAAGAAGAATAAGCACATGATCGGAAGAATCCCAACAACAGAGATCGTATTGACCTTCGACCAGTCATAGGACAATTCTCCCAGATACCGCAGCGCCACACCTGCAGATAAGGTCCGCAGGCTGTCATTCTGAATCAATGTAACTGCATGCAGATAATCATCCCACGTCATAAGGAATGCATAGATGCCCACAGCCACCATACCAGATTTTACAAGCGGCATCACGATCTGGAACAAGGTCTGAAACCGTCCCGCCCCGTCTACAATGGAAGCCTCCTCCAGCTCTTTGGGAATCCCATCAAAAAAGCTGGCCATCAGGGTAATGGTAAAGGGCAGCATTGCCGCGGTCAGAGCCAGGATCAATCCGGCCCGCGTATTGATCAGATGGATCTTTCCCAACAGGTCATACAGAGAGATCATCCGGCTGACAATAGGAAACATCTGCGCTGACAGAAATGCCGCCACGATCCACTGATTCCATTTGATTTTGAAACGGGACAGGGCATAGCCGGACATAATGGCCAAAACCAGGGTAATGCCTGCCGTGATTCCCGAAACGATAAAATTGTTTTTATAGTAGATAAAGAAAAAATTGTCCTCTGTAAACAGGGAAATATAGCTCTGCACATTGGGCGCCTCCGGCACCATGGTCGGCGGAAACCGGTAAGCTTCCATGTTGGTCTTAAAGGAGGTCATCAGCACCCAGTAGAGAGGAAACATCAAAAACAGCAATATTACAGCCAGGATCATGTATTGTACCATGGTCCATATCTTCTTTTTTCCCTTTGCTCCCATAGCCGCCTCCTAATTCATTTCCACATCTTTAAACACACGGTTGTACACAAATACTACCACGATCATCAGAAGCATCCACACAGTGGTCACTGCTGCTCCGCTTCCTAAATTGTTGGAGACAAATGCCTCCCGGTAGCTTAAGATCGCCAGGGTGGTGGTCGCATTGTCCGGTCCTCCTCCGGTCATGGTCCAAAACAGCGGAAACTGCTTGAAATTTTCGATAATTGCCATGGACACAGTGATCTTGATCACACTCATAATGCTGGGAATCGTAATATAGACAAACCTTTTGATTCCATTGGCCCCGTCAATGGTTGCCGCCTCTAAAAGATCTGCCGATACATTGGTCAGGCCAGACACCAAAAGCAGGGTAGTAAGAGGAATCTGCTTCCAAAGCGCCGCTATGGTGATTCCCAAAAGGGCTGTCTCCGGATTATTTAAAATAGCAAAGTCTGTCACCTTACCTCCGCTGAAAAGCCCTACCAAAAATTTCAAAAGTCCATACTGGGGCTGGTACATCCACATCCAGATCAGGCCGGAAATAATCGTGGGCACCACCCAGGGAGCCATCATAATGCTGCGGACAAACCTGGTAAAACGAATGTCCGAGTTTAAGATCAGCGCCAAAATCATTCCCAAAACAAACTGTGCGATTACCACGGCCGCCACAAAGGTCAGCGTATGGACCACTGCCATTCCCAGCCTGCCGCTGCTGAACAGTTTGATATAATTCTGAAAATGATTCCAGCTTCCCGGCGTGCCGGAAATAATATTCTTTACCTTAAAATCCAAAAAACTTTTCACCACCGAATCTGCCACCGGAACCAGAATAAAAATAACCGTTATCAGAACGGACGGGAGCAATAATGCTCCCGCGAAAATCCGATCATTCCGTTCCCTGGCCGTCATAGGGATCCTTGCATGCGCATTTTTTCCCATTGTATACCAGCCATCCTTTCCCATTTGCTTATGGAACTGCCGTTCAGACAGTATTTTCTGTTGCTATTGAATCACATTTCCTGCAGCCGTCTCAAATTCTGCAATGGCAGTATCCACATCCTTGCCGCTTAAGGTCACTGCCTGGGCCAAGGTACACAGCTCCAGGTTCAGATCCGATAAGGTAGGAATAAAGGTAACTGGTTTTACCTTGCCCACAGAACCTGCCGCTCCTGCCAAAAGGGCGGAATCCTTCACCACTGCCAGTTCTTCCATAGACTGTCTGGACGGATATGCAGGGGTTACGGTCTCAAAGTATTCGGAAATCTTGTCTTCAGACAAGATGAAATCTACAAGCTTTGCAGTGGCTGCCTTTCTGGCATCATCATTATTCATCACCATCAAGGTTCCTGCCTGCAGCACAGACTCCCCGCTTCCGCTTCCGCCTGCTAACGGAGGAGCTGAGGCGATAAAATCAGCCGCATCCGGATTAATGGACTTCACGCCGTTAAAGCCCCAGGACTGATCATAGTACATGGCTAACTGACCCAATGCAAAAAGGTTTCTCAAATCTTTCAGCTTGCTGTTCTCCGGGTTATAGCCTTTCTCATGGAGAGTCTTCCACATGGCCACTGCATCCTTAAAGCCCTGATCCACTGCCAGGTTGCCGTCAGCATCCAGAACCGTTCCGCCGAAATTATGGATGGAAGATGTCAGACATGCGCCGGACACCGGTACGGACGCTGTGGTCAGACCAAAAGCATAAACCTTGTTGCCGTCATCTGTGGTGAGGGCTGCCAGCTTCGGCGCCATCTCCAGCATCTCGTCATAGGTGGCAGGCGGAGCTTCCGGATCCAAACCTGCCTTCTCAAACAGATCTTTATTGTAATACATTAAAAACGGAGATACATACATAGGAACCCCATACGCCACACCGTCAATAGAACAAGCTTCCAGTATACTGGGATAAATATCCGCCATCAGTTCTGCGCTGAGTACATCTTTTGCAGGCGCTGCCATACCTGCTTCCACCATGGTGGGAATCCAGTCCAGTTCTCCATACATCAGATCCACCATATCACCGCCGCCAGCCATGTTGATAACCGTGTTTACGATCTCTCCATAAGGAGCTGTCACCAGTTCTACCGTAATATTCGGGTTCTCTGCTGCAAATTCTTCTAAAAGCTGATTCCAATACACATCATACCCTGCTTCCAGAACCGCATAGTTGGCAAATTTGATCGTAACCGGTTCTGTGATCTCCACATCTGCCGGCGCTGTTGTCTCCCCTGCTGCCTCCTTTGCCGGTTCTGCTGCCTGGCCTTGAGTTCCCCCAGCAGACTCTGCCTTCCCTCCTCCTCCGGAACATGCTGTGGTAAGTCCCATAAGTCCTGCCATCACCAGTGCCAATGTCTGTTTCTTCATCGCAATACCTTCCTCTCTTTTCTTCTTGCTTTATTTTTCACAGAATCCTCTGTGTTGCTGCCAATCCTTATATCATTCCCTGTTCGTATACAGAATTTCTCCCAATGTACACTCGTGTGTACATTCGGTAAAAAAGAATGAGCTCCAGAGCGTGTTTTGAATTGCTTTCTGCCAGATGCTCGTCACAGTTTGTGGGAGATTTGGCTCCAATGAGAGAGATGTAGTGGGCTGCGCTGACCGAATAAGAGCCAAATATACCGCAAAGCGGGGCGTGCATCTGGCGGGAATGAATTATTAAAACATGCTCTAAAATCTGTGCTCACAGCAGCCCCTTTTACCGCTCTCCCCCACTCTCACATCATCCTTGTACTGTCCCTCTCAATCAGCACGGTCTCAAAGTCCCGATTCTCCGGCTGGCGGCCGGCAATCATCTGAGTCAGCATATCAATAGCAGCCTGGGCAATCCGTTCTTTCCTCATCTGGATAGTAGAAAGTCCGGGAGTAATCAGCCGGCTGATACTGGAATCGTCGAAACCAATCACCTTTAACTGACCAGGCACCTGGATTCCAATCTGCCCTGCCGCTGTCATGGCAATGCAGGCAAGCATATCATTCCTTCCGAAAATCCCATCGACCCGTGAACCGGTCCGAAGACGTCTCTTTACTTCTTCTGCCAGATCCTCCTGGCTGCGGCATCCGCAGATAATATTGTCTGGCCCTACCGTAAATCCATTGGCCTCCATCTCATCCACAAAACCACTGAACCGCATGTCATCCGGCGGGCTGATGTGTCCCTTCGCACTGATCCGATCCACGTACACCACATTCCGGCACCCTCTGTCTATAAGATGCTTTACCGCCTCCCTGGCTCCCGTGTAAAGCCCTGTTCCCAAATAGGCCACATGATCCAGGGCCTTTTGATGTCTCCATCTTCTGAACACCACTACCGGTATCCCTGCCTGGCTGAACTGCTCCACATATTCCGTGGGAAAGCTGGCCGAACTGACAATAATCCCGTCAAACTGACGGCTGATCACCTGGGAAATAAACTCCGGCGTGTTCCGGTTGCTGCACAGTGAGATCAAATATCCGGAATCATAGGCGTATTTATCCATCTCACTGACAATACTGCTGAAATATTCATTGGTAATATGATCTGCAATAAATATAATCTGATTGCTTCGCTTTCCCTTTAAGGCACGTGCCACATTATTCGGCCGGTAGTTCAAAAGCCGGACCGCTTCCTCTACCCGCTGCCGCTTCTCCTTTGCAACATAACGATTATTGTTGATCACATAGGACACAATGGTTTCGCTGACTCCCGCCATCTTCGCCACATCGGCCCGTGTAACCCGCTCTCTGGTGTCTCCCATCCCGGTCGATCTCCTGTCGTTGTATACACTCGTATGTACTATCAATAGTCTACAACAAAGCAAGAGATATGTCAATGGTATTTGGTGATTTTTTTATTTTATAGTTCTATAACCGGAATCCCCAAAAGCTCACAAACCGTCTTCATTTCTTCTGCCACGTCTGCCCAAACCAGGCTGTAATGATGAGGAATCCCCTCCTGGATGATCTCCTCAATCACCTGCCGTACCGGACGTTTGACCTTCACGTTGGCCATAATCCCACGAGTATACCGATCCTGATCCAACGCCTCCCCTTTCATCAAAAACAGCTTATACGCTCCATTCAGATTGCAGAACCGGGCAATGGTTACTGCTCCTGGCTTTAATGCTCCCCAAAAAGCGCTTCCCTGCCCCGCCAAAGGATGATTTCGCATCCAAAGCTGGTATTTTGGGTTGGCCAGGGAAGGAGCGCCGTTGCCGCAATGCCAAAAGGTCATCACATTTTCATCCTCATCAATATTGATCATATCCGTAATAAATGTAGGCAGCCCGGTCAAATAATTCTGAGCAATCTGGGCCAGCTCTGCATCCACATCCCCCTCACATCCAATGTGTACCCCTTCGTCCGCCAGACGGCCCAAAACAGCACATGGTGTGGTGTGAAGGTTCCCCATCTCCGGCCAGCACTTAATGACCCCAAAATCATACCCCTGCTGCCCCATAACCTCCTTTAATGCCAGATAAAGCCGGGCATGGTTCTCCAAATGTCCCTCAGGCAGCTCCACATCAAAGGTTTCTTCTGCTCTGTCCATCTCCTTTTGGCATGCTTCCTGGGAAATCTCCTCCATTCGGTCAAAAATCACCTTAAGATCCGTTTCCTCTATCTTTACCCCAAAGGTTCTGCGGATCAGTCCCTCATCAAAGGCACAATTATAAAAGGCCGTAGGGCGATAGCCCAAAAGTCCCAGATTCGTATGGCGCATAGCCTTTACTGCGTAATAAGCAAGAAGCAGCCTCTTTACCTTGTCTGCCGCCCGCTCATCCTCAAGACTCCCATAAACCGTATGGCATACCGCCCCCAGACGATGCAGCGCCGCTGCATTCATGGTCATGGCACAAAGGGCATTGGCGTAAAGCCTGGTATTTTTCTCAAAAGGAACCTCATAAGGCGCCCACAAAATAATAGGAACCCGCACTGTCTCGGCCAGATAAGCAGCCACATCATCTCCCGTAAATGCGCCGTACACCATGACAATCACATCCACCCGGGCTGCCTGAAACTCCCTGGCTGTTTCCTCAAGAGTTTCCCTGCTGCAGACAATCTGTCCTGCCCTCACCGCCTTTATCTGGGAAGGCTGCTGCAAAAGCCATATTCCGTACTCCTCCCGGCGTTTTTCCGGAAGTTCCCTGGGCCATCTGCCAGAATAGGTTGTCACAAATCCCACATGTAGTTGTTCTTTCATACAATCCTCCTGTACGCAGTTTCTTTTATATTCTGTACAATTTTATTTTTGTAAACACGAGTGTATATAGTTCATAGTAACACATTATTCTTATTTGTCAACTTATTTTTGTTATAAATTATAGCCCTTTCATTTCTCCTCATTCTAAAACCCCTGCTGCCTGAAATAAAATCCCCACTCCCAGAGTCAGCCCCACCAGCTTGTACATGGTCCACCCTTTTACCCGTATCAGATAAAAAAGCAATCCTGTATAAGCAGCCGACAGTGCCCCGGGAAAGAGCAAATCAAGAAATCCCTGCATATCCAGTATATTTTCCCCTCCCCTTTCAAATGTCAGGGCCATCTTGATGTCAACACAGCTTACAGCCAATCCGGCAATCACCGCCGTGCCGATGCTCCTTGCTGCTCCGGATAAGGAGTCCAAACGTTCCCGCAGCCTGCCTGCCAATGACATTCCCAGATTATACCCTAGGTTTTCACTAAACAGCTTCAGCCCCAAAAGAAGTCCGTTCATTCCCAAAAGAAATACAATCGGTCCTTCTATCATTCCCTGTCTGGCCATCACTGCCCCAATAGTGGAAAATACAGGCGCAAAGCAAAACTGAACCAGGGAATCCCCGATCCCTGCCAATGGTCCCATAAGGGCTACGCGGATATCCCGGCTTTCTTTTCCTGCAATCCCCCGATTCAAAGTCACCAGATGAATACTGGTAAGAATCGGCAGAAAATTAGGATTCACACTGCAGTATCCCATGCTCTCCTTTAGTTCCTGACGAAAGGTTTCTTCATTGGGGCACACTTTCCGAAGCGCCGGAAACATCAAATTAGCATAGGACAAGCCTTCATAATTCCCGTAATTATATCCGTTTTGAAGAAAATAAGCCCGAAGCGCCGTTTTCCTGGAAATACGCCGAAGCTCTTTTTCTGATAAAACAGAAGCCTCTTTCCTGTCCTTATCCGGTATCTTTTCCTGAGTCTTTAATGTTTCCTGTTTATTGCTCCCTTTTATCCGGGCTTTCTCCTCTGCTTCTAAAAGCAGCCAGGTTATGGCTGCGGCAATCAATGCCACAGCCATAACCGGAAGCTTTAAATAAGCTGTAAGCACATACCCTGTAATCAGAAACGGAACCGCGTCCCTGCTGACCATTATATTTAAAATCACTGCAAATCCCACTGCCGGCAGCATTTTCCCCGCTGTCCCTAGTCCTTTTGTCAGCCATTCCGGAATCCCCGCGATCAGCCGTTCCATTCCCTCTACATGAAAAGCGGCAAAAAACCCAATCCCAAATCCTGCCGCCAGAAACAGAATCAGAGTACTGTTGGCCAGCAGGCGAAATCGTCTGTACTGTCCTTTTTCCACTGCATGTTCTGCCTGGGAAACCGCTCCGGTGGCAGCCGTATAAATGCCCGTGATCAGGAACTGAATCAGCACTGCAAATGGAAATGAGTAAGCCAGCGCTGCTCCTGTATCAACCCCTTTCTCCTTCATGACAATGGCAATGATAGTTCCGATAATACCCGGCCCTACCGGATTAGGAGGCACTGACCCGCCAGAGGATACACCGAATCCCAAAAAAGCCATCTCCCCAGCCGCCCCCATCAAAAGCCCGGTTCTGATGTCTCCCAGAATCACCCCCACTCCTGCCGCCATCACCAGACACCGGGTCAGATAAGTTCCTGTCAGCATCCCTGTTATGCAGATACTCGTCCAGCCCCCAATCAAAATACATTGTATTAGATTTATCTCCATACTTGTCCCCTAACTTTTTTCTTTATCAGCCTACCATTTCTCAACACAGAATATAAAATGTCCGAGTCTTGTCTCAAACAGCAAGTGGCAGGAACATCGTGTCATAAAATCCTTACGAAACTCATCCCTTGTCAGCCTCTCCTCCTTATAAAGATGATATTCTGAATCAGACATGAAAAGTTTTCCTAAATGATGAAGAAAATGTTCCAGAATCTTCATGGAAGCATCCCCTACCATCTCCGGCTTCTGCATGGCAGACAATCCCAGCATCATGCCCACACCCCGGCGGGCCAGCTGTTCCTCTAAGCCTAAAAGAATCTGGATATTGCCTCCCCCTTTGATGTCATAACACAGATGATAATAATAACAATCCCGTATATTCCTTCCGTTGTAATCCCCGCTGACAAGCTCTGCCTCCAGGTGAAATACATCTTTCATAGCCTGATTAAATGCACTGGCTATGATATGTGTATCCAGCGAATCTTCATAAACTCTTTTTGCCACAATATTTCCCATAATTGCCTGATCCTCTGTCATAATATGTCCGGTCAGCCATCCGGCCATAACAGCGGAAAAATGCTCTACATCCTCTGGCGCATAGTCCGATTCCTCTAAGCGCTTTTTAAGAGAAACCAATGTAACATCCCTGAATTTGTCATGAATCCTTTTATGCTTTTCATACCCACTATAACCAATCGAACGCATATAGGCTTCTTCCTCAGAAAAATGGCCCATTGTATAATCTTCCAGAAAACGAATGCTTTCCTTGCAGGTATTTTGATAATTAGGTTCATATTCCATCTGTTCCATCAGCTTACCTACGATTTTAAAAAGCCTGGCATGTGCCTTATCCACAACGTCAACGCCAATCTTAAGCTTGTCATTCCATGATATTTTCCTCATTTTTTACTCCCCTTTCTGTTTTATTTTTCCTCTTTTATAAATTTATCACGGAAGTGCTGTTCCAAATCTTTTGTACAGCGAGAAGCATTCACGCCGACCTTTTTCTGGCAGAATTATGAACTCATTATATGGAAATCTCCAGACATAGTCAAGAATGTTTCTCTATTGGTATTGTATGAGCTTTTCCCATAAAAGTTAATTTTTCTCTTGCTTTCCTGGCCTGAAGTGTTTAAAATACCAGTAAAGGATTCTAGAGCGTGGCGGAAAGCAATTTTCAGACACACTCTAGTTTTTGAAAGAGGGAACCATTTTTTAACAAAGAAAGAGGACTTAAGATATGGAAAACCATTATTCTGATACATTAAGGCAGGGAATCCAGCTTCTCTATTTTCAGTCAGATCCATCAAAATTCCCTGACGGTGTACGGCTTTTGGAGCAGGCCGTGGCAAACGAGGAACCTCATGCATTCTATTTTCTGGCCAGATGTTATGGCTGGGGCGATGGAAATGTTAAGGATGACGAGAAGAAAGCAAAAAAGCTGTCCAAACGGGGCATTGAACTTGGAAGCGATCTCTGTGTGCTGGGCGCAGATCGTATGGATATTTTAAAAGGCGATATTGCCAATGCTATGACAGGAACGCTGGAGGATGCTTTTCATGGTGTGCTGGCCATGGCAGAGGCCGGAGAACCTATGGCCCAGTATGCTGTCGGACTTTTTTACTTTTGGGGAGATATGCTTCTTCATTTCCAAAAACCGTCAAAGGAAGATTTTATCAAATGCGAAAAACAAAATGCTGCCGAGGCATTAAAATGGTTCCGCCGCTCTGCTGAGAAGGGCTGTATCCCGGCTTTCAGAAATGCCTTTAACAGCGTGCGCAATGGCGTCAACGGAGTGGAAAAGAACTTGGATGAAGCCCTTCGCTGGGCGGAAACTATGGACGGCAAGGTAGACATGCGGGATTATTACCATTCTCTTGTTCTGGAATATCAAGGCTTAAAACGCCATTCCGACGCCATCCGCTGGTGTGAAAAGGGGACCCGTCAAGGCATCACTGTCTGCATGGTAGATTTAGGACTTGTGTACTTATATGGCGACAGAGGCGCAAAGGAAGATGACGCCAAAGCCTTGGATCTTTTCAAAATGGCTGCCGAAGCAGGTGATGAATACGGGGCTTACAATGTGGGACGCTGCTTTTACAACGGCTGGGGTTGTGAGAAAAATTACAGCCAGGCTTTCTCCTGGTTTAATCAGGCTTTTAAGGGCGGACATCAGACATCCAAATCTTATCTTGCTCAATGCTATTTCTGGGGACGCGGCGTGGAGATCAATTATGAGATGGCAGTCAATATGATGAACGGATTGATAAAAGAGCGTCTCGACTACCCAAAAGAGCTTATGGGATATTGCTGTCTTTACGGTAAAGGAACAGGCGTGGATACCATTCGAGGCAAACGTCTTTTGGAGGAAGCAGCCCAGGCTGACAAAAACATGGCATGGAAATTCTTGGGAGATATGTATGACGGGGCAGTGGGAGTTCCGGAAAATATTCCGATGGCAGTATCCTGTTATCAGAAGGCGGCCGGAAAAGGAATCTCTGTAGCTGCAGATGCCTTAAAACGGTATAAGAAGACAATATTCGGAAAGTGGAAAAGAAAATAATACCGGCAGTGATAAAAGCTCCTTTTCGGTAAGAATGCAGTGATGACCATTCTTACCAAAAAGGAGCTTTTGGCAGTGTGCCCGCTGCCGGGCACATACAGGTTTACTTACAAAGTTTCTTAAATTCATCTGCTACGAACTGGACCTGTGTGCCGATCACAACCTGCACGCTGGTCTTTCCGGGACGAATCACTCCAGCCACTCCGGCTGACTTAATCTTCTTTTCATCCACCTTGGTATTATCCACTACCTCCAGACGCAGACGTGTGATACAGTTGTCAATGGAAGCTAAGTTCTCCTTGCCGCCCACACCTTCCAGAATAATTTCTGCTATCTGGGTAAAGTTATCATTAGCCAGCACTACCTTCAGTTCATCTTCCTCGTCATCCTCACGTCCCGGAGTTTTCAGATTCCAGGCCGTAATGGCAAAACGGAACACCAGATAAAATACCGCGAAGGCCGCTATTCCAAGAGGCAGAATCAACCATGTTTTCGCAGCTGCCGGCAGGGTTGCGGAGAACAGAAGGTCTGTACCGCCTGCCGAGAAAGAGAATCCGGCGCGGAAGCCAAGCATTACGGTAATTGTAGTAAAAATTCCGTACAGCAGCGCATATACCACATACAAAGCCGGAGCCAGGAACATAAATCCAAATTCAAAAGGCTCTGTAACGCCGCAGATAAACGCACAAATCGCTGCGGAGGCAACCAGACCTACTGCCACATCCCGCTTCTCAGGTTTAGCACAATGTACCATAGCCAAAGCAGCTCCCGGAATACCAAACATCATACAGGGGAAGAACCCTGACATGTACATTCCCAAAGACCAGCTCACATCTGCCGAAGTCTCGCCTGCCCAGAAATGACTCAAATCTCCTAATCCGATGGTATCGAACCAGAAAACATTGTTGAGGGCGTGATGCAGCCCGGTAGGAATCAGCAAACGGTTCAGGAACGCATAGATACCGGCTCCAATGGCATCCATTCCGATAATCCCATTACCAACTGCGATCAACACGCCAAACACCACCGGCCATATAAACAGCAATACCACAGAAGCCAGAATGGAAACCACTCCTGCCACAATGGCCACACACCGCTTGCCGCTGAAGAACGACAGCCAGTTAGGAAGTTTGGTCCTCTTAAAGCGGTTGTAGCATGAGGAACCGATTACACCGGATAAAATTCCGATAAAGGGATTGGCAATCTTATCAAATGCCAACACCTTATCCGGATTCTCGGCAATCGACGGAAACAGGGTGGTCACAAAACCTGTGGACAACAAAGTAGTTATCATCAGCCAGGAAGCCAGGGCCGCCAGACCGCCGGTTCCGTCATTGTCTTCTGACATCCCAACACCAACACCAATTACAAACAAAATTGCCATATTGTCAATCAGCGCTCCGCCTGCCTTCACCAAAAACAGTCCCAGCTTCGGCACAAAACCGACAATATCGCCGCCCTGCATGGAAGCCGGGCAGAATAAGTAACCAAATCCCATTAAGATACCGCAAATGGGGAGACACGCCACAGGGAGCATTAAAGCTTTCCCCAGTTTCTGAAGATACTTCATAGATATCCTCCTCTCCATAATAAAAAATTTGGTGGTAATCATAAAAATCTGCTTTGAAACGCAGACCTTCATTTTCGTTTTCGTTTTCTTTCCATGGAAAATGTTTTCTGGCACCATTCTTGCGCCTTCATCTTTTGTACAACTTTACTATTTTTTTCAATTCATTACTTATTATATCAGTCATATTTTATAATGTCAATATTTTTATTTATATTTAGTTAATGATTTTTTTAGATTTTTTATATATTTTTTTATTATACATATTGTCAGAGCAACGCTCCAGGCTCTCTTTTTTCTCCTTTGCCCGATGAGCCGCATCTTCTTTTACAAGCTCAATGACAACCGCTGTCAGAGGAATGAAAAAGATGATTCCCATAATACCGAAAAGCTCCCCTCCAATCATGGCAGCAATCAGAGTGTAAAGGGGAGGAAGCCCTACCGATCCTCCTACCACCCGTGGATAGATAAACTGATTTTCAACAAACTGCACCGCCAAATATACAATCAAACACCGGATCACAGCAGAAGGAGCAATCAGCAGGGTGAGAAATGCACTGACAGCACAGGAAATCAAGGCGCCTACATAGGGAATGATGGCGCATACTGCTGTCAGCATGCCCACCAGATTGCCGTAAGGCAGCCGGAACAGTGTAAAAGCCAGAAACATGAGGATTCCCAAAATCACAGCCTCAAAGCACTGACTGGACAAAAAGTTTGTAAAAGAACGGTAAAATACTGCGCAGAAATGAAGGATCCTCTCCTCCCATACCGGCTTTAAATAGGCATGGATTAATTTCCGGGAATGTCTGCCTAACCGCTCCTTTTCTGACAGCATATAGATGCAGATAATTGCGGCAAATACACCTGTCACAAGAATATTAACCGTGAAGGAAACAGCACTCAGAATATTTCCAAACACCACATCCATACCATTAGAAATATTCTGCATAACCTTCTCAAAATCAATGCCGGAAACCCACTCCTCCATCCACTCGATATTCAGCTCCTGTCCGTTTAAATATTCAAGCCAACCCGGAATACTGGCTTTCACCTGGATATACAGACTCTCCAACGAGCGGGTGATTTCCGGAACAAGCAAAATCAAAACTAAAAGAAACACAAGCAGGATAGAGATTACGGTAACCACAAGACTGATATTCCAAAGCTGGCTGTCAGAAGACTGCGCTTTCCTACTTTTTAAAAGCCCTTTCAGCCGCTTTTTCACTCCATTTGCCGGAACGCTGATAAATAATGCCAAAATACCTCCGGCAATGACAGGAAGCAGCAAATCCAGGATTTTTCCCGCAAGCCTCAGCACAAACGGCAGATTCATCAGTGCTGCAAACAGGCTGATTCCAACAACTGTTACCAATAAATTTTGTTTTGTTTTTGTGTCCATAGCCTTCCTCTTAAACTCTTTTCTTCCCAATAATATCTAGTGTGCTGTCCAGATTATATCTGGACAGCACACTGGCTCACTGATACAAAGAGGAACGATAAAGCCCGCCAAAAGTCAATTCCGGGCTGTTACCGTTCCCATCTTATCACCTACTTTTTGTACCGCTCTGCCATCTCATCTAAACTGACCTGCTCCACAAGGGGTGCCTTGCCAAAGGAACCAAACTGCACGATCAAGGTTCCAACCACTTCCTTCACTCCCCGCTCCACACAGTCCACGATAGCAGCCACATCCTCGTCCGGAATATTTCCGTACATTACCGTGTCCATGATGGGCGGCAGAAATGCCCGGGGATCAAACTGGTTCTTCTTTGTCTCCAAAAGCTCATAGATACCGCCAATGGAAGCACTGGTTCGTTTCTCAGGATATTCAGCAAACAGCTCCTTCATATTCCGGGTCACTGCCAGGCGGATATCCGTATCCACGTTAATCTTGCTGATTCCGCAGGGAATCGCTGCCTTCAGCTCCTCGATAGAAATACCATAGGTGTTGGAAAGCTCCCCTCCCAAACCATTGATCTCATCCACAATATATTTAGGCACTGTAGAAGATCCATGGGACACCAGAGCACCGAAAATCCCCTGATGATTCATACATTCCCGGATGGCAACGGCAATCTCCTTCCTCAGCTTTACATTCTTGCCCTTGGAAGCCCCATGCATGGTGCCATAGGAAATGGCCAGAGCATCCACCTCTGTGTTTTTGAAAAATTCCACTGCATCCAATGGATTGGTGTAGGTGGAAGCTGCAGAGAATACATGATCCTCCACACCGGCCAGCACACCCAGCTCTCCTTCCACACTGACCCCCCGGGCGTGGGCATATTTTACCACTTCCCTGGTCAGCTCCATGTTCTCCTTAAAAGGCAGGGAGGATCCGTCAATCATCACAGACGTATACCCGCCCTCAATCGCTGCCGCGCAGGAATCGAAATCCCTTCCGTGGTCTAAATGAAGCACAATGGGAATCTTAGAATCTGCCCCGTACTTTTTCACCGCATCGGCAATATTCTTTGCCCCTGCCTTTTTATCCTCCAAGGTTGCGTTCATAAAATCACATCTTCCGCCCATAAACCCGTTGGCTAAGTCTGCCCCCTGGAGAATCGCCGCTGAGCGGAACATCTCATGGACCTCAATGGCTGCCTTGGCCTGGGCCACCGCATTAACATTAAATGCACCCTGTCCAAAACCGTATTTAACCGTTGCCTCCAATAACGGACGCAGTGGAATTAATGGCATAATTTACCCCTCTCTTTCTCTTATTTGCTCCTGCCCGTGCATGTAACCGCTTCCCATATGCGGGTCAGAAATCGAACCTATATTTCCCTGTTCCTACCCATGCATATGAGCCGCGCAATGACAGTCCTCTGCACCCTTGCCGTTATAGACCTCCCCCTTCATCATCAGATGGACCGCACTGAGCTTAAAGGTCTGAGGCAGCGCCAGAATATTGGGGTTTTGCCCCACAAACTTCTTTTTGGCATCCTCTAACGCCTCCTCAATGGTGGCCCTTGTCTTTAAGCCCATTCCGCGGGCAAACCCCGGCTCCTGGGCGCCGCACACATAGATAGCTGAAGTATTCATTTCCGCAATATGTCCGCAACTGATCATGGAAAATCCATGGAAGGGATGGAAAGCATTGCAGAACCGGTACTTGCGGATATATTCCTCATTGGTGGCAAAATACTCCCCATACCGGTTCATGTCCGGCAAGGTATTCATGTAGTCCTTCTGGAACATCTCATACATTTCCCTGGTGTATGGCCACAGCTCATCGTGGAAATACCCGTTGCAGATGGAAGAACAGATAATCACACACTTATCGCTCATCACTCTCTTATGGCGGATCACCTGGGCTGAGATGGCCTGCATCAGCATAATCGGATTGGTGCCCATGCCCTCTCCATAGTGGAAAAACTGGGGCATGCCAAATATCATCACATCATATTTCTTCTCTGCCCAGGGCACATAGGTACGCTTGTCTGCCGTTACCCAGGAATGGGGCTGCATCACTTTGGCATAGCCGCTGTTAATCTCAATCTGACGGGATTTTGTATCCAGCACCGCATCACAGCAGAAGAATTTCTTCCCCATGCACTCCTCCATGTGCTGCCCGATCTCGTCAAACTTGGTACGCATCAGGGAAGCGCCGCTCACCGGTGTAAAATCCTGCCGGTGCATAACCTCCGGCACATGGTGGGAAGCAATGGAACGCCAATGGGTAATCCCCGTGGCACAGTGCTTATAGCCGCCGGAATATCCCCCATAGGGATTCCCCTGGGTATGTCCGATGAGAATCGCCACATCGCTGTCATACACATACTTGTTCATCAGTACCGGGTCTCCCCTGCGGGTAGTTCCCAAATCCACCAGATGATCATAGTCTTCACTGTCATGGTTAATGATCTGATGGGTGTACCAGAACTCGTTAAACAGCTCATTTCCCAGTACCCCCCGGATCTCCTGCTCCGTGTTCTTTCGATGAAGCCCGTTGGAGCAGATCAGCAGAATGTCCTTCTTCTCTACTCCCGCATCATACAATTCCTGCAGAATCAGCCGGATGGAAACCTTTCGATGGGAAGCAGGCTGCTCTCCCCCCTTTACCCGGTCCGGGAAGATAATCGTGACCTTAGAGCCCTTGTGAGCCAGCTTGGAAAGGGGCTCCATGCCCATGGGATTGCGGATGGACTCCAATGTTTTTGCCTCAATCTGATCCTCCGGAATGCAAGGGGGATCAGGAACCGTCTCCCCTGGAATAAACACATCTGTAGAATCCGGCAGCTCCGCTGTCATCATTCCCTGTCCGTACTCAAATGCAAGCTTCATAAAATACCTCCTTCTTTACTGTCAGCAAATTTCATATCGTCTGTGCAATACTTATCATTACTTTACTATAAGCCTGTCTCCTGTTATTTTCCCATATAAGTCCGGATAATATCCAGATACTCCTCCGGATAATATCCGATCTCTCCGGAGAACCGAGTCAGGGCAATCAGCCCCCCGTCCATCACCGGAACAGAGGCCAGCATCTTGGCATTATCCGTCTTAAGCCCGCCGCCGTACACCACATCCATACCGCCTGTCGCTTCCTTCACAAATGTCCCGATCTTGGTGATATACTCTTTATCCGGCGGCACCTTACCCGGCCCGATAGCCCACACCGGTTCATAGGCAATCGTAACCTTTTTCCTGTCCGCCCCTGCCAGACCTGTCTCAAGCTGCTCTTTAAGCACCTCCTGCCACCGCTCCTGCTCCTCTGAGGTCTCTCCGATACAATACAGCACGGAAAGCCCTGCCTTCACCGCTGCCTGAATCTCCTTGTTCAAAAGACGGTTTACCGCAGCCGTGTCACTTACCCCAGCCTCCGCTAAAATACCTGCCTTGTCCCGGCGCTCCTCGCAGTGACCGATAATGGTGGTGACGCACCCCATGGCTTTCACTGCATTGGCTGTCCGGTTGGCGGTGAAGGCCCCGAAATTGCCTCCCACTGCCGTATCATCCCGGTACACGCCCTGGCACCCCACCTTCACCGGGCTGTTCTCGCAGAGGGCTGACACTGCCGGAATCAGATGAGCCTCCGGGAAATACATGGCAAACTCCACCTCATCCCCCTCATACTTCTTTAACTGTTCCTGTGTGTGCTCTACAATATAGCTTCCCCACTGCTCAATAGGAGCAATGGCATTTACCCCTCCTAACTCCTTTGGGATGTCAAAACGTTTCAGATTCAAAAAGATATGCTTCATGCTTTCACTCCTTCTCTTTCTCCTGGTACAAATCCTGGAAATCAATAAACTCCGGAACCTCTGCTCCAATCAAGGGCTTACACCACTGAACAAACCCTTCTTTCACATCATTGCCCCGTTCATTGATATATTCCTCCGGAACTACCCGCTCATAGAGCATAACCTCCTCAATGGGAATCATGCGCACCGAGATGCGGTAACTGCCGTCCGGAGTCTCCTCACGGATAAAGCCCGCCATTTTGCCGCCTTCGCCCCGCATGGCCGCCTTCAGAGCCTCCCGGCCCGCCAGCACCGCTTCGTCCCGGTCTACCGGAGACTGAAGCTTGATGGATGCCCGGCCGCAGATGCCCGGTTTCTCGCTTCTGGCTTTGATTCCCAGCTTCTTGATCACCAGCTCTGCCAGATAAGCGCTCACATCCCCATAGTAGACGGATCTTCCTGTCTGGAAAATAGGAGGCACAATGGGCTTGCCGGATTCATCCTTAAGGCCCTCGCTGGCCACCACCACCACGCCCCCCTTTTCCTCATAAAGCCGTTTCACATCCTCCAAAAATTCCTCCTCATGAAAGGGCCTCTCCGGCAGATAAATTAGATGGGGGGCATCCCCCGGCTTTTTCCTAGCTAACGCCGAAGATGCGGTAATCCATCCCGCGTTCCGTCCCATGGCCTCCACCACACACACATGAATCGGCAGGGACTTCACATCCGCCCCTACCTCTGCCACCGTCTCCGCCAGATAACGGGCAGCGCTGCCATACCCAGGAGTATGATCTGTGATGGCGATATCATTGTCAATCGTCTTGGGAATCCCCACCACACAGATTCCCTCATCCTTACAGGCACGATGAATCTTTCCACAGGTATCCATGGTTCCGTTGCCCCCGTTCAGCAGCACATACTTAATGTCATGCTTCTGAAAAATCGACCTCATGGCCTCGTAATCCTCCTGCTCCAGAACATACCGGGAGGAACCGATGGCCGTGGCGGGAGTAGTCAGAAGTAATTTCAGCTTCTCCTCCGGGTAGGACGCCAGGTCAAGAAACCTTTCCTTCAAAATCGCCTCACTGCCTCCGATGGCGCCATACACATGCTCAATCCCGCCCTGCTCTGCCGCTTCCTCAATCACCCCGTACAGAGAAGCGTTGATCACCGCCGTGGGCCCGCCGCCATGTACCACCAATACATTTGCCACCTTCCATTCTCCTTTCCCTTGTTACCTTCCTGCTTTGCCTTTCCCCTGCCTGTGCCTCATGGAACCATGAGATCCCTTTCCCTTGGGCCAGTGATTCTGGCCCGTGATTCTGACTCCTGACTCATGATTTTGGCTCACGACTCATAGCCTATAGCCCCTCCGGAAAAAAGCTGCCTGTTACCATGTTTCCTTTTCATGTGTTCATCATAACACAATTTCGACGGGTTTTGTGTTGTTTTTACTCAAACGTTTGCTTTTTGATTCTCCAGTTTTTGGTTCCCCGGTTTTCGCCCTGATATCGTTCATTCATCTCTGAACCAATTGCTGCCCCATCTGCAATCACCAATGCTGCTTCTTCCTCTAATTGAGTCATTACAGTTTTCAGGTTGGACTTGCCGCCTGCTCCGATTTTACTGCATAAAACCCAGTATCTACCTTCCAAAATCAGGTATATTCCCGGAAAGCTATAGCATATCCAATCCATCAGCTGCAATCAAAAATCTCATCACCTGCGGCAATAGGATTTTTACCCGCTAGTCTGGATTATCATATGGTCAGCGCAGCCAGTGCGCAGATCTACCTGAACAGCAACTGGATTATTACCAATAAAAAAGCCGCAGACTCCCATATGAGAACCTGCAGCTTACGGATCCGGCCCTGCTTCTTACCGTAAAATCTCTATATTCTTACTATAGGTCTGCCCCAGGGAAGCGAGGGTACTGGCTGCGCTGACCATATAACGCGCCAAAATGCCCGCCTTTGGCATTTTGTGTGCATCTGCCGGAGGCTCACAGTAAACCCCCTTCATTTATGGCGGTGCGTCCGCTGCCGGGCGCATGGAGGTTTGCTGTGATTATCCCCTGATGTAACCCACTTGAATAACCTGATGTTTCTCTAGTACATCGTTTTGCAAATAACTACACTAATCGCTTGCCGAACGATGTACTAGTTTGCCCACTGACACAGCTATAAAATACTCCTTCCCCCGTTTAATAAATCGATCTGCCCAGCTCATAAGCCTCCATAAGCTCCGGCTTTCCTTCAATGTCGCCAGCCGCCATATTTCCTCCGGCAAGAACATGGCCCAGATTTTTCCATCGCAAATGCTCCGTCAGGTGATCATAGTACAGCACCACATCCTCAAAGCCACTGCCCTCCGCCGCCATCAGAAGGGCAGAGGATCTTCCGTTCCCGCGGAGAAGATTGCCATCCCCCTCCTCTAATGCAAAGAGACGGTCAACCGCAGTCCGAAGCTGTCCGCTCATATTCCAGTAATACAGAGGCGTGGCAAGCACCACCACATCACACTCCCTTACTGCCGGATAAATCCGGGCCATATCATCCTTCTGGACACAGGGACATTCCCTGCTGCTTCTGCCTCCGAAGCAGCCTAGGCATCCATGGATATCCATATCATTCAGGAAAAATTCCGTGACCGTGTTGCCTGCGCTTTCTGCCCCTTTCACAAACTCCCTGACCAGCCCGGAGGTATTTCCCGCCCTGCGGGGACTTCCATTCAATATCACAATCCTTTTACCCATGCCCTGCTTCCTCCATTCCCTGTCAGATTTTCTCAGCCAGTGCGGCCGCCTGACTGCACCCGTCAGTTTTTTCAATATCCCCTGCATTCAAAACTCCGGGAACAAGCACCTCGCCCACCATCTTCCATTTCAGCAATGCTGCAGAACGCTCAACCGGAATACGCACACCGTCCATAACCGACATATCATCCTCTTCACAGCAGGTAATCAGGGCACATTCCTTCCCTGCCACATCCTTTCCCGCAACGCAGAAGGAAAACAGCCTGTCAATGACACCCTTGATCTGTGCCGGAAGGGAATACCAGTACACCGGCATGGTAAATACCACCACATCCGCTTCCTGGATCGCCGGTGCAATCACATTAAAATCATCATCAAAGGAGCAGGCCTTTCCTGTCTTAAAGCAGGTCTCACAGGCATGGCAGCCCCCCACATTCTTCATGGCTGCATCGAAACGGGTCACAGTATGCCCCCTGTCCTCTGCCGCCCGGATGAAAGCATCCGTCATGGCAAAGCTGTTTCCGTTTTTTCTCGGGCTTCCTGTGATTACAACAATCCTTTTACTCATCGCTCATTCTCCTCATATTCCTTTATTATCTTTATTGTCTTGACAGGAATGTCAATTCATATTATGATTTTAGCAAATACAGATACAAATTCAAGTACGCACATTCAAGTGCGATACTTACATATAAGTTCAATACTTACCTAAAGGAGAGTGTAATATGGAAAAACGATGCATTTCCAGCGAATGCCTGAAGGACACTGGATTCAGCTATACCCTGTCCCTGATCAACGGAAAATACAAAATGACCATCCTCTATACCCTGATGGAATTTGAAATTGTCCGCTTTAATGAAATGAAACGATATATCGGAAATATTTCCTACAAGACCCTGAGTTCCACTTTAAAGGAACTGGAAAACGACCGGCTGATCCACCGGGAAGAATTTCCCCAGATTCCTCCAAAGGTGGAATACAGCCTTACCCAACGGGGAAAATCCCTGATTCCTATCTTAGACAGTATGTGCGAATGGGGAGATAACAACAGAATATGAAACAGCCCTCCGAAAAGGAAGGCTGTTCTGGATCTCTCATTTCCCCAGTGCCGCAAACATACTCCTCTTATACTCCTCCACTCCCTCCTGGTCAAAGGGATTGACCCCCATAAGCTCCCCTGACACTGCACAGGCCACCATAAAATAATAATACAGCTCCCCGAAGCTCCGCTCCGAGACCCTGTCCGCCTCAAACCGGATACAGGGCACCCCGCCCCTAGCGTGGGCCTCTAAAGTAGCTTTCTCTGCCGCCCGGTTAATATCCCCGAAATCCATTCCGTCCAGATAATCAAACCCGTCCCCATATTCCGGACAGGACTCCACTGTCACCGAAGCCCCCGGTTCCTTCACTGACACAAAGGTCTCTGTCAGATTCCTTCTGCCTTCCTGCATATACTGTCCAATGGAATGGAGATCCTCAGAATAAACAGAAGCAGCAGGAAAAATCCCTTTCTTATCCTTGCCCTCACTCTCCCCGAAAAGCTGTACCCACCATTTAGTAAAAAAGCCATACCGAGGTTCAAAGGAAACCATCATCTCAATATCATAGCCCCGGCCATACAAAAGCTGCCGCACCAGGGCATATCTTACCGCCGGATTATCCTCCCCATGCTCCCTGCAATCCTTTAAGGCAGCAGCCATTCCCGCCAGATATTCATCCACATCCAGCCCTGCCGCCGCAATAGGAAACAGCCCCACGGGGGTAAAAGCCGAATAACGGCCGCCCACTGATAGGGGAAACTCCAAAAACAGATATCCCTCTTTTTCCGCTATCTCCTCCAGCCGGGAACCCCTGGTTCCGGTGACAACAATCCGCCTTGCCATCTCCTCCTTACTATAACGGCTTCCCATCCACTGCCGCAGGATCCGGAAATGGCTCCCCGGCTCCAGAGTTTCAAAATTCTTGGCAATCACATTGATATAGACACTTTTTCCCTCCATCCCCTCCAATGTCCTGCGGATGGTATAAGGAGAAAGGGTATTTCCCAGATACACAATCTTTGGACCTTTCGGACGGGGCAATGCCTCAATCACCCCTCTGGCTGCCTGATTGGAGCCTCCCACCCCCACGATTACAAATACATCTGCCTCCCGGCGGATTTCCGCCGCCTTTTCCTTAATCTGCTTTAGCTGCAGCACAGAGGTCTCCTCTGTCCGCCAGCCCAGTACCCTGTCCTTGTCCTCTTTTTCATACAAGGCCCGGCAGATGGCCGCTGCCCTTCCCCTGGCTTCCCTCAGCTCATCCTCTCCCAAATAGCTCTCCGCCCTGCTCAAATCTATGACAATTCCCATATTTTCCTTCACCCTTCTTCTGCATCTTCCAAAATAAACCTTCATATTTTCCTATCTATGGACATCCCTGAACCCTCAACAGACTCCCTGGTAATGCCGTCCAATGCACCTGCCGGAACAGGACTTCCTATTTCCCAGCCAGGATCCGCCTTCCGTGCAGCAGATAAAAATGCCTGCCTGTACGCCCGCTCATACTGCTGCATGGTATATCCTGCTGCCAGACGGTCATTTTTCTGCACCTTGCGATACAGATTTGTATATACATCGGACCGTTTTGTCGTATCACCATTCAGAACACCATTTTCACGTAAAAATTCTTTCTTGGTCTGTTCAAACATTTCATCCTTGCTGCTCTCGGGAATAGAAATTATGCGTTTCTGGCTGGCTGCATTTTCTTCCGTTACCAAAAGGCCAGCCAGTCCTGTAGTCGGGTCAATGTAGTCGCCATCCTTATCATAGCCCTTCATCAGATTCTTAATGGCTTGAACGTTGGTATACATTGCACCGTTTCCGTTCTTCATCATCTCATTCATCACTGCCTTGTATTGCTTGCTGTTTGTATTAATCCCTGCTGCTTTTAACTGCGCCTGTACAGAACTGCTGTTCAGCTGTGATAACTGAAAACTGCCGGTAATATTTGTCCTCGGTGTTCCGAACATTTTTTGAAACAAATAACTATAATCCGTAATTCTTGGCATAACCCCATCCTCCTTGCTTATAACATCCTGATCAAAAAAGTCTAAATTCCGTTCACCATTTATAGTATATATCGTCATTTTTGCAAAAATCTTCATAGAAAATCCATTAATTGCGGCAGCACTGCTTCTTTCTGACAGCCTTTATCCATATCTGCCCTGCCTATATCATCAGAATCATCTTCTGTCCGGCAATCATAAATTCTATTGCACGATTCCCCTATCAGACGTGTACATCCAATCCCTTCCTCATTGCTCACTGAGCCAATCACGTTTTACAAGCTGGCTCTGAAAGAAACGGAAATTCTCCTGCTCCTCCAGCCATTTTTTCTCAGCGCTTTCCTCCATGATCTCAATGTATTTCACACGCAGCTTCCGTTTCCTCTCCTGTTCGGCCTTAAACTGTCTTCTTTCTTCCTCTGTAGGGCCGGTGAGATGTCCGCCGCTGCCGGTGACGGTACAGTTTCGTACATCTCCGTTTTCGTCCAGATCAAACACATAGCTTTTTCCTGCCTGATACTCCAGTACATGATAACCGTAGGATGCTGCCACCGTATTATCCCAACGGTCATAATCCTCCTTCCATTCCTGCAGCTTTGCCACCACCTGCCGGGCATAAGCAGGGTCTGCATCCATTTTTTCCTGCAGCCTCTCCGGTATAAGCACTGCAATCCGCCCGGAACCAACACTGCGGTAACACTGCTGCAGGTCCCCGCGAGTCTGAGGTGGATTCTCGCCCACAGGTCTCCAATCATTCAAAGCGTCTGCACGGGTGTCCTTCTGGAAATATTTCCAAAAAGGAAAGTCGTTTCTCTGCCAGTTAGCCGAAGAAATGTCCGCATTTCCCACATGGGTTATGACATCATACTGGGGGAAAGCATCTGCAAAGTCGGCTGCCCCCAAAATCCCGGCGCTGTATAATCTGCTGATGATGGATATATAATCCACACTGCCTGCCATTTTCTTTGCATAAGCCTCCTGAAAAGCAGCGGCTGCATGTCCATCGGTTATCTTACTCAGACGTTCCTCATAGGACTCGCCCATATAACATCCGTCTTGTGCTTTGCCCGTACCTGTCCCCAAAGCATTTCTCTGCTTTGCTGCCCTTTCTGCAAAGCCCGCGTCTGCCAGAGCTGCAAAGCTGATGCCTGTGCTTTTTCCCTCTGTCCCTGTTCTCAGATACCGCTCTGTTAAATACTCCCATTCTGATTTACCTGTTACTCCAATGCTCATCTTCACTTCTCCTATGATAATTTTTATTTTTCATCATGACAGACAGGATAAAAATTCTGTCCTCTATTCTGTAATCCATGGTCCCCTGATACTTCTGGGCCGTATCCATGATGTTGGCAAGCCCGATTCCATGAGAAGCTTTATCTGCCTTATCTGTTACCAAAAGCGCATCCTTCTTTTTCCTCGTGCCCCAGGATGCAGGGCAGGCTGCCAGCCGCCCGTCAAAGCTGTTTTCCACCCTGAAAACCAAAACATTCCCTTTCATCAGGGAGCTTAAATGGATAAAGGCATCTGCCGATGGTTCCTTCTCCTTCAGCTTTCTGCATGCCTCGATGGCATTATCCAAAGCATTCCCCAGAATCACACCGATATCGTAGCTCCTGATCCGCATTTCTCCGGGGAACAGAAGCTGATCCGCATTCATGGTAAGATCCGGGATCTCCCGTACTGCTTCATGGTATTTCATATTCAAAATGGTATCAACAACCGTATTCCCTGTCTTAAAGCGCACCTCCAGCCTTTCAAATGTGCGGTTCAGTTCCCCTAAGTAATCCTGCAGCTCCCTTTGTTCTTTTTCTCCTCTGTCGGCAGACAGACTCTGGATCACGGCAAGGGTATTCTTCATGTCATGCTTCATACTCCGGACGCCAGAATAAATACGCTCCAGCTCCTCTATGTGCTCTTGTAAAATCCCTACCTGTTTTTCAAAGATGATCCTGCTGCTCCTCTCCCGGTTCAGATCAATCATATCCTGGAACAGCTTTACCCCATACAGAATAGAAAGCAGGGATAAAAGCAGGATCGCCGGAAGCACAAGGATCAGAACCGGATACCGGTCATACAAAACTCTGGGTATCCCGTCCTCCATTGTGATTATGATGATACGCAGCAGCATACAGATCATCATCCCCACAGCCGCCGGAGTAAGGATAAACAAAAGCTCTGTTCTGTTAATTTCATATTCCTTTTCGCGGAACTCTCCTGCAATCCTTTTCAATGGCAGACAGATCAGCAGCGCAATGACCAGATACTCTAAAATCCATTGGCCGATCAGCCCTGCATTTACCGCCATGAGAAACCCTTTCTCTGATGCGATCAACCCATGTCCCATACAAAAGTTACACAAGCCAAGAACCCCATCCCCCAGTTCTCCCAACAGGATCACCGCTGCAAAACGCCCAATGTCTGTAACTGCCTGAAATGCTACCACCAGGAAAACCGTAATCAGATGAAAAGCTTTATAAAAGCCAAGGGCAAGAACCGACAGAATGCCAAGGGCCAGAGCCAGCCTTCCGACTGCCGCCTGATATCCCCAGCCTTCCGGAAATACGATCTCTGCCAGTATGATCCTTGAAATCACATACAAGCCTGCAACTGCCAAGCCATTCCACCCTTTGTTCCTTATCCTGCCTTCCAGAAAGCTCCCGTAAAAATACTGCAGGCAGTATCCCTGAAGCAGATTCAAAAATACAGTAAAAATGATATTCTCCACTTCAAACACGGGATACACCCCCGTTCTGAAGATACCACATATACGCCTTTACAAACTCTCCGTATTTCTTCTTTGCCAGATACACCTTATTGCCATTGGTAAGGAAGATGCTGTCACTGTTATATTCTGCAATATAAACCATGTTCACGATATAGGACCGATGGCAGCGGTAAAATCCTTCCCCTAGCTGTCCCTCCAGCTCCTCCATGGCGGCATAAATCTGGATATCCTCCGTTTCCCTGACAGTATGTATCTCAACCTTCTTCCCCCTGCTCTCAATATACAGAATATCTGTCTGATCCAGTGTCAGGTTCCTTGTTTTGAGGAAGATCCTTTGTTTCTCCCGCTTTCTGCCGGCTTCCCTTTCAGCTCTGCCCAGAACCTCCGCAAATTTCTTTTCATCTACAGGCTTTAACAGGTACTGGAACGCATACAAATCCAAGGCGTCAAATACATATTCTCTGAGCCCTGTAATAAATATGAGAACCATATCATCCTGTTTCTCTCTCAGCTTCCTTGCCGTCTCAATCCCATTGATACCCTCCAGCCGTATATCAAGGAACACAATGTCAAACCGTTTTCCCGATGCCAGCAGCTCCTCGCCTGTGGCATAGGATTCTACGCGGCCCGGCTGCTTCTGCTTTCGTATCAATTCACATAAATGGTCTCTTATTCCTTTTTCGTCATCCACAACCGCTATATCCAACATTTTCCATATCAACTCCCAGGAAGGTCTTTATTTCTTATATCGGCAGAAATCTCCTGTTTTTTTGTTAAATGGAACGAAATGACCACTTTTGGGGAATGAAAGGAAATTATCTGAATCCGTTTTTCGCAAATAGATCCTTGTCCATTTTCACTCGCCAAACAATGCAGTATCCTTATCTTGCCGCCCATAATGTGGATTTCTGTTTGCCTATGGTTTCAACCCGGCGATGTATCGCAACCACCTTTGACAGTGTTTCTCTTGAAAATCATCTGATAATTTGATAGAATCATCTACAGCAATAAGTCAAATCATTTACTATGGGCAGGATCCGGACTATTCCGCCCTAACTCATATGAAATGATTGCTTCCGCTTGTCCGGATGAAAAACATAAAGCAGGGCATGCAACACTCACAGAATACGATGTTCTGTGAAGCGTGTACCGTGTGGAGGAAATCATGAGCGATATCATCAAATTTGCAGACAGAGAAGAATTTAGAAAATGGCTTTCCGGCCATTGCCTGACAAGCTCTGGCGTCTGGCTATTATTTGGCAAGGCTGGCGGTCCGAAAACCATAAAAGCAGGAGAAGCCCTTGAAGAAGCCCTCTGCTTTGGATGGATTGACGGGCAGATGGAAAAGCTTGACGACAAAACATATAAGAAATATTTTGCCATGCGCAGGGAAAAGAGCAAATGGTCAGAGAAAAATAAGGCATTGGCGGAAAGCCTTGAAAAGCGGGGACTTATGACCGAATCCGGCAGAAAAAAAATAGAGGAAGCAAAAGAGAATGGCCAGTGGTATGCCCCAGACTCCATGGCAGTCACAGAAGAACAAATTGCCCGGCTTTCCGCACTGCTGAAGGAGCATGAACCAGCTTTCACAAATTGGAAGGAGATGTCCTTATCCATAAAGAAAACCTACACACGAGCATATTTTGACGCAAAGACCGATGCCGGACGGGAAAAGCGGATAGCCTGGATCGTGGATCGGCTCAATAAAAATCTAAAACCTATGCAATGAACGTGGGTCTGATTGGCAGACAATACGCTTACCCTTTCCTATTATCGAGAATTTTATGTCTTACCAATAACGGCCAATAAAACTGGGGATACACAAAACGGATTCATCACCAGCTTTGTAATATCCCCATGTGTATCCTTATGAGATTTCCCTAAGAATTTTTGCCGCCTCCCTGCCAGAATAAAGATCAGGCCTATATTCTGCTAGCTTACGTAAAAGTTCCTCTGCCTTTTTTGTTTCTCCCCGCTTAAGCTCCATCTTTGCAAGGAGCAGCTGCATCTCACTTTTGTGAATCCCATTTTTAGCCAGATTTATCTCCTCTATAATATAGTCCTCATCACAAACCTTTCCCTGCAGAAATTCCAGCCACACCTTTGCCAGACAGATACAATCCCCAAGGCCAGAAACCAGCACCGGTACTCTTCCTGCGGCAGCATTCTGAAGTTCCTTTAAGGATTCCAGCTGCTCCTTTGCATTTTTTGCATCTTCCATAAGCAAATATACCCGCAGCTGAAATTTATTATTCCATCAGATATTTGCCATGGTATCGCCTTCACCAACCAGTGCCTACTGGCTGTTCTTAAAGCTTGCCGCCAGCAGGCCGCTGTAACTGTCATACCCGCTTCCTGCTATGGCATCGTGAATATCCTTAGATACCTGAACGAGGGATTTCCTCTTTAAGAGTATTTTCGTCAATTTCCCCCTGGTCTAAGGCGATCTGTGTCGTGTATTCAAAAATTCTTACCAACATGCTGCTGTCCGCGGTGCTCTGGCATTCATACAAGAATTTTTTCTCGTCCTTCCCCACGTTGCTATGGTACGTTTGTCTATATCACAAATCATAATAAAATGGGATTTTTTATTTATATTACCATCAATATCTGCTTATTTTTCTGGTTATTGAAAATTTTAGAAGCATTTTAGAAGCACGATCTTGGATAAACCTTGAGTAATCTTGAATAAATCTTGTTTAATTTGAAACAAATTTATTCAAGCCAATCTAAAACGCAACTCGCTCAAAATACCTGCTTGTCTGTTCATATGCGAAATATCCATCTCAAATAACTCTTGAATAAACCTTGAATAAAATTGCTCAATATTATTCAAGCTATTGTTTCAATATCCAATATGAACGCTGCTGATTAGGCGAATCCGTATCAATAATACTATTTTTCTTTAGCGCCGCCAACAAATTACTTACAATATGTGCATATAATTATCATTCAAGGTCTTACCATATACTGTCACCTCAACCTGCGCCCCCGAAGATACATTCTGTTATTCCATCGTTATCACATCCATATAACAACTTCACATTTTCAATCAACAGACGAAGTTCTATTTTCAGAGGATCTTCCTTACCATATCATGTCAGTTCTAACTTATTTCCCATCTATTTATCCTCACTCTTTGCTGAATCTTCATCTATAAAATCTAACATATCATCTACTCCGCAATGCAATATACGGCACATCTTTTCGACGCTTTCCATAGAAATATATTCATTTCTTCCCATTCTCGCAAGAATATTGCCACTAATTCCAGCCTTTCTCTGTAATTCTATTTTCTTCATTTCCTTTTCTTCCAACAATTCCCACAGCTTTCCATATGTGACACCCATTACAATCCCTCATTCTTTCAATTCTTTTCAAATTATATCACGAAATCGTTATGTATTCAATCCAAATTTTAATTCATAATTGTAAATAACGAAATAAAGAAAACGAGCAGATTTCTCTGCCAGTTATGTTCTATTGTGTCCGCTTTTGCCTCCTTCGGTATAGCATATTGAAAATTTAAATGAAAAACTATATTTCAAATTCATCCATTTTGTATGTCCAATGATATACTACTGGATGTTCGTTGACCTCGGCAATATACTGATATATCCGTTCTTCCAGTTCTTCTTTGGAATTGACGCGAATGCCCTTCAGGCATTGCTTCCCCATCTTTCCAAAGAAGCTCTCGATCAGGTTCATCCATGAGCCATGCTTCGGTGTATATATAAATTCAAACCTGCCCGGCCTTGTCGCAAGATATCGCTGGGTTTCTTTGGAAGTATGCGTTGAATGGTTATCCAAAACGAGCCGTATTGTGTCATGTTCCGGATACTTAGCGTCCAGCTTTTGGAGCCATGTAATGAAATCCGAGCTTTTATGGGTATCGCTTACAAGAAGGATGATCTCTCCAGTAAGCAGATCCATCCCTGCCAGCAGGGATAACGTCACCGGCCGTTTGTACTCATAATCCCTGCTCACCTTACCGTGCCCCTGGGCTGGCGGAAGATCCGGCGCTATGTTTTTAAGGGCCTGGATGCCTGGTTTTTCATCATAAGAGACCGTTACTGTTTTGGGTTCATCCATGTCAATGAGAAGGTTCCCTTCCTTGTCAAAGCACATCTCTATCTGCTTATACACAAGGAGTACATCGTGTATTTTGGACTCGAACTCAGGATCCTTGCGCTCAAGGTAATAGCGGATCTTATTGGGTTTTATCTCGTTGTCCTCCAGGATGGTGCGGACGGTGACAGATACCATTTCGCAGTCCTCTGATTGAAATCCACATACAAGTTTGATAAAATAATGATCAGATTAAAAACAATCTATGGAGGAAAGAGAAATGAACCAAATAGAACAATATGACCAGCGCATCGCCCGCATCATGTCCAAAATCGAAGCCCTGCATAGCAAAAAGTTATCCTTTTTCTGCGGAAAGTGGCCGCCGGTCTGGGAACCGCCTATGAAGGAAGAAGAAGTGGCCGCTTTTGAGGCAGAAAAGGGAATCCGTCTGCCGGAGGACTACCGTCGTTTCATCACCACTATTGCCGGCGCCGGAAGCCAGCCCTTTTACGGTCTGCTGCCCCTGCGCCAGAAGGAAGCTACAGTTGAGCAGCCCTTCCCTTATACTCCGGACCATATTCTCTACTTTCTTTACATGACCGAAGAAGAAATGGACGCGTTTTATGACGAGGATACCCCCTTTACTGCCGACAACGGGCTGGTGGCGCTGTGTACCGAGGGGGACGGCATGGACAGTGTTCTGGTTGTAAACAGCCAGGACCCGGATACCTACGGCACTGTCTGGTATTTCGACCTGGCTAATGACTGCGGAATCATCCCCATGCGTGACAAGGACACAGGAAAGCCCTTCCATTTTCTGGACTGGCTGGAGTATTGGGCGGACCGGACAGCGGGTCTTAAGAACAAGGAATATTTCAGCTTTTCTGAGACGATACAACTGCCGAAAGCGCCGGATAACCCTGATATCATGGGAAGAAAAATGGGATGGATCGAATAAACCGCTGAAATTTGCAGCACCATGTTTCAAAAGGCAGCCTATGAGGATGGAAGAAACGCTTCTGCATAATACGAATTTTCTTGATAAATAACTTTTATTGTTCTGGCAACAGGGGCATAATAGGAACACCTGGAAAATGGAAACGGTTGTAACAGTCAAGACAGCCATAAGCTGATACAATCGTCAGATTTTTGTACTGTAACAAAAATCCCGGATGAACCGAAAAGGAAGGATGAACATGAGTAATCATTTGAAAAACGCTGCAAGCCCCTATTTGCTTCAGCATGCGGAAAATCCCGTAGACTGGTATCCCTGGTGCAGGGAAGCCTTTGAGAAAGCCAGACAGGAGGATAAGCCGGTTTTTTTGAGTATCGGCTACAGCACCTGTCACTGGTGTCATGTCATGGCCCATGAGAGCTTTGAAGACAGGGCAATTGCCGAAATTCTCAACAGACATTTTATCTCCATAAAGGTTGACCGTGAGGAGCGGCCGGACGTTGACAGTGTATATATGTCGGTGTGCCAGGCATATACCGGAAGCGGCGGCTGGCCCATGAGTATTTTCATGACCTGGGACAAAAAGCCATTTTTTGCAGGTACCTATTTCCCGGCGCGGGCACAGTACGGCAGGCCGGGATTTCTGGAACTTCTAAGCGCGGTGGCGGACCAATGGAACTGCAGACGCAGGGAACTGCTGCATTCGGCCGATCGGATTGTCGCCCATCTGAAACATCAGGACAACGGTTGCGGAACCATAGACAATGGTGACCTTACCGAGAAAGCAGTGGAACAAATTGCCGGAAGCTATGACCACAGATACGGCGGATTCGGGGCTGCGCCCAAATTTCCCGTGCCCCATAATCTGCTGTTTCTGACACTGTACGCCAAACAGAAGGATGACCCCAGCGCATTGGAAATGGCGGAAAAAACCCTTATACAAATGCAAAAGGGCGGCATCTTTGACCATATTGGCTATGGCTTTTCCAGATATTCCACGGATCAGTATTTTCTTGCGCCCCACTTTGAAAAAATGCTGTACGACAACGCGCTTCTGATCATAGCCTATGCCGCGGTTTATTGGGTAAACAGGAACCCTGTATACCTGGATACAGCCGAAAAGACCGCCTGGTATGTGCTGCGTGAAATGACCTCGCCGGACGGAGGCTTTTACAGTGCCCAGGATGCTGACAGTGAAGGGGTAGAGGGAAAATACTATACCTTCACATTATCCGAAATCCTTGATGTACTGGGGAAGGAAAAGGGAGCGCGGTTTGCAGGTGTATTTGATATTACGGAAAAGGGGAATTTTGAGGGGGTCAATATTCCCAACCTTTTAAAAAGCCATGACTTACATGGTGATTTCAGCCAGGAGACCGAAAAGCTCTACAGCTACCGGAAAAGACGTTCCAGTCTGCATCTTGATGACAAGATTCTGACCTCCTGGAATTCCCTGATGATAGCTGCATTGTCTGTGCTCTACAGGGTTTCGCACAATAAGATCTTTCTTGAGGCAGCCATACATGCGCAAAGATTTATTGAAACAAATTTAATTGAGAACCTCCGAATATTCACAAGCTGGCGTGACAAAACCCGGTCAGATAACAGCTTTCTGGATGATTATGCCTTCTATGTGGCAGCACTGACCGAGCTGTATCATTCTACCCTGGACGAAGCCTATCTTGAACGGGCACAGCATCTCTGCAGGGAAGGGGTAAAACTGTTTTTTGATGACGAAAATGGAGGATATTATCTTTCGCCTTCAGACAATACGGAGCTTTTCATGAACCCCAAGGAATGCTATGACGGTGCAATTCCAAGTGGAAATTCGGTAATGGCATATAACCTTGTAAGGCTGTATCAGCTGACCGGAAAAGAGGATTTCAGGGAGCTGGCAGAGGAGCAGATCCGGTATATGTCTGCCCAGGCCCAGGATTATCCGGCGGGACACAGTATGTTCCTGCTTGCAAAGCTGATCTGGGATAATCCGCCGGATCATATTACGGTTGTCCTGAAAAACGGCTCTGACTTAGAGGAGATAAAAGAGCGGCTTTTGCTGCTGGCTAATGTGATTGTGGTTTCGGAAAGCAGGAAATATCCTCTGGTCAATAACAGCACAACCTTTTATATTTGCAGGGACCATACCTGCTTTGCACCATGTAATATGCTGCCTGATTCGTAATAAATAACAAGTAACAGGTTACGGTTCACGGGGTGGTTGTACGGCAATCCCTCCATTATATACCTTTGTGACAATTACCGCTTATTTTTGTGCGAGGAGCATAAATTGATACGGGGACACTGATCTTCGGATGCAGCACTATCGGGGTTGTGATACCGCGGCTGATCATGCAGCAAGTGCACGGTTAGGCCGCGACCAGTAACCATTCTGAGTTAGGCAGCTATTGATATGAATCAGGACGAACGCATTAATTCTATAAGAAAAAATGGATAATGTATAGTAAACCTCCATGCGCCCGGCGGCGGACGTACCACCAATTATAAAAGCTTGGCGGGCGCATTTGGCAGCGCAATTTCCAGCCCTTGGTTCCTCTGATCCGCGTCAAGTGGATGTCCTGCTGTTGAAAATACGCAATCCGGCGCAATAAACACATTATCTCCAAAAGATACCTCAGCAGCATCCAGTATTGTTACATTAGGTTTTCAAATCGCACAAAACTCGTGCCAAATCTTGACATTTATATTACTTGCCCCCAGCCACCTCTAACGCATTTTGATAATATCGAAATGTCTCCCTATCAAAGCATACCATCTGCACATCCATACCTGGATGCAATTCCAGGAACTCCAGAATCGTCCCAACAGCAATCACAGATGCCTGTTCAAGAGGAAACCGATATATCCCAGTACTAATGGAGGGAAACGCCACTGTTCTGCATCCATACTCCACAGCCAGCTTCAGGCAATTCTCATAACAGCTTTTTAAAAGCTGATCTTCGCCCTTTACCCCTCCATTCCACACCGGCCCCGGCGTATGGATGACATATTTTGCAGGAAGCCGGTATCCCTTTGTGATCTTCGCCTGGCCGGTCCTGCAGCCGTTCAGCATCCGGCATTCAGCCAGAAGTCCCGGCCCTGCGGCCCTGTGGATTGCTCCATCCACACCGCCTCCTCCTAAAAGGCTGGTATTCGCAGCATTTACAATGGCATCCGCTTCTATCTTTGTAATATCACCCAATGTGATTCTCAGCATACGTCAATCTCCTTTACAGCTCTCAATCCATATAATGCACCCTTGTTTCGTCATACCGGTCCTGCTGCGTCTTTTCCTCCGCCGGATATCCACAAGCAATAATTGAAAATGCATATAAATCTTTAGAAATATCTAAAACATTCCCCACCGCTTCCATTCGCTCCTTCAGCGGCGCAATCCCCAGCCACACTGCCCCAAGTCCAAGAAAATCTGCCTCCAAAAGCAGATTTTCAACCGCCGCACTGCAGTCAATCTGGGCATAATCCGGCAGTCTGCAGTCCTTCTGACAGCATACCACAATCCCCAAAGGCGCTTCTTTCAGCATCCCGGCATAGGGACTGCATTCCGATAATGCCTTTAATTTATCTCTGTCCGTCACCACATAAAATTCCCATGGCTGCTGATTTCCGGCAGACGGCGCTGCCATAGCTGCACGGAGAAGCAATTCTATTTTGTCCCCTTCTACCTTTTTCTTTTCATATTTCCTGATACTTGTCCTGTGAAAAATCTCCTTCACGCTTTCTGCCTCCTTCTTGTTCTCCTGTTTTTTGAAATATCGTTTTAATTCACTATAAAAGTTTTCCCTTGCCTCTGCCATAATAACAACAATTTTATCATCATCTTCATAAATGCGATAGGCGATTTCATAATTGTTTCGATTTAATAGACATCATAACCATAAATTCCTGCCAAATCTCCTGTTTTTACAGTACCGCAATAGGGATCAACTGCATCAGAGAATGCCTCTACTTGCTTGGGATCACGGATCACAATATTATCAGTTATACTTGATGCAGCCATCCTTTCGCCTCCTCTGCAGCAAACTTATTTCCTATAAATATTTTATCAGCTCAAACACCTTTTCTCAATCAGTTTTACATTTTTCAGATTGCCAATCACTTAAATTGCTTCTGTTCACTGATTCCCAGCGAACAGTAACCTTGATTTTCCACTTGATGCGACAGATTTCCTTCGGCACAAGCTACGCTTTCAACATCCCCTTAGATTTGCCTGTTTCATTGTAAAGCCATGCAATACTGATTCTCTTTGATAAAACCGGGAATTTAGTGGCCTCGGCAAAAACGAGTTCCTGACGGAAATGCAGGTGTACTTGAAAATCGAGCGGTTTTTGAGAAAGCCGGGGACCCTTCCAGCTTACAAAGTATGAGTCCATCAAAGAAGCCAAGTGCATGGAGATGCGGGAGCGGTATGACAATGCAAAACTGTATCTGACCGAGGCTTTGAAAGAGGCAAGTATCTATGTGAACGGGGATATTGCCCGCCTTTCCACGAAAGAAGTGACGGGACGGATCAATGAGGCCATCGGGCGGCTGGTGCAGACCGTTTATCATAAGCTCTCCTATATTGACACGGCGATGAGTGAGGCGGATATCCGCAAGATGTTCCGCAGCACAAATCAGTTTTCCCTTACACTGGAGGGTGGCACAGAACCCAATAGCCACGCTCTGGACGAATTGCAGGGTTTCATCGCCATGAACTCTCGCAGCCATATGAAAGCTTCCATGAAAACGGTAAAGGACCGCTTTATGAAAGCCCCCTACGGCTATGTAGAGGATGACATTCACTGGCTCGTTGCCCGCTTGTTCAAGCGCGGCGATGTGGCGTTTACCGTGAACGGCGCGGCAGTCAGCCTCAATAACAAGTCCGATGAGGAGATCATCAGCTTTATCACCAAAAAAGCCTTTGTGGAGAAGCTGCTGATGGAGGAGCGCGTCCGGGTTTCCGATAAGGACAAGAAAGCTGTCCGGGATGTGATGAAAGAGGTGTTCCATACCGCAAGTTCCGCCGAGGATGAGGACGCCATCATGTCGAATTTCCAGCGGTATGCCCAGAACACTTATAATGAGATTGAAAAGCTGGAGGTCTACTACAAGCAGTACCAGTACCCCGGCAAGAAGGTTCTGGCGGCTGGCAAAAAGCTGATGCTGGCAGTGATCCAGATTCAGTCCGCGATGGAGCTTTTCGCTACTGTGTCAAAGATGCGTGATGACTTCATGGATTTTGCAGAGGATTATAACCCAGTGAAAGCGTTCTTTGCCGGGGAACAGCAGCAGATCTTCATGCGGGCGCTGGATATGCTGGCAATCTACGATGACAGCAAGACCTATATTGTGGACTCCGTGCTGGAGGATATTGTGGCGTAGATGCGCTCCATCGTTCGGCAGGACAAGCCCTATGGCAATATTCCCAAACTGCCCGGACTGCGCGACCAGTTCATGGCCGCCTATGTGAAAGTGCTGGAAGTCGAACAGGCACCGGTGCTGGACTCCATTGACCAGGCAAGGAAACGCGTCCTTGACGCTCTCTCTGGGAAAGAGTATGAAGCGCAGAAGCGAAGCCACTATTTTGAGCAGTTTCGGGAAATCTGGGACGGTGCTGAGCGTTGCAACAATGTCTCAACTTTGCGAAGCTTTGGCGATAAAGCCGATGCCCTGAAACTTCGCCTGCTGGGTGAGATGGACGCATTGGATGCGCAGATTGCACAAAAGAAAGCGGAAGCGGCGGCAAAGCAGGCCCGTGAGCAGGCGGAAGAATTTGCCCGGCTATTATAAGGAGACGCAGTATGAACAAAACAGCCATCAAGAATTTCTCCATATGGGCGCGGAACAAGCTCATTGACGATATCCGTTACCGTGCTGGACTGCTGGGAATCTCGGATGAGGGCATTAAGGCCGCTCTTGCGCAGTCCACCAAGGATACGGAGTTCTACGACATCGGCACAGGGTCGCCCTATTCCATCAGCGGCGAGGCCGTCAGCCAACGCCGCAAGCTGGTGGAGGCCATCCGTGAGGAAGATCGAAAATCCGACTATCCGACCGCCTACAAGTACATCGTGGAGGAAGTCGCCTACACCTGGTTCAACCGCCTCATCGCCATTCGGTTTATGGAGGTCAACGACTACCTCCCCTCCCATATCCGTGTGCTGTCCTCTGACTCCGGCAAGTTAGAGCCGGATTTGGTGACGACCCCTTTCGACGCGGAACTGTTTTTCTCTGCAGATGAGGAGCAGATGGTCATACGGTTCAAACGGGACAATCAGATTGATGAATTGTTCCGGCTGCTGTTCATTAAGCAGTGCAATAACTTGAATGAGATTTTGCCCGGATTGTTCGAGAAGACCAACGACTATACCAAGCTTTTGCTCAGTGTGTCCGTAATCGATCAGGACGGCGTGGTCTATCGCCTGACTCACGACATTGACGAGGACGATTTCAACATCGAAAAGGGCGGGCAGGTGGAGATCATCGGCTGGCTGTACCAGTATTGGAACACGGAGCCAAAAGACGCGGTGTTTGGCAGGCCATCCGGGCAGAAAATCAAAAAAGAGGAGATCCCTGCCGCCACCCAGCTCTTTACCCCGGACTGGATCGTCCGCTACATGGTGGAAAACTCCCTAGACCGCCTGTGGGCAGAGGGGCATCCCAATGACGAACTGAAAGCGAATTGGAACTACTACCTGGAAGATGCGGAGCAGGAACCCACTGTGCAGGCCCAGCTTGCGGAGATACGCAAAGAGTACGCTGCCCTGAACCTGGAGGACATTAAGTGCATCGATATAACAGTACCGAGATTGATACAAAGGATAGGTGCAAAGATGGTTTAAATCTCTTGATTTCAAGGCTTTTTTAATTTGATAGACTGGCAGGACTTGTTTTTTTGCTTGTATGCCGTAGGCGGTGGTTTGCCCTTGGTGCATAATTGAACGAACCAAATAAAAATGAACGAACTTGGGGGGCAGTTCGTCCAAAGTTGTGCGTATGCTGATTTTTCTGTTTTTCAATGGTAGAATCTGGACTAATGACCATTGTGTCCATAATTATTACATTTTTTTTAGCTTTCTTTCTTCCATTTCTTTCAAAAAGGCTCTCCCGCCTTCATTATAGAAATTAATTTTTTCTTGCTTTGTCATATTTTTTGTAAGTTCATAATGATATTCCCTAATCTTATGAATATCTTCAATAGTAAAATCTGGACTGATAACTGGTTTTGCAATCATAATCATTCCCCACTTTCCAATAATACAGAAGGATTCCATATCTCAATCGTCTTATATCCTTCCAAATTTGTAATTGCCCTTACCCCTCTAATGGTCTTTACATTTACAATATGCTTAAAATTCCATGAAATAATACAATCACATTCATTTATAACTGCCGCTCCTATATGCTGACAATCATCAAAACTTCTTTGTGTCAATATACCCATATCAATAATTTTTTCTGCCATTGCCACAATATCATCTGTAATATCTAATGTTGTGAATTGTATTTCATTCAAACGGTCTATAAGCTGTGTTTTCTTCGGCTCTGAACATTTTTGTATTTCCCTTAATGTCACTGTAGACAAATACACATCATATTTTCCAGCCTTAAACATTTCCCATAATTTCCTTGTATCTGCCATCTTCTCAGGTACATCTTCTTGTAATAAATGGCTGATAACCGATGTATCTAAGTATACCTTTAATTTTCGCATAGAGTATCACTCCTTAAATCTGGTTGCATATATCAAATCTGGCTTTATGTCAACTTTCCATTCAATCAAATTCTCTGGCTGACATTGCAATAAGTGACATATATCCTCAATAGCCTTCGTTGATGCATCACACATAAAATCTTTTCCATTACAAGTGTCTTTATATTCGCATATATACTAACACCATGCCTCTATATGTACCCCCTTCATTATGAAATTCATGTTATTGCTGAAAAAAGAAATTGATGAGCGTTGGGCTTAATGCGACATTGTGGTATGTGCGTCCATCAAGAGTGATTGATCTGATGACTGCTGGTATTTTTCCTTCCATCCGTGCCTCCTATTCTGTAATCTTTCCGCCTCTCACATAATCATCTACTTCCGAAATCTTAAACTTATATTGTTTTCCTGCTTTGCAGTACGGAATTTTATCTGCTTTTATCCAGGCACGGATAGTGTCTTTGCTTACGCTGAGGAATTCAGCGATATCTTCTAAATTAACCCATTTTTCTATTGTAATATCTTTTTCCGTGTCCATTACATACCTCCTGCTTTTATAGCTGAAATCCCAATTCCCGAAGTTCCGCTATCAAATCCACTTTTTTAATACACCAATGTGTTCTGTTAAATTCATTAAAGGATATTGTTCCATGTATATCCAAGTCAAACAGAGCCTCATTTAATCTTTGCTGCGAAAGAGTTAAAAGAACCTGCGGATATATTTTTATTGCATCGCGCCGGACTTTTATCTGCCGGATGTATCCCAATCCAAGAATCTGACTCTCATCCGTATGCCCATAAGCAGTGTTTTCATTTGCAAAAATGGAAGGGAATGTCAATATCCGTTTTTGAACTTCTTCTGACAGAGTTGAAAATACGGCTTTGACTTCATCGTCCATATATTCTGTCAGGGAGCGGTCCGTTTCCATTGTAAACGGCTGGAGATTTGGAATGTCCAGGTCATTGGAAACAATAAGGCTGTAATAATCGCAGTTTGGAAATGCAATCGGTCTATTTTGCACCTGCGCTATTAATGGCGGCACAGTGTTAATATTCTGAACGGTGAGATTCAACTGATCTACTAGGCACAAAAATCCTTCAACTGATATATCGAAATTAGCCTCCTGAACACTTCCTGTTCCGGGAGGCATTCTTTTTTGCTGTTTATATAGTCTGCGGCGGTAGTCAACGGAAGCCTTGCCCTTAAAACCTGCGCAAGAAAGGTGCCGCCGCAAAGATATGGAATTGACTCATTTGCCATATGGTTGCCTCTGATTTTCAAAAATCAACTCAATTAACTCGATTAACAGCAGGATACTATTGCTATTAAGCAAATTAACAATATTCTGGTTATTAGTTGATGAGGTACGGTACTCATGGATTAAGGAATCCATATCAAATCCCACTAAAACACATTATATCAGAAATATGCGCTTATTACCAGTGAAAGTGTGAATTTCATAGGAACGGTCAAAAGAAAATATTCCGGTGGCCTTCGGTTTATATGAAATGCACAAAAGCCGGGAGAGCATGGGATTAAGGATGTGGATATCCTTGCTCTTCATAAGATGGACGACCATGAGGTGTACATCAACGCCAAGGAAAACAAGCTGCCGGAATGGTACCAGCCCATCTATGACAAGTGGAAGGAACAGTTCATCGCTGATTTCAAGGAGAAATACGGAAGGAAGCCGTTTGCGAATGAAATCCCCGGAAAGCACCGAGTATTGGAATCACTGGACGGGCAGACCGATCCTGACGGCGATGACCTGGGCGACAGCAGCCGCCTGGAGGAGCAGCTGTCTGTATCGGATGAGGAAGAAGTCCCGGACACGATCATCCGCCTGCGGGAGCTTGTGGCGGCAATGCCGGAGCAGTGGCAGAAGGTCTACCGGCTTGTATTTATGGAAGGGCTGTCCAAAGCGAAAGCTGGGAAAAAAATTGGCATCAGCGATGTCCGAGTCGGCCAGCTGGTGAAGAAGATCAATGCCGCCATTGCTGAAGATGAGACTTTGAAAAATTTATACAGATAGGACTTCGGATTCCGCCATTTCCTTTTGCCTATAGGGTTGTAAGGGACAAACGATACAACCCTTGCAGAAAGGAAGATATCGGATATGGCACTGAAACACAGAATCCGTATCAATGTCACGGATGAGAAATCCAGGACAAGGGTACTGGAAGGCGCGGACCGCAGGTTGCCGATGAGACTTCTCCGTCTGCTTTTCGGAGATTTCACAACGGTATACCTGCTCTCGCCCGGACAGAGCGTGGAGTCGGTAGAAGTACACGAGGTCAAAGGAGGGAAAAAGGAAGATGAGCAGAATTAAGATGCTTCTGGATGTCATCGAGGATGTCCGCTCTTTGGGCGACAGCCTGCAGGCACTTGCAGATGCAATGGCAAGCGGCGAGCCGAAGGAAGAACCGAAGAAGAAAACCAGGACGAAAGCAGAGCCTAAGCCGAAGGCACAGGAGCCTGCTCCTGCAGAAGCGGAGCCGGAAAAGAAACCGCTGACGCTGGAAGAAGTCCGTATGGTGCTGGCGGAAAAATCCCGTGCGGGATATACGGCGGAGGTCAAGAGCCTCATCACACAGCATGGGGCGGATAGGCTGTCGGATGTTGATCCGGCGGAGTATGAAGCCCTGCTTTCGGAAGCGGAGGTGCTGGGGAATGGCCGGGCAGACAGACTTGGCTCCGGCGTAAGGAATCTGTTTAAGTACAGCCGATTCTATTCCGGCAGTGACCCGCAGTTTCGCGAGGGTGATGTGTTCAGAATCATTGTGCCGCTGAACGAGACGTACTCTTATGACTATAAATTGGGTCAAGAGCGCCCTGACACTGTTGACACCAATTTTGACACCATTGATACCATTCCGACGCTTGATTTGGTTTCAAGAAATCTTACTACCGAGGAAAATGTAGTCCTTGAACTCATAACGAGAGACGCCGCATTGACACAAAAACAAGTTCAGAATATAACGGGATATTCGCTCAGTACAGTGAAGCGCATTATGGCAAGGCTTCAAAAGGAAGGTGTCATTACTCGTATTGGGAATAACCGCTCTGGGAAATGGCAGGTGAATGGATAAATATGGCTGAATTAAATTTGAAACAAATCATTGACCGGCTGAACGCCGAATTTGCCGGGGATACCCGCAAGTTGGTTTTTTGGTATGATGATAAGGCTCAATTTGAAGAAGATATGCAGGGCGTAAGGCTGGAAAACGCTAAAGTCTACTACCTCCAGCGAGACAATCAGTTCTATACGAAGTATTTTCTGGAGCGTGTGGATACCGCGACAAATTACCTGATCTATGCGCCGTTCCCGAAGCCGGAGACGGCCGACAATCATTTGGAGGATACCCTGCTCTACTCCAAACGGTTTTTTGCGGATCGAGCCGCACTCCTCTTAGCAGACCTGGGTATTGACGAAAAATATAGGCCGCTCATTGAGAAGCACATCAAGTTTTGGGCGGAGAAAAAACGAGCCCAGCGGTTCTATGACCTGGAGATTGAGAATTATAACGAGACGAATATCCTTGTGGGCATTATGGCCGCCTTATGCTTTGCCCGCACCTGTTCCTTTGAGGATGTAGTCCGGGTGGTGCTGACTGGCGGAGGGCTGGCGGATAACAGCTTCTTGGCCGAGTTTGAACGGTATGATTTGTTGGACGCTTTCTGGAAGCTCTGCGAACAGCATTTTGGCTATACCGATGTCAAGCCCACATTGGAGAAGCTGATTGTCGCCATGTTCGTAACCTATACTGCAAAGTATATCGGGGCGGAGCTGCCAAAACCATGGAAGATGTTCCAGTCCTATAAGTCCGGCAACATTATCGCCTTTCTCGATAACCTGATGAATAGCGTGATCTATCGGGAAACCTACGATGCACTGTCCGCTCATGTCGCAAAAAGCTTGAATGCCGGAACGGTCTTTGCCGGATACTTGCCGGAGGATTTGGCGGGGTGCGATACATTCCTCTGCATTGACCAGATCATCATCAAGTGGATGACTGACAGGCTCCTGAACGAGGACATTGGCGCGAAGCTGGGGACTCTGACGATTCCGCAGGTCTGTGAAAAACGGCAAAAGATGCACTTTGGCCCGCAGATGGAACAGTCCTACAGCCTTCTTGACAGCGCATATCATCTGATAACTGCCGCCGCCTATCATTGTCCGGATGGGTTCAAGGCTATTGTGGATACGTACCGGAATACAGATTGCCAGATTGATTCTGCGTACAGGCGGTTCTACTTTGCCTATGACCAGCTTGCGGACACGGCTGATTTTGAAACGCTCCGGGAATTGGCAGAAAACATCTATACCAATGAGTTCCTGGCCAAATTGCTCCCCAAATGGAACGCCGGACTTGTCGATGGGGATTCGCTTACAAGTATTCCGGCGCAAGTTGACTTCTTTTCCCGGCATATTAAAAACGCAAAGGACCGTGTTGTTGTCATCATCTCCGATGCGCTCCGCTTTGAGGTCGGTCGGGAATTGTTCCAGAGGATGCAGGATGCTCCTAAGTGCGTCTTTGCGAAGCTGGAGATCCAGCTTGGTGTCCTGCCCTCCTACACCCGGCTGGGCATGGCTGCGCTGCTCCCCCATAAGTCTCTGACCATGACGGACGACTACCAGGTGCTTGTAGATGATGTTCTTTGCGACAGCCTGGCTGGGCGGGAAAAGGTTTTACAATCCTACGTACCGGGAAGCGTCTGCGTCCAATTTGATGATATGAAAGCTCTAAAAAAAATGGAACTGCGGGAGATCATTACCGGGAAACAGGTAGTTTACATCTACCATAATCAGATCGATGCCCGCGGCGACAAACTGAATACAGAAAACGAGGTGTTTTCCGCCTGTCAGGAAGCAATCCAGGAAATTATTGATTTGATTCATCGTATTGCGGTCGGCGCAAACACGATTCATTTCATCGTCACAGCCGATCACGGCTTTATTTACAAGCGTGACAAAGTGACCGAAAGCGGCAAGATGGGCGGTGTAAGCGATAAGGGAGCTTTTGTGAACCGCCGATTCATTGTATCCTCTGTGCCTGTTGTGGATATGGAGGACCTGAAAGCAGGACGCAAGGCATTTACCAAGGATGAATGGATCGATGTGCTTTTGCGTTCTATCGGCATGGAACCAGACAAATTGGAGGAGCGCGTGAAGTGGCTCTTGCTTGCCCGGATGCTGCCGCTGGTGGAGAACAACTTTAACCTCTGTGAGCTTGGCCCTCGCAGTACGGGAAAATCCCACCTGTATAAAGAAATCTCTCCTAACAGCATCCTTGTTTCCGGCGGTCAGACGACTGTGGCGAACCTGTTTTATAATATGGGCAGAAAGACGGTCGGGCTTGTAGGACTGTGGGATTGCGTAGCCTTTGACGAGGTAGCGGGTATCAACTTCAAGGATAAAGACGGTATCCAGATCATGAAGGACTATATGGCATCCGGTTCCTTTGCCCGTGGAAAAGAGGAAAAAGCCGCCTCTGCGTCTATGGTGTTTGTCGGGAATATCAATCAGAGCGTAGATGTACTCCTGAAAACATCCAGCCTGTTTGATCCGTTCCCGTTAGAAATGGGGACGGATACAGCCTTTCTTGACCGTATGCACTGCTACCTCCCCGGCTGGGAAATCCCCAAGTTCCGCCCAGGGCATTTCACAAATGACTATGGGTTTATTACCGACTATCTGGCGGAATTTCTCCGGGAATTGCGGAAGGAGCAGTACGGCGATGCCCTGGACAAGCATTTCCGGCTTGGCAAGAACTTGAATCAGAGGGATACGATAGCTGTCCGTAAAATAGTTGGAGGCTTATTGAAACTGGTCTATCCTGACGGAGAGTTTTCAAAAGAAGAACTGGAGGAAATCCTCGCCATCTCCCTTGAAATGCGCCGCCGTGTCAAGGAACAGCTTAAAAAGCTGGGAGGCATGGAGTTTTACGATGTTAATTTCTCGTATATTGATAACGATACCTTCGAGGAACACTATGTGTCCGTGCCAGAACAAGGCGGCGGAAAACTTATCCCAGAGGGAATATGTAATCCGGGGCAGGTCTATACCGTTGGGTATGGCAAATCAGGCATGATTGGCGTGTTCTGCCTGGAAAGCCAGATGCTCCCCGGAAACGGCAAGTTTGAGCGTACAGGCATAGGCTCTGACCGGGATTGCAGAGAGGCCGCCAACACAGCATTTAATTTCCTGAAAGCAAACGCGAACCGCATCAGCGGCACGATCAGCACCACAACGAAGGACTACATCGTGAATTATCAGGATCTGCAGGGCATCGGAATGACCAGCAGGCTCGCTCTGCCAACCTTAATCGCAATCTGTTCTATCGCACTGGGAAAGCCAACGCTTAGTTCCTTGGCTGTGCTGGGTGAGATCAGCATCAGCGGCACCATGATAAAGGTGGAGGAACTGGCAAACGCACTGCAAGTATGCGTGGACAGCGGAGCAAAAAAAGTGTTGTTGCCAATGACCTCGGCGGTAGATTTGGCCACCGTCCCCGCTGACCTTATCAGCAGCTTCAACCTGATTTTCTACAATAGCGCAGAGGATGCTGTTTTCAAGGCATTGGGGGTAGAAAAATCGGTTCGGTTAGTAACAAGGAATAATTTCCTTAAAACACAATGCCAGAAAGAAAAGAGTCGCTGGTCGGATGTGAACAGCGGCTCTTTAATATTTTCGGAGAAACTATCCTTGACAAATGGCATCTTGGTTCACAATGCTTACGGATTCGCCTGCCCGGCAGCATGGACGGGAATTTATCTTATGACGTTTTATGTTGAATGAAGGTTCTGCTCATAGTGGATATCAATATTATCAGGATGATGCCGATGTTGATTATTTTTCTTGCCATCCTCTCCGGTTCCCATCCAGGAAACTTCAGGCCGTGGAGGTTATTCAAAATGCAGTCCGCCATCTCCTTAGGCTCATCATGAATCTTATCTGCCTCATAATACAGCGCCGTGAACCCGTCCCCCACAGGATGGAACAGATCAGTCCTGTTCCAGTCAAACACCGGCATAATCTTGTCGTGCAGCGCCTAGACGATGGTGGAAACGCCTGAAATCTGCTTAATATCCGACAGTTTAATGTCATCGTTGTCTTCGCCGTACCAGCGAAATCCCATTTGCATCTGCATAAACACCCTCCTCTTCTATTCTATATTCTCTCAGAATCTCTCCTGCCCTGGGGGCTGATTTCTGATCATATGCACAGACAGCCCCTGATTCTTTTACAGATGAGTATCCCACAAGCCGCAGTAAGAATCCACAGGGTCCTTTCCCTCAAACGCATCCGGGCCTTTCATCAGCTTTTCTACCAGCGCATCCAGGGTGGAATCCAGCCCGTCATAGGTATTGATGTAGGTTCTGGCCTGGGGAATGTCCGCCAGCACAAAGGGCTGCTTTGTTCCCACCACGATTACGGGAAGCTCAAACACATACCAGGGAATCTCCCCTCCGCCTTTGGTCATGCCAAAAGACGGCCTGGCCACAGGCTGGAAACCTCCGGAAATGTCCACAAGGGTAATGATCAAATCCTGATTGTCCACAAAATCCTTAATTGCGCTCTTTCCCGCAAAATACAGGTTTACATCCGGTTTCTTTCCCGCCTTCATCTCATCCATCATTTTCTGAATAGGACTCTCATAGATAAATGCATCAAACCCTTCTGCCTCCAGCCTTTCCTTCAGCTTCTGTGCAGGAGACGCCTTGGTCTGCCCGATTACAGCCCCCAGCCCCGGAGCCTCCAGCCCCTTCACATACACGATCATAATCCTCTTATACCGTTTTGGCGTAAGGGGAAGCACGTCCTTGTCCTTATACTTCACAAGGGTAATGGCCTTTTGCGCAATTTCTCTCTGCATGGCCTTGTGTTCCTCACACCCTACGGTTTCAAGCATCTTCTCCCTGGAAGGCACAAGTTCCTCCTTTGTCTTTTTGTGAAGCCCCATATGGGCCTTTAAGGCCAGGATGCGGTGAAGCGCATCGCTTAACCGTTCCGGCGTAATCCGTCCGTCCAGGTATCCCTGCTTCATGCTCTCGAAATCTTCCTCCATATCATTGAAGAACAGGAACATATCCACACCTGCCGCAATGGCCGCCGGTATCAGGTCCTGCCGTCTCATGCGGCAGGTCAGCCCCACCATATGGGACGCATCCGTCAGCACCATGCCGTTAAATCCAAGTTTTTCCCGCAAAAGCCCGCCGATAAGCTCCGGGGACAAGGTAGCCGGCATAATGTCCTCATCTGCAATGTCCGGGTTAAAATGTCTGGTATAGGCAGGCTGCATAATGTGTCCTGCCATAATGGCCTCAATTCCATTATCAATCAGGCTCTGGTAAACTTTCCCGAAGGTGGCGTCCCACTCTTCACAGCTAAAGGAATTGACGCTGTTAGCCACGTGCTGATCCCTGAAATCCAGTCCGTCGCCGGGAAAATGTTTTGCCGCACAGCAAAATCCCTCATTGGCGTGGGCGCCGTCCAGGTAAGCCTTGGCCATCTCCATTACCTGTTCTGCATCATTTCCATAGGTGCGCAGCCCGATAACCGGATTTTCCCAGTTGTACAGAATGTCGCTTACCGGCGCAAATGAAAGATTGCAGCCAATAGACGCCGCCTCTTTATTGGACATATATCCCAATTGGTATGCATACTCCTTGTTCCCCGCAGCTCCGATTTTTGTCTGGCTGCCAATCACCGTGCCGTCCACGCAGGCGCCGTCCCCTCCGGACTCCGTATTGCAGGCAATGATCAGGGGAATCTTGCTGCTTCCCTGGAGGATGCAGTTCTGAATGCGGACCTCCTCCGCTGTGGCCGGGTTATACCGGACTCCGCCGATATGGTATTTGCTCACCGTCATTTTCAGGTATTCCTCGTCCCGGCTGGAACCCATATTAAAAAACAGCTGCCCGATCTTCTCATCCAAAGTCATTGCCGCGATAGTATCCTCCACCCATTTACAGTCCTCATCTGACAGATAAAACGGCTTTGCCTTCATATCTACCATAACATTCGCCTCCTTTTCTTTTCTCTAATCGACATTTTCCCCATTCTTATCATCCCGGAAATCCGGCATGTTCGTCCACCGGCTGCGAAAATAGTGGGCTGCCAGCTTGGGCCGCCGGTCACGGGTAAACAGCCCTTTCTTGTTGCCCTGTACACGCATCAGGCCCTGGCTGGTGGCAAAGTCGGCAAAATTCCACACCTGCTCTCCCACAAAGTTTTCCATGCCGTCCACCGCCCGGTGGCTGGCTTTATAGTACTCCACCTGATACTCCTCCGTCCACATAACCGGGGTAGTGTCATGCAGCCCACTTACGGTATCCGCCCCATACTCTGTAAACATAAAAGGCTTTCCAAGGGAATTCCAGAATTCCATCTCCTCCCGGCACATCGCTTCCGCCGCCGCCAGATCTCCGCCGCAGTTATACCAGCCATAGTAGCGGTTTAAGCAGAACACGTCGCTTAAGCGGATGGTGCAGTCCTCCTTGTAGTTGGGCATCTGGACGCTGACCATGGTGCAGGGCCGCTTCTGGGCGTCCAGGCTGCGGGCCAGATCATACAGGGGCTTAAAGTACTCGTAGGCGCCTTTGCCTGCGGAGTCGGACTCATTGGCAATGCTCCACATCACCACGCATGCCCGGTTCTTATCTCTGGCGATTACATCCCGGATTACCTCTTTATGATGCTCAAAGGTGCGGATGCCGCCTGCCTCCGGCGGGTCAAAGGTTTCTACTCTGGGGGTTCCCTTAAAGTTGGCGCCGCCGCCGAAATTTAAGTGTACGCCCACTGCCGGCACCTCGTCGATGACAACGATGCCCTCCTCATCGCAAAGCTGCATCATTTCCTCGCTGTAGGGATAGTGGCTGGTTCTAAAGCTGTTGGCTCCCTGCCATTTCATCAGGCTGACGTCCTTGATGTTCATGGGCAGATTCAGCCCCCGCCCTGCCGGGAATGTATCCTCGTGCTTTCCGTAGCCCTTAAAATAGAAGGGCCGGCCGTTGATTAAAAATTTTCCTCCCTCCACCTTCACCGTGCGGATTCCGTAGGTCATGGTATACACGTCCTCATGAAACCTTACGGTTATCTCATAGAGATAGGGCTTTAAAGGCTGCCACAAAACCGGATTGTCAATGGTCAGCCTGCCCATTTTGCCTGTACCTTTTGCCGCCAGTTCCCCGGTTCTGGTACGGACCTCAATCTCCACCTCCCCGCTGCCGACAGTTTCTACCTCATAGTTTACCCATGCGCTGCCTTCATCAATCTCCGAAGTCAGGGTCACGTCCCCAATATAATCCCTGGGGGTGGTGTAAATCTTCACCGGACGGGTAATGCCGCAGTAGTTGAAAAAGTCAAAGTTGGGATTATTTCTCTTCTTGGTGGTCTTTGACTCAAACATGTTGCTGCTTAACATCCCTTTTCCGTTTTCGCTTCCCACAGGAAGGGTGGAATGGTCAATCCGGTTGTCCACGGCAATGGTCAGCAGGTTCTCTCCGTCCTGCAGATAATCGTTTATCTCCACTTCAAATGGAAGAAACCCTCCTTTGTGCTCACAGATGCATGTGCCGTTTAAGTAAATTTTAGCTATATGGGTTACAGCCGCCATCCGCAGCACGATGCGCTGGGTCCTCATATATGCCGGAACACGGATGGCCCGCTGATAAAACACCCAGCCGTAATGCTCCCTGAAATCCTCTCCTTCCTGCAGGTCATTGTAGGATGAAGGTACTGCCATGGGTATGGTATCGTTTATAGGTCCTTCATACCATTTCTCGTCAAATCCCTTTCCGTTGTCCAGTTTAAACGCCCAGATTCCGCTTAAATCCATAAGCCCTCTGGATTCTGTTAATACAGGGTACAGCATAATGTCTCCTCCTTGTTCTATAATTCTATCATTCCCTGACTGTCGGCCTTCATAGGCACTACGATCATAAGATCAATCAGCGTCATGGTAAAGGAAAACCCGGTCCAGAACAACAGAAGATACAGGGTTCCCAGGATTTTCTGCCGGGCATAAAATCTGTGGGCTCCGCAGAACCATCCGCAGGTCAGGGCAAGGCGAATGTATTTTTTTCGGTCTACCCTCCTTGGCTCCTGGGTTTTCTCCGCCAGCCAGTCTCCCAGCCTGACCCACCAGCGGGGCTTTCCCAAAAGCCCATGCTGCTGTTTCAGCTCCGCCAATTCCTGCTCCAGGGCAATCAACTCCTGGGGATTTACGAAATCTCTGTCTTTCTGCTTATCTTGTTTCATTTCGGGCCCTCCGGTTTCTTACTGTAAAAGTCCCGCCGCCGATTAGGCGGCATGAATTCAGGGATGCCAAATGCGCCCGCCTGACTTTCATGATTGGTGGTGCGTCCGCTGCCGGGCGCATGCAGGTTTACTGTAAAAGTCCCGCCGCCGGACAGGCGGCATAAATTCAGGGATGCCAAATGTGCCTGCCGGACTTTCATGGATGGTGGTGCGTCCGCAACCGGGCGCATGCAGGTTTACTTTATAAATCCGCCGCTGATAGGCGGCATGAGTTCAGGGATGCCAAATGCGCCCGCCTGACTCTCATGGATGGTGGTGCGTCCGCAACCGGGCGCATGCAGGTTTACTTTATAAGTCCGCCGCTGATAGGCGGCATGAGTTCAGGGATGCCAAATGCGCCCGCCTGACTCTCATGGATGGTGGTGCGTCCTCTGCCGGGCGCATGCAGGTTTACTTTATAAGTCCGCCGCTAATAGGCGGCATGAGTTCAGGGATGCCAATGCGCCCGCCTGACTCTCATGGATGGTGGTGCGTCCTCTGCCGGGCGCATGCAGGTTTACGTTACCGCCTTTGCCTTAATCTCTGCAATCTGGCCCTGGATCTCCTCCATCTTCTCCTTGGTCAGGGGATAAAATCTCATGGCTGCAATGTTGCACAGCAGGCCGATAATCACCAGGCCATACAGACAGAACAGTCCGACAAATTTCAGCTGCGGGCTGTAGGAGGTGTTGGCGTCAGGAAGAGCCGCCGTAAATCCAATCGCCGCGCACATCAATCCCACGATAGTGGAGCCCAGAGAGGAAATCATCTTATCCACAAAGCTGAACAGAGTTCCCATAAGTCCCGGCACGTATTTGCCGGAGCGGGCCACCTCATAGTCGGCACAGTCGGCAGTCATGGGAATAACAATATTGCCGGAAATACCGCTGAAGCCTTTAAATCCAACCCACAGCGCAAGAAATGCCAGGGTAAAGAAATTCCATCCCGCAAATCCGTCAAACCCAGGCAGCGCCAGGCTTCTGGGATCTCCCGCATAAAACAGGATGACAGACAAAACGCAGCAGACCAGAGACCCATAAGTTCCGAACATCATGGCCTTTTTCTGCCCAAGACGGGTTGCGATGTAACCGGCGCCAAACATCAAAAACAGCATGGTAGGAATACTGGTGTAGGCCGATACGCCGCCCTGCAGCGCCGCATTTCCGCACACGATGGCATATACAATAACGCTTACGGTGGCATTGCTCTGGGTACTCAGCGCCAGCTTGTCCGTGCCTGCGGACACCACTAACATCTGGATGGCCCGGTTATGTTTCAGCACCTCCCAGTAATCCTTAAACTTTACTTTTATCTCCTGACCTGCGCCAAAGTACTCCGAACGGTCTTTGCCTGAAATGCTGAATATGGCAATACAAGTCAGCACAAAAGAGACAGGAGCCACCATCATCCATCCGTCATGGAAATAGGAAACAGAAAATTCCCCTGCATGTTTGGAAAGCAGATAGCCGGTAAAAAAGATAGGAAGGGCCGCAAAGATAATGGTATTATAAATGCCGTCAAAAATGGTAAATAAAGGCCTCTGCTTCGGGTCGTTGGTGAGACATGACTGAGCCGATTTTGTCACCACGCACTGGCAGGTATAACCGATGACATAAATCATGTAGATAACAATAAAGAAAACAAACCGTATGGCCTTTGGCATATTGTGGCTGACATGGAACATGATAAAGGTAGCCAGAGCCAGGATCACATTGCCGATGAGCATAAAGGGCCGGTTCTTGCCGAATTTCCCGTTGGTCTTATCCAGCACAAATCCCACAAACGGGTCGGTCACGCCGTCCCATACTCTCATAATAGTCACAAACGTAGATGCCAACACTACGCCTACGCCCACGGCTCCTACCATATAATAAGCAATAAAATTCATCATAAACATGTACATATTGGTTGCTGTGTTGTTGAAGGCAAAGCCTGCAATCTGCCACAGCTTCGCACGGTGGATACCGTTATTGATCGTCTGTTCGTTCATTTTACATATTCTCCTCGCTTGTCACTTAAAAAGTCTCCGGGCGCATGCAGGTTTACTGTCAGGAAAGATTGTCCCTGAACACCCGGATCATCTGCTCCTGATACGCTCCTTTGTAGCTGCCCTCCAGAAATTTAGGCAGCGCCTCCTGCACAAACCGTTTCCAGGATTCCTCCTCCCGCTTCACCAGGATCGGGTAATACAGCACCTGGTTTTTTTCGGCGGCATCCTGATCTCCGGGGGCGTCTCCCACCATCAGCACATGATCCGGGGCATATCCGGCCTTTATCATCTCCCCGATACAGTATGCCTTGCTTCCCTCTGTCTGTGTCAGGCAGATATCCACCCAGTCCATCAGGCCGAACTTCTCCCATTCTTCCTTCACAGCCTCCTTATTCGCCGACGAAACAATGGCCACATCCGCCGCTTCATGGGCCGCCAGGAGTCCCTCTCTCGCTCCGGCAAAGGGCTTTTTCAGCTCCCCCGGCAGCTTTGTGACGGCCTCATTTACCGCCTGCGACCAGGCCAGGGCCTTTCTGAAAATCTCACATCCGTTGTCTTCCCAGGCCGCCTTCACCGATTCGTTGGAAAGCTGGACTGCCTCCTTGGTCCATGAAGAAAAGTTCCCAATCTGGGAAATCTCTTTGTATGTATCATGGACATGGGAAAGCACCATGGCAAGACCGAGAAACCGGTTAATGCCCCGGCTCATGGAATACAGGTTTACCCTATTCCAGTAATCCAGAATCTCATCCTTCCACGGCTCCAGCTCCCACTCCTTCACCATACAGGGGCCGAAGCAGTAAAAGTGCTTGCAGTCCATGGTGTCCATGGCACACCCGTCAGAGTCGATGCAGACCAGAAACTCATGTTTTCTTCCGTACTCATCAAATACGCTCATCGCCACTACCTCCTTTGCCTCATAGTATAAAGATTTTGTGATCTTTTCCTAGGACAATTTTCATTGATAATCGCACAATTTTATGTTATTATATTTGGAACAGAAAAATTGTGCTATTTCTGATTAAAATTGTGCGAGGTACTTCCCATGAATCCCCAGCCATTCCAAATGCTGACCGCCCTGCTGCGTCATCTTGGCATACAGGTCCTTCTCTTTGGCGGAGACTATGAACAGATTGAACAGATTGATTATGGTTTTCGCAGAAAAATGCTGAAAGATTTTGATTATCAGATTATCGCAGACGCTATCAAGCAATACCTGGAGGCGGGCACCTACTACTCGTTTCAGGATGACTTGATGCTGCAGTATTTCCTGTTCCGCTTTCCGGAGGAGGCAGAGAGCACGGCCGGCTGCCAGGTTCTGTGCATGGGCCCTGTTCTTTTCCGGCCCATGAGCCAGCATAAAGCTGCCTCCCTTTTAGAAAGGCTTCATATCCCTTCCCACTGCCACCAGGACTTTTTTGAATTTTTTAACCGGATTCCTTTGATCTATTCCTACGATCACTGGAACCATACCATTGGCTTTTTTCTCAGCCAATGCGGCTTTTCCCTAAAGTTCCGCCAGATCGACACCCAGACCATGAGTCAGCTTCCCTCCACAGATTATCATTTTCTTATCCCGGAAGAGCCTGACGTGGCTCTCCGCTCCATCGCGGAACGCTACATGTGGGAAAATAAGATTATTGCTGCCGTCGCCGCTGGGAACACCCAGGATGCGCTGGATGCCCACTATCATTTCCTCCAGTTCCGGCTTATGCCTCGTGTTCCTGACCCTGTCCGGGACCAGAAGAATCTTATGTTTACCTTAAATACCCTGCTGCGCAAAGCAGTGGAACAAGCCCGGGTCCATCCTTTTCATATTGACAATCTTTCCAGACAGCTGGCAATTCAAATCGAATCATCCTGCACCACGGGACAATTGGATGCGCTTCCAAACGTCATGATACGCAAATACTGCCTGCTGGTTAATAATTACTCCAGGCTTTCCTGCTCCGAGCTGGTACGAGCCTGCATGGATTATATCGACTTTCATTACAGCAGCGAACTGTCCCTGGCCAGCCTGGCAGACATGAATTTTGTTTCTCCCGCCTACCTTTCTTCTCAGTTCAAAAAGGAAACCGGCACCACTATTACGGATTACATTAATGACACCCGCATCCGTCAGGCCCTGGTTCTTCTAAATGCTTCCGATTTTTCCATCGGAGAGATCGCTGTCCAGTGCGGCTTTGGCGATGCCAACTATTTTACACGCACATTTAAGAAATTACTGGGGAAAACGCCCACAGTCTATCGGAAAGGGATTCGGAATCATTAGTTAGCTTTGGATAGCCCTCCCTTACTTCGACTGCGTTCATATACTCAGCATCTCCTTCTTCTAAGGGAGAACCTTTCTTTTAAGCGCATTGCCGCTGTCACCAGCATCGCAATGCGCTTTTTTACACCTCAATGCATGACCACCATGGCTTCCTTCTGTCACTTCAGTCCCAGGGCTGCTGCTGCCTCTGCCAGTGTGGAATCTCTTTCATTGACATTCTGTCATCCTCTCATAATCCATCTGTCCGCCTCCCCGCTAAAATATTATGGAAATCCCGGACGGAATTAAGAAACAGCCAGCAAAAATGCATGAAAAAAAGGACTCCCGTTTCCAGGAATCCTGTTTTTATAATCCTATTACTGTGAAAGTCCCATCGCCGGAGGCGATTTAAAATCAGGGATGCCAAATGCGCCCGCCAAGCTTTCATGATTGGTGGCGCGTCCGTAGCCGGGCGCATGGAAGTTTACTGTGAAAGCCCCATCGCCGGAGACTATTCTAATCAGGTATTCCAAGTGCGCCCGCCGGACTTTCATGGAACGGTGGTGCGTCCGCTGCCGGGCGCATGAAGGTTTCCATTTAAACCTTAGTTCTCACCAAACCATTCTCTGACAACGGACACTCCCACCTCCACAGAAATTCTGATTTTTCTTTACATGTAGCTCCCCGGCAAATGGAAATTTTCTAAGCGAAATTATCATCATGCCATGTTATGAATGTGGGCAGCTTATGAAACTTTTCAAAATATTCAAGGGCTTCCATCACCTGTTCTGCAGGCAACACATAAGATAAAGGAAATGGGTCAAGTTCACCATTTATTATAAAATTCATGGTTTCATCATCATCTGTATCAGTATAGTTCGGATTTCTGGAGCTTAATCCTGCGTCCCCTTCCTCGTTATAATAATTGAGCCAACCCCAATCACCATTTATCAACCCGCACATCGCCCGCTCATCATCCTCTGCTTCTTTTGAATAAACCCAGATTTCTTTATACTGACCGTTTTCCCAACTATCAATAACCATATAGCTATTCCTCCCAAAATACTGATTTTTACTCTATTTCACTTGCCGATAAAGTTGAATTTGCAGCTTCACTAAAGTCTATCTTCACCAGGGGCATATTTCTTAATGAGTACCTTTTCGCAGGGAAGTGTCTGGAATAATTCCTCAATCACTCTGCCGCCAAACTCTTGGATATGATCCACATCGGATATCCGGTTTGGATAGTCCGACAAAATATAAAAGTACAAATTCCAGATAATTCCCTCCTCCGAAAATTTTACCCGACCATTCTTCTCTTGATTAGGGTACAGCTGCAAAAATAAATTACTGGGTCTATGACTATAAAGATAGATATAATCATATTCTGGCGGGTCTGCGTCTGGAGTAGAGCGGCCAAACGGTCCAGTCATCTTTTTCAGTTTCCGCTTTTTAGGAATACGGGAATCATTGATTTCCCCAGCGATTTTACTGAGTGCCTTTTCAAAGATTTTGACCAGTTCTTTTTCTGGTAAATCGCCGGTTTTCAACCCATATTCATATGTACCACATTCAAACATATCTCTGTCCTCCATATTCCGATTTTTCGCTGGCTCTATTATATTACAATGCCTTTTCAGATGGAATAGGCTTTCACAAAAATTCGCCATAAATGATCCATATCTGTCGATTATCCCGTTCCGGTATCTGCTTCCAGTTCGTCTATGCTCATCAACTCCTTACCACATTGTCAAATGGTGATTTCAATCTCTATTGAAAAAATTAGGGTTGTATGTTAGAATAAATTGGAATATTAAAGCAACAAATCGTTAATTGATGAAAAATTAAATGGTAGATTTCATTTTGAATGTGTTTGCAGAGATTGCTGATTTCTTCATCAATTTCTGGGTAGACAAGGTTATTGATAAATTTGCAAAAAAGAAATAAGTCAAAGATTATTATTTTATGGAGCATGTGACATGGAGAGCAAAATATTTATAGCTGAAACGGAAAGGCTAATTTTAAGAAGATATAAAAAAGAAGATGTACAGGATTTATTTGAATATTTATCTGATAAGGAGGTTGTGAGATACGAACCATATAAACCGCAAACCTTCGATGAAACACAAAAAAGTCTTGAATGGCGTATTAGTACAGATGAAATGATTGCTGTTGAATTGAAAAATTCCCATAAAATGATTGGAAATGTATATATGGGTAAGCGTGACTTTGAAGCATTGGAAATAGGATATGTATTTAATCGAAATTATTGGGGATATGGTTATGCTGTCGAAAGTTGCAAAGCGTTAATCGATCAGGCTTTTTCCAATGGCGTACATAGGATATATGCAGAGTGTGACCCCAATAATACCAGTTCGTGGAAATTACTTGAAGCGTTAGGATTTCAGCGTGAAGCCCATTTTAGAAAAAATGTGTATTTCTGGAAAGATGAAACTGAAAAACCAATTTGGAAGGATACATATGTATATACTAAACTAAATGATAACACTTAAAGAAGCCCTGAAGTGTGCGGGGCTTCAAAGAAGAATTATACTCCTATATTTTTTACTGCAGCATCAGGAATCGGTCGTCCAATAACCAACTATATTCCCATCTAATTCAGCTACAAATGATAATTTGGGAATATAATATTGGGAATCCCGTATTTTCTCAATTAAGGCAATAATATCTGTTCCATCTGAATAGTTTGTCCTCTCATTAAATGAGCGTAAGATTAAGGAAATTATATCTTTATAATCCTTCAGCACGTAAAATATACAAGGTACGAATGTATGGTATAAACCGTTATAGGGCAGGGACTGCCCGAATCTACGCCTGTGGAGATAGTAGGTTACGAGGTCTGCGAAGCAGGAAGCCCATTGGCTTTAGACAATGGGTAGTTCACCTTGTCATAAAACAGCATGAAAATCTCTCCATCATACTCCCAGAAGTTTTACTGTGAAAGTCCCGCCGCCGATTAGGCGGCATGAATTCAGGGATGCCAAATGCGCCCGCCAAGCTTTCATGATTGGTGGCGCGTCCGCTGCCGGGCGCATGCAGGTTTACTGTGAAAGTCCCATCGCCGGAGGCGATTTAAAATCAGGGATGCCAAATGCGCCCGCCAAGCTTTCATGATTGGTGGCGCATCCGCTGCCGGGCGCATGGAGGTTTACTGTGAAAGTCCCATCGCCGGAGGCGATTCTAATCAGGTATTCCAAGTGCGCCCGCCGGACTTTCATGGGACGGTGGTGCGTTCGCTGCTGATGATGTAATTCTGAAGCCGTTCCAACAGCATATTCTTCATCAAGTCCGAGTTGCACTTCTCAATCAGTTTTCGGAAACCCTCTATGGCATTAGACGCAAAAACGCTTTCTATACAATGCAAAAATGTCCATTCGACTCCTGCCATATGTTCGGTAGGGCTGCACTTAATAAGGATTTCCGCTTCTTCCCAGGTTATCGGCCTTTTGATGGAATCAACCGCTTCTACCCACTCATCCCATATTTGAAGGGTTTCCTCATCGGGAAATTCCTCATCGCCGGGAAAGGCATCGCCTTCACCCCCCTCCGGCGGCACTCCTAATCTCTGCACTTTCAATACTGCATCCTGCATCGCGTTTTCCTCCCAAGGTGCCAATGCTCGCCCATATGGCAAACCTCCTTTTTGATATTCGTAATCTCTTGTTGACATATCTGCCAAGCTTTAAAATCAGGCAGCCCACACCGGTATCCGGCCAGGCTGCCTATTTCTAATGTTTCTTAACAATAATAAGCCGTACTTCTTTTGACAATAAATAGTTATACGAAGACGGGAATTAACAATGAAAAACGAATTTTTAATATTGTTCCTCATCTTGCATTTGCGTAATTCTTCTTATCGCTGTTTCAGTTATGCGGATACTGACACTTCTGAAACTGCTACTTTTAGGAATTGCATGAAAATCCAGCATCGGCCAGCAAGGAAATTGTATCATCGACTGTTTCATCTATGAAAACAGCGATGCTTTCGATTGGTATATTTGCCTTCCGCATCCGAATAGCAGTATCGCGTTTCTCCTTATTGCGGCCTTCTTCAATGCCTTGGGTTATGCCCTGGGCTATACCCTGTGTTATGCCCTGGGCTATGCCTTCCTGCCTGATTTCTTCCGACTTTAACATCAATACCTGTCCGCCCATGACCTCACCGATCCTTTCTCTGACTGGGTTTTCCTTCGGGATCACGTAATCTGCAATCTGCTTTATCAGATTAACAAGATTGGAATACATTTCTGTCTCTTGTATTTGCAGCAACCTCTGGCAAATTGCTTCTAAATCGCCCAGCAGTTTATCCACCTTTTTGGGGTTGTTGCTGTTCGATTTCAAGAAACTCTCATACCGCAGGATGTGGTATGGCAGCAGTGCAAGCAGCCGTTTTTCGAAAATACTGTCAACGGTATAATCCTGCGCCATGATCACCGGAACTTTATATGTGACGCTCTGCCCATCCGCAAAACGCACTCTTGCTTCATGGTAGTCCGGTGTATCCTTGTGGTTCCTGATATACAGTACGCAGGATTCCGGAAAACGGATCTCCAGGATGTCGTCTTCCATCCTGGATGAGTGCTCCAGGGCAATCGCAAAATCATATTCTATCATCCGCAGCGCCATATCCCCATCTTTCTTTGACCGGCACTCAATATGGTACAAACGCCCTCCGATCCGGATGATCGAATCGGTAATAACTTTTCCGAATTTCTCATAATGTTTGTTGCGGAGCTGCTCAATTTCCTGATCCTCTGTATATTTTGTCTTGAAAACCTCGTTGATCAGCGGAATCAGCAGGGTTGGCATTTTCTGGGCGATTGTCCGAAATACGTCATCAAAAATCGTGTTGAAGTTTCCGCAATCCTCTGCCTTGCTGGCACTTTCCACGTTGCTGTTATCCTTGCCCATGTCATTTTCCTCCTCTCATTCCTTTTTATATTTCATGGAAAGTATAGCTACAAAAAAATCGTGGACAAAGAAGCAGACTATATCCTGCAGGTAAAAGGGAATCCGGAGGGGTGCAGGAATGTTTGCGGGTTCCGGTGTCGGAGAGATGTCAAAAACATACTGTAACCGGGTCCGGTCCCGAAATCGCCCACCAGAGCAATGCCCTTGGAGCTGCATAGGACATAGAGGCCCATCTTGTCATTCCACAGATCATACTCTGCGCAGGCGGTAGAGTCCGGGCGTTGAATGTAAATCATCATCTGGTCATGGAACGGGTATTTCTAAAGCCTGAAGGCTGTGTCCAGAAACCGCATCCACTCATTCCAGCTGGAAGTGAGCTGAACCGCCACATGGTCGGCCATCTGTGCGTACATCTGCGCTTTGGTTGCCATTGTTTTCGGCCCTCCTTTCAGGTTTTGGTCAAAAAAACAGGAAACCTGAAGATCTATCAGATTTCCTGTTCTCGATATTAAGCCTTAATTAAAGTGCCTGCTGAGTTATTGAGTTGCTGAATGCTTCGCGTTTCTCCAGTATTTCAAGATATAAATCTTCATACTCGGATTTCAAGTCTCCGATCTCATCACGCAAGTTTGCTCGATGAACCACAGTCTGTTTGTGGGTCCGAACATATGAAATATTTCTCAAATTAAGTTTGGGATACAGTACTGGGTTAACTTCTATATCATACACAGGATCAATGTTGCTCCTATTTGAGATAGATGATACCGGCAAAACAACATAATCATCACTGTCAGCCTTCGCCAAAACCAGCGCAGGACGTGCTTTATATGACATTTGCTGAGCTGCTTGATCATAAAACTGTGTGCGTGCCTTATATATTTTCCCGATCATAAGACGCCGCCTTTGCTACAACATCATCATCGTTATCAAACTCATCATAATACATATCCCACACATGGTCATATGGGCGAACCTTTTTTGCATCTTCCATAATATCACTAAGGGCAATGATATTATTTCCATTTTCTCCTGGCGCAAGACCTTTTCGTGAATTACTCCATGAGATTTCGCGATGAGATAATTCGCTTAACCTCCATGAGGCTAATGAACCATACCCTATTATTACATTGCTGGCAATATACTGTACACTATCAGAGATTGGTTCTGTAGCAATTACAATTTCACCATTTATAAAATTATTTCGGACTTCGCGTGAAACCGGCCCAAATTTCCATCCCTCAAAATCACCTACAAAAGCAGGCTCACCTAAAATTGCAAACGCCTCTCTTTGTGTGAAATACAGAAGTTTATGGAGTTTCATTTCATCCAGGCTCTCACCTGTTAACTCATGATAGCGCTTAATAATATAGTCAGCAACATTCGTGATTTTATCCATGCCTCCACCTCCTTACAATTACTCATTTTTTATTATACTTTTTATTTCGCTCTCTGTCAACCGCTGTACCAATACCGGGCAGGGTTGTTTCATGAATGCTTCCAAACGACATTATTTATTATGAACCTGCTGTCAGCCGGTTCGGAATCC
>RAYY01000002.1 GCA_003611875.1 bacterium D16-56 | reverse complement strand
AGCTACAGGAAGAGTCAGAAGAACACTGGGATTTTCTGGCTTCTTAGTCGTACAAACTTTCAACTGTCAAGTTGTAGTATATATGAGAAAATATACAAAACAGTTATCAGCTTGGAAAAATAATGAGTCTTTCCCTGTTCAATTTGTGCAGATTAAGCGTAGATTTTCGTTTATGGTGGAGAATCAAAGGTCAGATAATGGCTGCGCAGCAGTTCTGCAATGATTTTTTCTTCTGTGTTGGCGTGAATCGAAACAAGCAAAAAATATGTCATGGATAACTGGAAATCTGTCAGCTTCAGGGGAAGCAGGCGTCCGCTTTTCCGATAGATATTATCCTGTGTCATCCGGTCTGCGGTGAGTGTGATGGTCTGGCTGGCAGCGGCAGTTTCCAGCATGGTGTGGAGATTGCTCAGACACAGCTCCTGCCCGAATTTTTCTGCGATATCAGCCAGACCAGAATGCACAAACTGTGTTTGATCTGCATGCTCAGAGCAGGAATATCGGGCAATGGTATAATTTTTCAGGTCTTTCACGCAGATTTTGTGCCCGATGAGGGGATGGGCGCTGCTTGCAAAAAATTTATATTCGTCATGAAACAGAGGGATTATCTGCATCTGGTGTTCTTTTGCAAAGCTTTCGATCTCTGCTCTGCTTTTCTCATTGTAATGGCTAAAGCCAATGCTGTGGGGATGGGATGCTGTGGCTTCCAGCACGTCAGGTAACTGGCGTTCATACAACTGAAGCTGGATATGAGGGTATTTTTCTGCGATGTCAGCAAAAAAATGACTCATAATGCTGTTGCAGATTATGGGCAGTGCTATAATCTGGATAACGATAGGCTTGTTGGAAAAACGATAGCCTAAAGCCTGCCATTGGAGAACCGTATCGTTATAAAGTTGTAGGATGCGGACACAGCCATGATACACCTCCATCCCTTCTCTGGTGGGACGAATGCCCTGCTTGGAGCGTTCTAACAGAGGAAATTTCAGTTCTTTTTCTAATGCTGCCAGAACACGACTTAATGCAGGCTGGGATACATACAGGGTTTTCGCCGCCTGATTGATAGAGCCGGCGTTGACCGCTTCTACAAAATATCTCATTTCTTCTAGTTTCATAAGATTCTCCCGGAAAATTTCTTGCTTTTTATTATAACAAAAAAACCGATATTGTCACGTTCTTTCAAGACGATTAGCTTTGATATTTTTTTATCTATTATACTTTTTTTTGATAAGATTCATGCTTAAACGGTATTATACAGGAAATATTTTATGATTTATAATCGCAATAGTAAATGAATACAATTCGTGCGGATTGTCATTTCTATTTTTATCAAATTTTTTAGAAATTACAAAAGATTTTCAGGAAAGGATTGGTTAAAATGACAAATATGGCAAGAAGAAAGGAGAACTGCCAATGCCAAATGCGACAAAGATAAAATGGGCTGCCGCGATTTTGATGCCAATCGGTATCTGGCTGATCCCGGCAGGGGAAGTCTTTACCTTTGAGATGCGGTCATTCTTAGCGGCTACGGTGTTTGTGCTTTCACTGGCAGCCTTTGAATTGCTGCCGAATCTGCTGGTAGGGCTGTTATTGCCTGTAATGTATGTGATTTCAGGTGCAGCGCCGGTGGATATTGCCCTCAGTATATGGTCAGGCAATTTTATGGTCTTTATGATTATTGGAGGGATGGTTTTTGCAAATGTTTTAGATGAAAGCGGACTGCTGAATCGCATTGTATTGTGGGCAGGAACGAGATGTAAGGGAAGCTTTACAAAATTGTTGTTTGCGTTGCTGGTCGCCGGATTATTTGTCATGTTCGTGACCTTTACAAACGCATGGATGGTAACCTTGGTATTATGCTACGGAGTAGTGAAAGCGCTGCATCTGGAAAATACCAAGGAAGGCATTTTAATTATGGTGGTGGGCCAGATCGTATCTACAGCTGCTTTGAATCTGGTATATAACCCGCTGATACCTGCTTTTTGGGGAGCAGGCGTAAGAATGGCTGTACCAGATTTTCAGATGCATGCCTGGGAGCTGCCGGTTTACAATCTGCCGCTGACAGTGATTCAATTTATCATTTTATTTGTTTTTATCCGGCTCTATAAACCGGCCAAGATGCTGAAGGGAGGCCAGGAATACTTTGATGCGGAATATGTTAAGCTGGGTGCTTTTACCGGAAAGGAAAAGAAAGCGGCTGCGCTGGCCGTTTTGCTGTTTGCCTATATTCTGACCCAGCCTCTCCATAAGCTGGATTCCAACTACGGTTTTATTTTAATCCCTATGCTGGCCTTTCTGCCTGGGATTAACATTGCGACAAAAAAGAGGTCACTGGATAATGTAAATGCTGGATTTATTATATTTATTGCCTCTTGTATGGGCATTGGTACAGTAGGCGGCGCCGTGGGAATCGGTCCGGCCATCAGTACTTATGTGACGCCGTTTTTGCAGGGCTGTCCCAAGCCGGTATTTTTATTCCTGTGTATTATCTTCGGCATTATCATGAATATATTGATGACGCCGTCAGCGATGCAGGGAATGTTCCCCGGGCCATTGGCTGCATTGGGAACCGGATTAGGGATTTCCTATCCATTGCTGCCATTTATAGCTATGTTTTTTTCCAATGATATGGTGCTTTTCCCTTATGAAAATGCATACCTGCTGGTTTTGTTTGGTTTCGGTGTAATGAGTATGAAGGAGTTTATGAAATACAATATTATCAAAATGGGGATTACGCTGGTATTATTCTGGGTTTTGGTGATTCCATGGTGGTACCTGATGGGAGTAATCTGACAGATAAAAACAGAAAAAATAAAGGAGTTGTTATATTATGAAAATTATTGATATCCGAATGCGTCCGCCGTTTCGTCCCTATTTGGACACCATGTTTGTAGAAATGAACCACCCCTTTGCCATCCAGAATTTTTATAAAAATTTTGGCATGAATTATTCAGAATCGATGAAGCAGGCTTATATGCCGCTGCTGTTTGAGGAAATGGACCGGTGCGGGGAAGTGACGGGGGTGGTGTCAATCCGGAAAAACAGCAGAGGCTTTGAAAATGATGCGCTGGCAGAGCTGCTGGAGCAATATCCGAACCGATTTTTGGGCTCCTGTGGACTAAATCCGGAAAATGTTTTGGAATCCCTGGATACTCTGCAAAAATATGTGGTGGATGGTTCCTGCATTGCGGCTTTTATAGAGCCGGGGTTTCATCAATACAAGATGGACGATGAACGGCTTTGCCCGATTTATGAGTTTTGTGAAAAGCACAATATCCCTTTGATGATTTCCTTTGGAGGCTTCCATGGCTCTACAGATGATTTTTGCCAGGCAGTTTTGGCGGATCATGTGGCCACTGCCTTTCCGAAGCTGAAAATGGCCCTGTGCCATGGCGGATGGCCCTGGGTGGAGGCGGCAGTGCGCGTAGCCTTCAAACATGAGCATCTATATCTGTCGCCGGATATTTATGCATTGCATGCGCCAGGCGCCCAATCCTATATGGAAGCAGCCAATTATATGCTGCGGGAGAAATTTATCTACGGCTCTGCCTATCCGTGTGTTGATCTGGAAAGCTCTGTGGCATTGTATTTGCAGCGGCTGCGCCCGGAGGCGGCAGAAGGTGTCATGTACAAAAATGCGGCCAGGTTTTTAGGCTTAGAGCAGCCTTAAGGGAATGGTTCAGGTTATCTGAAGGTTCTATACGGTCCTGTTTATTGTGCTGCTATCAGGGATTCGGGGTTTCCTGTGGGGAAGGCTTCTTCCCCGGCTTGGCAAAGTCTGGCGGTACTGTTCTGATTGCTGCTGATAAGCGGCAGGGATTTGGTTGTTGGCGTAGATTGGGAGCTGTCCAAAAATAACTGGCACTTATCTTGCTCAGGGCTGCAAAATCTATGAGGAGTTTACGGAAAGGGTGAAGGAGGTTCCGGAAGGGGAGCTGAAGTATTTGGGTATTGGCATCTGCGGTGCAAAGAAGAAGGTCAACAAATTGACTGGGAGTATGGCGCTGATGAGATAAATGCAGAGGTCTTGACAGATCGGCAGAGTGCCGATATAATATACACATACCCCTTATGGTATATGGAGGCAAGGGTGAAAGAAAATCATTTTCATCCATACCGATTTGTGCTGTAAAGCATGTACAGAATGGAGGAAAAGATGAGACAGTGTATGGATGCTCAGAACCTGCACCGCAGGCTGGCCAAAATCATTGGTCAGATACAGGCGATTGACCGGATGGTGGATGAGGATGTGCCCTGTGAGGATGTGCTTTCCCAGATCAATGCTGCCAAATCCGCGCTGCACAAATGCGGTCAGGTTGTATTGGAAGGGCATATTAAGCATTGTGTGCGAGACGGAATCGAACATGGGGATGCGGATAAAACGATCGAGAGCTTCACAAAGGCTGTGGAGCGTTTTGCAAATATGAAGTAGCAAGAATAATTGCAATCACATGAAATAATACTATGAAATAATTCATCTATACTCCTGAAAAACAGCCTTTTTGGCTGTTTTTCTTTTCTACTTGACAAACCTATACCCCTATATGTACAATATGCTTATACCCCTATGGGTATAGAAAGGAGCTTTCCATGAAGAATCTTATGAAAAAGCTGGAGGAACTGATGGAAAAGGGCGGTATTAGGAAAGACATTGCTTTCCTTGTGTTGTCCGGGGTCGGGCTGCTGGTCAGTATTTTGGACATCTTGCCCCTGCCATTTGACGGGGCGTGGGTTGCGGTGATCCTGTGCGGTATTCCCATCATTCTGGAAGCGGTTATCGGCCTTGTGACGGAATTTGATATTAAGGCGGATGTGCTTGTGTCCATTGCCCTGATTGCATCCCTGTGTATCGGGGAGGATTTTGCGGCGGGAGAGGTTGCCTTTATCATGCAGCTGGGGGCGCTTTTGGAGGATCTGACAGTGGCAAAAGCAAGGGCAGGGATCGAGAAGCTGGTCCATCTTACACCCCAGACTGCCAGAGTGATCAAAAACGGAGCAGAAGCATTGATTCCTGCCCAGGAGGTAAAGGTGGGCGATAGGATTCGGGTGCTTCCAGGGGAAGGGATTCCTGTTGACGGAATCATCCTGACCGGGCAGACGTCTGTCAATCAGGCGGTGATGACGGGAGAATCCCTGCCTGTAGATAAGAAGGAGGGGGATGAGGTGTCCAGCGGCACGGTGAACCAGTTCGGTTCCTTTGAGATGAGGGCAGTAAAGGTAGGAGAGGACAGCTCCATTCAGCGGATGATCCGGCTTGTACAGTCAGCTGATGCGGGAAAGGCAAAGATCGTAAGGCTGGCCGACCGATGGGCCACCTGGATTGTTGTGGCGGCACTTTCTTCAGCTCTCCTTACATGGATTGTTACGGGACAGATCATCCGGGCAGTTACGATTCTGGTGGTATTTTGTCCCTGTGCCCTTGTGCTCGCCACACCCACAGCCATTATGGCAGCTATCGGAAATGCCGCAAAGCACGGCTTTCTTGTTCGGGAAGGGGATGCCCTGGAACGGCTGGCATCTGTAAAACGGGTGGCATTTGACAAGACGGGAACGCTGACCTGTGGTACGCCCCAGGTAACGGCAGTTCAAATCGCGGACAGGAATTATACTGAAAAAATGCTGTATGCCTGTGCTGCCTCGGCAGAGCAGCTTTCGGAGCATCCCCTGGGGCAGGCAGTGGTGCGCTGTTTCAGACAGAGCTTTTCGTCAGAGATCCTTCCGTCAGAGGATTTCCATATGCTTCCGGGACGGGGGGTGTCTGCAAAGGTACAGGGAAAAAGGATCCTGGCAGGCAATGAGGAACTTTTGTCAGAGCAGAAAATTTATCTGTCAGAGAATGTGCAGAACAGGACAAAAGAGTACCTGAGCCAGGGCAGTACCATCATTTATATTGCTTTGGACGGATATTTGGCAGGATATCTGGTGCTTTCTGATACGATCCGCACAGAAAGCGGTCCCATGATTTCCCGGTTGTCAGGTCTTGGGGTGGTTCCCGTGCTCCTTACAGGCGACCATAAAAATGCTGCGGATACCATTGCAGGGAAACTGCATATCCAGGAAGTTCATGCAGGCTGCCTTCCGGAGGACAAGCTGCAGATCCTGGACAGCTACCAGAAAAAGAAGGAAATGGTCTGCATGGTCGGTGACGGTGTGAATGATGCACCGGCTTTAAAGCGGGCGGATGTGGGAATTGCCATGGGATTTATTGGGAGTGATATTGCGGTGGATGCTGCGGATATAACCCTTGTGGACGACGAGATCAGGGAGCTGCCCCATCTTCTGGCTCTGTCAAGGCGGATGATGACAACCATCAAATGCAATTTGAGCTTTTCCATGGGACTGAATTTCCTTGCGATCATACTGGCAATTACAGGGATTTTAAACCCGGTTGTGGGAGCCTTGGTCCATAATGCCGGTTCTGTGTTTGTCATTATCCATTCGGCATTGCTTTTGAAATGGCAGAACCCGATTTATCGCAAACAGCAATTATAAATAAGGGAAGGGAAATCAGAAAATGGATTGTGTGATCCCGTCAAGGCGCCGCATTAGCTCCCCGAAACGCTGGACCTTGTCTGTTAAGGCATGAAAAAAGGTACGATTACCAAAAAAAGACCGTACTTGATTTTGCGAAATTTTAGAGGTAATTTAAGTTGGAAAGAGGATATCCGCGGAATCCTTTTTCATGCGCCCGACAAAGGACGCACCGCTGCAGATAGCGGGTACTTAGTATATGAGGAGGCGATGTCAGAATATCGTAAAAGCTTAAAGTCACTGGGATAATGTTGCCATGGCGGCCGGCGGATCAAAATAGATGTTATAGAGCAGATAAATCAAAAGGCTTTTGGAAAGCCTGACTAGAAACGCGCCATAAATAGAACTTCAGACCCTTTTGGCTTCTCGGGCTGTAATTCAAGGAAGGGTGAAGGGAAAACGTTTCACTCATATCATTTGTGATGTGAAACGTGCACAGCATGGAGAAAAATTTGGAAAAATATGGAAAATCTTGTTGACTTGCCTTGATCTCAATGGTAAAATATTTCCATAATAACATCGTGAATGCAATAAAAATGAAACCTGTTCACAGGCTTCGATGAGGGTATCTCTGTTTTTTTGTATATCGCAGGTTGACAGAATAAAAAGGCCAGAGGGATAAGAGAATGAAAATTATTAAACAAACCAACCGAACTATTCTATTTGATGTAATCAATCCGGAACGTTTCGATTTGATCAATCTTATGGCAGGGATTGAGCCGACAGGCAAGAGTCTGACCGATGAGAAGATCAAAGAAATCCACAGCCATCTGCTGGTACATAGCTTTGACGAATTTTTGAAGAAGTTTGCGCCCACGATTTACAGCTATTTTGACGCGGAGACTAAACGGATGGTATATACCTTGGAACGGCCCATGGGGATTCCGGCGCAGTTCGTGAAAGAAATCGTGATCAACAAGAATAATAATTTCCTGAAAACCTTTATCCGGCTGATTGATGAGAAAAGAAGCTCCAATAAGCCCAATGTGACCTTTAATTATGAGTCTATGCTGGAGATGCTGTCTCCCCAGAAGACACTTAAAGATATGAAGCGTCTCAACAAGGATGTTAATTATCTGGCAAAGGAAAGCATGAAGCTGGAAAGCGATTCCCCGGCCAAGCTGAAACGTCTTAAAATGCTCTCCAAAAAGATCAATGAGACGGAGAGCTACTATAATGAATTTCCCACTCAGATTGCCCTGATGATCGGAACGATCCGGGAGAATCTGGTGGCGATTGAGGCAGCCGGCCGCAAGGACGGCGGCACACCGGCTCCGGCACTTCCATATTTTGACGGAGACGGCGAGATGAAGAGCCTGGCTTTTCGTCCGGATGAGGAGGTCCCGCTTTTGGAGGTGGATGACAAGGCTACTCAGCTTCTGGTATCTGAGATTGAAGAACGGTATGATATGATTGAGCAGCGCCGCCGCAGCGCCGTAGGGATCCGGGAGGAGGAAGATACCGGCATGGAAAAGGTTTCTTCCCTGATGCAGGAGCTTGTGGTTTCCGCATTTACCAATAAGATGTCCTCCAAGCTGGCCGTGATGGAAACCGGCAAAAAGGTAGAGCTGTTTAATAACTACAGCGCTCTCTACAACACCTGGCAGAAAGATTTTATTAAAGTAGCCAAGCCTGTGTTTGAGCGTATTTTGGGAGTAAAGGCGTTTTTTGATGCCTACACTCCTAAGATCAAGGGGATGGCGCCTTCTCTGCTGGTGGCCAATCTTCCCATTGAGGAGCTGGTGGAATCCCAGAACATGGATAAGCTTAAGCTGTACCTGGAAACGGTCAACAACAAGACGGATTACACAGATACCATTTGGTTTGGCATTGTGCCCAGGATAGAATTGCAGAGGGAGACTTCTCTGGATGATTATACCATGGAGATGACGGTGGACTTTGCAGAAAAGTGGGGATATTCCGGTGATTACGACGACGATGACCTGATTTTCTATTCCTCTATCGATACGCTGCAGAATCTTCTGGACGGGATTAAGAAATACAAGATCCAGACATTCTTCGGGTTTGAGACGGGTGAGGAGAGCACCTTTTCGCGGATGGCTACAGACGGAGCCGCACCTTATATGGACAAAGCGGAGGAAATCGCAGGGAATCCCTATGATGAGTACGCCATTGCCTGCTTCCCCAACATGACCATTGTTCCGGAGGATAAGTCCAGGGTTGTCACCTCCAGAGGAGCCAGGATCAACGAAACCGGAGCCGTAGAATTTCCCAAGGGCCTTGAAAATGATGTGAAATTCTGGATGAAGGGCGTTTATGTGGGAGCGGAGTTTGTGGCAGCCGGAACCGTGGCGGCGTGTCAGTGTCCCAACTTCTTAAAGACATATTTAAAGAAAGTATATCCGGATTTTCCGGGAGTAAGGTTTGATCTGGAGGAGGATGAGAATGCACTGCGGCTGCCGATTGTGTTTGCCAAGGAGATATCCGGTTTTACCAATGATGTGAAGGAAGAAATCGATCAGAGCAAATTCGGTTTTGTCTTTTCCTCCGATAACTATACCCTGGATGGAAAGGTGATCAGCGGTATTACGGTCATGAGCGCCAGAAGCATGCATATGGACCGCAGGACCTACCGGAGCGTATTCCAGACCACCAGGCGTACATACATTGAACGGATGATGGCAGCTCAGCTGCGCAACAAGGATGAGCGCAACATTCGTGCTTATTTTGAACCCAGCGGACAGATCAGTGAGTGGATGAAGTTTGGAACGTGGGATAATTCCATTATTCGGGAAGGAGAGCGGGTGGAGCTGGAGAACATTGCAGAAGGCCAGTGTGACATCCGCATTGAGTCCAAGGGTGTGTCCGAGAGCTTTACCATCAATATTACAGAGAACGAGTAGATTGGGAGAAAGATTGTTAGCCCTGTTTTTGAAATTCGGCAAAGTAATAAAAATAATTAAAAAAAGAAGGAAGGGGATTCAAATGGCTTTAGCAACAGTACAGGCAAACAGCTTGAAAATTGCGGATATCGCAGAAATTACCGAGGGTATTTCTTATGTGGAATTCACCTCTGTCATTGATGAGCACTCCTATGCTCGTTCTGCGGACATTTACTGCACTCTGGTAATTAAGGGAGTGCTTAACATGGACTCCACCAAGAAGATTCTTGGCGACGAATCCAAAAAAATGCTGGAGTGGTCTCTGGTAGCGTCCAACAGCGCGGACTGCTACAAGGCAGTGGAGGTTTCCTATACTCATAATGATGTAACTACCAAATACAAATTCAGCCACGCTTTCCCGGTTTCCTATAAAGAGGAAAATGCGGACCAGGAGAAGAGATTCACCCTGGTGGTAAGACAGAAGAAAGATCGGCTGGCGGATATTGTAGTAGAATAGATTGAGAAACAGCCGGGTTTTACATATCAGGGCTAATAATTAAAACTTAAAACTGTTGGTCAGCACGGGAGAGAATTTGGTATTTCTGGATTCTCTCCTAAAGTGTAATTAAAGATGGGAGGGCCATATGGCAGATCAGAGTGCGGTGATTCCTTTCCTGGTGATTTCCGTGATTGCTTTGTGGGGGATTGTAATCTGTCTCGCTGCTGTTCATATTGTGGAATTCCTGAAAAAACGGGTCCGGATAAAGGCCGTGGTTCTGGACGGCCAGGGAGGGATTCGGGACGAGTATGAATTGGGAAAACAAAGAGAATTGCTGATTGGGAAATCTACGCCTGCAAATCTGGTGAATATTGACTTTTCCGATTCGGCCTATGCCGGTTCCATTCAGGAGGAGCATGCATCCCTGATCCGTTACGGCTCCTGCTGGTATATCTGTGCAAAAGCGGAAAATGGTATGGTGGGGCTGCGGCAGAAGGGCGGGGATACGGTTTACAAGCTGCGGAGAAATATTCCGTACCGGATTCAATGCGGCGATATTATCTATATATCATATGAGAAAATCATCCTTCAATAATTGCGGTTCGGCGATGTGGGGATATCAGCCGTCTGGCCTGTTGGGCGTCGGCGTTTTTTAGGAACATAAGAAGATGCGTGTCTGAAATGACCTGCGCCTGCAATGCGGAAGGATACGGGAGTTGACATGGGTTTAATCAGATGTGAAAACGGACATTTATTTAGCGAAAAGCGGTATGGAACCATCTGCCCCTATTGCAGCACGGCTGTCAATATAGCCAGGAAAAAGGGGGAGGACGTGGACGGCATTCTCAAAGATACCACCTATCTGGAGGAGCTGGAGGTGATGCATCCTGTAGTCGGATGGCTGGTCTGCATTGAAGGACCGTCCAAGGGCAAGGATTACCGGATGATTGCGGAGAAGAATTTTATCGGCAGAAGCCCGGAGATGGATATACGGATTTTGGGGGATAACAATATTTCCTACAAGAATCACGCCATTGTGTCCTATGACGCAAAAAAGAGATCCACATTCCTGCTGCCCGGAGATGCCCAGGGACTGGTTTACTTAAACGGGGAGGCGGTCTATGCGCCTTCCCAGTTGGAAGCCTTTGACCAGATCGAGCTGGGAAAAAGCAAGCTTTTGTATATTCCTTTATGCGGGGCGAATTTTGAGTGGGAAGAGGAAGATGAGTAGACGTTACGGTAATGCCCAGACCATAGGCAGCAATGTAACCCAGAATACCTATTTTATGACAAAGCAGATCGGAGATGGCTTTTTGGCAGTGCTTGCTGACGGAACCATTGACAGCGTGACAGGGGCATATGCTGCGATTTTGGCCTGTGAGACCGTGGCAAAGGGGTTTGTTTCTTCGGAGGATGCAGCCGGTCAATTGGAGCTGCAGTTTGCTCGTGCGGCGGCTTTGCTGAATGAAAGGCTGTATAAGGGGCGGCAGCCCAGAGTGTCCCTTCTGGCCGCCTGTTTTGTCGGGAACCGTATGTTTTACCGAAATGTGGGAGATTTGTCTCTTGTGAGCTATCACGGCGGAGGACTGACCGTAGACCGGGAGGGAGCGGGGCAGCTTGACGTAAAAGGCGTCACCACACTGCTGTGCAGTCAGGGTGTATGGCAGGCCTTGGCAGAGATCGACATTGAGAAGCTTTTGTCAGGGAGAGGACATCCCTATCAAAAGGCCCAGAATATAATAGAAGCGGTTAACCGCAGAAATTTAAAAAACCAAAGAAGCGCATTGGCGGTGATTGTGGCGTAACCTGCTGCTTGCTTTTGCGGATGGAGGTATGAGGTAGCCATATGAGAAAATTGAACAGCCAGTTCATAACCACATTTGTATCAGAGGCAGGATTGGACGGACAAAACGGGACGTATTATGGTTTTGTGGAAATGGACCGGTACTATTGTATGGCAGTAGCGGAAGGATATGACGGGGACGGCGGCTTTGAGAGCGCAAAGCTGGCGGTGGATGCGGCAATGGAGGCATTTGTGCAAAAGCCGGGCATGTCGGCGGGACGAATCCGGGCATGTCTGAAAAAGGCTCATAGATGCCTGAAAGAGCACAGTGTGAGAATCCGGCTGAAGGCAGGAATTCTGCTGCTTGTTTCCGATTATACCAGGTTCCGCTACGGTGTCTGCGGCAATGTAATGCTGTATGCATTTCGGAACGCAGGCGCTTACCATCAAAGTGCTACCCATACGGTTTACCAGGCTATGGTGGACAGAAAGCAGATAACGGATGAGGCAGTCAGTCCCAAAGAAGAAACCAGAAATCTCTACCACTATCTGGGAGGGAGCGGAGGCATCACGGTCTCGGGGAAGGTGCGGCTGCAGGACGGGGATATGCTTTTGGCAGCTACGGAAGGATTCTGGAACCGGGTCAATCGGGTGGAGATCCTGGATGCCTATGAGTCGATTCAGTCCGTGGAGGAATTTCTGGGGGATCTGCAGGAGCTTTATTTACGGGGAAGCACAGACAGCATTCCCTGCTGCTGTCTGGCTGCCGTGGAGATCAAGAAGGCGTATAAGGAAAATACGGCTTTAAAAAAGAAAATATGGATTTGGTGTCTTGTGATCCTGTTGATTCTTGCAATCGGAGGAACGGTTCTAACTGTTTTTATAAGGGCAAAACGCCGCAGACAGAATGAGATACGCACTGCAGCAGCCGTATATGAGGACGCAGGCGACCAGTATATGGCAAAGCTGAACAGCCTGCTGGCAAAACAGGAATATGAGAAAGCGGCAGAGGAAAGCAAGAAGCTTGACAAAAATGAGGAGCGGCTTGAGAGGGAGCGGCTGCTCTCCGAGAAGATCAACATCAGCGTTATGACCGATAATGCAGGCAAGTCTTATGAAGCCAAAAATTTTTCCCAGGCCAGGGAAGAATACAAAAATGCATTGGAGCTGGCAGAAAAATACGAGGAGCTTGTTCCGTTAGTCAATGCCATCGGACAGAAGCAAAAGCTTGTAAGTACCGGGATGGAGATCAGTAATTACATGGAGAGCGCGGCATTAAAAGAAGCGGCAGGAGATATGGAGACTGCAGGCATCCTGTATAAACGGGCCGAAGCCATGCTTCGCATTGTGGATGATGCAGATCGCTTAAAAGAGGTGCAGTTAGCCCTTTTACGGGTAAAAGAACAGGTTGACCAGGAAGCCAGGGAGGAGAGAGCCAAGGCCAGAGATGAGGTTATCATTGACTCAGATAAAACGGCGGCCCTCAATGCAGTGCTGGCAGGAGATTTTGAAGCTGCCCTGGAGCAATATACAAAAATAAGGGATTCCTATATTGCCATGGAGGATAATGAAAAGGCAGAAGAAACGACCCAGATCATTCTGTCGCTTCAGAAGCAGGCCAGAGAGATTAAAGAGCTGACAGTCGAAACCATTGAGGAGGACAAAAGCGCGGCATTGGATGCTCTTGTAGCAGGAGACATGGATATGGCTCTTATGATGTACGAAAAGATGCTGGAGGCTTACCTTGAGCTGGGGGATGAGGCGGGAGCCGAAGAAACAAGAGCGATGATAGAGTCGCTCCAAAAACAGATGGAGTCAGCGCCGCCTGCGGATGAGCCTGGAAAACCGGAAGAAACGAAAAAAGCTGAGGAACCAGAGGCGCCAAGGGCGTCGGAGGACGCCAAATCGGCCATTGGCCCAGGAGAGACACAGGCTGCTTCAGGGCCTGGAGTAAAATCCAGCCAGGCGGGGGCAGGCCAGGATGAGCAGGCTTTGCTTGACCAGTATTTGGATGATGCGCTGCGTGCCACGGCCAGGCAGGATTTTGAATCTGCCATTGAAGCCTATCGGGAGATTGAGGATTTCTATATTCAATCTGGAAATTCCGAGACAGCCATCACGACAGACGCAATCATAGAGAGCTTGGAGAGACTGATGGAGGAAGCAAAGTAAACTTTCATGCTTTCATAGTAAACCTTCATGCGCCCGGCAGCGGACGCACCACCAACGATGAAAGTTTGGCGGGCGCATTTGGAATACCTGATTAGAATCGCCTCCGGCGATGAAATTTTCATAGTAAATCGGGGGAAAAATAGATGGATGCAAGCTTGATCTATGAGCGGTTAAAAGCTCTCAGCGGCGGTTTGGAGCGTTCCATGTACCGGGATATCAGCAAGGCATTTGAAGAAGTGGTCCGGTATAATGAAAATGCCTTAGATGAGCTGAAACAGAGCCTTCATAAAGAGCTCCGGGATGTATCGGAACGTTTCTATTTATATGGAGCCGTAGCGGCTGCCGGGGATGTTCCTATTGTAAATGATTTTCTTTTTTCCATGGATGACGGACAGGCAGAGGGAAGCATTGCCACCATTTTCTGTCCGTGCTCCAGAAGCAGGATGAAAGAAATATTTGGAAGCAGCCAGGAGCTGATCGTGGAAACGGATGAAGGGGAGGTTCAGATAACTGCCCAGATCAGGCCGTGCAGACGGTATCAGAAAAAGATTGATGAGCTGCAGAATCTATTTTATGAAAACGGCATTTATTGGAGGACGCCATATCTGCCTTATGTGGACAGATTTGGGGATGTGTTTTGCGGGGATTTTAATCCGGATATGGCGGTTCGGTCTGTCCGGTTCAAGTCCGGCGATATACCGGTGGGCCTGGGCTTGATCCCTCTCTGGAATGTGGAACCCATCAGCCTTAAGTGTACGGTGTTTCCCATTCCGGCTATGGATGAGCGCAATTTCCGGCATACCCTCAGACTGCCTTTTTGGCAGGACGGCTATGTGGTAAGGATGGAGCAGGCAGTGAAGAACGTATTTATGAGCGAGGATGGACTGGAAGTCATATCCGAAGAAAAGCTGCAGAAGAACTTTGATCTGTATCGGATTGCGGTACACAGGGACATTAAGGTCCCTCACTATCCTCTTACGTCCAATATCCGGCGGATGCGCCATATAGACCGGCAGGCCGATAACGCTGTGTCCAGAATCAGGACCAAGGCGGAGATCGGGCGGATTGTGACCAGCTATGAGGCGGCGGACGGATTGGAGCTTGCGGGAATAGAGGAAGGCGGCCAGGGGAGTGTCAGCGGCCAAGGCAGCCGGTATCAATTTGTTCCCAAGGGACGGGAAAAACTTCTTTTAAAATTTCGTGTAAAAAAGGACAGTTTTCTGACAGAGGATCAGGTTTCGTTTCTTGTGGAAGAAGTTCAGAGCTATTATCCTCAATTTCTGGTTACAGGGGAGATATCCTTTGGTGAGGAATCAGAACCTTGATCCATAGGATATAGCGGGAAAAGAAAGATTTACCTGTGCTTTTCATATGGGAAAGGAAGGATGAGATGAAACGGCTATGGCAGGCCGCTATGGAGGCCAGAGAAAACGGCATCCGGGAAAATGATCTTTTTTTTGACGTGGCGGATACCAGCTCTCCTTACGGGGAAGCAACCGTGAAGAATGTATACACACCATTAGGTCCCATGGAGGGCAGTGTGGCTGTCAATCCCTATTACAGCTATGAAGCTATATTTGACCATATGATCAAGCCGGGCAGGATTCCGGAGCTGACCAGGTATTTATGTGATCTGATTTATCATCATCTGTGGCAGGTGGACGCCTTTTCCGGCATGGATCTGGAAGCGTTTTATGTCAGGTTTCTGGAGGAAGACATTAAGGGAGGAGCCTTTGGACCGGAAGTGGTTCTTGAGGATTTCACGGATAAGGAAATCCGCAGGATTGCATATTTTTATCTGAGGCTTTGCAGGACAGGGGATTATGAACGCTGCTTTTGTGATATTCTCCGCATTTTATATAAAAATTCCTGGATCAATGCCAGGGAGGACGGCAGCATAGTGCTGATTGTAAATCAAAAGTCTTCACCTGCGGATGAGCGGAGAGTGGCGGCCATCCAAAATATATTTTTGCAGGCAGGGAGAAAATGCCGGGTGTTTTGGGATATTCCTCCTGGGATTGTGGAGTGCAGGGAGACCACCATCGGCAATTTCGTGTTGTTTTAAGAAAAAGGAGGAATGGGAGGGATGTCATACCGATACAGGCTGTTTAAAAACGGCAGAGAAAATGACGTCCGGCGCTATACATTAGATGAGCTAAGGGATATGGGAACCTTTATGCTTCGGGATATCTGTGTCAGCGAGAAGATTATGACAAGATCTGCAGGGGTGGATCCTAAGCGGCTGGACCGGGAGGCATTGATTGAACTGCTGTTTCGCTACAGGGGCAGGGAGGAGGAGTCTCTGGCTGACGGATTTTGGGAGGAATCCATTGGGATTGTGAAAAATTTGTCAGCTATGGCAGTGATGGCTGCCGAAAAGCTGGAGGTGCCTGGTAAGATTGAGATCAAAAAAGATATCCCTATGCTGGAGGCAGAGGATGTTCTGATAAAGCATGGATTTGACGGAGAGTATTTTGTGGGAACGATTTCGGACAGGGCGGGAGAGATTCTGGCAGTATTTGAAGTCCGGGGAGTGCGCATGAGCCTTTCACCCAGGCGTATGGCTGGCTCTTTTACCGTGGGCGTTTATCAGGATCTGCAGATTTTGTTATTTGATGCAGCCTCCAGTCTAAAGGTTCTTCAGGCATATAACAGCCAGAAGTGCAGCGTGGCCGGGGATCGGAGGCTGACTGCCGCCATGGCCAGGCTTCCTGTCCTTTCTATTGCAGAAGTCAGGGATTCCCAAGAGCCATTGGTGATTGATTTTGGAGCAGGATATACTGCAGCGGCTTCTTCCCTATCCCAAAACGGATGTTCGGACAAAATTCTGGAAGTACGGTTCCAAGGGGGAAGCTGTTTGTGTCCCAGTGCTGCTGCGGTAAAGCGGTGCAGAGACGGGAAAGCAGAATTTTGTTTTGGATATGAGGCGCTTCGTCTGATCCGGCGCAGCGGCTATGGAGAAAGAATGACCTTTTTCCATAATCTGAAGCTGTTTTTATATGAGGAAAGGATACTGGATGTGTGTGACCTGGAGGGGAATGCTGCGTGTATTTCCTCGGATACACTTTTAAGCCAGTTCTTCCAGTATATCATCGGCGCGGCGAAAGGGGAACATGGAAGAAATTACACAAGGCTGAGCTTTTTGATGCCGGACAAGAGAGGGGGTCTGGCTTTAAAAAGGCTGCAGGATCTTCTGCCGGATTATCAGGTGGCGAATGTCTGTTCGGAGGCAATCAACTGCGTCTATGGAGAGATTATCCGGCGCGGGGATTATGAAGGGGAGGATTTGGTAAGGGAGCTGGCATTTCACTGCGGCGCCGGTTCGTCTTCCTTGGTATGCTGTGACCATGAGGCCGAGAATACCAGAGTAGCCTACAAGGTACAGATGAAGGCCCGTTATCTCAACGGAGACAGCGGGTTTGGCGGAAACAGGCTGACCTGCCTTATCTTTATGTACCTGAAAATCCGGGTAATGCTGGCCGTGACCGGATCGGAGGAGGAGATTTTTGACGAAAAGCTGCAGGATTCCTATTCTTATGTGGACCAATATGGCGGCACCAGAGAGGTTTACGAGGGATTTTATGGTCTGTATGAGCAGGCGGAACAGATTATCCCTACCCGGTTTGGAACTCCGGAGGCCACAGAGCCATGGAGACGCCAGAATTTTTACAGACTGTGGTTTTTGGCTGAAGGCTTAAAGACAGCCTTTTTTTCCGGAGAACCGGTGAATCGGATCTCCCTGCCGGATCGGTTTTCAGAACTTTGTGTGGTCAATGTGGCGGCGCCGGACGGGATTAGGGAGTATCGGATGGAATTTTCAGTACATAAGGAAGCTCTGGAACTGGTCATGGCCCCGGAGATCTATCGGATTGTCAAACGTTTTATCGAGCCATTGTGCGATGAGTACGGCATTTTGATGGGGTGCCGGATTAAGTTTACCGGCATGAGCTGCCAGATTCCTGTATTTCGCGATGCCTTGCGGGAATTTACGGTAGGACGCAGGGTCAGGACAAAACGGGGAGCCGATATGGGACTTAAGCTTCGGGCATTAGAAGGGGCGATTCTGCGCGGCCAGATGGAGAAAAGCGGACGAATCATCCCGGAGATTACAGAAGAAGAAGCGGATATTCCCTATATTGTCACCGTTGAGGCGCATGACGGTTCGGTGATGCGGATCATATCGGGCCAGCAGCCGGACAGGGATGTTTTCGGCTATGTAAAGCGTCATGCGGCCACCCGGGAGGTAGAATTTACCGTATTGGATGTATTGGAATATGAGATTGGCAGACGGGTGGTTGATTTGGATATGGATTCCTTTGAGCACATGTCCTATGACGGGTTGTTTGATGCTTATCCCATGTTTCAGGCGTTCCAGGGAGATTTTGACTCCATTGGTGAAGATGAAATCCGGCTGTTTGTATACAGGGAAGACAACTGGGATTTCTGTGTGCTTCCGGCAGCCAGAAGACAGGGAGCTTTAAGCACAGGCAGGGTCAGCCGGTTCTTGTTTGATGATAACAGTGTGGATTACTTTTGCGGGTTATTTTAGCATGCTTTCTGCTATTGATTCTGCCGGATGTGTGCAATGTTTGAGAGAGAATGGGCCAAAAGTCGGTGAGAGGTCGGATATATGGAGGTCGCCATGGAGGTAAAGCAGGTTTTCCCTATATTTGAAGAAGGACGTATTCTCAAGCGGGATTCTCTGGATTTCATCCGGGATTATGCTCCGGATTTCTTCTCCCTTCTTTTCCGGGAGTACGGGGACGGAGTGATTGTCGGGTTTCCGGTCCATGGAGACGGGAAGAAAATCGTGGTCGGTCCGGGGATTTTAAAACAGGAAGATTCCTTTTTCTGCATGAAGAAGGAGGTTTTGCTGGAGTTTGGCTTGTATGGGCAGTTGGTTCAGGTGATTTTAAGAAAGATGGACAGCAGTATTTCACCGGATTTTAAGACAGAACGCTTCGAGCTGCTTTTAGAGCCTGTCAGGGTTCTGGGGAAAGGGGAGTATGAGCTGGGCCGGTTTTTGCTGGAGCAGGGAGCCAGACTGAGGTCCTATGAGGAATATAAGGATTTTAATGACCTTATTACGGAGTTTAATACCTTGAATCCTGTTTATATTCCATTTGCCTGTGAGGGAGGGAACACCTTGGCGCCTTTTATTCTCCGGCTCTATGGAAGAAGTGTTTTAAGCTCTCCAAAGGCCGAGCCTCTGGATTTATGCTTTAGCGCTGCCTGTTTAAGCAGCCCTTGTGTGTCGGCAGAATTGATACAGAGCTATCTTTCGGCAAAAGAACGGGGCATAAGCGTGAGCCAGGGCAACTGGGATTTGTATCAGGGACTGAAACGGCTGTACGCCAAACTGGTATCCGGAGGAGAAAAACGTCAAAAGTCCAGAGAAATGGGCGGAAAGACCATGATTGATTGAGGAGGATAGTATTATGGGTAAAAAATATGTGGTAAACGGAGCTACATTAAAATGTGTGCTGGGAGCAGCTCCTTCTACTTTAACGGTTCTGCCTGTGAACCGGGTGGAGATTAACGGGAAGGCAAAAGCAAATATTATGGACTGCAAGCCCATGGTGAATATTAAGCCCTTCGGAACCTGTGCCAAGATGGCGCCGCCGGTTCCCTGTACGCCAGTAGTAACTACCTGGCTGAAAGGGAAAAGCAATGTGCTGGTGGGAGGAATGCCTGCTTTGATGAGTGATTCTATGGCGATCTGTTCCTGCGGAGGCGGGATTATCAAGATCCAGAAGGACGGACAGTAGAGAGAATCTGACGTCAGAGAGGGCAGGAAGGAGAGCAGGCATGGAATATGGCGATGAGGAATTGATCGCGTGGATGGCAGATTTGATTGAGCGCAGGGAAAATGAGGAAGAGGAGGAGGAAAATGATAATTGACGTGACCAGACTGAGCGTCAGTCCCTTTGCCGTGGAAGGCATTGTAGAGATGAAAGTGGAGCAGGCTCTGAACCAGCATGCAGCCATGTATTTAAAGGGCATTATACCTAAGGAAAACGGAGACTTAGGTGTGATGGATACGGATGATTCTACTGTGATCACGGTTTCTGACCAGGACGGAGTGATTTTTAGCGGGCTTGTACAGGATATCAGGGCCTCCTTTGAAGGACAGGTCTATTATCTGGAGGTATGGGCCGTTTCCTTCAGCATTAAAGCAGACACAGATGTAATTTCACGCTCTTTTCAGGATGCGGGCATGAGTTATCAGCAGATTGGGGATCTGATGGCGGGAGAGAACAGCCTGTCCATGAGTATGGAGGCATCTTCCCTGTCTGTCAACCATCTTCTTCTTCAGTATCAGGAAACCAACTGGGAATTTTTAAAGAGGATTGCTTCCCATAATCAATCTGTGCTTCTTCCATCCGTGGAGGATGAGAAATTCTATTTTGGAATACCAAAGGGAAATCAGAAAGGAAGCCTTCTTTCCTATCGATTTTCGGTAGGAAAAAATATTCGGCGTTACCGCAGGCATTCCGGCTCCGGGGTGGATGTATCGCCAGCGGATTCCCTGGAATATATTGTCACGGCAGACGACAGTGTGCTTTCCATCGGTGATATGGTGGATTACGGCGGAAATACCTTGTTTGTTAGAGAGGCCCAGATCCATTTGGCGGATGCGGTGCTGACCTGCCGCTATGTGCTGTGTCCGGAAAACGGACTTAAAGTCCCGACAGCTTACAATCAGCACATTACCGGCCTGACGCTGACAGGCCAGGTACTGGAAGTAAACAATGACACGGTGAAGGTTCTGCTTTGTGTGGATGAAAGCCAGGATACGGCCACAGCCTATGCCTTTCCGTATATTACCCCCTACAGTGCGGAAAACCATACAGGACTTTATCTGATGCCGGAGGTGGGGGATGTGGTCAACATCCAGTTTCCCACAGAGGATGAGAGTCTGGCTGTGGCCCTGTCCTCCTACCGTCAGGCTGACAGTGACCGGACGGGAGATCCGAATGTGAAATATTTAAGGACTCCTCATGATAAGGAGATACGGATCAGTGAGGATGAGATTTTAATAACAGCAAAGACCGGGGGACTTTATATAAGGCTGAACCAGGACGATGGGATTGAGGTGTTCTCCCAGCATGGAATCACGGTGACTACCTTGTCCAGTATTGACATGACGGCAGCAGGCCATATTTCCCTATCTGCCGGAACCAATGTGATTTTAAATGCAGGTTTGGCCTGCAGTTTAAATGCTGGAAAGGGGATCAGCGCCATGGCCGGCAAGGAGCTCCATATGATGTCAGGAGCCGAGACTTCTGTGACCAGCGGCAAAGAAATGACATTTTCTGCCGAAAAGAAGCTGGGAATGGAGACAAAGGATGAATTTGTGGTCAATTCGGAAAAGGATATGACCGTAGCCAGCCAGAAGAAAATGTCCCTTTCTTCCAAGGAAGATCTGATTCAGGCGTCGGATAAGAAGGTTAAGGTCAGCGCCAAGTCAGAGGTGGCAATTGCCTGTAAAAGCAGCTCCATAAAATTGGATGGCGCTATGGATCTGAAGGCGTCGAAGATTAAAGAAAATTAGGTATGGCCGGACAAGAAGATGGCCTGTCTGAACAGATACAAGAATGAGGGAGCAAGAGAAGCTGTCGGATAAGCCAAGTATTTGAGGAATGCATATGGATGATAACTTTAGAGACGAGTATGGGAAAATTGTGAATCAAGCGCTGCTTGCAGTCAACGCCTATTATTTTTCCCACATAGAAGAACTGTCAGATGCTTTTCGTGATTCACTGGAGGCAGCCTGCGGACAGGTCAGGCAGATGCAGGCGCAGGGGTATCCCAGTGTAGAGTATATGGAGATTACCATGCTGCGCACCAGATTGATTCAGCATGATTATCGTGTGCCCATCATGGTATATGGATCCGACTGGTATGCAGATTTAAGGCAGGTTCAGGTGGGGGAGATTGATGCCGGCGGGATTTTTTCCTTTTTTGAGAAGGCAATGCAGGCGGCGGTAAGGCCGGCGAAAAAATACAGGACAAAGCTGCCGGAGAGCATTCTTGATTATTGCTTATGTTCAACTGCTGAGTATTTCTGGAGATATGTGAGTATGGCGTGCAGAAGGGCTGTCATGGGACTTGCGATAGAGGGTATGGAGCTTACGAAAGATTTTAGGGTGCGCGTCTGCGAATATATGGGATATGGCTTTATGTGCCGCCGTTACACGCCTGCCATGGAGCCGGGAGAGAGGAAGGAATGGTTTGCCAAAAGGAAAGACGGCGAGTATCGGTTCCGGGATTACAGGGGGCTTGATTTTTCAGGATGGGATTTTTCTGGTCTGGATCTGACGGGGTGTGATTTTTCGGGATGCAATCTTAACGGCAGTAATTTTACGGCAGCGGATCTGACAGGTGCATGGTTTTGTGACAGCGCCATGAAAAAGGTATGCTTGAATGAAGCCTGGGTCCCTGGGGCGCGGTTTGACCGGGCTGATCTTGAGGAGGCAGTACTGGAGGGAGCCCGCAGCTCTTGTAAGATCAATACAGAGCTGTGGGTGCGGCCTGATCTTGAGCCGGCCAGCTTTGCCGGCTGTTGCCTGAAGAACACGAATTTCCTGTTCAGCGCTATTGAATGTGCGGATTTTTCGGGAGCTGACATGGAAGGGACTCTGTTTAACCACGCCCACAGAGAGTATTATGACATGGGCGGGCAGCAGAGGGAACAGGCGCGGTTCTTTGATTACTGAAAAATTCCCGCCGCTGATTAGGCGGCATAAATTCAGGGATGCCAAATGTGCCCGCCGGACTTTTATGTGCGGTGGTGTGCCGGCAGCCGGGCACATGCAGGCTTACTGAAAAATTCCCGCCGCTGATTAGGCGGCACGTTTCCTGCCGGGCGCATGGAGATTTATGAATGTTTGATTTTCAGGAATTAGGAGCAGACCTATGGAATATTTTTTAATGAAGCCTTTTGAGGGCGGGTGCAGGATCAAGATTACGAACCGCAGCAAAGATATCTTAAGCTGCAGCATAGTAAAAAAGGGAGAGGAGCCGGATTTTACCCTCAGCCCCTGTCCGCTGATCAGCAATCGATTCAAGGAATTGTTAGAGCAGTATCTGCCCAATATGGAGTTTACCCCCTGTGTGACAGAGGGAAAAGAAAAACCAGCTTTTTGGGCGTTCTATCCTAAGGAGCAGGCGGCGGAGCATGCCAGATTCCTGCCGGACGGGTCAGTGAGCGCGGTAGAGCCCATGGGATTACTGCCTGTCTTTCTGGTTCCCAATTATAAAAAAGTATCGTATGTGATCAATCTGGCTCTGGCCGAAAGCCTTCTGCGGCGCGGCTATGTGAACTTGGGACTGGAGAGGATCGAAACGTTAGGAGGTGAAAGTCATGAATGAGGATGGCGCAAAGTCTGCTGCTGTGGAAGCGATAAAACCAAATGAATGTGAGCCTCCTGATCTATGTCCTTGTTCGCCGTTTTTAAGGTGCAATTCCCGACTGCCTTATGGAAGCAGTGTGTGGGCGGATCCGGAGAAACGGAAGCAGGCCATGGGAGTGATAGCTTACAACAGCAAAAAAGGCGCTGTAAAAGATACGGCATCATTAGATAAAATGGCGGAAAAGTTTCAAAAAGCAATTCAACGTAATGTTAAGGAAGGGAAAAATTATAATGAATTTTATAAAAATCTCTATCCTTTAGTGTACTGCGGTAAGAACGTAAGGGTGTTGACCCTGCCGGAGATCAGTGATGCTTATATGACAGCTCAGATGAGAATCGTGAAAAGTTCAGCGCTTTGCAACACAGGCAACTTCACGAATTTTCAAAGATCTATTTTTGTGCGAGGAAATCTGGTGAAGAATCATCATGTAATGAAACAGGATCCTTATAAGGAAAAAGGCAAAAGCAAGTATAGGTCAAAAAAAATAATTCCTTTTTCTGGCCTATATACCGGTAAACTTAGGGATAAGCAGTGGTCAGTGGATCATATTCAGACCAAGTCAAAAGGCGGATGCAACCGATTTTGCAACGGGGCTCTTTTGTCCTTTAAGGATAATGGGGATAAGTTGGATAGCTGGCCAGGATGTCCCTGTCTGGACTGTAAGAAGAAAGCAGGTGAGCAGAAGAAGTTTACTCGTCCGCCGGCTGCAAAAAAGGATTACAATCTTTGGGAATGTCAGTATCTGTGTAAAGCGAATCAGGAACCGAGGGGAAGGAAGCTGCCTCCTCATCCTCCTGCAACCATAGAAAAATACAAAAGAATTTGCGATTTAGATGATCCGCGTCATTTTCAAAACAGGCTAAAAAAGAATGTGGCAAAAGAAATTGACAATATACGCCAATAGAATCTAAAACGGGACATGCAATTTCCATAGAGCAGGATGTGCTGTGAAGTATGCACGGCGTGGAGGAAAAAATGAGTGATTTAAAAGACAGGCCCATAAATAAATTGGCTATAGACAGCAGGAAGCTGTGGGAGGGATGTATCCTGGCTTCCTGTGTCCATGCCGTTATGCTGGCAGAATACCCTTTTACCTTGGATGAAAACCAATGGTCCGGGGGAATCTATGTGATGGAAAATTATGAGGGGGAGAAGGCGGCCCTTGTCTTTTCCAATGATGAGGACAATGAGCTGATGCTGGGCATGTGCCGGGATTTCATGAGCCGGCGTACAGATCTGGTCCTATCGGAAGAATATGCCATGTCCCATTACAGAGGAGCGCCGGAGGAGATCCGGGACATGGCCCAGGCTTTGTCGCTTCTTTTTCAGATCAAGGACGGGGAAAAATATCTGCCTTTTGTGACAGCAGGCTTTTGGGGGGAAGGCGGTCAGGTTTTCAGTCATGATGATCATGAGGATTGGCTTGACCACGGCGGCCACATATTGGAGACTCTGATGATGCCATTTGAAGAGGCAATGCCTTATTATGAGGTAAAATGCTCTATGGACACCCCCAGGATGGAGATCGCAGAGCGCATTTACCGGGAACGGATTCAGTGCCCTACGAAAAAAGTGGTTCTGAAAAATGAGGAGATCGCGGTGCTGGAAGCCACCGGGCCTTACAATATCGATGTCTGCCAGGAGGTGTTCGGGCAGTTTGGGGTTGTGTTTGAGGAATAGACAGAATTGACAGCAGCAAAATTTCTCTTTTTCATGGATATATTCTTCCAAATAAGAAAGAGAAAAATGTACTTTCCGTTGTCATTACAACTGTTATGCATTCCCATCAGCGCCAATCCGGATAATTCCGGAGTGAACTGGATGGAGCCGGTGGCACAGGAGGAATATCAGGCAGCAGCAGTTCATTAAGCCGGAAAAGAAAGATTAAGCTGTGAAGTCGGCGTTTCATCTGTGTAATTTATTTCAAATCGTTAAATATTATATGTCCGTCCCCCAAGGTTTTTGCTATAATGATTACACGAAGCGGCGGCCTGAATACAGGGCCGCTGTACGGTTAATCGAGTTCAGATAAGGAGCAGAAACAACCCTATGTTAAATATCAAGCGGATTAAAATCAATCATTTGCAGCAGCCTTGGGGGATTTGCGGCGAAATACGGACGGGATGGGAGATTGAGTCGGACAAGAGAAATGTCTTTCAGTCGGCTTATCGTATTCAGATAGGGGAAAGTCCGGATTTTGGTACGCTTATTTATTATTGTTTGCGGAAATGATGGTTACTGACTGTTCATACCCCGGGGCCTTCGGCAGTGAGTACGTTACCTGTTTTTTATCCAGAATAAATGAAGAGGCACGGATGGCGTCACTAACCGTAAATAAGCTTTCGACACCCTGGTATATCTTCCCGGCCCGCTGGCAGCCAAGCATGAGTTGTTCTGCTTTTTTTGTTTTCCCGGAAGCAGGCAGACCGCACAGCATGATAAATTTTTGCGAGGCATTTCCTTTCCCTGCAGCTGCAGCGCGTTTTTGTTTTTCCGCTTGCTTTTCCTGGTATAGTGAGATAGTTTTTCCTTGCTGGAACTCGCGGGCCATCTGGAGTTTTGTTTCATAATTCCTGCCAATGAACCCTGCTTTTTGCTCCGGGATTCCGGCCCGCATATAAAAATCCTTCACTTCAGCCGGGGACGGCAGCAGGTCAAGTTTGACTACCTTGCGATCCCGTACCTTCGCAAGGATCTTATCTTCTGTTTTATAAAAACTTGTGATTGGACGTTCCAGCAGTCCAGCTCTTGAGTACGGTATCGTCCAGTCATCTTTAAAAAACATGCTGTTTCCTGAATCAAAGATAGGGGCCGGGCCAATGAACTGCATGGTATCAGCGTCCCGCAGCACTCCGAAATTCATCAGATGCTCGTCTGTGTTACTGATGATGAAGTCAGTCATTATCTGGTAATCCATGAATTTCTGGATGGTATCAGGGCTGATACCGTATTCAACGCATAGGTTGATGTAGTGGTCATACAAGGAACAGCTGTTTGGTGCTTTTTGGCTTTCGACCAGCTCGTATGCAGAAATCAGTTCAACCTTATCCGAAGTGAATGCATTGCAGCGGCTGATGATGCGTGTTCAGGCAGCCGGACCTTTTGAGCACTTCCTGGATCGCAGCCCTTGACACGGGTACGGCCCTCATTTCCCACCACCTCATTATTTTTTTCAGATCAGCATTGCCTATATATGGGGAAGCTCCTGTGTGGTGATCCCGATACCCTGTTACCCGTCCGTTTCTGTCGTCGAACAAGATCGTCCCGCATACTGTGTCCTTATGCATTAAAAAGTATTGACTCATTTAGCAGATCCTCCGCTTCTTTTCCTTCGATATATCCGTCGATGATCAGTTCAGTCATGTCCCCATACACCTTATAAAAGCGTGCCTGCGAGTATTCGCCTCTGTCGAGGATATGTTTTTCCCCACGGTCCCAGATATTCAGCTCGACAGAATGATCCCCGCCAGGTTTCCATTGGTATTTGATGCCGCGGTATGTTCCGGATACATTGGTGAGCAGGGAAACCCGGTTCAGGATCTCGTCCATGGAACATCGGAAATATAAAGAAAGGCGAAACACCGTGTCCGCCGCGCATTTATTGATGTTAATTTTCCCGTTTGCCAATTCGGATATCGTTGTATAGGGGACACCAGTTTCCTTGCTGATCTGGTATGCGGTTTTTCCACATGCATCCACATAGCGCAGAAAATTTTTGTTGAGATTTTTCTGAAAATTGATGTTTTCTCCTGTTTCTTTCATATAAATCCTCCTCAATATTAGTATAACGTTATACTGTCAAGGACCTGATACTCCCCATGACTAAAGCCAGGGGCTTTACGCTCTAGGTGGTAATGGATATCCGCAGGAATCATAAGCGGGAAGAGACAGCCATATTTTCCATGGAAGCAGAGATTAAGAAACGAAAAAAGAAGGGAGAGTTGGATGTTCCTGATGCACGAGAACATACCGGTAGCGGACATTGAGGTTTGAAGTAATATAAGCTTCCCAGAAATTATCGGGGACAGATTCTGACCATTGCCCAGTCTGCCGACCCTCTGGCTGAAGGGGACGCGGTCCTGGCCAGTCCCTGTGATGCTGCCCTTTACTGCAGTTACGCTTATGAGGCGGAGTGATGGGACGGTGTGTACTTATGAAATAAATGTCACTCTGGACCTATAGTGCATATTAGACAAAATACGGCATTTTATTACAGATATTTTATACATTACAGGATGAGCGGTCAAAAAACGGCATCAAAGGTCTTGCGGTCAGAGGCAGAAATAGGATAAGATATAAAAAATACATAATGTATTTAAGGATTTGAGGTAAGATTTATGTTGATTTTTATCTGTGACGATGACCGGCAGGAGATGAACCGTATACAGGAATATCTGGCAAAAGCGGCGTTGGACCTGTCTTCTGATATAAAAATTGTTCCGTACTTTTCCGGGGAAGCATTGCTGAAAGCAGTGGAGGGCGGGGCGAAGCCTGACCTGGCGGTATTTGATATTTTTATGGACGGTATGAACGGCATTGAAGCGGCGCACAGGCTGCGTGTTCTTCTGCCTGATGTGTTTTTGGCATTTCTCACCTCCAGCAGGGATTTTGCCGTAGACGCCTTTGAGATGGATGCCCTGCATTATATGGTGAAACTGGTAACTGCAGATATGTTCCATACGCTTTTAACTCGGCTTCCCGCCCGTCTGATGTTGGATAGTGCGGAGGGGTGACAAACAAATACAAATAAAAAAGGGACTTCCTCAATCCTTAAAAGGCTATGACAATAACGGTTATAGCTTTTTTCCATGCGGTAATTACCGTAAGAAATAAACCCTTATTCCAACAAGCGGAGAAATGCCCAACAACAGTATTCCGCAATCCAATCTTCCGACAATTAACGAAAGAAAACCATATATCAGCACCGAAACCAATCAATCATATCAATCAATCCATATCACAGGAGGGCAAAGACCATGAACAAAAAGCAGGAACAGCAGATTTTAGATTATTACAGCACCACAGACAAATATATCCGTAGCAAGACACATTCCAATGCGCATCAGACTGTATTTACCAAAGAAAGCGACAAATACCAGTGGCTTGTGTTGGAGCAGAAAAGCCAGTGAGAAGTTGAGGTAAGGCAGACCGACAGTCATGGAACAATCACAGCAAGGGATAATTACGAACTGACAAGAAATATCCCTAAGTGCGTGGGCGTGGAGCGTTTATGTGAGGGCGCAAATTTTCAGATACTTTTTAACGCTGATGAAGTCAATCTGATTTATCAGTTTGGGGAACAGAGCAAAGCGGAAACGTGTGCCAGTCTGTCCGCTATTCTTCCGCAGATAAAGGACAGCGACACAAAGCAGATAGTAAGCGGCACATTGAAGAAATTAAATGCCCTGTCCGAAGAAACGCGCGCGGAACTGACCGCCACCCTCTACACAAGAGATAAAGCAGTCATGCGGAAACTTGACACACTTGTTGCCGATTATCCCGACACATACAAGCTGACAGGGCAGGACGAGGTATCTAAGACCTATTCCTTTCCGAAGTCACACGTCAGTTACCGAAAGCCGAGGACAGTCAGCACCGAGCAGAGGGAACGGGAAAGGCAGATGATGATTGCTAATAATAGGGCAAAGAAAGATTAAGGAAAATTTATTGGTATTGTGTATGTGTTTGTGGTAAAATTGTGACGTTGAGCAACTCAATAATCGGGATTTATGATAAGGAAAGGGATAATTGTAAAATGAATGCGGATAATGAATTACTAATAAATTTGGATAAATTGCACACAACGGAATTAGGCGTAGAGCGCATTAAAAGAAATCTATCTTTAGATACAGATGATGTGGTTGACTGGTGTAAAACTAAAATCAATTCCGATAATGCTGTCATTACCCGAAATGGAAAAAACTGGTATGTGAATGTAGACAATTATATTTTAACGGTAAATGCATATAGTTACACGATTATAACGGCACATAAGGAAAAGAAATGAAATATACAATTCGTGAATTAGAAACATTTTCAGTTATTGGGCAGGAAGTAGAACTCACCAATTATCAAAAAAGAAACATTCAAATCAGTACACAATTTTGGCGAAAGTTTAACAGTAATTTGAAGAAATCGTATCTTTCACAATCGGGAAACTGGATAAAATATGCCTTTATGGAAAGAAGAAATGAGAAACTATTTTATTTCTGTTCTATTCCAAAAAGGAATGTCGTTCCAAATAATTTTGTCTATAAAGAAATACAACATTACAAATATCTTGTTGTAGAGCATATAGGTTCTATGGACAAAATATATGAAACCTACGGAATGATTTATCAAGAAATATTACCCCAAATGGAATATATACCTTTACAAGAAAACTTTTTACACTTTGAAAAATACGATTATCACTTTCATTGGAATAAGGAAAATTCTATTATTGAAATATGGCTACCAATTAAGGGGTAGTTAAATTCTTATTTGTCAGGAAAAATCAAGACAGAAAAATGATGTAAAAACTGAATATTGTTTACCTTTAGGTAGCGATTATCTTAACAGACAATCCGCTACCTTTTTTATTTTCAGAACCTATCAACACAGCACAGAAAGAATGAGGTATCAGAAATGATTGAGAGCAAGAATGATACAAGCAAAAACTTAGAAAAAGCATTGCAGGCATTGAAACAGGCGCAACAGCGTGTAGCCAACGAGAAGAAAAAGCAGAACGAGAAAAAGCGAAAAGCTGAGAACCACCACAAGTATATCATGGGCGGTATTATCGTAAAGTATTTCCCCGACTGCTACCGCTATGACGAGGACGAGTTAAACCGTATCTTGTCGGTTGCATTGCAGACAAAGGAATGTCAGCAGATTAGCACTGGAAACGGAAAAGGGAATATAGTATAATAGGAGTTGAGGAAGTCCCTTTTCATCAAGGAGGACGACATGAAAAGGGCAAAACTGAATAACGACAAAATCACTGCTTTATATTGCAGGCTTTCCAAAGATGACGGCACGAACAACGAGAGCATGAGTATCAGCACACAGAAAACCATGCTGAAAGATTACGCAAAGCGCAACGGTTTTCTGAACTGCCAGTTCTACGTTGAAATAAAACTCGCTTAATTGATACAAAGGGCAAAAACAGAATATCGGGAAAACCGCTGAAAACAAGGGATTCCGGCACATTGGGTGTTGCTGGAATCCCTTGTTTGGTTTTAGGGCTGTGCCAGGGCAGCACGGGAGAGGCGGTTACAGACGACCACAGTGGTCACAAGTCTGACCCCTCTGTGGCTGTTTTGACCCCTGCGGCTAAAGGTCTGACCCCTATGGCTGTGAATGTGACCCCTGTGGTCACGGTTTTGACCCCTCCCCTTGTCCAATCTGACCCCTCAGAACGTTATCGAAGAAGCTCAGATACGCTTGAAAAAAGTAGATGCTTTAGTATAATGGAACCATGGCAGAAACGGGAATCTGATGGGATGTCTGCCATTCATGAGAAAGGCGGTAGATGCCATTGAGAGCATATACAATCACAAAGGATTATGTAAAAGATGCAGGCGTGTTTGCCGATATTTTTAATTACTATATTTACGGTGGGCGGCAGGTGATCCTGCCGGAGCAGCTCACGGAGCGTGATTCCACGAAGATAGTGCTGCCATACGGTGCGGACGGCGCAGTGGTTCCCGTCCAGAAATTCCGTGATGTGCAGAAGCTGTATGCGGCAATGACGGATGGGAAGATGGAATATGTCCTTTACGGCGCGGAGAACCAGGCTGAAATCCATTATGCTATGCCTGTTAAGAACAATCTCTATGATGCGTTGGAATACGCAGGGCAGGTGGAAGATGCGGCAAAGTCGCACCGGAAAGAAATGAAGCGGAAAAAAGAGAAGGGGGAAGCGTTTGCTGAAGAAGGCGGGAAAACACCAAGCGCAGGTGAATTCTTAAGCGGTTTTTGGGTGGAAGACAGGCTGGTACCATCTATCACGGTGACTGTATTTTTCGGCTCGGAAGAGTGGGATGGGCTGTTGAGCCTCTTTGAGATGATGGATGTGTCAGAACCGGAGGTGCTTGCCTGCATGGACAATTACCATGTGCGGCTGATTGCACCGGCGCAGATGGCGGATGAGGAGATTATGAAATTCCAGTCCAGCATGCGGGAGGTTATGCTGTTCATCAAGTATTCGAAAGATAAGGAAAACTTAAGCAGGGTACTGTCGGCCAATGAGAGGCGTTTCCGGGAAGTGGAGCGTAGGGCGGCAGATGTGATTGAAGCAATCACAAATTCGGGCATAAAATATGATGAAGAAGACGAGGTGGTTAATGTGTGCCAAGCGATTCAGGAAATGAGAAAAGAATCTGAACGGGATGGGGAATTAAAGAAGGCCAGGGAAGCGGCTGGAAAATTGTATGAAATGGGACTTGATACAGATAAGATAGCCCAGGCGGTTGGCTATGCTGTGGAAACGGTAAAGGGTTGGCTTGGGCTTGAATCATAATGCGAGGGTGTGTGCTGATATCCCTGAACAAAATTTAACAGCGGCACAGGCGGCTATTTCCAATTGATGCCGTAGGAATTTGGGTATTAACAGGCAAAAGTATTGAAGAATGGCTTAAAATCAATAGAAAGCTACGCTTTCTATTAAGATTATTGGGCGTAGAGGGGTTCATCGAAGTGGCTGGTGGATCTCTCTTTTTTGCGTTTTTGATGCCGCTGATAGTATAAGGGTTTCCGTGAAAGTTTAGAGTTTCGCCTGTTTGTGGAAAAACGCTGTTGAATATGGGGGATATAAAAGAATGTTTTGCGACTATTGAAAAGAATGGTCAAGAGACAAAAATGGAACAATCAATAATTCAATAAAATAATCAATTTGAACTATTGACAATAAAAATGGACTGTGATATTCTATGGTCAGTTGGACGAGACGGAGGAATTAGTATGAATGAAGAAATCAAAGTTCATCCGATTAAATCATTTAAAGACTATGGACTGGCAAAACGGAATTTTGAGGAACTGACAAAAAAAATCAGTTCGTTACAGTTAGATTTGGAATTGGATGATGAAGAAACACCTAAACTAGAGAGCGGAATTGTGGAGATGGAACATAAGTTAGAGGAGCAGAAAAAACATATTACTGAGTTTATCAATGCACAGGAAAATTACGATTCTAAGTTTTTAAGCAGTAATCTGGATTATTTGCTAAAGATGCATGGCCTGCGGATTTCTGACCTTGAGGAACTGTTAGGCGTGAGCGCGGGGTATGTTTCCAGAACAGTGAATCCGGATTCAAAGAAAAGATTATCTGTGGATATTGTTTGGAAAATATCAGCGATTTTTCAAGTTAATGTCGATGATCTTTTAAATATTGATTTTCAGATTCCTACCCAATCTTTGTGTGATGTAATTGCTTTTTTTAAGAAATTGAAGCAGGAGACTGATGAAGCGACAATTCATTGGAACAATCAAGGTAATAAACAAGAAAATTATGTAGGAATATTTTTCAGGGAATCGGAGGAAGGCGGACTAGATGGAACAAAGCGGTATCAGTACGCTCCAGACGGGTATGCAAATGAAACAAAGGCAATAGGACTTACGGATGACATTTTTTCCGCGGAAACCAGCATAGGCGAAATTTATCTTTTGCCACTTGAAAATCAATTCGGTGAAAAGGGATATGAACTGTATCATTATACAGGTGGAGAGAATTATAGTTCAAATTATGATACAACAGACTTGGATTTAATATGTTCAACTTTTTATGATAAGAGTAACGCATTGAAAGGAAAATGCGATGAACTTTTTAAATCTGTCAAATTGCATGAATCAGATTTTGTAATATCTGAATCAGCAAAAAGTTTGATTGATAGGTATTTAAATCCTAAAAGAAACAATGCGGATGGCTTTATGAACATACCAGATGGCATTGACGAAGAACTGCCATTTAATTGAGGAGGTGTTATGAATGGAAGGGATAAAAATCAAAGGGGTAATCAAATGTCCTTGCTGTAGAAAGGGGAAGATTGTAGCGTATGAAGATGCTGCGGGAAAATCCTCTATTCAATGTGGCAATTGCCATACTTTTTTACTGGTGGATTATGATAAAATGACTGCGGAACCAACTTTGCAGGAAAGAGAAGTTTATAAGATGGTGGTAAATGTATAAGGTAGTGTTTGCTGACTGAGCAACAGGGCGTCATATAGGACAGTCACTAATAGCCAGAGCAGATTATTGGGACAGGGGATAAACCCTGCCAGATAATTTGTTCTGGCTATTTTATGTATGTAAACAGGATATGGACAGGCCATGTAGATGATATTTGGATTATTGTGAGAAAGGATGGAATGGATATGGCAGACTACATTATTCAATTATTGGGAGGGGTTGATAAATTTCTTTCTGCGCTGATTGTATTTATGGTAATAAATTACATAGCAGAAATGCTTCTTGTGATCGTGGGGGAGGAGAAGCGTTCCAATGTGTTTTTGCTAAAGAATATGTTTAAGAAAGCGGCGATATTTATTTTGGTGATTGTTTCCAACATTGCAGGCACAATCATTGAAAGCAACTATGCAATTCGGACGACAGTTATTCTGTTTTACATTTCAAATGAAGGGCTTGCTATATTAAAGAATATAAATCGGCTTGGAGTGCCGCTTCCTCAAATATTGGTAAAGATGCTAAATCAGATAGGGAATGGGGAATAACATAGTTGCAGAAAAGTGCTTCTTATAGATGTGTAGATATTTGTCGGAACACGGTCTTACTGGCTTGCATACCACAATTTGATATAACGTACTCAAGCATGAGTTTTGGTGCAATTATTAACGATAGGAATTTTGGGGGGGGGCGATAACTTTAGCTTCCAACGGTGTCTCCTTCCCCGGCAAATACGGACACGGAAAGCCGAGAAAGCCCGTAAAAACACGGCACTTTCGGCACTATATAGCATTCAAAGTTACATTATTTTCGTGTGCTTTTAAGGGCATTTTTTCATTAATGAGGGTGCGAACTTTTGTTCTGAGGCTGTTTTGCCTGTTAGTATATACTCGTAGGAAAAAGTCGGCTACTATCAAGCAAAACTCCATGCTATCAGACAAAACTTTAAAAACAGAACGAATAGACAACAAAACGGGGAAAAAGACTGCTGAAACAGCCTTTTTCCGTATTTCGATGATTCCATATTCACTTCTTAAAAGCAAATTACCAAAGAGCAGTTCTGCGCAGTCGAAAAAGCTGAAATAGTAGACAGAATTCACTAACGCAGTCTGATGGTGATATGCTTGCTGGCATACCAAATTATGGGTAGCTTCGCTTTTTCGATTGAATCAGATAGTGGTATTCGTGTATACTTGCCACTATCCATTATCCTCAATAACACCGTATTCAATGAGGATATTTTGCGGAGCATTGGGCGGGATTATTTGCCATGTCATTACATAGTTGTAATACTTTACTTTACGGAAAGGCTGCACAGGTTCTGGAATAAAAGAAGTTGTTTCACATCCAGCATATTCCGGCATTTCAGCCAGGTCGTCGGTTACGTCTCGGACAAGGTCATTTGTGACTGCGTTGATATCCGGCCCGTATTCCACAGCGATCAGCTCGTGCTTCCTGACATCATTATCCAAATTTCCAAAGGAACGGTATAAGGTGTATTTCATGGGGGTATCCTCCTGCCATGTTTGTTTTATATCAGCTATTTGGTTGTATGGGTTAATTATATGGAGGAAATGCTTCTTCGTCAACTAAAAAAATGTCGTTTTCTATTGGTTTGGTGGTGATCTTACATCTAATCCAAAAGTTAAAAACAGATAATAATATAACGCGAAAAGGGCTTCATATAGGCTCTTTTCTTATGTTGCGACATATCTTGATTTACTTATAAAGTGCGGGAGTCCTAAAAGTATGTTAAATTTTTTCTTCGGATGTAGCTATATTAAGCATCTATGCCTAGATATTCTTGCATCAACTTCAAAGCAAATTCCATACAGAAGATTTTGGAGAGCAGACCGCCCGTTATCGGGGAAAGTTCAAGCGGATATGACAACATTTTCCGAGGGATTATAAAATGCGCCGATTGTGGGAGTGCCATGCTTGTCAAAGTCGAGCAGAAAAGAAAGCGGAACAACGTACTGGACAAGACTTTCTACTGCTGTACCAAATACCGTAAGTTTGGGAAAGAGGGTTGTTCGGCACACACCATTGAGGCGAGGACGGTTCACGAAGTTGTGCTTGCGGACATTCAGAAACACGCAGGACAGGCACTGACGGACAGGAAAGCAATGGTAACGGAAATTGCGGAGCGTCTTAATCTCCAACTGTCGGCAGATAAGGAACAGCAGAAAAAGGAACTAAGGCAATGTAAACAGCGAGTGTCGGAAATAGAAAACCTGTATGCCAAACTGTACGAGGATTTGACAAGGGAACTGTTGACCAAAAAGCGTTTTCAGATGTTGTCGGCACGATTTGACAGCGAGCAAGAAGAACTGACAGCCAAGATAAAGGAACTTGAAAAAAGTGCCATAGCAGACAAAGAGCAGTTATCTTCCATTGAGCAGTTTGCGGAGCAGATAAGCGGTTATGCAGGAATAACGGAACTCAATTTCAAGATAATCAATCAACTTATAGAAAAAATTCTTGTTTCTGAACCCGTAGAAGTTGACGGGCAGAAAACTCAACGACTTACTATCCATTACAAATTCATAGGGGCACTGGAAACCCTTGAATAATGGATATTTTCTAAGTCACCTATTCCAACTATCCAACAGAAGCAGTCCATACGGATGCTGGAGCTGTCAGTGGGCCGTGGGAAGCAGGTTCAGTTTCCCATTGTAAAGATCAGCCGGCGGGAACGGTCAAAGGTACAGAACCGCTACAGTGATTTTTTGTTCCGCAAGATGAATGCGGCGAAGGAGGAGAGATGATTGAGCCCTTATTTCTCCTGATGAGGTGGTTTCAGACCATTCCCATAGCCATGCTGATGCTGACCCCTTTTGAGGACAGGGAACTGGCCGTCAGCCGCAGGACGGGATGGCTGATTTCGACAGCTTATATGCTTTTAGCCGGTGTGGCGCTGGCCGCAGCCAGTCCGGTGTTCAGCGTAAGCGGACAGCGGAATATTGCTGCCCGTGATTTTGCCCTGGCGGCTGTGCTGGCTGTCTATTTTTTCTTCTGGGTAACCATGGTACGCACGCCGGGCACCCGGAAACTTCTGGTGGCAGTGATTATGCTCCATTACGCCGATCTTCTCAATGCCATGAGCAATGTGTTTGCTTACCTGATCCTGAAAGAGCGTTATCTGGAGATGATCAATGCAGAATGCGGAAGTCTGACCTTTGATCTGTGTCTTTTGGCATCCACAGTAATGACCTGGCCGTTAGTGTGGTATTTTCTCCGCCATATCCTGCGGGAAAACCTGCCTGATTTGGATAAACGGCAGACACAGCGGGGCTTAAGCTATATATGCGTTGTCTTTCTTTTGTTCTGCGGGGCGACCTACTATCCGCCTTATGAAATACAGCCGGAGATGTCCGTGGTCATCGGGGCTATGACGGTGACGGATATGATTGCCTGCTATATCTTTTTCCAGGAGATTGACGCCGCCCTTAGACAGCTGGAAAGTTATCAGATGCAGTATCAGCAGATCAGCAGCCGGGTAGAGGAGACGAGTCGGCTGCGCCATGATATGCGTCGCCATATCGTCACTTTAGGAGCTCTCAACGCCCAGGGCAAACAGGCAGAGATTGCGGACTACTTAAAAAAGTACGGCGCGGTTTATGACCAGCCGGAGGAATATAAGCTGTGCGGCGACCCGGTGGTAGAAAGCGTTCTGGGGCATTATCTGGCCCAGGCCGGGGAGGAGGAAGTTTCGGTAAACTGGAGTGTGGCTTTAAAGGGAAGCAGTATTGATCCCATAGATATGACGGTGCTTTTAGGCAATTGCCTGGAAAACTCCATGGAGGCTCTGCGGCAGGTTCCCAGCTGTGCGCCGGCCTGGTTCACAAAATTCCCCGCATCCTCAGCAGCCTTCATGGTCTGACGGGCATTCTCTGCGATGTCGCCGGCCGTCGCTCATAATGTCGGAGATGCAGGGCTTAACGGTCGCCTTGCACTGCTGGAAATAAGGATGTGATGACCCCGATCAGAATTTGGCCAATCAATACCACTGATAACATGCTGATTTGAATTTTGGACTTGATTGATTTTATAACAACTGAAAATGTTCAATCCATGATTTAGGATCGGGTTCGGCGTTTGAAAAGCCTGTTATTGTTCACGGGCAAAAGCAGAATTCGCTTAAATGAGCTTTTGCTGACTTGAAGATACTGGAGGGATGATTCTTTTTGCTTTTCTTTTTGTCCTTGAGTAAAATCCTGTTTGGTGATAAAATAGCGGAAACATAGTTTATAAAATAAAAGAAGATAGGAGTTCATACAATGGGATTACTGTTTATAAATGCCTGTTACCGAGAGGGGTCACGTACCAGGAAGCTGACAGAGGATTTTCTGAATCAGTACAAAGGAGCAGTGGAGGAAATCGGCATAGGTGATCCGGAGGTCTGTGTTCTGGATCGAAAACATCTGTAACAGTATAATCAGGGGGCTGCCAGCCATGATTTTGCAGCTTCCCTGTTTGATTATGCAAAGCAGTTCCGGGAAGCAGAGGAAATATTAATTGCGGCACCTTTTTGGAATTACAGTATTTTGGCTGCCCTTCATGCATACCTGGAGCTGGTATGTACACAGGGTATCACCTTTGATTCCAGGCGAACGGACAGTACCGCACCATGTGTCAGGCGAAGAAACGGACCTATGTCACTATCACTGGCAGATATATTCCCGGGAAGGACCACGGATTTGGCTATCTCCATTCTCTGGCAAAGATATTCTGGCAGATTCCGGAAGTGAGATACTGTAAGGCAGAGGGACTGGATATGGAGGGGGCAGACCTTTTGTTTATTAAAAAAATTTTATCAGAAAGGGAGAAAAGAAATATGATTATTACTTTAAAAGACGGATCAACGAAGGAATACTCCGAAGCCAGATCTATCATTGATATTGCCTGTGATATCAGTGAGGGGCTGGCCCGGGCGGCATGTGCCGGTGAGGTGAACGGTGAGGTAGCAGATCTGCGCACCATACTGGACCATGACTGCCGGCTGAATATTCTTACATCAAAAGATGCCAAGGGACTGGCTGTTCTGCGCCATACAGCTTCCCATGTACTGGCAGAGGCGGTGCAGACCTTATTCCCCAATGCCAGAGTGACCATTGGGCCTTCCATTGATACAGGGTTTTACTATGATTTTGAGAGCGCTCCTTTTTCCAGGGAGGATTTGGATGCCATTGAGAAAGAGATGAAGAAAATCATTAAGAAGGGATCCAGGATTGAACGATTCACCAAGTCCAGAGATGAGGCCATTGCATTTTTTAAGGAGAAGAATGAGCCTTATAAGGTGGAACTGATTGAAGATCTTCCTGAGGATGCAGAGATTTCCTTCTATACTCAGGGAGATTGGGTAGATTTGTGTGCAGGCCCTCATCTGATGAGCACCAAGGGAGTCAAGGCATTCAAGCTGATTTCCTCCTCCGGCGCTTACTGGAGAGGCAGCGAGAAGAATCAGATGCTGGCTCGTATCTACGGAACAGCTTACGGCACCAAGGAGGAGCTGGAAGAACATCTGCATATGCTGGAGGAGGCCAAGAAGCGGGATCACAATAAGCTGGGCCGTGAGATGAGATTGTTTACCACGGTAGATGTGATCGGTCAGGGGCTGCCTCTTCTGATGCCCAAGGGCGTGATTATTATCAAGGAACTGCAGCGGTGGATTGAGGATTTGGAGGACAACGAGTGGGGCTATGTCCGCACCAAGACTCCGCTGATGGCCAAAAGCGATTTGTACAAGATTTCCGGTCATTGGGATCACTATAAGGAAGGGATGTTTGTGCTGGGAGATGAGGACAAGGATAAGGAGGTATTTGCCCTTCGTCCCATGACCTGTCCTTTCCAGTATTATGTGTATAAGGCGGAGCAGCACAGCTACCGTGATCTGCCTCTGCGCTACGGTGAGACCTCTACCTTGTTCCGCAATGAGGATTCCGGTGAAATGCACGGTCTGACCAGGGTACGCCAGTTTACGATTTCTGAGGGACACCTGATCGTAAGACCGGATCAGATGGTGAAGGAGTTTAAGGACTGTATTGCCCTGGCTCAGCATTGTCTGCAGGTGCTGGGAGTGGAGGAGGATGTAACCTATCATCTGTCCAAACGAGACCCGGAGAATACGGAGAAATATATCGGTGAGCCGGAGGTGTGGGAGGAGACGGAAGGCCATATCCGCAACATGCTTCAGGAGTTAAACATTCCTTTTGTGGAGGATGTGGGAGAGGCGGCCTTCTACGGACCCAAGGTGGATATCAATGCCAAAAACGTGTATGGCAAGGAAGACACCATGATTACCATCCAGTGGGACGCCCTGCTGGCGGAGCAGTTTGACATGTACTATATTGATGAGAACGGTGACAAGAAGCGTCCCTGCATTATCCACAGAACCTCTATGGGATGCTATGAGAGAACGCTGGCATGGCTGATTGAGAAATATGCCGGCCTGTTCCCCACCTGGCTGTGCCCGGAGCAGGTACGGGTCATTCCCATTTCCGAGAAATTCCATGAGTATGGGGCTCAGGTGGAAAAAAAGCTGAAAGCCAATGGTATCCGCTGCTCGGCAGACCAGCGTTCGGAGAAAATGGGCTATAAGATTCGTGAGGCCCGCTTAGACCGGGTACCTTATATGCTGGTGGTGGGCGCCAAGGAGCAGGAAGATGGCGTAGTTTCCGTGAGAAGCCGTTATCTGGGTGATGAGGGTCAGAAGCCGCTGGACAGCTTTATAGGGGAAGTCTGTGAGGAAATCCGCACCAGAAGAATTCGCAAGATTGAGGTGGAGGAGCAGAAATAACAGGAAATATGTGAATATGGGGTGAGAAAACGGAGAGACCACCAGCAAAAAATTCTGCTTTCATTTTTTCCGGATTAAAAATATTTTTGTTTCAAGTTTAGGTGTAAGGGGGCGGATAACAAGCCCGCTGTTGGGATTTGTATCAATCAAATGTTCAAAAGTTAACAGGTCAGGACACAGGTCTGGCAGCGGGTACAGCGGTTTTCATCATAGAGGAGCAAGTGGGGATTGCAAATATGGCAGACAGCCTTGCCGCAATTAAGAAACTGTTTTTATCTCCCCATTCGCACATTCCATCGAGAATTGGTATTAAGGATTTACCACGTTCCGTTAGGCTGTATTCTACCTTTGGCGGAATTTGGGAGTATTCTTTTCTGTGTACTGACTGGTCTGCTTCTAATTCTTTTAAAGTAGAGCTAAGTGTTTTGAAAGAAATGTCTCCAATATATTTTTTCATTTCATTGGAATCCTCACTTCGAAGAAATGCATATTTTTCTTGAAAATCGGCGCATAATGTGGCGGACTTGACTTTTTCTATATAGATATATTATTATATTGTTATAATCATTAGAAGGAGGCCAGTATGGATAAGCTTGATACGAACCGCGGAGCCCCGCCGCTTTATTTGCAGATCAGTCAGATACTGCGGAGAAAGATTGTGAGTAAGGATTATCTTTATAATGAGATTATCCCAAGTGAGACGGAGCTGCAGAAAATGTATAATGTCAGCCGGATCACCGCCAGACAGGCCATACAGGAGCTGGAGAAGGACGGGATGGTGAAACGTTCAAGGGGGGTGGGAACGGTTGTGGTATACCAGGAGCGGATTGAGGAGTACCTGTCCCAGATCAAAAGCTTTACTGACGAGATGAAGGACAGGGGAATCGTTCCGTCTACATCCTATGCCCACATAGAACTGGCAGAGGCGGATGAAAAGCTTGCGTCCCTGTTTGGAGTGGAGGCAGGAGCAAAATTATACCGTCTGGAGAGGGTTCGCAATGGGGATGGGAATCCCATTGTCCTGTTTGTATCCTATTTTGCACTAGAGTGTGAGTTTATTCTGAATGACAGTCTATATTTTGGCAGTGTTTATGAAACTCTTCAGGAGAAGGGCTTTATGCCGGAATATGTGGAAGAATGCTTTGACTGCATGATGCCGGAGGGATGGGTAAGGGAACATTTGAATATCTCAAAGACCATGCCGGTGCTTCGGCGGATTCGGAGATCCTATATGGAGAATGGAAGGATGCTGGAGTATACCATGTCCTATTACCGTTCGGATCGGTATGCATATTATGTGACATTAAGGAAGACCTGAGGGCAGCGGAAATAAGAGCGAAAAATTAAAATAGAAGTTGACAAAACAAATCGAATATAATAATATAATGTTATAACAATATATCAAATAACTTGCAAGAGGAGGAAATCTATGACCTTTTATCCTGGTTTGCAGATTGAGGCGACAAAAGAGCCTCTTGGTTTTTCCTATGGTCAGGGTGTATTTGGACCGAAGGAGGAGGTTCGAAGGCTGGAAGATATCAGACACTCTCTGGAGGACAAAAATTGTGACGGACCTGAAGAATTGTATGCTATTGTCATGGATATTGGGAATGAAGAGGACAGAATTTCCATGAAAAACCGGAATCTGCTTTTTGGCGCTGTGACCTATGCAGCAGGGGTCATCGGACAGGAGCCTGTCCGTTCTCAGGGACACATTCACGCCATAAGCCGTTCCTGCGGCGCATCCACACCGGAAGTGTATGAGATCTGGGAAGGAAGGGCTGTGATCTATATACAGCAATCTGACGAAGATAATCCGGGACGGTGTTATGCCGTGTATGCTGAGGCGGGGGATGTGGTGATCGTACCTCCCGGATGGGTTCATGCGACAGTCAACCCAGATGTGAAACATAACATGACCTTTGGGGCATGGTGCGTCCGTGATTACGGGTTTCGATACGAGGAGATCAGAAGGCATAACGGAATTGCATATTTTCCGAAAGTGGGCAGAGACGGGATTTGGTGGAAACCTAATCCGTCTTACCAGGGAGGAAAGCTGGTTGAAAAGAGGGCGAGAGCCTATGAGGACTTTGGGCTAAAGCCTGGCATACCCATATATACACAGTTTCAGGAAAATAAGGATTTGTTTTTATTTGTAGCCAGACCTTTGGATTATCCAAAGCTTTGGGAAAAATATGAGCCTTAGAAGACAGAGAGGGAAGAACAATGACAGGCAGCTATAATAAGTATCCTTCCGTGCCTGTAAAAGGGTGGGGCAAAGGAGCCATGAAAGGCTATGACACGATCATGGAAAAACTCCGCAAAACTTATGAGGACAGTAAAAGGAGGGATTACTGGATTGTATTTGATACCTATCCGGGAGTATGGGATGAGGAGGTTTTAGAGGCGGTTGCTCTGCTGCGGCCGGATAGGGTGATCTGCATGAAAGAAGCCTTTTGGCCAGAGGAGGTACTGTCAGAGCATCTGAAATATCATCTGACAGATGACCGCGTGTTTGGCAGGATGTATTATGGAGAGATTGAAGATCTGATGGATCTGAAGGCTCTGGAAAAGGTAAAAAACCGTGCAAAAGAGGCAAAGGGGCTTACTGTGGTCTATGGATTCGGGGCTGCGCTGGCAGCAAAGGCGGATATTCTGGTCTATCTGGATATGGCCAGATGGGAGATACAGCTGCGTTACCGCAGCGGAATGCCTAATTACAATTGTTCCAACACCGGTGAAGACCCGCTGATAAAATACAAAAGGGCGTTCTTTATTGAGTGGCGGATTGCCGACAAGTATAAGATGCGTATCTTTGACCAAGTAGATTATTTTCTGGATACCAACAGAAAGGGCGAGCCGGTCATGGCGCCGGGGGACGGTGTCCGCACGGGCCTGCGGCAGCTGACCCTTCAGCCATTCCGAACAGTGCCCTATTTTGATCCTGGAGTGTGGGGAGGCCAGTGGATGAAGGAGGTCTGCGGGCTGAGTCAGGATAAACCCAATTATGCCTGGAGTTTTGACGGCGTACCAGAAGAAAATTCTCTGCTTCTGGACTTTGGAAACGGAATTTTGGAGATTCCCGCTATGGATCTTGTGCTGTATCAGCCAAAGGAACTGCTGGGGGAGCAGGTATTTGCCAGGTTCGGTGCAGAATTTCCTATCCGCTTCGATTTGCTGGATACCATGGGTGGTCAGAACCTTTCCCTTCAGGTCCATCCCCTGACGGAGTTCATACACAGGCAGTTTGGAATGACCTACACCCAGGATGAGAGCTACTATATTTTGGATGCAGGTGAGAATGCCTGCGTCTATCTGGGATTGACAGACCAAGCTGAGCCGGCTTCCATGTTTGAAGACCTGGAGAAAGCCCATAGAGGGGAGGGTTCCTTTGATGCAGAGAAATATGTCAATAAATTCCCAGCCAAAAAGCACGACCATTTCCTGATTCCGGCAGGAACCTGCCACTGCTCCGGCGCCAATGCCATGGTGCTGGAGATCAGTGCCACACCGTATATTTTCACCTTTAAGCTGTGGGACTGGGACAGGGTAGGGCTGGACGGCAGGCCCAGACCAGTGCATCTAAACCACGGAAAACAGGTGATTCAATGGGACAGAAGAACTCAGTGGGTGAAAGAAAATCTGGTCAATGCAGTATACACGGTGGAGGAAAATGAGGACTATACAGAGGAACACACGGGCCTTCACTCTCTGGAGTTTATCGAGACAAGAAGGTACTGGATCACGAACGAAGCTGTCATCACTCCGGGAGATACTGTAAATATGCTGAACCTGGCGGAGGGGAAGGAAGCCGTTGTGGAAAGCCCATCAGGCGCTTTTGAACCTTTTACGGTTCATTACGCCGAGACGTTCATAGTACCCGCAAAAGCCGGAGCGTACAGGATACGTCCCATCAGGAATGAAAAAATCGGCGTGATACGGGCATATGTAAGGCAGGGGAAACCATGATAAAGGCGATTTCCTGCCGTACAGATTTAACAGGGACGATCTGCCATGGCATCAATAAACCTGTGGCTGCAGGCTTTTGAGACTTCGGCGTAACGGTACAGATGAGGCTTAGGGAAAGGATTCAGGGAAGATGTGCTTGTAAGACTATTTTCGTCCAGTTTTCCACATCGAATGGACACCCGATGCTTCTTGTCCGGCGGAGCCGGGTAAAAAGATGTCCCCGTGAACAGTAACCTATGATGGCGCAGAGATGGAACCGAGTAAAACTAGAGCTTGATTTTTTTGTTTCAATGTTGTATAACTATTAAGACAGCAGGAAGCTGCCTTTACTGATGCAGAAGCATTGAACTTTTTCAATCCATAAAATTTGAATATTGCGTGAATGGTATGCTTAGAAAGCACACACATCCTCAGAAGGGGATCTGTGTGCTTTACTTTTTTGAAATGAGGTGATGCTTTGAAGCTGCAGGAATTTTTTGCGTGTCATCCAAGGGCTGCGGTTGCTTTTTCCGGCGGCGTGGATTCGGCATATTTGTTATATGCAGCAAAACAGTATGCAAAGGAAGTAAGGGCCTATTATGTAAAATCTGAGTTTCAGCCCCGGTTTGAATTGGACGATGCCAAGCGGCTGGCAAGGGAACTTGGAGCGGAAATGAGGATTCTTAATCAAAACATACTTTCTGTTCCAGGTGTGAGGGAAAATCCGTCAGACCGTTGCTATTACTGTAAAAGGGCATTGTTTCGTACAATTACGGAAGCGGCAGAATCCGACGGCTTTTCTGTGCTTCTGGATGGAACCAATGCTTCTGATGAGGCAGGCGATCGTCCGGGGATGCGGGCATTGGCAGAATTGTCTGTTTTTTCTCCGCTGCGGGAATGCGGACTGACAAAATCACAGGTGCGTCGGCTTTCAAAGGAGGCAGGGCTGTTTACCTGGGACAAGCCTGCCTATGCATGTCTTGCCACAAGGATTCCCACTGGTGAGGAAATCACAGGGGATAAACTGTCTGCAACAGAGGATGCGGAAAGCTATCTGTTTTCTCTTGGCTTTACGGATTTCCGTGTCCGTTCCCAGAACGGCCATGGAAGGCTGCAGATACCGGAGCCGCAGTTTGCGCTTTTGCTGAAGCATCGCAAAGCAATTCTGACAAAATTAAAAAAATACTATAAAACGGTATCTGTAGATCTGGAGGTAAGAGAATAAATGACAGGATGGATGAATCATATACAGAGGGGATTGGAAACATAGGATGGAGGAACGCATTAAAAAATACTGGACCCGACGGGCACATGATTTTGGACAGATCCGTAAGAATGAGTTGGAAAATGATATGGGCGTCCGGTGGCTTAAGGAGATGGAAGCATATTTGCCGAAAGGAAAAAGCTTGGACATTCTGGATGTGGGGACAGGAACCGGATTTTTTGCTGTTCTTTTATCTGGGAAAGGGCATCGTGTGCAGGGAATCGACCTGACCTTTGCCATGCTGAAAGAGGCGGCCGCTCTTGCAAAGGAACGGGGTCTTTCCATTTGTTTCCGGCAGATGGATGCACAGAGTCTAAGCTATGAGCCGGAAAGCTTTGATGTGGTAGTCAGCCGGAATCTGACGTGGACTCTCCCGGAGCCGGAGAAAGCCTACAGAGAATGGTATCGGGTTCTGCGAAAGGGAGGTGTTCTTTTAAATTTTGACGCTGCTTATGGGGAACATGTGCGAAGCGAAAATCTCCAGAACAGCCAGGTTGCTGCTGACAGTCCCTATGGCCATATGGGTATGACCAGAGAAATGGAAGAGGAAAACCGGTTGATTACGCTGTCCATGGAAATCAGCAGGAAATCACGTCCCCAATGGGACCAAAAGGTATTGCTGGCAACCGGCTTTCAAAGGTGTGAAACGGATATCAGTACAGGAAGGCGTGTACTTGGCAGCTTTGATCTGCGCACTGCGCCGATGTTTGGAATTTATGCGGTAAAATGAGAGGCACTAGCAGATGCAGAAGCCAAAGCGGTCAGAGGCTTTGCGGGATTTTGAGCCTTGCAGACGCCTGACAAAAAGGAGGAGAGGAAGCATGCAAAGGTTTGCAAGCTATGAGGAGGAGAACATTCATTACTGGACAGAACGTACTCCCGGCTATTTGGAGGTCAATCAAGGAGAGCTGGCCTCCCGGCAGCGTATTGTCTGGGGCAGCATTATTTCCGAACGGATTGCCGCCCGGTTTCCGGAAAGAACGCCAGATCAGCTTCAAGTGCTGGATGTAGGTACAGGTCCAGGCTTTTTTGCCATTATTCTGACAGAAATGGGCTATCGTGTGACTGCTGTGGACTACACGGCTTCCATGCTGAAAGCGGCAAAGGAAAATGCAGGCAGTCTGGCGTCTGACATTTCTTTTTATCAGATGAATGCAGAGGAGCTGGATTTTCCGGATAACAGCTTTGACGTGCTGGTGACAAGGAATCTGACCTGGAACCTGCGCCATCCAAAGAAGGCGTATGCCCGGTGGAGCAGGGTGCTAAAAAAGGGCGGCCTGCTGTTGAATTTTGATGCCGGGTGGTATCGTTATCTTTACGACGAGGCTGCAAGGAAGGGACATCTGCAGGATCGGGAGAATATTGTAAATTCCAAGGTGGGGGATGAAACGGAAGGAACAGATGTGGCTGCCATGGAAGCCATTGCTCGGAAGGCCCCTCTGTCTGCCAGAAAACGTCCGGAGTGGGATCTGGATATGCTGCAGGAGCTTGGGATGGAAGCGTTTGCAGATACAGAGATATGGAAGCGGGTATGGACCAGAGAGGAACGGATCAACAATGCTTCCACGCCCATGTTTCTCATAGAGGCCCGAAAGGAGCAGAAGATCTGGTATTGAAAGAAACATACAGAAAAGGCAAGCATACGGAAAGGAGATCAGAACCCATGCGAAGCTATGTAATAAAGCGCCTGCTGCAGATCGTTCCCATTTTGCTGGTGATCACCTTCCTGTCTTTTGCTATGATGCGGTTAGCGGGCAGTGATGCGGTGCTTCAGAAAATGGAGAATACAGGCATGGCGCTTTCCCAGGAGGTTATGGAAAGGGTCAGGATGGAGCTGGGGCTGGACAAGCCGTTTTTGACCCAGTATGCTGTGTGGCTGGGAAGGCTGTTTCATGGAGATATGGGAACCAGCTATATTTCCGGAAAGAAGGTTCTTCCTGTTTTTCTGTCCAAGCTTCCGGCGACTCTGCTGCTGACAGCCGTTTCGATTATGCTTACGGTGGTGGTCTCCATCCCTCTGGGAGTTCTGGCAGCAGTGAGGCAGAACCGATTTACAGATTATCTGATTCGTTTATGCAGTTTTTTGGGCAACAGTATGCCTAATTTTTTTGTGGCGCTGCTGCTGATGTATTTTTTTGCGATTCGTCTCAGGCTCTTTCCGGTCATTGCCTCTGGTGTTGGATTACAGAGCGTGGCGCTGCCTGCCGTTACTCTGGCTGTCGCCATGTCGGCAAAATATCTGCGGCAGGTACGCGCCGCAGTGCTGGAGGAATTGAGCAAAAGCTATGTGGCCGGCGCACAGGCAAGAGGCGTAGGCTTTTCTGTTATTTTGACGAAAAGTGTTCTGCGGGCGTCTCTTGTGACCATCCTTACTTTATTGGCACTCTCTATTGGCAGTCTTCTGGGCGGAACGGCGATTGTGGAATCCATTTTTTTGTGGGACGGGGTGGGCAGGCTGGCAGTTGATGCCATCCATATGCGTGATTACCCTATGATTCAGGCTTATGTTATGTGGATGGCGGTCATTTACGTCTGTGTGAACCTGATCACGGATCTTTCCTATCATTTCCTGGACCCAAGAATCCGGCTGGAAGGAGGCAGGGAGCCATGAGCACGGAAACGGTTACGATTCGAAGACAGAAGATTCACAAAAATCGGGTAAAAGCCCGTCTTGTGTTTTTTCTGACTCTGACGGCTGCCTTGCTTTTGGTGATTATTTTTGCGGAGCGGCTCTGCCCCTATGATCCCAATCTTCAGGATACCGGTATTTTCTTACAGCCGCCTAGTCTGGCTCATCCTGCAGGAACCGACCGCTTTGGACGGGATATGTTTTCCAGAATCCTGGTGGGATTAAAAACCAGCATTACCTCTGCCCTGACGCTTGTCGCGATAATTACCGTGACAGGAACGGCAGCAGGAGTGCTGTGCGGCTTTTATGGCGGTATTCTGGATTCGGCTGTGATGCGCATTTCTGACGTGTGTCTGGCTTTTCCGGGTCTGGTATTTGCGATGGCAATCGCCGCATTGTTAAACGGAGGCATCAAAAACGCGGTTATTGCGCTGGCAGTGATTAGCTGGCCTAAATATGCCCGGATTGCCCGCAGCCAGACCCTGACCCTAAAAACTCTGGATTACATTGCTGCCGCACACCTGGCAGGCGGTTCTTCGGTACAGATCATTTTCCGGCATATTCTTCCCAACAGCCTTGGCCCTGTCTTAGTCACTGCCGTGCTTGATATCGGCACCATGCTTATGGAGCTGGCAGGCTTATCCTTTTTGGGTCTGGGCGCACAGCCGCCCACAGCGGAGCTGGGCAATATGATGAGCAGTGGGCGGAGCATGCTGCAGACCTACCCGTGGGTCGTCATTGGCCCCGGTATTGGGATTTTTACGGCAGTGGCAGTTTTTAATCTTCTTGGCGATACCATGCGGGATTATTTGGATTCCAGCGGCAGCCGGTAAAGGAGGAAAACATATGAAACGATTCACAAAAGCATGGATTCTGGCGTTTTTCTTAGGTCTTGGTGTTCTGGCAGGCTGCGGCGGCTCTGAGAAGGCGGCAGCAGAGGAAGAAAAAAAGATCTTTGTATTTGGCGATACCACGTTCAATCCGGAAAATGAGGAGCCGGATGTAAACCCGCACCATACCTATGCCGGCTGGGCCTGCATCCGCTATGGTGTGGGAGAAACCTTGTTTCGCTATTCTGATTCCATGGAGATGGAGCCCTGGCTGGCTGCAGGGTTTGAAAATGTGGATGACCGGACCTGGGTTATTACATTGCGGGACGATGTTGCCTTTACCAGCGGCAGGAAGATGGACGGTGAGGCGGTAAAGGAGTGTCTGGAGCATCTGATTGAGGTCCATGACCGGGCGCGGGGCGACTTGATGATCGATACGGTTTCAGCCGAGGGACAGACTGTGACCATTAAGACCCAGGTACCTAAGCCTGCTCTGTTAAATTATCTTTCGGATCCTTACGGATGTATCATTGATATGCAGGCAGGGATCACGGATGACGGTATAGTGACTGCCACCGGTCCCTACAAGGTGGTATCTCTTATCTCCGGTGAACGGCTGGAGCTGGTGAAAAACGAAAATTACTGGAATGGTGAGCCGGGCTTTGATGAAATCACTGTGCGTACCATTTCTGACGGGGATACCCTGACAATGGCGCTGCAGTCCGGTGAGATCGATGGGGCTTATGGAATGCCTTATGCCAGCTATCCCTTGTTTCGAAATGAAGATTATACCATATCAGGCTGCGCAACCAGCAGGGCTTTTTTCGTTCATATGAATTTTGACAGCCCGGTTATTCAGGACAGTGCTGTGCGGAAAGCCATGGCAATGGGGATTGATAAAGAAAGCTTTGTGAATACGCTGCTGGACGGCAATGGTTATGTGGCGGCCGGAGCTTATCCGGACAACCTTTCCTTTGGCGGCGATGCCGTTCAGACAGAAGTCTATGACCCGGAGGGAGCCAGGCAGGTATTGGAGAATGCGGGATGGATAGACAGCGACGGCGACGGTATCCGGGAGAAGGACGGCAAAAGGCTTGAGATACGGTGGCTGACTTACCCCAGTCGTCAGGAGCTGCCGCTGCTTGCAGAATCGGCCCAGGCCACCTTAAAGGATATCGGCATTTCCGTTGTTGTTTACTGCACTGCTGACCACAACAGCCTGCGCAGGGATTCCGGCGCATGGGATGTATATGCCAGCGCCATGGTTACGGCTCCTACCGGAGACCCGGAGTATTTTTTTACTACCCATTGCCTGGACCGGTCTTCTGCAAACAATGGCCATTATCACAGCGACAGGCTGGAGAAGCTGGGGCAGGAATTGGCAGAAACCTTTGACACTGCCCGCCGAGAAGAACTGGCAGTTTTGATGCAGCAGACCATTCTGGACGATAATGCCTACATTTTCTGTTCCCATCTGAAAATGAACATGATTTCCAGAGCCGGTGTCACCGGGCTGGAGGCTCATCCCTGTGATTATTATGAGATTACCGCAGAGCTGGCGCCTGGTACAGCCTGACCAGGAGGAATGGTAAATGGAAGAATTGCTGCAGTACAGGAATGTGGAGATAGCCTTTCATGGCCATGCTGTCATCCATGATGTCAGCTTCTCGCTGCATCCGGGGGAGATCCTGGGTATTGTGGGAGAATCGGGCAGCGGAAAAAGCACCTTATTAAAGGCGGCAATGGGATTGCTTGGCAGCAGCGGCATGGTAACTGGCGGGAATATTTTTTTTCAGGGAAAGGACATACCGGATTTAAAGGAAAAAGAGCTGCGCTTGATCCGAGGCGCCAAAATCGGGATGATCTTTCAGGACGCCAAGGCTTCCCTGTGTCCCATCCGCACCATGGGCAGCCAGATCTATGAGAGTATGGCTGCCCATGGAGACATATCCCGGGCAGAAGCAGAACAAATGGCTTTGGAGCTGTTTGAGAAGCTGCATTTTCCTGACAGCCGCCGAATCTGGGACAGCTATCCCTTTGAATTGTCCGGGGGCATGAACCAGCGGGTGGGCATTGCCATTGCCATGCTCATGAAGCCGTCGGTGCTGCTGGCAGATGAACCTGCCAGTGCCTTGGACGCAGCAGTACAGAGGCAGGTGGTGGAGGAAATGCTTCGTTTAAGGGATATGTTTAAAACGGCCATGCTCCTGGTTACTCATGATATCGGGGTGGCGTCTGCCATGGCTGACACGGTGCTGGTGCTAAAGGATGGCAGGGTGGTGGAATATGGTCCGGCAAAGCAGGTGCTGTGCTTTCCGAAAAAGGAGTATACCCAGAGTCTGCTGGCAGCAGTTCCCAGGCTGCGGAGGAAATAGATGGAACCGATTTTAGAAGTGAAGGATCTGACAAAAAAATATGCCGTGCGGGGGAAAGGAGATTTTTCTGCGGTTGATCACATCAGCTTCCGGCTGAATCAGGGGGAGACATTGGGCATTGTGGGAGAATCGGGCAGCGGCAAAAGCACCCTGGCAAAGCTGGTGTGCCGGTTGATCAATCCCTCAGAAGGCAGCATCTGTCTATGCGGACAGGACATAACGAAAGCAAAGGGAAAAGAGCTGCGGGACGCATACCAGAATATCCAGATGGTATTTCAAGACCCTGTAAGCTCTTTTGATCCTCGGCGGACCCTGGGAGACAGCATTGGAGAAAGCCTGCAAAACAGAAGACTTGCCAATGCACAGGTCAAGGCGCGGGTGCGGGAGCTTTTGGAGCAGTGTGGACTGGAGGCAGAGCTTGGGCTGCGGTATCCTCACCAGGTAAGCGGCGGTCAATGCCAGCGGGCAGCCATTGCCAGGGCATTGGCGATTCAGCCCAAGATCCTGATTTGTGACGAGGCAACCTCAGCTTTGGATGTGACGGTGCAGCAGCAGATCATGGAGCTGCTTTGGAAGCTTCGGGATTCTTATGGGCTGTCTTATTTGTTTATCTGCCATAATCTGGCATTGGTACAATCCTTTTGCCATCGGATTCTGGTAATGAATGAGGGGAAGATCGTGGAGGAGGGAATCACGGATGAGGTGATACTGCATCCGAAAACGGAGTATACCAGGATGCTGGTGGATTCCATACTGCTGTAGAAATCTGCAAAATGGTTCTTTTTAGAGATCCTGAACCGTGTTGTGAGTGTTTTTGTCAGATTTGTGGCATAACAAAAGGGAATGGTGCAACCCATTTTACTGAGTTACACCATCCCCTGCATAAAACATCCTTATTCAATGTCAGTCATAAGCTCCAATACCGTATCAAAGCCCTTTTCCACCGCTATCTGTACAGGCGTTTCGCCTTGATTATTGGGCTGATTATAATTGGCGCCTTTTTTGATCAGATATCGTGCTGTCCCTGCATCGTCGGATTTCAGAGAATAATACAAGACCGTATTGCCCTGGCTGTCTGCTGCATGGATATCTGCTCCGGACTGAATCAGCAGCTTGATCAAATCTTTACGGCAGAAATTTGCTGCATTGAGCATTAAAGTGGTCATGCCATGATTGTCCGTGCGGTTCACATCTGCGCCTTTTTCGATAAAGAAGCGGAGCAGCTCCCTGGAAGTAGACAGATCCAGAAATTGTGTCAGCATAAGAGGGGTTTTTCCGCTGTCTTCCGGCAGATCCAGATTTTTCAGTTCATTCAGTACTTGAATCCGCTGTTCTGGCGTCAGCTCATTGCCAGGTTTCTTGTTCTTTACCGCACAGTGGGCCGGTGTTTCGCCCTTGGAATTTTTCATGGTGTCGTCTGCGCCGGCGGCCATCAAAAGCCTTACAGCATCCCAATGGCCATAGGTACACGCTTCATGAAGGGGGGTTGTTCCTGGCTCTGCAGGCGCATCCTCCATCAGATTTACATCCACACCCTTTTCGATCATAACGGCCAGCATATCGATATGTCCGTTTTGTGCAGCCAGATGGATTGCGGCCAGACCGTTGTTGTTTAGCTGCTCCATAGATTCTTTGGACAAAAGCTCTGCTGTTTTCCGGAAGGAATCCTCCTCCTCAGAGCTTTGGGAGTGTCTGGTTTTGGAGGCAATAAGATTGGCAGGGGTCTGTCCTCTGATGATCCCGGTATCCATATCCACACCCAGCTCTGTTAATTTCCGGATCATGTCTGGCTCATAGCGGATGTCAAGGCATTCATCGCGCAGGCAGATGATGCTGCCTTGAAAATGGAGCGGCATGGTAAAGTCCAGACCTGCTTTTTGGCATGCATCCAGAACCCGGAAATCCTTGTCAGAGATGAGGGCATTGTGGAAAATCTCGGTTACATATCCCAGCTCGTCATCATCGTCCATATCCACCTGTCCAATCAGCTTTTCTGTCAGATACAAGGCAAGGCTGACGCCATCCTGGTCATCGTCAAAACAGCGGCAGAAAGCATTGCTGGTAATCTGGCTTAAATGGTCTATGTCCATGGGAGTCGTGTTAACCGGATCTGCACCGCAGTCCTCCAGGGCAAGGCAAAGCCCTTCATTTCTCCAATTATAGGAGTGCTGGATGGGTGTGATGCCTTCTTTATTTGGTATGTGGACCAGCTCCCTATGACGATTCATCAGTTGGAGCGCTCCAGTCATATGGCCGTTTATCAGGGCCAGCATCAGAAGGGAATTGCCGTCTTTGTCTGTATAATCTGTGTCGGCGTCTTTATCCAGAAAAACTTCTGTAAGAGGCCAGGTATAGCCAGAGCAGTAGGAGGTGGACAAAAGGCGTACCAGGGGAGTAAAGCCTTCCTGGTCCTTCTGATTGACGTCGCAGTTTAAAAGGCGGGCAATGGCCTGTCTCTGGTCTGCAGTCTTGTCTGTACAGGTATTTACCAGTCCTTCAAATCTGGGGTATACCAGAAAATGATAGGGGTTCATGCCTCGTTTGTCAGACAGATTGTGATCTGCTTTATGCTCCAGCAAAAGTCTGACCATGGCCAGGTTTCCCCGACAGCAGGCCAGCAGAAGGGGGGTCAGGCCATAGCCTTTATGGTCAGGCAGATTAACGGCTTTTTCTTCTGTCTGTTGGTCATCCAGTATGCTTTTTACGGCATCGTAGAAATTGTGCCAGACCAGAAGGTGAAACAAGGAAAGCCCATAGCTGCCTACCGGCTTCAGCAGAGTCTCTTTGGGGCATTCTGCAATACAGCTTTCTGCATCTGTTACAATGTTTGGAGGGATGATGGTGTACCAGTAAATGCTGCTTTCAAAATCATCGTTCCACCAGGGAATGAATTTGCATTGGTTAATCTGCTGAGAGGAAGTTACCAGCAAATCAGTAAGCTCTTTTATGTCCATAATGTCCTCTTTTCTGTGTATGTTTATGGTTTAGTACACGTTTGGCCGTGTGCAGATTGGTGCAGCTATGATTATACCACAGGAGCCATAGGAATGGTAGGGGAATTAGGCTGCTGAGACAGAAATGTTTTCAGGTGGGTTACATCTGTACTATTACTTGACTTGTACTCTTTAAGGCGATAAAATAAAATATGGTTTTGGAGCCGAAGGTGATAAAAAGAACTGCGGGAACGTGTAATAGGAGGAAGTATGGAATTTATAGGTAAGGGAAGGGAGTCTGCCGAAGCTATAGAAGACGACCGATGCTTGTATCGCGGGCTGGTTTGCGGAGATTTGCCTGCAGCATGGCTGACAGCCAAATCACTTATGGAAAGGCGGAAAGCAGAAAGGCGGAAAGCAGAAGAACTGTCCTATGCAACGGCATTTAACTGCGGACTCTGCTTATACCGGCTGGGAGAATATGAAAAGGCTCTGACAGAGCTTAAGCTGGCAGAGCAGTCTCTGGGCAGCGCTCCTGATTTTGACGTATCAGACAGAAAGCGTTTAACACAGGCATTGTCTGCAGCAGGAAAGGAAGCCGGGCTGCTTCCCCTGGACCCGGAAAGCGGCAAAAAGCTTGCGCGTTACGGCCAGATACGGATCAAATGGCTTATGGCTCTTTGTCTTCTTGCGCTTGGCCGTCAGCAGGAGGCGTCTTTATGCGTCAGGTTTTTACGGCAATATCAGATTGAACTATTGTAAGGAACGGCTCACAGGTTGTTTAGGAACCGCTCCTAAGCTTGGCTGCGATTTGAGCCTTTATTTTTATATAAAACAAACAGAAAGGGTGGGAGAATACCATGCAGCTTGACAATATGTTTTTACAGGCATGTAAAAATAACCGGAAAAGTGTTGTGCAGACATTTTTAAAACGGGGCGGTATTGATGTGAATAAACGGGATGAATCCGGCAATACCCCTCTTATTTATGCTTGTCTTAAAAATGCACGAGATCTGGTAAAAATGCTTCTGGAAAATGGAGCAGATGCGAATCTGGGAAATCAGCGGAATCTTATGCCTCTGCATTTTGCGGCAGAGACGGGAAATTCTGAGATCATCGCTTTACTGACAGAGGCAGGAGCAGATGTGAACTGTACCGATAACGATGGTGTTACGCCGCTGATGGTTATGGCGCAGCATGGAAAGACGGATGCTGCGATCAAATTCATTCAAAATCCGGATATTGATATTAAAATCAAGGATCATGACAGCCGTATGGCGGTTGATTATGCCACATCCTCCGGGCTGAGGGAGCTGGTAAAAGCGCTTACCCAGGCAGAGGAGGAGCATACCGATACCTATGGCAATACGACTCTTCACCATGCCTGCTGGAACGAGCAGGGAGAAGTGGTAAAGGTGCTTCTTGAGAAGGATAAGGACAGTGTGAATAAGCTGAATGACGAGGGAGAATCTCCCCTTATGCTGGCAGTGAAAAAATCCAATCTTGTTATTACGGAGCTTTTGCTTAAGGCGGATGCAAAGCCGGATTGTGCTGATTTAAACGGCGTTATGCCGCTTCATATTGCGGCTGGCAACGGCGATCTGTATGTGGGCAGAGCATTGCTTGCAGCCGGCGCAGGCGTGGATGGAAAGACGGCAGAGGGCCTGACCCCGCTTATTGTGGCGGCTAGAAACGGCAGAAACGATTTTACGGCAATGCTGATTGAAAACGGCGCAGATGTGAACGCTGTGGACAATGAACAGCACAGTGCATTGTATTATGCTTCCGAGGCAGGGCTGACTGAAATTACAGAGCAGCTTCTTATGGCAGGGGCGGAGAATTAGAATGCAGACCTGCATGCGCCCGGCGGCCTATGTCAGGTGATTAGAAAAATTATAAAATAATGACAAAAGAATTTGGGAGATCAAAATGATTTTGTACAGACCAGTAGGGACAGAGGAGCTGAAATTAATAAAAGAAAGCGGTTACTCTGAATTTCCTCCCAGGCTGCCGGAGCAGCCTGTTTTCTATCCGGTTTTAAATGAAATCTATGCGGCAGAGATTGCCGGGAGATGGAACGCAACATATAACCGTGACCAAAAGGGCTATGTGACAAGGTTTGAAATTGATAATGAGTATTTTGAAAGGTTTGAGGTTCATCGGGCAGGCAGATCCTACCACCAGGAATTGTGGGTTCCTGCCCAGGAGCTGGCGGAATTTAACCGGCATATTCTTGGGAATATACAGGTGGTCCGAGAATTTGGAGAACAGGATCTGGCTTCTTCTGCCGGGATTGACAGCACATCTTCCGCCGGAAGGAGGAACAGAGCCTGTGATGACTGGATGACCATCATTTCTCTGGCGGACAAGCCTGAGATGAAGGAGCAGGCCGCCCGGTGGTTTCATGCAAAATGGGGGATTCCCCTGGAAGTTTATCTGGAAAGCATGGAGGAATGTCTGAAGGGAAAGAGGGCTGTTCCTCAGTGGTATCTGGCTCTGTCCTTAGAAAAACAGGAGATAATAGGGGGACTGGGAGTGATTGAAAATGATTTCCACAACAGGAAGGATCTGACTCCCAATGTGTGTGCGGTTTACACAGAGAAAAAATGGCGAAACCGGGGCGTGGCCGGCGCATTGTTAGAGCATGTGTGCCGGGATATGAGCCGGCGGGGAATGGATACCCTGTATTTACTGACCGACCACACTTCGTTTTATGAGCGGTACGGGTGGGAATTTTTGTGCCTGGTTCAGGGAGACGGGGAGCCGGAAATGTCGCGGATGTATGTCCGCAGGGTATGATTTGGCGGCTGCTGAGGGAGTCGGGGCCCTTACCTGTTTGGCAGAAATTAGATACTCTCCGGGAGAGAGGGCAGAGGGATGAAGGAGACAAGGCTTTATGGAAGAACGGTTAAAAAGGCAGCTGGACTTTGCACTGGAGATTGATAAGGAAAAGAATATCTTCCGCCAGACCCATTTGTCCGGTCACGGAAGAAAGGAAAATGACGCGGAGCATGCCTGGCACATGGCGGTGATGGCTTATCTTCTGCGAGAATACTCCAACGAGGAAATTGATATTGCCAGGGTGATGATTTTATGTCTGATTCATGATATTGTGGAGATCGAATCCGGTGATACCTATGCCTATGATGAGGAAAGCTTAAAGAGCCAAAAGGAGAGGGAGGATTTGGCAAAGGAAAGAATCTATTCTATTTTGCCGGATGACCAGAAACAGGAATTTATCTCCCTGTTTGACGAGTTTGAGGAGAACCGGACAGCAGAGGCAAGGTTTGCTCATGCCATGGATAATCTTCAGCCCTTGCTGTTGAATGACAGCAATAAGGGAGGAGACTGGAAGGAGCATCAGGTGACTTCAAAACAGGTATATGGCAGGCATGAAAAGACAAAATACGGTTCGGAAAGGCTGTACCATTTATCGGATGAGATCATTCGGGAGAATATAAGGAAGGGGAATCTGAGGGAGTAGAAGGGGCAGGGGGATGGCGCTTATAAAGCAGAGAGACTCGAATACAGCCTTGCATGAATACTTGAGGAAAGGTAAAATGAACATAAATTTCCGAAAAATTTTTATCCTGTTTAACCTTCTTCTATACCTGCCTGTGGCGATGCTGATCTGGACGGGATTTGGGGGCAGGGATTATTCCCTGGGCCAGAAGGAGAACAGTCATCTCATCGGTGTAAGCTATATGACCATGAATAACGAATTTTATAAAATCCTGAATGAAGAAATCAGCAATCAGGTGGAGATTGAAGGGGATCGGATGGTTTTAAGGGATCCTGCTCTCAATGTGGACAGACAGATCGACCAGATTGAGGAAATGCTGCACATGGGGATTGATGTTTTGGTGGTGACTCCGGTAGACTGGAAAAGTCTGTCCGGCGTCCTGAACAGGGCAAAAAGCCAGGGAGTTTTCATTGTGGTGGTGGATTCTGACCTGGAGGAGGAAAGCGTGGCAGACTGTACCATCACTTCCGATAATTACAGTGCCGGCCAGCTGGTAGGCCGGTATTTTCTGAAGCAAAACAGAGAATCGGATTTGATTGTGATGACCCATGATGCGGCAAAATCCGGTCAGGACAGAGTACAGGGATTTCTGGATGTGGTGGAGAGAAATGATAAAATCCATGTGGTGAAACGCATGAATTGTGACGGCCAGCTGGAGATTGCCATGCCCAAAATGCAGAAGGTCATTGAGGAGGGAGTGGTATTTGACAGTGTATTCTGTCTGAATGACCTGGCGGCTGTTGGGGTGGCGGCGGCTCTGGACGAGCATGAGATGCTGAAGCAGGTAAGGGTGTATGGCATCGATGCCTCCCCGGACGCCAAGGCGTTGATTAAGGAAGGGATGATGTCAGCTTCTGCAGCTCAATTTCCCTCCCGGCTCGGCCAGATAGCGGCAGATGTGATCTACCGCCTCCTGGATGGGGAAACCGTAGAACGAAAAATTCAGGTGCCGGTAGAACTGGTAACGCGGGAAAATGTGGAGCAGTACAGCATTGATCGGTGGCAGTAGGAAAAGAGGGATAAGGGATGAACAGGGAGGATTTTCCGGGCTTTGTGTTAAATACCATGAAAAATCTGAATATGGTTATTATTTTGTATCTGACGATGGTGACGGTACACAGCCTGTCCGGCTATATTTATGAAAATTCTGCCATGAGTTTTTTGATGCAGGTAAAACGGATGCCCATGGAGCCTTGGAAGCTTCCCATCCTGTCCATCGGCTTGTATCTGTGTCTGCTTCTTCTGCTGTCAATCCGCTGCAGGAGGAAGCTGAGCTTTCTGCTGAAAACGGTTCTGGAGCTGGGAATCGTGTTTTTTATCAGCTATGTTTTAAATTTCAGCTACACAGGCATGGTCCTTCTGATTATTGCAGATACCATAGCCCATTTTTCGGATATGAAGCAGAGAATGATTCTTGTGGCATCCATCTGCGTGGTTTATATTCTGCTGGACTATGACCTGCTGTCAGCAGCATATCCTATCATCTCCATAGAAGCCTGCTGGGCTTATTACAGTAAGGAGATGCAGTCCTTGCTGCTGGGGATCCGGAATATCCTAAATTCCTTAAACACGATTGTTTTTATCAGCTATGCCATTGTGATGATTCTGGCAGAGATCAGGGAGAAGGAGCGGGTTCTGGGACTGAACGAAAGACTGAATACAGCCAACCAGGAATTGCGGGAGGCCAATGAGAAGCTGGAGGAGTATGCCAGGGAGTCGGAAAAGACGGCAGAGACAAGGGAGAGAAACCGTCTTGCCAGGGAGATCCATGATACCCTGGGACATTCCCTCACCGGGATTATCACCGGGATTGACGCCTGTGTTATGCTGGTGGATGTGGCTCCGGAGGCCACCAAGGAGCAGCTAAAGGCCATTGCAGGCGTGGCAAGGCAGGGGATCAAGGATGTCCGGCGGTCAGTGAAGGCGCTCCGGCCGGATGCGCTGGAAAGCCTGAATCTTAAATCAGCGCTGATTCAGATGATGGAGGAGACGAAACGCTCTACAGGAGTGGAGATTATTTATCAGATCGAACCGGCGCTGAAGGGCTTTAACAAGGATGAGGAGGATGTGATCTACCGGATTGTACAGGAGTCGATCACCAATGCCATCCGGCATGGAAAGGCAGATCAGGTGACGGTTTTTATATGCCGGGATTTTAATATGTTAAACATTCATATCCAAGATAACGGAGTGGGCTGTGGCAATATAAAAAAGGGATTTGGCCTGCATCATATGGAAGAACGGCTGGAAATGCTGAAGGGTTCATTGTCTTATCACGGAGACCATGGCTTTGTCATAGATGCAGGGATTCCTATCAGATGGGGGACGGAGGAAGAAGATGATTAAAATATTGATTGCAGATGACCAGGAGCTGATTCGGCAGAGCCTTATGATTATTCTGAACAGTGAGGGCAGCTTTGAGGTGACGGATGCGGTTGCCAACGGAGTGGAGGTCATACGCTCCGTGCGGCGGGAAAGGCCGGATGTGATTCTGATGGATATCCGGATGCCGGAGATGGACGGGGTGGTCTGTACCCAGATTTTAAAGGAGAATTACCCGGATATCAAAATCATTATTCTCACCACCTTTGATGATGACGAGTATGTGTTTAATGCATTGAAATACGGAGCCAGCGGTTATCTTCTCAAGGGGATTTCCATGAAGGAGCTGACAGAGGCAATTCACAAGGTCTATCATGGAACAGCCATGATCAATGAGGACATTGCCTCCAAGGTGGTCCGGCTGTTTTCCAGAATGGCACAGTCCAACATCGCAATTCAGGTGGATGAGCGGCAGTCGGCTGACTTAAAGGACAGCGAGTGGCAGGTTATCGTGCAGGTGGGAAGCGGTCTGTCCAACAAGGAGATTGCGGCAAAGCTGAATCTGTCTGACGGAACCGTGAGAAACTGTATCAGCACAGTGCTAAGCAAGCTGAATCTGCGTGACCGGACACAGCTTGCCATATGGGCGGTGCAGACCGGCGCAATCAATAAAGTCTTTGGAGATGGGAATTAATGGGACAGGGAACCAATAAAAGATATGCTCTCCGGGCAGGAAGCTGCCTCCTCCTTCTGCTGGTGATATGGATGATTGCCAGTGACACTTATCTGCGGCTTCCGGGCTTTTATGAAAATGTGATACGGGTGGGGGTATTCAGTGACAGCTACTGGGGAGTGCAGAATGGCTATTCCTACCAGATCCTGGAGAATGCCATTGCCCGGTATGAGGAGGAGCACCCGGGGGTCCGGGTGGAGTATGTGAGCGGCATTATTCGGGAGGATTACTCGGAATGGCTGTCAGAACAGATGATGAAGGGTACGGTCCCGGACATTTTCTTTGTACCGGGGGAGCATTTTAATGATTTTGCCAAAGCAGGGGTATTGCGGGATCTGACTTCTTTTATAGAAGGAGATGAGGAGTTTTTTCCGGAGCGATATTACACCTCTGCCTATGAGTACGGCAATTATGAAGGGGTACAGTATGCCCTGCCTTATGAATGTGCCCCCAAGCTGATGTTTGTGAATAAGAGCATTCTGGAAGGAGAGGGGCTGGCTCTGCCGGACAATCAGTGGACCTGGGAAGATTTCTACAGGATTTGCCGGGAGGTGACCAGGGACACGGACGGAAACGGTGTCATTGACCAGTTTGGGACGGTGGGCTATACCTGGGAGGATGCTTTTGATTCCAATGGGGTGACGCTGTTTGACGAGAAGGGGACTGAGTGCTACCTGACAGATGAGAAGGCCAAGAAGGCCATTTCCTTTATAGGGAGGATGGAGGAGCTGAACCGGGGCTACAGTGTTTCCAGCAAAGAGTTTGCATTGGGAAACGTGGCCTTTCAGCCCATGCTGTTTTCGGAATACCGGGCCTATAAATCCTATCCCCTGAGCATAAAAAAATACTCCGGATTTGAGTGGGACTGTCTGACCATGCCTGCCGGCCCGGAAGGAAGAAACATTTCCCGTCTGGACACCCTTACTTTATCTATGAGTATTTCGACTATTCACTCACAGGATGCGTGGGAACTGATGAAGTTTCTGACAGGGGATGACAGGATCCAGTCGGAAATATTCACCTATTCCGAGGGAGTGCCTGTGCTGAGGGAGGTGGTGGAAGCAGAGGACAACCAGAAGCTTTTTGTGAAAAATACGGACTCCGGCAATGTGGGGAATCTTTCCATGTTAAGTGATGCGGTGGAAGACGCAGTGGTGATTCCCCGGTTTCATGATTATGACAGTGCGGTTGCGGAGGTGGACCGGGCGGTCAGGACTATTTTGGAAAGCAGCTCCAACATCAATATGGAGACCATTATCCAGAATCGGCATGTCAATCGTTATTTGAAGGCAAAGCAATAGAAGCGAGGCTCAGAAAGTATATGAAATATGACAAATGTCATGGAAAATGGTGACACATGGCAGAAAGAAGGAGTGACACATGTTAGGTGAACATGTGTCGCTTTTTTTGTATACTGAAATCACCATAAAGCAAAGGCGTAACGGTTCAAAAAACAGAGACGTCACGAAAAATTTTTTGTAAGGGAGGCAGGAAGATGAAGTACATATTGCTGGTAAGTCACGGTACGATGGCCCAGGGGGTACATAGTGTATTGGAAATGCTTGTGGGAGAGGGGAGAGAGGATATTCTGTCCACAAGCCTGAAAAACGGTATGGGCGCTGATGAGCTTGCCGAGAATGTGCGGAAATGTGTTTCTGTGGTGAAGGAGGAGGATGAGCTTCTGGTGTTTGCAGATCTGATCGGAGGATCTCCATTAACCACCACAGCCAATGTGCTGGCGGAGGAGGGGCTTTTGAGCCGCACCACCATGATAGGGGGAATGAACCTTCCGCTGGTGGTCAGCGCCATTGTTTCCAAGGACAGTGTGGACAGCAAAGCCCTTGTTGACATGCTGGTTCCGGAGGCAAGGGAAGCGATGCGGGAATTTACGGTGGAAGTCAGCCAAGGGGAAGATGATATCTGAAATCCGGGGATCCGGCAGCATATTGGATAAGGCATGGAAAACAAAGGAAGTATCAAAGCTAAAAAATAAAAAAATTGGAGGGAACAGTTATGGCAATTTCATTTATTCGTGTGGATGACAGGATGATTCATGGGCAGACGTGTACCAGGTGGGCATTAGAGTATCCCTGTGACGGGCTGATTGCAGTCAACAATGCGGCGGCAAAGAACCCGGTGCTGAAATCAGCGTATAAGAGCGCAAGCGGAAAGAAAACCTTCGTCTGGTCATTGGAGGAATTTAAGGAGAAAACGGAGAAGGTGTTAAAGAGCAAGGACAATTATTTCCTCATCACCAAAAATCCTCTGGATATGGAGACGATTCTGGTAGAGCAGGGATTAAAACCGGGAATCACCACCGTGATCATCGGGCCCTGCAACGATCGGCCGGGAACCACGAAGCTGGGCAATAACCAGTCTATTACCCAGGAGGAAGCACAGGCCCTGGAAAATATTATGAATGCAGGATATGAGGTGGAATTTGCACTTTTGAAGGATGAGGCAATCGGCAACTGGAAAAAATTCAGAGGACAGTTTGGATTTCACTAAGGAGGGGACATTATGACGATCAGTTGGTTACAGGCAGCGCTTCTGGGTCTGTTTGCGTGTCTGTCAAGTATGCCTGGTATGGGCGGTTCATCGGTTGGTAACTATACATTTGGAAGACCCTTAATTGGTGGGTTTATATGCGGTTTGATTCTGGGAGACATGACGACCGGCATCCTGGTAGGATGTGCCATGCAGGTGGTTTACATTGCCCTGGTCACTCCCGGCGGCACCGTATCGGCCGACGTCCGTGCGGTCAGCTACATAGGGATTCCCCTGGCCATGGTTGCACTGAAAAGCTATGGACTGGAAGCTGCATCGGTAGAGGGCGCAGCTCTGGCCACTTCCTTCGGCGCCATGGTGGGTACGCTGGGAACCGTGCTGTTTTACGGAACAGCTACCGTCAATCTGGCATGGCAGCACATTGGCTGGCAGGCCGTGGAAAAGAGGGATTACCACAAATTATATATTGTTGACATGGTTCTGCCCTGGGTGTCACACTTTATCTGTTCCTTTATTCCCACATTGATAATGTGTAAGATGGGAACCAGCGTGGTAGAACTGATTAAGACCACACTTCCCATGGACGGAATTGCCATGAAAACTCTGTTCACTGTAGGTTCACTCCTTCCTTGTGTGGGTATTGCGATTCTGTTAAAGCAGATCGTAAAGCAGGTGACAGACTTTATTCCCTATCTGTTCGGGTTTACCCTGGCAGCATCCATGGGGATCAACCTGGTATCGGCAACCGTGATTGCCGGAATGTTTGCAGTCATTAACTATAAGATTAAAATGCTGTCCATGAGCAAAGCAGCAGTTGCCGGTGGATACGAGGATGAGGAGGAGGACATCTGATATGGAAAAAAAGCTGTCAAAGAAGGCTCTAACAAAGTCATTCCATAACTGGTTTTATGGACATCTGACCTGTTTTTCACAGGAACACATGCAGACCTTCGGATATCTGTGTTCCATGCTTCCTCTGGTAGAGGATTTATATGATAATGAAGACGACAAGGCAAAGGCTATGAATACCTATACGGCATTCTTCAACACCGAGCCTCAGCTTGGCACATTAATTGTAGGAATTACCGCAGGTCTGGAGGAAGCAAGGGCAGGCGGAGCCGAGGATGTGGATGACGAGACCATCAACGGTCTTCGTGCCGGTCTGATGGGGCCCATTGCAGGAATCGGTGACTCCCTGGTAGTGGGGACGGTGATTCCCATTCTTCTGGGCATTGCCATGGGTATGTCTACCGGCGGTTCTCCTTTAGGAGCAATTTTCTACATCATTGTCTGGAATTTATTTGCCTATTTCGGAATGCGGTTTCTGTACTTTAAGGGGTACAGTCTTGGTACCAGGGCCGTGGAATTTCTGATCGGCGCCCAGGGAGATGCCATCCGGGAATCGGTTTCCATCCTTGGCGGAATGGTAATCGGAGCCGTATCTGCCACCTGGGTCAGTGTTACCACATCGCTGCAGCTTTTGAATGAAGCAGGGGAGCCTTATCTGGTGCTGCAGGATAAATTAAACGAAGTGTTCCCCGGTCTGTTAACGGCAATTTTCGTCATAGCCTGCTGGTTTTTGATGGCGAAAAAGCGGATGTCTCCCATTAAGGTTATGCTGCTTTTAGTGGTGGTGGCATTTGTAGGCGTACTGGCTGGATTCTTCAACCCGGGTCTTGTATATTAAAGCATTAAAGCGGGATTGGAAAGCCGGATTGGAAAATATTTTGGTCGAAAATGATTTTGGGGTACGTTTCGTGCCCCATCTTATTTGAAAATGAACCTGTGAGCCATATGGTTTGTGCCGATGCAGGGCGAAAACTTAGTTTTGGTTTATCTGGATCAGGAGGTAATGTGATGAATTTGGCAGAAAGAAATCGGCTGACTCAGGAAGCAGCCCTTCAGACAAAAGCCCTTGGGCAGATTGAAGGATGGAGGAAAATGGCCCTTGCCCTGTCAGCTGTGGGCGTGGCCTTTGTCTATGCAGGATATGCAGGAGAAATTCCCCATTTTTTTCTCGGTATCTGGGGCATCGTTCTGATTCTTGCCGGGGCAGGAAGCGCAGCAGTATTGAATCTGGGTATCCGAAACGGAAGACGCAATGTGGAAAAGATATTAGGTTTGCTGGAGAGGGATAAGTCATGTCATATAAGTTGATTTGTCTGGATGTGGACGGGACCCTTCTGAATGATGAAAAAAGGATTCCCCAGCCCGTAAGGGAGAGCCTTAGGAAAGCATACGACAAAGGGATACAGATTGCCCTTGTCACAGGAAGGATGCCGGTGGCCACAGAGCTGGTAGAGCAGGAGCTTTCCATTCCCTGCATCAAAGCCTGCAATGCGGGAACCTACATCCTTCTGGGAGAGGAATGTATCCACAGCAGATGTCTGCCCCTGGAGGCAGCCAGAAGGATCTATGAAGAATTTATGGCTCCGGAACACCTTCCGCTGTGGATTTTCCAGGGAAGAAAGTGGTATGTGACCGGTGTGGATTATTATGTGGAGCGGGAGAGCCGGATCATTTGCCATAAGCCGGAGCTTGCAGATATGGAAGCTTTGATAAAAGGGTGGAAGGAGCAGGGAACCGGGCCGAATAAGCTTCTGATTGCCGCAGAGCCGGAAATTATCTGCCGAATTCAGGACCGAATGAAGGTTGAGGGGCTTTCAGAGGTGGATATGGCCCGCTCGGCAGATATTTATCTTGAGATATTTCCCAGGGGAGCCACGAAAGGGGAGGCGCTGGAGGCGATTTGTGAAAAGCTGGATATCCGCCCCCAGGAAACCATGGCCTTTGGCGACCAGGAGCTGGATATTCCCATGCTCAAAAAGGCAGGTACAGCCATTGCCATGGGAAATGCCATTGAGGAGTTAAAAAAACTGGCGGATTTTGTCACAGAGAGCAATAATGATTCAGGAATTGCTTTTGCTCTGGACCGCTATCTGTCCGTAAGTGACAGACGGGAGCATATTCATTTGCTAAAGGATGAGGAATAGATTGGCAGAATATCTGGCTTACAGGTGTAAAAGAGGAGAAAAGGATATATGGTCAGATTTGAATTTCTGATAAAGGATCCTGCCGGACTTTTGCCGGAGGCAGCAGGAAAGCTGGTAAAAGAAGCGATTCACTGTACCAGTAAGGTCCGGATAAGGAAAGGAGAAAAGAGTGGTGATGCCAAGCTGATTTTCCATGTGCTTTCTCTGTCTGCAAAGGCCGGCGACACTCTGGAGCTTTTGGTGGAGGGTGAGAAGGAGCAGGAGGAAGCGGCAAGGCTGAAGGAATTTGCAGAGGCAAATATGTAGGGGAGATCTAAAATAGATTGTGGAAAAGGGTGAGACAGCCTGTTTTCACCCAATAAAGAAAAAGCCCGTATCCGGCACACCATCCGGATACGGGCTTTTTAAACTGTGTATGGTATATCGATTAAGCGATTGCATTGACGGCCTTGGACAGGCGGGATACTTTTCTGGAAGCGGTATTCTTATGGTATACCCCTTTGGTGCATGCCTTGTCAATCTCGGAAATCGCAGCAGTCAGACAAGCCGCTGCAGCAGTCTTGTCGCCGGCAGCCACGGCGGCATCAACCTTCTTGCAGGCAGTCTTGACTTTGGAACGAATCGCTTTATTTCTTGCAGCTTTAGTCTCATTTACTAAGATTCTTTTTTTCGCAGATTTAATGTTTGCCAATCTGTTCACCTCCGATATGATATGATTAATAATCGCTGGTTTGCATTAAAGCCTGGACACGGACAGTTCAATGTAAACATACTGTTTTATTCTAGCGAATCAGGGGAGAATTGTCAATACATATTTTGGAGGATTTTGAAGAAAACTAGTATAACCCGTTTTAAATACCTTTCTGTTTCGGCAGGGATACTTTTCCGAGAATGCAGAGGGAAAAATCAGAGGCGTAGTGGCCGCGGGCATACGGTCCTGTGACCGGCATCAGATCAGGAATCATATTAAGAATGCTTAGAAGGAGTATACAGCAATGGCAATGAATTATGTGATAGAAAAGGAAAAACCGGATTTTGAGGTGAGGACGGATCTGGCTTTGGAGGAGAGGGAGAGCTTTCCGGGAGACGGAGGAGAGATTGCAGGGGTGTCTCTGCGGGAATGGCAGGACAAGGAGAAGCAGGTAAAGCTGACAGAGGTAAAGATATTGGATGAACGGGGAGCAAAGGCAATGGGAAAGCCGGAAGGAACGTATCTGACCCTGGAGGCGGATCAGCTTGCCGAAAAGGATGAGAATTATCATGAGCAGGTGTCTCAGGAGCTGGCCAGGCATGTCCGAAGGCTGATCGGCCATATGGTGAAGGGGAAGGAACGGAAGATTCTGGTGGTAGGGCTGGGAAATCTTTACGTGACCCCGGATGCCTTAGGCCCTAAGGCAGTGGAACATCTGCAGGTGACACGCCATTTAGAACAGCAGTACGGGGAAGGCTTCTGCAGGGAAAAGGGACTGCCGGTTTTAAGCGGAATTGTGCCTGGGGTCATGGCGCAGACCGGGATGGAGACGGCCGAAATCTTAAAGGGAATCATTCAGGAGACAAAGCCGGATCTTTTGATTGCCATTGATGCACTGGCGGCCCGAAGTATCCGCAGGCTGGGAACCACGATTCAGGTGACAGACACCGGGATTCATCCAGGCTCCGGTGTGGGCAACCACCGCCACAGTCTGACAAAGGAAAGCTTAGGCGTACCGGTTCTGGCCATCGGGGTGCCTACGGTGGTGGGGGCTGCGGCCATTGTCCATGACACGGTAAATACCATGATTGAAACCCTGGCAAACAATATGTCCACAAAGGGTATGGGGGATTTTATTCAGGAAATGTCTTCGGACGACCAGTATGATCTGATCCGGGAGCTTCTGGAGCCAGAGTTTGGAAATCTTTATGTGACGCCGCCTAATATTGACGAGATGATCCAACGGCTGAGCTTTACGATCTCGGAGGGAATCCATCAGGCAGTGTTTGATTGATTTTATAGCCGGCGCCAGCTGCGATTATGTCCGGAAAAATAATAGAGGGAGCGGCTTGAAATAATGGCTGCCGCAATCCCGCTTGCTTTCGGCGGTGGGTCAAGGTAGCCAAAAGTGGCGGCTTATGCTATACTTGGCTTATGCTGTGCTGTTTTTGGCGGTGCCGGGATTGGACTTTAGTTGTAAACCATGGGATTCTATGATATGATAAATGCTGCTGTACCCGGAGAGCATACTTATTTGCCAAAGGATCGGGAGCTGTCCTAGAGAATATGCCGACAGATCCTTTGGCTCACGGGTGTCCTGACCAGGCTGGAAAATCAAAAGGAGAGGAGACTTTTACCATGAAATGGACCAAATTTACCTTGAAGACGACTACTGAGGCCGTGGATTTGATTGGCAGTATGCTGGATGACATTGGAATCGAGGGAATTGAGATTGAGGATCATGTGCCGCTTTCCGCGTCAGATACAAAGGGGATGTTTATTGACATCCTGCCGGAGCTGCCGCCGGATGACGGCACAGCCATGGTCAGCTTTTATCTGGAGGATCCTGCCAAGGCAGAAGGGATTTTGCGGCAGGTGGAGGAAGGGCTGGAGGATTTAAGAGCGTTTGTGGATGTGGGGGAGGGAACCCTTGTCCTGTCCGAGACAGAGGATAAGGACTGGATCAATAATTGGAAGCAGTATTTTAAGCCCTTTACCGTAGATGATATTTTAATTAAGCCTACCTGGGAGAGCGTACCCCAGGAGCACAAGGACAAGCGGATGATTCAGATTGATCCTGGGACAGCCTTCGGCACAGGGATGCATGAGACGACCCAGCTCTGCATCCGGCAGCTTGGCAGGTATGTGAAGGAAGGCTTTTGTGTGCTGGATGTGGGAACCGGCAGCGGGATTTTGGGAATTGCGGCGTTGAAGCTGGGAGCAGGAAAGGTCTTTGGGACGGACTTGGATGAAAATGCGGTCAGTGCAGTAAAGGAGAACCTGGAGACAAACCAGATATCAGAAAACCAGTTTCAGGTGGTTCAGGGGAATCTGATTGAGGATGAGGATATACGCAGGCAGGCTGGGGACAAATGCTACGATATTGCGGTGGCGAATATTCTGGCGCCGGTTATTATCCTTCTTCAGGCAGAGATCGGAAGGCATTTAAAGCAGGGAGGCATTTTTATCACATCAGGCATCATCAATACAAAGGAGGATGAGGTGCGGGCAGCCATGGAGGCAAATAATCAGCTGGAGATCATGGAAACTACATACCAGGGCGACTGGGTGTCTATTACGGCCAGGAAAGTGTGAAAAATGTTTCACCCATCCCATTGCTGCCCGATCAGGCGAGGCATGCAGCGTGTGGAGAAAAAGGAAGCAGAGCTTGAAGATGCAGAAAGGAACAAGGCATATGCATTATTTTTTTGTAACGCCGGCTCAGGTCAGGGACGGCTTTTGTCTGATTGCCGGGCAGGATGTGAACCATATCCGGAATGTGCTGAGGATGAAGCCCGGGGAACAGATCGGAGTACGGGACGGCATTTCCAGGAATTATATCTGTACTCTTGATAAGATCGGGGAGGAGGAAATCTGCGCCCGCATTCAGTCAGAGGAGGAAGGTGGCAGTGAGCTTCCTGCCAGGCTTTGGCTGTTTCAGGGACTTCCCAAGGGTGACAAGATGGATTGGATTATCCAGAAGGCAGTAGAGCTGGGGGCCTGCCGGATCGTTCCCATGGCTACCAGAAGGTCTGTGGTAAAGCTGGATAAAAAGAAGGCGGAGGCCAAGGTGCGCCGCTGGAATGCGGTCTCCGAAAGTGCGGCAAAGCAGTCAGGGCGGATGATTGTGCCGGAGGTAGGCCAGGTGGTCAGCTTCTCCCAGGCATGTGCCATGGCACAAAAGCTGGATGCAGGGCTGATTCCCTATGAGCTGGCCAGCGGGATGGAAGAAACCAAAGCGCTTCTTGACCGGATACGTCCGGGAATGGATGCAGGGATTCTGATCGGCCCTGAGGGCGGGTTTGACGTGGAGGAAGTGGAGGAGGCCAGACAGGCGGGAATCTGCCCTATTACACTGGGACGGCGGATTCTGCGGACCGAGACAGCCGGCATGGCTGCCTTGTCGATTCTGATGTTTCATCTGGAGGGGAGATAATCGTGATGGAAGCATACTTTGATAATTCTGCCACCACAAGGGTTCTGGATTGTGTAAGGGATATTGTGGTTAAGACTATGACAGAGGATTATGCCAATCCGGCGGCAAAGCATCGGCGGGGGATGGAGGCAGAGCAGTATATCCGACAGGCCCGCCAGGAGATTGCCAGGACCATGAAGGTATCCGAGAAGGAGATTCTTTTTACCTCCGGAGGCTCTGAGTCCAACAATCTGGCTCTGATCGGAGGTGCGCTGGCTAATCAGAGGGCCGGAAAGCATATTATCAGCACAAGCATTGAGCATCCCTCTGTATACAATCCTCTTGCTGCGCTGGAGGATATGGGATTTGATGTGACGTTTCTTCCTGTGGACCGTGACGGGCACATTTCCCTAAAGGAGCTTGGGGATGCTGTTCGGGACGACACGATTTTAGTGTCTGTGATGTATGTGAACAATGAGGTGGGAGCAGTGGAGCCGGTGGAGGAGATCTCCCGTGTGATTCAGGAAAAAAATCCCAAAACACTTTTCCATGTGGATGGGATTCAGGCTTATGGAAAATATGTGATCCGCCCCAAAAAGCAGGGAATCGATCTTTTTTCCGTAAGCGGACACAAGATTCATGGGCCTAAGGGAGTGGGATTTTTGTATATCCGTGACGGGGTGAGGATAAAGCCTATGATCTACGGAGGCGGACAGCAGAACAACCTGCGTTCCGGCACGGAAAATGTTCCGGGGGTGGCAGGACTTGGCGCGGCGGCGAGGGAGATGTATCGGGACCATGAGGCCAAGGCCGCTTATCTGACCGGGCTGAAGGATTATCTGATTGACCGGGTAGAAGAATTGGACGGCATTACCGTCAACAGCAAAAGGGGCCAGGGCAGTGCGCCTCAGATCGTCAGCGTCAGCTTTGAGGGCGTTCGCAGCGAGGTGCTGCTTCATGCCTTAGAGGACAGGGGGATCTACGTGTCCTCCGGGTCGGCCTGCTCGGCTCACCATCCGGGGATCAGCGGGACCTTAAAGGGAATCGGAGTGCATCAAAGGCTTTTGGAATCTACGGTGCGATTCAGCTTTGGGATGTTTAATACAAAAGATGAAATCGATTACTGCATGGACGTGTTAAAGGAAATCCTGCCGGTTTTAAGAAGGTATAAAAGAGCGTAGGAGCACCATGTTGGAGGAGGGGTGGAAGCAAGCCGGGAGGCAGTGCCGGAAAAGGGATGAAAGGCAAGACAGGAAAACGGCAGTAGGAAAACAGACACAGGGAGACGGGAGGAAAGAGAGATGGTATATCAGTCATTTTTGATCAAATATGCAGAAATCGGAACAAAAGGAAAGAATCGTTATCTGTTTGAGGATGCTTTGATCCACCAGATTAAAAATGCCCTGAAAAGGGCAGAGGGTTCCTTTGTGATTACCAAGGAGTCCGGAAGGATTTACGTACAGGCTTTAAGCGGCTATGATTATGACGAGACGATCCAGGCATTGCAGAAGGTGTTTGGAATTGCCTGGATCTGCCCCATGCTTCAGATTCAGGATAAAGATTTTGAAAATCTGAAAAAAACGGTGACGGATTATGTGGATGAGGTCTATCCGGACAAGCACTTTACTTTTAAGGTAGACAGCAGGCGGGCTGACAAGCAGTATCCGGTCCACTCAGAGCAGATGAACCGTGATCTGGGCGAGGTGATTTTAAAGGCGTTTCCGGAGACTAGGGTAGATGTCCACAAGCCGGACGTTCTTTTGCGGGTGGAGGTCCGCAAGGTGGTCAATATCTATTCGCTGATGATTCCAGGTCCTGGAGGAATGCCTGTGGGGACCAATGGAAAGGCAATGCTTCTTTTGTCAGGGGGCATTGACAGCCCGGTGGCAGGGTACATGATAGCCAAAAGAGGGGTAAAGATCGATGCGGTATATTTTCACGCGCCGCCTTACACCAGTGAGCGGGCCAAGCAAAAGGTGGTGGATCTGGCAAGGCAGGTGGCCCGGTATTCTGGCCCCATTCCTCTCCATGTGGTGAATTTTACGGATATTCAGCTTTATATCTACGATAAATGTCCTCATGAGGAGCTGACCATCCTGATGCGCCGGTATATGATGCGGATTGCCCAGGAGATTGCCGAAAAAAGCGGCGGGCTGGCCTTGATCACAGGGGAGAGCATCGGACAGGTGGCGTCCCAGACCGTACAGTCCTTAGCCTCCACCAATGAGGTGTGCTCCATGCCGGTATTCCGGCCTTTGATCGGTTTTGACAAACAGGAGATCGTGGACATTTCCCAGAAGATCGGGACCTTTGAGACCTCCATTCAGCCATATGAGGACTGCTGTACCATATTTGTGGCAAAGCATCCGGTGATTAAGCCCAATCTGGAGAGGATTCGAAAATCAGAGGAAAGTCTGGAAGATAGAATTCAGGAAATGGTTCAGACTGCCATTGAGACGGCAGAAATGATCTGGTGTGATTAAAGGGAAAAGGTATGGCTGCGGTTGGCCGAAAAACCGGAAACCGCAGCCTCTTTATCGGATCTGTCCTGGAGCGGGTCTGAAAATCCATTCCCGCTGCCGCCGCAAGGGATGTCTTGGGTGTCCCGCTAAGTGGGCCATGCATCGGTCAGAAAGCAATTCTCAGACACGCTTCGGCGACGGCTTATCCCATAAAAGGTCTGAAATTACGGGATGATGTAGGGCGCTAAGGTCTCTAAGATCTCATCAACGCCGGACTCTGCGTGGATGTTAAGATCAATGGGCTTGGATAAGTCCAGGCTGAAGATGCCCATAATGGACTTGGCGTCGATCACATATCTGCCGGATACCAGATCAAAATCCTCATCGTACTTGGTCAGATCATTTACGAAGGACTTTACTTTATCGATAGAATTTAATGAAATGCGAACTGTTTTCATGTATAAAACCTCCTTTATGGTTATTTTTGGCTGTTTTTTGTTTCGTATCAATACTACCTAGTTATGGGAAAAAAGTCAATAGGAAGTTTTTATGAAAAGGCTTTGCAGGATTTTTTCATCAATGATAAGGAGGAGCAGTGTGAAAAAGGCAGCATTACATAACCTGGGATGTAAGGTGAATGCGTATGAGGGGGAGGCCATGCGGCAGCTTTTGGAGGAGGCAGGATATGAGATTGTGCCTTTTCGGGAGAAGGCAGACGTGTACATTATCAATACCTGTTCTGTGACCAATATTGCAGACCGGAAATCCCGGCAGATGCTTCACCGTGCCAGAAAGCAGAATCCGGAGGCCGCGGTAGTGGCGGCAGGATGCTATGTACAGTCAGCGGCAGAGGAATTAAAAAAAGATTTGTCTGTTGATGTGCTGATTGGGAATAATATGAAAAAAGAGCTTGTGGGGATTCTTGAGGATTATTTTCAGAAAAAGCAGGGGAAAAGGCAGGTTCAGGAGCATTGGTTTGCCATGGACGGGTCAAGGGAGTATGAGAGCCTGCACATCCGCAAAACAGCGGATCACACCAGGGCCTTTGTAAAGGTACAGGATGGCTGCAACCAGTTCTGCAGCTATTGCATCATTCCCTATACCAGAGGACGTGTGCGCAGCAGGACACCGGAGGATGTAGAGCAAGAGGCAGAGGCTCTGGCCGCGTCAGGCTGTCAGGAGATCGTGCTGACTGGAATCCATTTAAGCTCTTATGGAGCGGATTTTCAGGAACAATCTAGGGAAGGGCTTCCGGAGCTGATAGGGAGGCTCCACCGGATTTCCGGAATCAGCCGGATCCGCTTAGGCTCCCTGGAGCCGGGGATTATAACCAGGCAGTTTGTGTCGGCTCTCACCCGGCTTCCGAAAGTCTGTCCCCATTTTCATCTGTCTCTTCAAAGTGGATGTGACGAGACCTTGAGACGTATGAACCGTCATTATACTACAGAAGAATATGCGGAAAAGTGTGATATTCTGCGCGAAAGCTTTGAAAATCCGGCCATCACTACGGATGTGATCGTGGGATTTCCGGGAGAGACTCAGGAAGAATTTGAAGAAACCAAAGCCTTTTTGCAGAAAATCCGTTTTTATGAGATGCATGTGTTTAAATATTCTGTCCGCTCCGGCACCCGCGCCGCCAAAATGCCGGACCAGATACCGGAATCCGTAAAAACCATACGCAGTGAAGAACTGCTGTCACTGGAACAGGTCATGTCAGCAGAATACCGGAAAAGCTTTTTAGGAAAACGGCAGCAGGTGCTTTTGGAGGAAGAAACAAGGATAGAGGGAACGCGTTATCTGACCGGCCATACCAGAGAATATATCCGGGCGGCAGTCTTAGCAGAGGGCCAGCGTCCCAATACCCTGGTGACGGTTATACCGGAAAGAATGCTGACAGAGGAGATTCTGCTTTAAGCTGCGGTTCACCGGCACAGCTCTGCCTAAATTCCGGTGAATCCATCTTGCTGTCAATGCTCCTTTGCACGTCTGCGGCAGAGAGTGAGCCGCAGCGTTTTTGCAGCAGTTTAGATATCCCTTGAACTGTTACACGTTTTTGCAGGTTGTGTGAATGTTAAGAAATATTTCCCTTGCCGAATTGCACAAAGTAGTATAGAATAGAAAAGAATAGTTAAAGGACGTGAAAAACATGGGCGAAATTCATAACACACAGTTTTTTCAGGCAGTACAGGAGAATAAAATGGATGTCAGCCAGGTTTTGGAGAAGGTATATGTTGCTCTGACAGAAAAAGGGTACAATCCGGTAAATCAGATTGTGGGATATCTTATATCAGGGGATCCGACCTATATTACCAGCCATAAGAGCGCCAGGAGCCTTATTATGAAGGTGGAGCGGGACGAGATTTTAGAAGAATTGATGTATGTCTATATTCATGCGGAGCTGGAGGGACGGCACTGAGGCTTTCGCGTGGAATATACGGCACAAGTCAGGAGTCACTCCCCAGGGAATTTATGTCTGCAGGTCTGCAAAAGAAAAGGGACAGGCTGTCAACCCGATATGGGATGACAGTCTTTTCGGGCGCAGGAAGGAAGCTATGATTTCGAAAGGGATACGTTTTTACTTTGAAAGTCCGCTTCCGATTAGGCGGCATGAATTCAGGTATGCCAAAAGCGCCCGCCGGACTTTCATAGTTGGTGGCGCGTTCACAGCCGGGCGCATGGAGGTTTAATATGAGAATGATGGGATTGGACTATGGCTCCAGGACTGTGGGTGTGGCTGTGAGTGATCTGCTGGGGATTACGGCACAGGGGGTAGAGACGATTACCCGCAAGGAGGAAAATAAGCTGCGCAGGACCTTGGCAAGGATTGAGGAGCTGATTGAAGAATATCAGATTGAAAAAATTATTTTGGGTTATCCTGTGAATATGGATGATTCTATCGGAGAACGTGCAAGAAGGACAGAGGAATTTCGGGATATGCTGATACGCAGGATAAGTCTGCCCGTGGTCCTGTGGGATGAGCGTCTGACAACTATGGAGGCCAACGACATTTTAATAGAGAGCGGAGTTCCTAAGGGAGAAAGAAAGCGAGTGATCGATAAGATCGCGGCGGTTTTGATTCTGCGTTCCTATCTGGATTCCGCACAGGAGAAGGATGGGTGAAAGAAAAACATTTCATCCATGCCTGTATATGCTATGAAGCGTACACAGAATGGGGGTAAACGTGATGCAGGAGGAAAGAATTACGCTTCTGACGGATACGGGAGAAGCAGTGGAATTTTATGTGCTGGAGGAAACCAAGATCAACGGGATGAATTACCTGATGGTGACGGACGCAAAAGAGGGCGAGGACGGGGAATGCTATGTCCTTAAGGACATGTCAGGTTCTGCAGACAGCGAGGCTGTCTATGAGTTTGTGGAAAATGATGATGAGCTGGATTATTTGTATCGGATCTTTTCGGAGCTTTTAGAGGATGCGGAGGTAGAGCTTCAAAAATAAGACCGGCGGTGTCAAATGCCCAGACACGTAATAAGGGAGAGGTATGGAACAGGATCTTTTTAAAGCAATACTGCGGGAGCGCGGGCTGAAGGTTACTAATCAGCGTTTGCTGGTGCTGGAGACCATAGCAGACCATCCGGGGGAACACCTGACGGCAGAAGAAATCTATGAACTGGCAAAAGACAAATATTCGGAGATTGGATTGGCCACCATTTACCGCACGGTACAGGTTTTAGTGGAATTGAATGTGATCGACAAGGTAAGCTTTGACGACGGGTTTGTGCGCTATGAGCTGGGAAATGCTGCTGAGGTTAAACGCCATCATCATCATCATGCCATCTGCAAAAAGTGCGGGAAGGTGCTTTCCTTTGAAGGGGATCTGCTGGAGACGCTGGAGCAGGCGCTTTATGACACGGCAGGATTTACCGTGACGGATCATGAAGTCAAGCTGACCGGGTACTGCAGGGATTGTACAAAGGAAAAAGAGAGCGTCAGAAAGAATATTTAAGCCGTTTCGGCTGAGAAAAGGCGGCAGCCTGGGGCGAGGAAGGGTGCCGCGGAAAGGAAAGCAGCAAAGCCTGCTGTCTTGGCTGCTGCAAAGGAGATCATGGAGGAATCGAATTGAGAACAGAAAATCAGAGAGACGTGAAAAATCAAAGCGGAAATCAAAATGGAAATCAGAACGGAAAAAGTCAAAGGAACGGGAAAAATCATAAAGAGACAAAGGGAAGCAGAGATTTTAAGGATCAGAGAGAACCAAAAGACAGCAAAGACCAAAGGGATTTAAGAGACCACAGGGAATCTCGGGAAGGGATACCCAAAGGACATACCTTAATACATGCTCCTTTTGAGCAGGGGCATGTTGTGCCGCATGGTATGGAGAATCGGGATAGTAAGAGCGTGAAGGAACAGAAAAGAGGAGAGAAGAATCAGGCAGGGGGAGAACAGCCTAGGATCAAGATCATTCCGCTGGGCGGTTTGGAGCAGATCGGGATGAATATCACGGCTTTTGAATATGAGGACAATATTATTGTCGTGGACTGCGGCCTGTCCTTTCCCACAGATGATATGCTGGGAATCGATTTGGTCATTCCGGATGTGACCTATCTGGAGCAGAATCTAAGCAAGGTAAAGGGGTTCGTGATTACCCATGGCCATGAAGACCATATCGGCGCCCTGCCCTATATTCTGCAGAAGGTCAATGTACCGGTTTATGGGACAAAGCTGACCATCGGACTGATTGAGAATAAGTTAAAAGAGCATAACCTGATGAAATCCACCAAGAGAAAGGTGGTGCGCCACGGACAGTCCATTAATTTAGGATGCTTCCGGGTAGAGTTTATTAAGACCAACCACAGCATTGCCGACGCGGCGGCCTTAGCGATCTTTACCCCGGCAGGGGTGATCGTCCACACGGGAGACTTTAAGATCGACTATACGCCGGTGTTTGGAGATGCGGCAGACCTGCAGCGGTTTGCGGAGCTGGGGAAAAAGGGCGTCCTGGCGCTCATGAGTGATTCTACCAATGCCATCCGCGCCGGATTTACGGCCTCAGAGCGGACCGTGGGCAGGACCTTTGATGCCATTTTTGCGGAGCACAAGACCAATCGGATCATTGTGGCAACCTTTGCCTCCAATGTGGACCGGGTTCAGCAGATTATTAATTCTGCCTACAAATATGGCAGAAAGGTAGTGGTGGAGGGCCGCAGCATGGTCAATGTGATCGGTACGGCCAGTGAGTTGGGATACATCAGTATTCCGGACGGAACGCTGATTGATATTGAGGAGCTTAAGAATTATACAGACGAACAGACTGTGCTGATCACCACAGGGAGCCAGGGAGAATCCATGGCAGCCTTGTCCCGCATGGCCTCCAACCTGCACCGGAAGGTTTCCATCAAGCCTAACGATGTGGTGATTTTCAGCTCTACCCCCATACCAGGCAATGAGAAGGCTGTGTCCAAGGTGATCAACGAGCTGTCCCAAAAGGGGGCAGAGGTGATCTTTCAGGATACTCATGTGTCAGGCCATGCCTGCCAGGAGGAGATCAAGCTGATGTATGCTCTTCTTCATCCCAGGTTTGCCCTTCCGGTTCACGGTGAGTACCGTCATTTAGTGGCCAATCGGGGGATTGCCCTGTCCATGGGGGTTCCCAAGGAAAATGTCCTTTTGATGTCGTCCGGAGACGTGGTGGAGATCGGGGCGGATTCCTGCAGAATTACGGGACATGTCCAGTCCGGCGGTATTCTTGTGGACGGGCTTGGCGTGGGAGACGTAGGGAACATTGTGCTTCGGGACCGTCAGAACCTGGCTCAGAACGGAATCATCATTGTGGTGCTTACCCTGGAAAAGTACAGCAACCAGCTTTTGGCCGGTCCGGATATTGTGTCCCGTGGGTTTGTCTATGTGCGGGAGTCAGAGGACCTTCTGGATGAGGCAAAGCGGGTGGTGGATGAGGCTGTCATGGATTGCCTGGACCGCCGCCTGACAGACTGGGGCAAGATGAAGAATCTTATTCGGGACAGCTTGAGTGACTTTCTGTGGAAACGGATGAAGCGCAATCCCATGATTCTGCCGATCATTATGGAGGTCGAGTAGGAGGAAAGGCGGTAAAGGGAATATGAGTCAGATCACAAAGGAAATCAATGCCATCACTGGAACCATTATCGGAATTTCAGGAAAGCTGATTTTGTATGCATTGGTGATTCTTTTGCTGGTGGAAGGGATAAGCCGCGGATATGCTTTTGGACATGAGGTGTTTTATGCCACGGCCATGGAGCCGTCGCCGGGAACCCGGTATGCACTGACCATACCAGAGGGGCAGACCACAGCAGAGACGGCAAAGCTTTTAAAAGACGTGGGGCTTATTAAAAATGAATATGCGGTTCAGATTCAGATGTGGTTTTATGACTATGAAACCTATCCGGGGACTTATGAGCTTAGTACTTCCATGACTTCCAAGGAGATTTTACAAATTTTGAATGTAAAGCCGGAGACAGAGGAGACCAAGGCAGGCACTACCTCCACCCGGGCTTCCCGGACTGATTCTTCCGAGACCCAGGATGGCGTACAGGAGAGTGGAGACGGCGAACCGGAGCAGGATGTCTGGCTGGGAGAAGAGGGGGCGGAGTAGTATGATAAACTTTGCCGGCAGGGGGAATGAATATGGCGGATGCAGACCGTATTGCAGACTATATCGTTTCTCTTGAGAAAGGATATGGCAAGCTTTGTGAGGACATTGCCAGGGAAGCCAGAAGGAATCATGTGCCGATTATCCGCCCGGAAACTGCCGCTTTTTTGCGGACCATGGTGACGGCGGTACAGCCGGCCCGAATTCTGGAGATAGGCACAGCAGTGGGATATTCAGCTCTTTTGATGGCCCAGGTAATGCCAGAGGATGCTGAGATCATTACCATTGAGAATTACGCGCCCAGGGTTTGCCTGGCACGAGAGCATTTTTGCCAGGCAGGCATGGAGCACAGGATTACCCTGATGGAGGGGGATGCAAAAGATGTGCTGTCCCGTCTTTCCGGCCCTTTTGGCTTTGTTTTCATGGACGGGGCAAAGGGGCAGTATCTTTCCTGGCTTCCAAGAGTCCTGGAACTGATGGGGACGGGGGCAATGCTGTTTTCAGACAATGTATTTCAGGACGGAGATATTTTTGAGTCGCGTTTTGCGGTGGAGAGGAGAGAGCGGACGATTCATGGCAGGATGAGGGAATATCTTTATGAGCTGAAGCACAGTGCAAAGCTGGAGACAGCCATTCTGCCTGTAGGAGACGGGGTGGCAGTCAGTGTAAAGCGGGGGCAGCACACCCCCTTTTTTATGGAGGAGAGACAGCAGATTGAGAAGGGTTGAGCTTTTGATTCCGGCGGGAAGTCTGGATATTTTACGAACAGCAGTTATGTACGGCGCGGATGCGGTGTATCTGGGAGGAGAGGCTTTTGGACTCCGCGCCAAAGCGAAGAATTTTACCGGGGAGGAGATCCGGCAGGGGATCGCCTATGCCCATGACCATGGGGTGCGGGTTTATGTTACGGCCAATATTCTGGCTCACAATGAGGATCTGGACAAGGCAAGGGAATATTTTCAGGAGCTGAGAGAGTATGGGCCGGATGCATTGATCATATCCGATCCGGGGATTTTTTCCATTGCAAGGCAGGAGGTGCCGGAGATTGACATTCACATCAGCACCCAGGCCAACAATACGAATTACGGCACTTACCAGTTTTGGTATGGGCTGGGGGCAAAGCGGGTGGTGTCGGCAAGAGAATTGTCCTTAAAGGAAATTCGGGAGATTCGGGAAAGGATCCCAGAGGAGATGGAGATTGAAAGCTTTGTCCATGGCGCCATGTGTATTTCTTATTCGGGCCGGTGCCTGCTCAGCAGCTTTCTGGCAGGAAGGGATGCCAACCGGGGAGCCTGTACCCATCCCTGCCGGTGGAGCTATGGGCTGATGGAGGAGACTCGTCCGGGAGAATATATGCCGGTATTTGAAAATGAGAGAGGGACTTTTATTTTTAATTCCAAGGATTTGTGCATGATCCAGCATATTCCGGAGATGGTATCAGCCGGGATCAACAGCTTTAAGGTGGAGGGAAGGATGAAAACAGCCCTCTATGTGGCAGTGGTGACACGGGCTTACCGGAAGGCCATAGATGATTACCTGGAGGATCCGGACAAATACCAGGCAAATCTGAATTGGTATCAGGAGGAGATCGAAAAATGCACGAACCGGCAGTTTACCACAGGGTTTTATTTTGGAAAGCCGGATGAAAGCGCCCAGATCTATGGAAGCAGCACATACCAGAAGAATTATACGTACCTGGGAACCGTTGAGCAGGTAAGGCCCGACGGAAGATGCAGGATCCGCCAGAAGAATAAGTTCTGGCTGGGGGAGGAGATTGAGGTCATGAAGCCGGACGGACAGAATCTGATGGTGAAGGTTTTGGGGATTGAGGATGAGGAAGGAGCTTCCATGGAAAATGCGCCTCATGCCAGGCAGGTTCTGTATGTGGATTTGGGAGTCGGGCTGAAGGAGTATGATATTCTGAGAAGGGCAGAGATTTGACCAAGGAGATTCGTGTTATGAGAATCAGAGAAGGAGACGAGGAGGAAAAGGGATGTTGACCTGGATTCTGGCGGCAGGGGCAGTGCTTTGCCTTGTTTATTTTATTGCCATTCTGGTATATTCGGGAATCGGGACGGCCCATGTATTGATCTGGCTTTTGTTTGCAGGAGGCTTAGGGGCAACGGCATGGTGCGTCAGGTATTATCAGAAATATCCGAAGAAGCTGCCTCTGCGTCTTCCGGTTTCGCTGGTCACGTTGTGCGGGCTGGGAATGGTGGTGATGACGGTGCTTCAGATTCTGATTTTAAGCCGGATTCCTCAGGTGGCAGAGGCGGGGCTGGAGTATGTGATCGTGCTGGGGGCGTCTGTAAAGGGGGATGCACCGGGAAAGACCTTGCGGCTGCGGCTTGACAAGGCGGCGGAGTATGTGCTGCAGAATCCGGAGACTACCTTGATTTTATCGGGGGGCCGGTCTGAGAATGACGAGGTGGTGGAGGCTGTGGCCATGCGCAGGTATCTGCTGGAAAAAGGGGTGCCGGACGAGCGGATGGTTCTGGAGGTTCAGTCTTTAAGCACTGTGGAGAATATTGCTTACAGCCGGCTTTTGATTGAGGAGATGAGGAGCCAGAGGAAACAGGAGAATCATCAGGACGACAGGACGCTGCCGGCATATCTTCCGTTTGTGATGGGGGTGGAGCATAGGAGTACGCATCAGGTAGGGATTCTTACTAGTAATTTTCATCTTTACCGGGCGCTGCAGATTGCCAAAAAGCAGGGGATGGAGGATGTGTGTGGGATTGCCGCGCCCTCTGATAAGGTGTTGTTTTTTCATCTTTGCTTTCGGGATGGGCTGGCGATATTGAAAGAGAGACTGGCGGGGAATTTGTAGAGGAGGATTTTGAGACTTTTTATGGGAGGTATGAATCGGGGGGATTGGGGGAAGATGTTTTGAGGGGGACGCAGCCTTGGGGAGGGGATGCCGCTCCCGGCTAGGTTATGGGGAAGGGTGATGCTGGCAGTTGGTGGTTTAATTATGGAAAAGGAGAATGATATATGGAGAATGGAAAAAGCAGTCAGTTGGAGGGGCTGGAAGGGCTTAAGGCTTATCGGGTGACGGAGCATCGGATGTTGGAGGAGATCCAGTCGGAGGGAATTGTTCTGGAGCATAGGAAGACAAAGGCAAGGGTATTTTTGATTTGTAATGATGATGAGAACAAGGTATTCTGTATTGGGTTTCGCACACCGCCGGAGGATAATACGGGGCTTCCTCATATTTTGGAGCATAGTGTGCTGTGTGGTTCTGAGAAATTTCCTTTGAAGGATCCGTTTGTGGAGCTGGCGAAGGGGTCGCTCAATACATTTTTAAATGCTATGACGTATCCGGATAAGACGATCTATCCGGTGGCCAGCTGTAATGATAAGGATTTTCAGAATCTGATGGATGTGTATATGGATGCGGTGCTTCATCCTAATATTTATGGGGAGGAGAAAATATTCCGGCAGGAGGGATGGCATTATGAGCTGGAGGATGAGGATTCTCCGGTTATTTATAATGGTGTGGTGTATAATGAGATGAAGGGGGCTTATTCTTCTCCGGAGGGGATGCTGGATCGGTATACCCAGAGTGTGTTGTTTCCGGATAATTGTTATGGAAAGGACTCCGGGGGGGATCCGGAGGCGATTCCGGAGCTGACGTATGAGCAGTTTCTTGATTTCCACAGAAGCTATTACCATCCCAGTAACAGCTATATTTATCTGTATGGAAATATGGATATGGCTAAGAAGCTTACTTGGCTGGATGAGGAATACTTGTGTCATTATGATGAAAGACAGGTGGATTCTCATATTCCGGAGCAGAAGCCTTTTGAAAAGCCGCAGGAGCGGGAGATTTTTTACTCCATTACCGGGGAGGAGCCGGAGGAAAATAAGACCTATCTTTCTTTAAGCACTGTGGTGGGCACGGATCTGGACCCTATGCTTTATGTGGCTTTTCAGATTTTGGAATATACGCTTTTAGGAGCGCCGGGAGCTCCTTTGAAGCAGGCGCTTCTTGATGCCGGAATCGGAAAGGACGTGCTGGGCGGGTATGAGAGCGGGATTCTGCAGCCCTATTTTACGGTGATTGCCAAGGATGCCGGGCGGGAGCAGCGGGGAGAATTTCTGGCAGTGGTAAAGGGAACCCTGCGCAGGCTGGCAGATCAGGGAATCAATAAAAAGAGCCTGATGGCTGGTATGAATTATTATGAATTTAAATACCGGGAAGCGGATTATGGCTCTACTCCAAAGGGGTTGATGTGGGGTATACAAAGCTTGGACAGTTGGCTGTATGACGGGGATCCCATGATGCATTTAGAGTACCAGCATACCTTTGATGAGCTGAAAAAGCGGGTGGAGGAAGGATATTTTGAAAACCTGATCCGAGAATATCTTCTGGATAATCCGTTTGAGGCAGTGGTGATCTTAAGCCCTGAGAGAAATTTGACGGCAAAGCAGGAGGAGAAGACGGCAAAAAGCCTTGCTGCCTACAAGGAATCGTTAAGCGGCGGGCAGGTGAAAGAGCTTGTGAAAGCCACGAGGGAGCTGGAGGCTTATCAGGATATGCCTTCTTCTCCGGAGGATCTGGCAAAGATTCCGCTTCTGGAAAGGGAGGATATCGGAAAACAGGGGGAGAAGCTTTGCTGGACCGAAAAACAGGAGCATGGAATCACGGTGCTGCACCACAATATTTTCACATCGGGGATTGGATATCTGAAGGTTTTGTTTCGGACTGATGTGGTTCCCCAGGAGGATCTGTACTATGTGGGGCTCTTAAAATCGGTTCTGGGCGGCGTGGATACGGAGCATTACAGCTATGCAGACCTGACCAGTGAGATTTATTTAAACAGCGGGGGCGTGGATTTTTCCGTGGCTTCTTATGGGAATCTGAAGGAGCCGGAGCATTTTACGGGAGCTCTTGTGGCAGTGGTCAGGGTCTTGTATGACCGGCTGGATTTTGGATTTGAGATTCTGGAGGAAATTTTGTGCCGGTCTGTTTTTCGTGATGAGAAGCGTCTTCGGGAGGTTTTGGAGGAGACTCGTTCCCGGGCAAAGATGAGACTGGAAAATGCAGGACACAGCACGGCAGTGTCACGGGCCACTTCCTATTTTTCTCCTACTGCGTATTTTAACGAAATTGTGGGCGGAACCGCTTATTTTCAGTTCTTGGAGGATGTCTGCCGGAACTTTGATGCAAAGAAGGAGCAGGTGATGGATAAGCTTTTACAGGTCAGCAGCATACTGTTTACCCGCTCCAATCTATTGATCAGCTATACGGCAGACGAGAAGGGATATGAGAAGCTGCCTGATTCCATGAGAAAGCTGACGGACTGCCTGCCGGAGGGAAGCGGGAAACGGTATGAGTTTGTCCATCCGGTAGAGAACCGCAATGAAGGCTTAAAAACATCTTCTCAAGTGAATTACGTGGCCCGGTGTGGAGATTTCCGAAAGAAAGGGTATGAGTATACAGGCGTCTTAAAGATTTTGCAGGTGATCTTAAGCTATGATTATCTGTGGCTCAATATCCGGGTAAAGGGCGGAGCGTATGGGTGTATGAGCGGCTTTGGGCGGTCTGGAGAGGGATATCTGGTGTCTTATCGGGATCCCAACCTAACAGAAACAAATCAGGTCTATGAGGGGATTGTAAAGTATCTGGAGGAATTTGATCCGGATGAGAGGGATATGACCAAGTATGTGATTGGCGCCATCAGCAGCTTAGACACACCTCTCACTCCGTTCATTAAAGGAAGCCGGGCTTTGTCGGCCTATCTGTCAGGGGTGACAGAGGATATGCTGCAGGAGGAGAGGGATCAGATTTTGGGCGCATGCAAGGAGGATATCCGCGCTTTAGCCGGTATGATTCAGGCTATTCTGGATACCAACAGCTTCTGCGTAGTGGGAAATGAGGATAAAATCGAGGCGAACCGGAAGGTATTCGGGGAGGTGAAAAACCTTTCTGGAAGCGTGGGATGAAGAAAGGGCGCTGCTTTTGGGCAGCGCCCTTTAAAATCCATTTGCCGTATGGATCTGGTATTGGAAGAATCAGGGATTTATGTTATGATGAAAGAAGGCTGGTGAAAGGGGATTTGGCCCGATGAAGGAGGTGATGGAAAGTGGGACGGTTTCTAAACAGCAAAATGTCTTATGGAGACTATTGTGAGACAGCTTCCGAGCCTTTTTTCCGATCAATCAGAATCGATCCAAGAACGGATTCCCACAACCGGAAAAAAGGATCCGTATTTTTGCATTACAAGGCCGCGGCGATTTGGGAAAAGTGCTATGGCGAATAGGACATGCAATACTCACAGAGTATGATGTGCTGTGAAGCGTGCACAGGGTGGAGGAAAAACGGGAGAAAGGAATAACAAAGGAAATATATGGAACAAAATAAAGAGCAGAAAAAATCGGGTTTTGTCACCCTGATCGGCAGACCCAATGTGGGAAAATCCACACTGATGAATCATTTGATCGGACAGAAGATTGCCATCACCTCAGCAAAGCCCCAGACTACCCGCAACCGGATTCAGACGGTGTATACAGATGAGCGGGGACAGATCGTGTTTCTGGACACACCGGGAATCCACAAGGCGAAGAACCGTCTGGGAGAATATATGGTCAATGTGGCGGAGCATACGCTTTCAGAGGTAGATGTGATCTTGTGGCTGGTGGAACCGTCCACTTTTATCGGGGCTGGTGAGCGGCATATTGCAGAACAGTTAAATAAGGTAAAGCAGCCGGTGATCCTGGTGATCAATAAGATCGATACATTAAAGGATTCACAGGAAATCCTGACTTTTATGGATGCCTACAAGGATGTCTGCTCTTTTGCAGAGATCGTACCAGTGTCTGCGCTGAAGAAGAAAAATATGGATGAGCTGACCAAAGTGATTTTTCAATACCTTCCTTATGGCCCCCAGTTTTATGATGAGGATACGGTGACAGACCAGCCTATGCGTCAGATTGCAGCGGAGCTGGTGAGGGAGAAGGCGCTGCGGCTTCTGGAGGAGGAGATTCCTCATGGAATTGCGGTGACGGTGGAGAAAATGTCAGAGCGCAAAAACGGTATGATGGATATCGAGGCTACCATTGTCTGTGAGCGGGATTCCCATAAGGGGATTATTATCGGCAAGGGCGGCAGTATGCTGAAACGAATCGGCACTGCGGCGCGGCGGGATATGGAGGAAATGATGGAGACGAAGGTGAATCTTCAGCTTTGGGTTAAGGTGCGCAGGGAGTGGAGGGATAATGAGCTGCTGATGAAAAATTATGGGTATCGAGGAGATGTGTAGGAATATTTTTTTGTATGCAGGACCATGGACAGGAAAGGAGTAATCCCCATGGGGATCCCAGGATGTCCAAAAATCATGGACAGGAAAGGAGTAATCCCCATGGGGATCCCAGGATGTCCAAAAATCATGGACAGGAAAGGAGTAATCCCCCATGGGGATCCCAAGATGTCCAAAAACCATGGACAGAAAAGGAGTAATCCCCCATGGGGATCCCAAGATGTCCAAAAATCATGGACAGGAAAGGAGTAATCCCCCATGGGGATCCCAAGATGTCCAAAAATCATGGACAGGAAAGGAGTAATCCCCCATGGGGATCCCAAGATGTCCAAAAACCATGGACAGAAAAGGAGTAATCCCCCATGGGGATCCCAAGATGTCCAAAAATCATGGACAGGAAAGGAGTAATTATGAAGATTGATTTTGGTGGGATGGAGGAAAAAAGGTTATCAGCGTTTAAGGGAGGAAAAGGAGATACGATTGCCCGGATGCATGTGGATGAGATGGGGAAAATCATGTATGGCAGATTGGAGCCAGGATCTTCGATTGGATTTCATAAGCATGAGACGAACAGTGAGATTATTTATATTCTCAGCGGCAGGGCGGATATTCTGTATGATGAAGGGACAGAGGAAATCGCTGCAGGCCAATGCCATTATTGCCCAAAGGGACACAGCCATTCCATGAGGAATCATGGTCATGAGGATTTGGTGTTTTTTGCTGTAGTGCCGGAGCAGTAGCGTATGGGGGATGGTGAAAAAACAGCAGTAAGAAAGCAGAAAAGGAATGATGCCTTGCTGGCTGCAGGGCTGATCGTATTGGCAGCGGTTTTTGGCGGAGGATATTTTTTGATGCACAGGACCCCGGCTCTGCGGGCAGAGGTTATGGTGGACGGGGATCTGGTGGAGACCTTAGAGCTGTCCAAGAACCAGGAAGTGACGATTGAAGGGGCCGGAGGAGGCATGAACCGACTTGTAGTAGAGGATGGGAAGATTTGGTGTGCAGAGGCATCCTGTCCGGATAAGGTGTGTGTGCGGCAGGGAAAGCAGGCTCAGGATGGGGGACAGATTGTGTGCCTGCCGAATCGTATGTTTGTGAAGGTGACGGGAGAGAGATGATAAAAGAAGGGCACAAGCTGCCAGGGGACAGGAGAAAAGGCTGTGAGGAATGGAAAGCGCCGGATATTTGAGATCTTTCAGATCGGCAGAGATTAGGACGGGATCAGTATTGCCTTTGACTTTACAGATCTTTACATGGAGATCTGATCCTGTATACCAAACGGGATATCCGGGACAGTGTGGAGATTGATTTGTAAAACTGCGGGTTTGGAACAGAAAGGTTATTTAAAACGATGTACTAGGAGAGGAAAGGCAGGAAAGAACCTTGAGGGAAGCAGTAAGTCTTGCAGGGATGGTGTTAAAATCCGGTCCGGTGGGAGAATATGACAGAAGGCTGGTGATTCTGACGCGGGAGAGGGGAAAGATCACGGCTTTTGCGCGGGGGGCCAAGCGGCCCGGAAGCAGCCTGATGGCAGTGAGCCAGGCTTTTGTGTTTGGGAAATTTAAGCTTTATGAGGGACGGGATTCCTACAGCCTTGCCTCGGCAGAGGTGAAAAATTATTTTACTGAGATCGGGGAAGATGTGGAGGCGGCTTGCTATGGCTCCTATTTTCTGGAATTTGCTGATTACTATGGACGGGAAAATGTGGAGGGGACAGAGCTTTTGCTGCTTCTCTATCAGTCCATGCGGGCGCTTTTAAAACCATCCCTTCCCAACCCTTTGATCCAGACTGTATTTGAACTGCGGGCCATGGCAGTCAATGGGGAGTATACGGCGTATCCGCCGAAAAAAGTGGGGGATTCGGCGGCTTATGCGTGGGAGTTTATCCTTTCTTCGCCGCTTGAAAGGCTGTACACCTTTGTATTAAAGGATGAGGTCTGGAGGGAGCTGCGGGAGTGTGTAGAGATAAACAAGAGAAGGTATGTGGATCGGGAGTTTAAGTCTCTGGGGATTTTGCGGGATCTGCAGGGATGAGGAAATGTTATAAGCTCCTTACAATACAGGGGGAGCAAAGGAAAAACGGCTTTTATGAATTAAAAAATGTTTTACTAAAAACATAAATAAAATATTTTATTAAAGAAAGTAACGGAGAATCAAAAAGGCAGATCAAAGGGAGGCGCATATGAGGGAGGAACCACAACAGAAATATTTTAAAAAATCACTATCGGATTTCACCTTTGATGTGGCAAGCCTTGATGCTGTCCGGCATCTGGCAGACCGAGGATATACCGTGAACCAGATTGTAAGGATGCTGGATTTTCCGACACCCTATGACCGGGTACAGCAGACCGTGTGGAAGCATTTCCTGGAGGAGGGGATCGTGCTTTTAAAGGAGCCGGAACGGGAAGCCGAGGAAGAAAAATATGGTTACGTGACGGATTATGACGCTTTTGGGAAGAAAAGCTTTCGCAGGGTAGTGCTGAAGGAGCGGAGCCCAGAGACGATTCGCTGGAGGGAAAGCCGATATGAAGAAACGGACAGTAAAAAGCTTTTGGGTTTTCTGGAGAAGCGATGTACGGAAAATGGGGAAGAATTTTCTTATGTTTCCTGTGAATTTGGCCTGCAGAGCAAGAGGGATCCACAGGGATTCGAAAAGCTTTTGGAGGTTTTGGAGCCTGAGGAAAGGGAGTATATTCTGGGCATTCCCTGGGAGCGGAAAATGGCATATCATCGTCTGAACCGGCGGATGCAGAGAATTACGGTCCGTCTGTGGGAAGCAGGGCATGTTAGGATATGCTATTTTATGAAGACACAGGAAAAAGTACAGTTGTGACATGTTTTTGCCCGTTTATTGCATGTTCAGAATTTTTTTGGGTTTTTTGCCGATATACACCTGTGTGCTAAGGAACGGTCCTGAAATAATTTACCAATAGTCCGCAGGATGTTTTTCGAGAGCGGTGCTCTCAGAGGAGAAGACAAGGAATATGGTTAGTTATTTTGGGACAGTTCCTAAGGGTTCCGGGAAGAGGAGGGCAAAAGCATGATAACAATTGGGGTTTGCGATGATGAGCTTCTGGAAGCCTTTCATATATCGGCAAGGATCCAGACCCTTATGGAGGAAATGCAGATTACCTGCAGCGTTGAGAGATTCTGCAGCGGACAAGAGCTTCTTTCGTCTCTGGAACGGTTTGACATTATTTTTCTGGATATTCTTATGAAGGGAATGGATGGCATGGAGACAGCCAGACGGTGCCGGGAGCTTGCTTTTGAAAAGACCCTGATCTTTCTGACATCCAGCCGACGGTATGTGTTTGATGCTTATGATGTGGAGGCGTTTCATTATCTGGTAAAGCCGGTGGAGGATGGGAAGCTGAGGCACGTCCTGAAACGGGCGGTGGAGAAGGAGCGGCAGCATTCTTCCGATTATATTGTGGTGAGCCGGGAGCGGCAGAGGAGGAAGCTGTTTTTAGATTCAATCCGATATTTTGAGATCAGGGGAAGAAAGATTGATGTTCATGAGGAAAAAGGAATTTTTACCTATTATGAACAGATCGGGATTTTGGAGAAGCAGCTTATGGGAAAAGGATTTTTCCGCTGCCATAAAAGCTATCTTCTGAACTTAAAGCATGTGGAGGCTTACAACCGGCAGGAAGCGTTCCTGGATAACGGGGATCGGATCTTGATTGCCAAGCGCAGATACGAGGCGTTCTGTCAGGAGATCCTTGCTTATATGAGGAAGAACGGAGGAATCGTATGAGTGAGGCTGTAAATGTTTGGGATGTTTTTTTGATGCTGATCCTTTACTTTTTCTATGCTTGGTGTGCTTCCTGCTTTTTGAAAAATCAGCTGCAGGGTAAGAAACGGGAGGAGGGAGTCTTTGGAGGGCTTCTTTTTTGCATTTACGGAGCGTTGGCTTTTTTCTTAAGCGGCGTTCCTTATATTTTCTATGCCATATGCAGCCATGGGGCGCTTGTAGGTCTGACTATGGCGGTGTTTCGGGGGGAGAGAGAAAAGAAATTCCTGGCAGCAGTTATGCTGGCAGCTATGACCGTGTTGGTTTGGAATTTTACCGAGTCCTTTTTTTCCTGCCTGGGACTGATCGGAATTCATGCTGCAGTCGGAAACGATCACATAACTGTTATGGGAGGGTGGGTGGAAAGAGCCGTCTTATTGATGACCTATGGGGCAGGGATCCTGGTTATAAACCGGTTGTCAAAGCCTTGTGCAGATGCTTTGGAGGACAAGAGGAAAAGCTGGTATCTCAGTCTGTCGGTTCCCCTTTCCTGTATGATCCTTGTGACGGATTTTGTCAACTGGGCTGCCAGCAACGGCATTATGGTCCAGGCATGGGGAAAGTACGGATTGTATGAAAACCAGCTTTTCAGCCATGGAGCGATGTGTATCTTCACCGGGCTGGCTATGGCGGCAGCAGGATTTTTCGTGTTCGCCATGAACCGGATCGATCAGGAGGAAAGAGCAGGAGAACAGTATCGGTCTCAGGTAATGTACTATCAGATGATGGAGGAGCAATACAGCCGGATGGAACGTTTGAGACACGACATGAAAAACCATATGCTGGCTCTGGACAATCTGGTACAGAACCGGCAGTGGGAGAATGCCGGCTGCTATCTGAAGGAGATGACAGAGGCCGGAGGCGTGGAGGCAGGAGATGAGATAACCGGAAGCCTGGTGATCGACGCCCTTCTTTACCATAAAAGACGGCAGGCCATGAGCATGGGAATCCGCTGGCAGTGCGATGCAAGGCTGCCAAAGGATTGTAAGGTTAAGGAGATGGATCTGTGCATTATTGTGGGAAATATTTTGGACAATGCATTGGAGGCATGCTTTAAGCTCCAAGAAAAAAAGCCGGAAAAGGGGGATGGGGGCGAAGATACAAAAAAGACAAAAGACCAGGCGGAATCCTTTATTGAAATCTATATGGGGACGATCAAGAAATGCCTTTTTTTGGAGGTGCGAAATAGTACGGATCTGCCAGACGAACTGGAATTTTGCAGAACCAGAAAGGCCAGCCCAAAGGAGCATGGACTGGGATTGATGAATATTAAGACGGCTGCGGCCAGGTATCATGGTGCGGTACACATGGAGGTGAAAAACAGGGTATTTGCCATATCCGTTCTGCTGCCCTTGTACAAGGAAGAACCTATGGGGCCAGCCTGACAGATGTTTGTTTAAAGCAGGGATATTTCCTGATCCATGCTCCTTCAGAGCAGGGGGACTTTGTGTCATAGGGTAGAGGAGGATGCCGTATATGACATGGAAAAATCCGTATGTGACATGGCGCTTAGATTCTTTATTTTACAGGACGAAGAAACAGGCAGGAGGTTCGTGATCCAGACAAAAGCTGCCGAACGTACCTACTAAATGAAGGAGGTCACAGTATGAATGTAAAAACAATGGAAGGCTTGGCAGGCGCCAGCACCAGTATCCGTATGGTATCTACGCCTATGAGTGCAGCGCAGGAGGCGGAACGCAAAGGAGATACGGATAAAATGCAGCGGGCTTTAGGGTATGCGGCCGAAATGACAGGGCAGGCAGAGGGATATAATGAAAAGGCCAGCCAGGGAATGAAGGCAGACGCCCAGGAGGCAAAGGAAAAAGAAAAGCTTCAGCAGGAGGAACTGATTCAGGCAAGGAAGGAAGAACGGGCAGAACAGGAGAAACGGATCGAGGCAGGCGGTAAGCAGGAAGCTTCTTACGATTCAGCAGAATTTAGCGAGGAAGGAAAATTTCAGGCGGAAATGGCGGCTGCAGCCTCCGGATCCGTGGACAGCATGGAGAACATGGTCTATGACAAAACGGGAGAAGCTGTGGAGGCTGCACAGCAGACCGGGGAAGCTGTAAATGTGAGTGTATAGGACGAAGAATACAGTGACTGTTTACCTCCGGCTATCACTGCGCTGATTAGCCGGGAGGAGACATAGGATGGCAGAGAACCAGGCCGCACTTCGCTGTACATCGTACTCTGTAAGCATTGCAGGTTCCGCTTTATCGGATACAAAACAGTATGGGTGAAATGTTTTTCTTTCACCCTTTTTTTGTTGTCTTCATCCTTTGTAAAATTTTGTGGATATCAGTAAGGATATTTTCCCTGAAAATACCTTTCTTTTACATTCGGTTTCTTGTAGAATAGGAATTATCCTATAGCGCATGAACATGCTGCGCCAGAGCATAAAAAGGAAAAACCGAAATAAGCAAAGGAGCCTATGACCTGATTTTTCAATGGTCAAGCTGAAAAGGCTCTTGGGCTCTACCTGGATTATGCAGGAGATGAAAAAATGGGGTACACGGCAGCAGCCTGTGAGACAGAAAAGGCAGCACAGAAGGCCGGCCATGACAGTCATTATTCCATGGGAAATGGAATCCGAAGACAGCTGCCCGGAAAGCCTGGAAAATCTGGAAACACTGGAAAAATCAGGAAAAATCCCGGGGGATAGAAGAACATACGAATTATCACAACTAAAAAGTTGTAATAAAAACAGTAAAAAAGTTGTTAAAACGATTGACATTTCCGGCTGGTGCGTATATAATTGCCGTAAGCTAAAGCATTGCAGTGATAAAGGACCGGTACAGAAGCTTTTTAAGGATTCCGGAGGGTGAGGATTCCGGAAGGCAACGTACAGAGAACTGCTGCAAAATATCTGAATAAAAGGAGGATTTTCCTATGAAAGAGAAAAAAAGCGGCGGCGCGCTACTTGGAGCAGCATTTTTGATGGCCACATCTGCTATCGGGCCGGGCTTTCTGACTCAGACAGCTCAGTTTACAGGCACACATGCAGGCAGCTTTGGATTCGTCATTCTGGTTTCGATTATCCTGTCTGCCATTGCACAGATCAATATCTGGCGGGTGCTCTGTGTATCCGGCCTTCGGGGGCAGGATGTGGCCAATAAGGTTCTTCCGGGATTGGGATATTTTGTGGCATTTATGGTGGCCTTGGGCGGCCTGGCATTTAATATTGGCAATGTAGGCGGAGGCGCCCTGGGCTTTAACACTCTGTTAGGGATTCCTACCCCTGTGGGATGTGCCCTGGCTGGCCTGATCGCCATAGCAGTATTTCTGGTTAAGAATGCCAAGTCTGCCATGGATACCCTGGCCAAGGTGCTGGGGGGAATTATGATTGTGGTTATCTTCGGCATTATTATTGTGATAAAGCCGCCCATGGGGGATGCCTTAAAGAATACCTTTGTTCCGTCTGCAGGCGTTTCCAATCTGGTTCCGGCTATTATTACCCTTCTGGGAGGAACCGTGGGAGGTTATATTACCTTCTCCGGCGCGCACCGGCTGATCGACGGAGGGGTTACTGGCATGGATAATCTGAAGGAGATCAATAAGAGTTCTCTCATGGGAATGCTGATTGCGACCATTGTCCGCATTTTCCTTTTCCTGGCAGTATTAGGTGTGGTGGCAAGGCTGGCAGATGGCGCTGTACTGGATGCATCCAACCCGGCGGCAGATGCATTCCGGCTGGGTGCAGGAGAGATGGGATATCGTTTTGCCGGTCTGGTGCTGTTGTGTGCCGCAGTTACCTCGATCATCGGTGCGGCCTACACCTCCGTGTCCTTTTTAAAGACCTTCCATCCGGCGATTGACAAAAATGAGAACTGGGTGATCATTGGCTTTATCGCGGTTTCCACCATTATCATGATTCTTTTAGGACAGCCGGCAAAGCTTTTGGTTCTGGCAGGAGCTTTGAATGGATTGATTCTGCCCATTACCTTAGGAATCTGCCTGATAGCGGCAAAGAAAAAATCCATCATGGGAGAAGCCTATTCCCATCCTATGGTTTTGCTGATTTTGGGAGTGATTGTAGTGGTTATTTCCGCTTACCTGGGAATCACTACATTTGTATCTAATATGGGAAAGCTGATATAAGGAACAAAAATACTTCATAAAGGTGTGATCGCAGTATGGGTTACGCCTTTTTGGAGTATAGCAAAGAGCCAATGAGCAATGTCTCAGAAAGGAGAGCTAGCTGGAAAGATTATGCAGAACATCAGAATTTTGACCGCAGGAGATTCTTCTCTCCTGATTGAGTTTGGAAATGAGATCAGCCCGGAGATCAACCGCAGGATTGCGGCAGTTGTGGAGCTGATGAGGGAACAGCATATTGAAGGAGTGGTGGATGTGATTCCGGCATTCTGTTCGCTGTTGGTAAATTATGACCCGCGGGTGGCAGGCTATGAGAAGATGAAGAAACGGCTGGAGAGCCTGGTGAGGGTGGACATTAAGGTCGGACAGGTAAAACGGAAGATTTTTGAGATTCCGGTCTTATACGGAGGTGAGTATGGCCCTGACCTGGCATCCATTGCAGAGCATGCCGGCATCAGCCAGGATGAAGTGATTGCCATTCACAGCTCCAGGGATTATCTGATCTATATGCTGGGATTTCTGCCAGGCTTTTGCTATCTTGGCGGGCTGGATGAGCGGATACACACTCCAAGGCTTTCCAACCCCCGATTAAGGATTCGTGCGGGAAGCGTGGGGATCGGAGGATCCCAGACAGGAATCTATCCCTTAGATTCTCCGGGAGGATGGCAGCTTATGGGCATGACGCCGGTAAAAACCTACGACCCGGAGCGGGAGATCCCCATTTTGGTGGAGGCGGGAAATTACATTCGTTTTGTTCCGATTGATGAAGAACAGTACAAACAGATTCAGGCGCAGGTGGAAGATGGAAGCTATCAATGTGTCACTCACGAGGAGGTGTAGCATGGGGATTCGCATTATAAAAGCCGGTATGATGACTACCGTGCAGGATCTGGGGCGGACCGGCTATCAGAGCCAGGGCTTTTCCGTGGCAGGTGTGATGGATGTGCGCTCCTTTAAGCTTGCCAACCTGCTTCTTGACAATCCGGAAAATGAGGCTGTGCTGGAATTTTCCTTGATCGGCCCCACCCTGGAATTTACAGACGGGACTTTGATTGCCATTACAGGAGGGGATTTCCAGCCTGTTATCAACGGAGAGCCGGCGCCTATGTACACGGCCATTGACGTTCATAAGGGAGATGTGCTGAAATTCGGCAGCGCCCGCACAGGCAGCCGGGGCTATATTGCCTTTTCCAGCTATCTGAAAATTCCGGTGGTCATGGGAAGCCGCTGTACCAACATGAAGAGTTCTATTGGAGGATTTAAGGGAAGGAAGCTGCAGGACGGGGATTATATCGGCTTTCGCATTAAACGGAGATATCTTCCGTTCTTTCTTTCCAGGACACTGGAGCTGGATGAATTTAACCAGGAGGACGTGACGCTGCGGGTGGTGCTGGGACCCCAGGAGGACCGGTTCAGCAAACAGGGAATCGAGACATTTTTAAACAGCGAATATACGGTGACCAGTGACTTTGACCGTATGGGGTGCAGATTGGAGGGGCCCTATATTGCCAGGAAGGAGACCTCGGACATGATTTCGGACGGAATTGCCTTTGGCTCTGTGCAGGTGCCTTCCCATGGAAAGCCTATTATACTTTTGGCTGACCGTCAGACCACAGGCGGATATCCTAAGATTGCTACGGTGGCGTCGGTGGATATTCCCTGGCTGGTTCAGCGCAAGACCGATCACAAGGTCCGGTTTAAGGCAGTCAGCGTGGAGGAGGCTCAGAGACTTTATCTGGAGGAGTCCAAAGAGTTCAGCCGGATGAGGAAAATGATTCACCAGCCATGTAAAGAGGTGCTGGAGTGCCGCCAGGTTTCCAGAAGGATTCGGAAATTGTTTTCATAAATGTTCGGCAGGGATTGCAAGAGGGATAAATGCCAAAACCGGGCATTTTGGCGCGTCATATGGTCAGAGCAGCCAGTACCCTCGCTTCGCTGGGGCAGACCCTGCGCAGACCTACAGCAGGGAATCGAGACTTTCACAGGAAAGGAAGACGAAAATATGGATTTGGAAAAGATTGCAGGTTTGGTAAAGCTGATTGAGGACTCTTCTTTGAAGGAGTTTACGTATAAGGAAGGGGACGTGAAGATCACCATGAGCAAGCTGGACCACCCGCCGATTGTGGCGGCAGGGGTTCCGGCTATGGCAGGGGTAAGCGCACCGCAGATCACGGTCCCGGTACAGGAAAAGGCAGAGGAAGGAGAGGAGGAATCTCTTTTTATTACCTCCCCCATTGTGGGAACCTTTTATTCGGCATCCGCCCCGGATGTGCCTGCTTTTGTGCGGGTGGGAGACCGGGTCAAGGAGGGACAGACGGTGTGTATCCTGGAGGCCATGAAGCTGATGAATGAGATTCAGTGTGAGTATGATTGTGAGATCGAGGCAGTGCTGGTGAGCAATGAGCAGAAGGTGGAGTATGGCCAGCCCTTGTTCCGGGTAAAGAAAATCTAAGCGCCAAGGAGGTTGGAAGGATGATGAAAAAGATTTTGATTGCCAACCGGGGCGAGATTGCCGTGCGCATTATCCGTGCCTGCCGGAATATGGGGATTTACAGTGTGGCTATCTACTCAAAGGAGGATGAGAACAGCCTGCATACCCAGTTGGCAGACCAGAAAGTCTGTGTGGGGGAGGGGCCGGCTAAGGACAGCTATCTGAATATGGACCGGATCATCAGTGCAGCGCTGAATGTGGATGCAGACGCCATTCATCCGGGGTTTGGATTTCTTTCGGAAAACAGTGCCTTTGCCCGTAAATGCAGGGAGAACGAGATTATTTTCATTGGTCCGGACCCGGATGTGATAGACCGGATGGGGAATAAATCTCAGGCCAGGCAGACCATGATGGATGCCGGGGTGCCGGTGGTGCCGGGGACAAGAGATCCGGTGTATGACCCAGAAACCGGCCGAAGGCTGGCAGAAGAAGTCGGATACCCGGTGATAATCAAGGCATCCTCCGGAGGAGGCGGCAAGGGGATGCGGGTGGCTTTTAGTGAGGATGACTTTGAATTTCAGTTTAATCTGGCTCAAAGAGAGTCTGCCAATGCCTTTGGGGACGATACCATGTATCTGGAGCGCTTTATTGAGAACCCCCGCCATGTGGAGATTCAGATCATGGCAGATACCTATGGAAATGTGGTGGCCCTGGGAGAGAGGGACTGTTCGGTGCAGCGAAACCACCAGAAGCTGATTGAGGAATCTCCGTCCCCGGCCATTGATAATACCATGCGCCAGAAGATGAATGAATATGCGGTTTTAGCGGCCAAAACCGTGGGGTACTCCAATGCAGGGACGATTGAGTATATTGTAAGTCCCCAGGGAGAATTTTATTTTATGGAAATGAATACCCGGATTCAGGTGGAGCATGGGGTTACGGAGATGGTGACAGGCACGGATTTGATCATAGAGCAGATTCGGACATCCATGGGAGAGCCGCTGAGCTTTTCCCAGGAGGATATCAAGCTCCGGGGACATGCCATTGAATGCCGCATTAACGCAGAGGTGCCGGGGCGCAACTTTATGCCCAGTCCCGGCGTGGTTCAGAACATTCATCTCCCGGCAGGCAACGGAGTGCGGGTGGATACGGCTCTGTATACCGGATACCGGATACCGGCAGAGTATGATTCCATGATTGCCAAGGTGATTGTCCACGGACCGGACCGGCAGGCAGCCATCCGTAAAATGCTGACTGCCTTAGACGAGATGGTGGTGACCGGGGTGGATACGAATCTTGACTTTCAGTTCCAGATCATACGGAGCAAGGTGTTTCGGGAGGGAAAGGCAGATACCGGGTTTATTGAGAAGTTTATGAAAATGAAGCAGCCGGTTTTTGATGTGCCGGAATTGTAAACCTGCATGCGCCCGGCCGCAGACGCACCACCAACCGTGAAAGTCTGCGGGCGCATTTGGAATTCCTGAATATAGATCGCCTCCGGCGATGGGATTTTCGCAGGAATGGTCAGCAGGAGCAAAACCATTGTAAAAAAGCATGGCAGCAGGCAGAAGGCGGCTGCAGGAAATGAGGAGAAGTATGGATCGCGTTGATTTGAATTGTGATTTAGGTGAGAGCTTTGGAAGATATACCCTGGGGATGGACGAGAGAATCCTTCCGTTTATTACCTCTGCCAATGTGGCGTGCGGCTACCATGCGTCGGATCCTGTGGTGATGGTAAAAACCGTTTCCATGGCAGAGAAAGCAGGGGTTTCGGTAGGAGCCCATCCGGGATTTCCGGATCTGATGGGGTTTGGAAGAAGGAACATGGCCGTGACGCCAGAGGAGGCTTATGCCTATGTGCTGTACCAGCTTGGCTCTTTAGACGGCTTCTGCCGTTCGGCGGGAATAAGGCTGCAGCATGTAAAGCCTCACGGTGCCCTGTACAATATGGCAGCAAAGGATTATGCGCTGTCAAAGGGAATCTGTCAGGCGGTGAAGGATTTTGACCCGAATTTGATCGTGCTGGCTTTAAGCGGAGGAGAGCTTGCCCGTGCGGCCAGGGATATGGGACTTGGGACAGCCTTGGAGGTGTTTGCGGACCGGGCTTATGAGGAGGACGGAACCCTGGTGGGGAGGGGCAGGCCCGGAGCCATGATTACGGATGAGGAGCAGGCCATTGCCCGAGTGATTCGGATGGTGAAGGAAGGGACGGTGACGGCTGTCAGCGGAAAGGATATTCCCATTCAGGCAGACTCGGTCTGTGTCCACGGAGACGGGGAGAAGGCGCTTGCCTTTGTGGAGCGGATCCGAGAGGCGTTAAAGAAAGAGGACATACAGGTATGTCCGCTCAGGGAGCTGAGACTGTGATATGATAAGGCTTGCAGTCTGTGATGATGAATCCTATATGCGGGAGGAGCTGTGCAGCCTTGTCTCCAAATATATGGAAGAAAGGTGTTTTTCTTCCTATGATATCGCAGAGTTTGAAAATGGAAAGGCTCTCTTGGAGAGCAGAGACCGCTTTGATTTGATCTTTTTGGATATTCAGATGGAGCAGCCGGACGGGATGGAAACAGCCAGACGGCTGCGGGAGAGGGAGGAGAGCAGCCTGCTGGTTTTCGTGACCGTATTAAAGGAGCCGGTTTTTGAAGCATTTCAGGTTCAGGCGTTTGATTATCTGGTAAAGCCTTTAGAGCAGGGGCTTTTATGGCGTACTATGGACCGGGCGCTGGGAGAGTTGAGCCGGAGATCTAGCAGGTCTGTTTTTATACAAAAGAGAAATTCCTGCCAGGTTATTTTGCTGTCACGAATTGTGTACTGCGAGGTTTTGGGACGGAAGATCTATATTCATGAAAAGGATAAAACGGTGACAGAATACTATGAAAGGCTGGAGGAGCTGGAAAGGCGTGTGGACGGACGGTTTTATCGGTGCCACAGAAGCTTTCTTGTGAATCTTGACTATGTGCGCGGATGTGGAGGCGGGCAGGTTTTTCTGTCAGGCGGGGATCAAATCCCGGTGTCCCGGCTGCGGGAGAGGGAGTTGGCCCAGGCCCTTTTGCGTCATATGAAGGAGAGACAGAACGGAGGGGTGTCCTGATATGGGGAGGAACGGTATAGATTGGTTCAGTTTGTGCCTTGAGGGCTTTACGATTGCTTCCCTGGGGATTCTCCATGTGGGCTTTCTCTGCTGTTTGTCAGGAAAGGACAAAAGGCTGCGGTATTTTGCAGGATATCTTTTTCTGCTGACGGTTCTTCAGATCGTCTTTTCCAACGGGACATGGGGAGAGATTATTCCGATTGGGGCAGAGCTGGCAGCCTTATTTTTTGTAAGCCTTGCCATGGGAAACAGCCGGTCTGCGTCCCTGACAGCCTCTGTTCTTGCCGTCTATGTATCCCAGCTTTCTTTTGGCATGGCAAATTCTATGGAGGCCATGATGATTCCTCCTGCACTGAGAGGATGGAGGCTGTATGTGCTGGTATCTTTGGCAGCATGGATTTCCGTGTTTCTCTGTGCAGGGTGTTATTGGCTGGTTTTACGCTTTTTATCCTTAAAGGAGGGGACCTTTGCGCCTTACGCCTGGATTCTTTTGATGTCCGGATTATTCTTCTTTTCTGCGGAGCTTTATATTATCCAGACCTCCTATACGTATCTTCCCATAAAGCAGGAGCCGGCAAAGCACATGGTGCTTCTGATGCTTCAGGTCATGGGCATGGGGGCGCTGATCGGCACCCTGTATGCATATGAGCATGCTTGCCGCAGCTTTCGAATCCAGGCAGAGCTTGATTCTCTGGAACAGGCGGCCCAGGCTCAGAAGACTTATGTTGCAGAGGCCAGAGCCAGGTACGAAAAGACCCGATCCTTCCGTCATGATGTGAGGAACCATTTTTTGGTGCTGGACGGCCTTTTAGGCAGCGGGAGGATCCAGGAGGCAAAAGAGTATCTGAAAAAGCTGGAAACCACGGCTGCTGCTTTGTCTTTTCCTTGTCAGACAGGTAATCCGGCAGTGGATGTTCTCTTAGGGGAAAAGCTGGAGCTGGCAGGGATGAAGGGAATCAAGTGGGAGATCTCTGCCATTTTGCCCAAGGATTGTGGGATCGATGATTTTGACTGGTGCGTGATCTTTGCCAATGGGTTGGATAATGCCATAGCGGCTTGTGAGAATTTAGCCGGGGAGAAACGGATCTGTATCAGAGGAGAGGGGCAGGGGGATTTTTACCGTCTGGAGTTTGGAAATACCTGCAGCTTTGGACCGATTTCGCCTGCCGGCACCGGGCTTTTTAATGTGAAGGCAGCGGCAGAAAAATATCGGGGGGTTATGATGACGGAGAAGACAGAAAATTGGTTTTCCTTAAATGTGCTTTTGAATTTGGTTTAGGACAGTTCCTTTGGCTTTGTCCTTGCATTTCATTACCGTTAAAAGGCAGCTCATGTCAGAAGGATTGCAATTTCATAGGAAAATGATAAACTAAAAACGGTAATGAATTTACGGCGCAGACAGCGGAAATGAACCGTTCTGGGGACACGCTTCGGCGCCAGCATGGATTTTTTGACAGGAGGAAGGAACTATGATCAGAGTGGATGCAAGACCCATGGACTATGTTTCCGGGATTAGGGGAGCACAGGACAAAAAAGAGGTACCCCAGGAGCAAAAGGAAGTAAAGGCAGCAAAGAATAACGTGAGAAAACCGGATATGGATCAGTATATTCCGGAAAAAGGCAGCGATTCCCCGGAAGCGGACGGGAAGAAGGTGGGGCAGCCTGAGGCAAAGCCGGACGGCGACAACCTGAAAAACAAGGATTCTGGCAAAAAGACAGAGAAATGCACAGGCAATACGGATAAGGTGGATCGGGAGATCGAAAAGCTGAAGAAGAGGAAAAAGGAATTGGAGAGTCAGCTTCGCACGGTAGAAGATGAAGGCAAAAGAAAATCCCTGGAGAGTCAGCTGGCTCAGGTGGAAAGAGAGCTGAGACAGAAGGATAATGACGGATACAGACGGCAGCACACCGTGTTTTCTTAAAAAGAAGGCCGTTGAAATTTCCGGCTGAGACAAGATTTTCACACAATGCGGAAATTAAAATAGCAGTAAAAAATAAGGGCATCTGCCCTTATTTTTTACTGCTATTTTAATACCTGAAAGGTACTTATGATATCCTCCCGAATCTGGTATGCATTATAGGTGATTTCACTGTTTATGTATGCATCAAAGCTGACCATCCATTTCTTTTTGCCTGCGGGCGCTACCGGAATATAGACAGAGGTACTTAAAAAATCACAGGAGCCTTCACACAGAAGATAGGTATGATACTCTGTTTCAAATGGCTTTGTGGTCCATGTGAGATACGTAGTGTCTAAATGCAGGCGGTCGTTAAGCTTCCCGCTGTCCACATATGCCTGGATGGCTTCCATGGAGCTGAAGTCTTCGGAGTCGGATACAGGCATAACCATAATGTGTCCATAATCCCGAACCGGATTCATGGAAACGTCAGAGCGTTCATCTCGGATGGTCAGCTTTCCAAGGGCAGTCCAGACAATGACAGAAGCCACGGTTTCTCCATCCTTTTTCAAAGAATAGACCAGAATGGTCTGTTCCTTGGACTGGGTGTCAAACTGATATCCTGCAGTGTCCTGGATTTGCAGGACCTGTTTTAAATACTGGTCAATTCCCCCGCCCTGTATGTACTGGTCGATCTGGTCCTCTGTGCCGATCAGGGCAGTGTCATGGAAGGATTCAAAATCATGGACGGTTTTGGATACCTCTGAATCATTGTAGAAAACAATGGGGCAGATGCTGTTTGTGCCAAAGACCCAGCTGCCAGGATATTCAATATAGAACAAATCATTGTGCAGATACCGATATGGCACGCCGTCCGGTCCGATTTTGTCCGGAACAGACGCGATCCCGCAATATTCAAAGGCTACAATCGGGGTCTGGTCCTCTGGCTCGGCAGCATAAAGGGGTGTGATCAGAAGCAGAGACGACAGCAGGCTGACGGCAGCGGATGTGGATAATGCTTTTTTAAGAATTTTTTTCATGGTAGAATCCCTCCTGTGAAAATATGATGATTTTGATTAACCGGATATTTTAACTATAGCAGAAATGGGGGCGGATGACAATGGTTCTGGGCTGGGGTTTTTTAAGAGGATTTTTTCGACAGCGCCGCCGGAAAATCAGTTACATAGCCCGCTATGGGCCTGATTTTCCGGCAGCGCTGTATCAGGCGCTTACCGTATGATAGATACTTAAAAACCCAGTCAGGGATACAATGATTACCATAACCGGCACCACAAAGCGGATTAAGAACAGCCAGGGCTTAGCAAGAGGAAAAGGCTTACCGCTGTGATTGATTTCTTCCACTAATAATTCAGGGGTCCATTTCCAACCAATATAATAGCACATGAAAATTCCGCCAAGGGGCAGGAAAATATTGTCGGTGAGCATACAAACAAAATCAAAGAGATTGTAATTTAAAATCGAGATTTCTGCCAGAGGCCCAAAGGATAAGGAACTGGGGACGCCTAGAAGGAAGATTGCTACTGACAGAACCAGCACGGATTTCCTCCGGCTCCAGTGCCAGCTGCCCATGACATAGGATACGGATACCTCCAAAAGAGCCACAGCGCTGGTGACAGCGGCAAACAATACCAGCAAAAAGAACAAAGCGGCAAAGACGGCGCCTCCTGTCATGGCTTCGAATACTTTGGGAAGAGTGACAAAGATCAGTCCCGGGCCGGAGGCAGGTTCCAGGCCACAGGAAAATACGGCCGGAAAGATGGCAATGCCGGCCAGTACAGCCATGCAGGTATCCAAAAGGGCAATCTGCAGGCAGCCTTTGGGAATGTTTACATCCTTGCCAAGATAGCTGCCATAGGTAATGGTGATTCCCATGCACAGACTCAGGGAATAAAAGACTTGTCCCAGGGCAGCGCTGACAGAATTAAGGTCAAAATCTCCAAGCTTTGGGGAGAAAATAAAGGCAAGCCCTTCTGATGCCCCCGGCATGGTCACGCCCCGAAGGATAATGGCCAGCAGGATGATAAAAAGGGCAGGCATCATGAATTTGCTGGCTTTTTCAATTCCGCTTACGCCGAAATAGCAGATTAACCCAGTAAAAAGCATAAAAAGAAAGAACCAGAAAAGAGGCTCTGTGGGATGGCCGATAAAGGCGTTAAAATCCTTTGGCGCCTGGAAGGTAAAGGTATAGCTGATGAAATACTTGATGATCCATCCGCCGATAACAGCATAATAGGATAGGATGAAAAAGGCTGCCAGAACACCGAAGCAGCCGGCAATCCGTGCGCGGGGATGCACGGTGTCATAGGCCAGAACCGGATTGTGTCCGGTCTTTCGGCCCAGGGACATCTCGGTGATCATGACCGGAATGCCCAAAAGACAGATGAAAAAAAGATAGGCGGCAAGAAAAGGGAAACCGCCGTTGCGTCCCATGAGATAGGGGAATTTCCACAGGTTCCCCAGCCCGATGGCAGCTCCGGCGGTAGCCAGAATAAAGCCCATTTTGCTTGCCCATTTGTTGGTAGATTTCATATTCATGTTACCCCCTGTTGTAGTTTGAATATTTCTTAGCTGCTTGATGGAAGAACCGGCAGCGGCCTGCATCATCTCTATGAGAGCTTCAAAAGCTCTCGCACCACCTCGCCGGCAATCAAAAGTCCTGCGGCCGGAGGAACAAAGGAGATGCTTCCCGGGACAGGACGAAGGGAGCCTGCTGCCAAAGCGCTGTCAGCAGCTTCCCTGCCGTCATTTTCCCCCAAGGCAGCCATGGGGATCGTGGGCGGCTCTTTTGAGTAGAGAACCTTTAAATGTCGGATCCCCATTTTTTTCAGCTCCCGGCGCATAACGCGGCATAAAGGGCAGACCGAGGTCTTGGAAATGTCTGTGATCTCAAACAGTTCTCCGTGAAGCTTATTGCCGGTTCCCATGGAGGAGATCAGAGAGAGTCCTTTATCATGGGCAAACTGTGCGATGGCAAGCTTTGCGGATACCGTGTCAATGGCATCGATCAGATAATCCACAGAACCTATGGCAGCCATCAGAGGGTCTAAGGTTTCCGGCAGGACAAAGGTCTGAAAGGTATCGACCTGTGCGCCGGGATTAATATCATGAATCCGGTCCTTCATGACCTGGACTTTGGGAAGTCCTAAGGTGCTGTGGCAGGCAATGCTCTGACGGTTGATGTTGGTCAGGGTGACTACATCATTGTCTATAAGAATCAGGTGTCCCACGCCGCACCGGGCCAGTGCTTCAATACAGTGAGAGCCGACGCCCCCAACGCCAAATACGGCGATGGAGGCGTCGGCAAGACGCTGTTGGTTTTCGGTTCCGATTAACCGTTCTGTTCTGGAAAATTCATGCATGCTGCACTCCTTGAATTTTACATTATGTTTTATTCGTCGGTCATGTTCACATTAGGTTGTCGTGAGGCCGTTTTTTCTGTTCCTCAACCAGATCTGCCAAGGTTACGCTGTCAACTGTCTGATCAATGGCATCCTTCAGCTGCTGCCAGAATGTCAGCGCCGCACAGTAAGAAGCACGCTCGCATTGGTTGCTCTCGCCGTCCAGACAAGGAACCGGGGAAAGGCTGCCTTCAACCTGGCGGAGAATCATGCCTACCGTGTATTCCTCTGGCTTCCGGGTCAGCATATAGCCTCCCTGTGCGCCTCGGCTGCTGCGGACGTATCCGGCACGATGCAGCAGGGTTACGATCTGTTCCAGGTACTTGTCAGATATGCCCTGTCGGGCAGCTACCTGGCTGATCTTGGTACATTGATCCAGGTTCATACCAAACTCAATCATCATGCGCAGGGCGTACCGCCCCTTGGTAGAAATTTTCATACTTCCACTCTCCTTATCCGTTGGGCAAGTGTATGTGGTAGCTTACATTACCATTGTACAAAAAAATCTGCCAAAAGTAAACAGTATCCTTACGATGAAATTTTGTTTTCGTATTCCTTTAAGGAAAGGATTGCCTCTTTGGACATGGGGAGAAGAACCATCATGTTGAAAACCGTCATAAGTCCCACGCCCACATCTCCCAGATCCCACACAAATGTATAGGCGGCAAGCCCGCCGATAAAAAGCATGACAAGAGCCAGAATCTTATAAAGGGTCTGAGACAGCCAGTTATCCCCAAACAAATAGGCCACATTGGAGCGGGCATAAAACAGGATCCCGATAAAGGTGGAATAGCTGAACAGCCACAAGGTAACAGCAATGAAAACCACTCCGAAAGAGCCAAGATGGTGTGCCATGGCAGTTTGGAGAAGATCCATGCCTCCAAGGCCAAAGGTCAGATCCTCGGGCGCCAGCAGCATAATCATGGCAGAACAGCTGCAGATCACAATAGTGTCGATAAATACGCCGAAAGCCTGTAAAAGCCCTTCCTTGGCAGGATGACTGATGTCGGCGGCAGCAGCAGCGCAGGGGGCAGAGCCGGATCCGGCTTCATTGGAAAACAGCCCTCGTTTTACCCCATTCATGATCACAGCCCCCAGACCGCCTGCCGCCGCCTGACGGATACCGAAGGCTTCGGAGAAAATGCGTCCGAATACATTGGGAAGCAGAGACAGGTTTTTCACAATGATAAACAGGGTGATGAAAAAATAGCATCCGGCCATAATCGGAACAATAATGTCCAGAACCTTTACAGTGGCATTTTTGCGCAGTACAATAACAGCAGCCAGGACGACCATCACGATCGTGGAGAGGATAGGCGGAATCCGGAAGGCATTCTCAAATGCCGAGGACACGGAGTTGCTGATGACCTGGCTGATTCCGCACCAGCAGATCAGCCCGGACACTGCAAACAGGATGGCGAGAAGACTGCGCCGTACTGGTGCGCCGGGACCTTTTTTCTGCTGAATAAAGTGTTGGATATAATACGCCGGACCGCCTCGGTATCCGCCGTAAAGGGGATCCTTTTGTTTATAAAGCTGTGCCAGGGTGGCTTCCATGAAGGCAGTGGAGGAGCCGATCAGAGCAGTGACCCACATCCAGAAGACTGCCCCGGCGCCGCCTGCGGAGATGGCAGCCACCACACCTACCAGGTTTCCCATGCCCACCCGGGTGGCGGTGGATACGATCAGCGCCTGCAGTCCGGAAATGGCATCCGAGGATTTTCCGGTCTTTTTTTCCAGAGTGACCTTCAGCATGTCAGGGAACAGGCGCACAGGGAGAAAGCGGCTGCGCAGGGTAAAGTAAATGCCGGATGGGATTAAGATCAGCACCAGCAGCGAAAGCCCGGCGCTTCCTCCGCCAGGCAGCGGGATAAAGATCAGATCTCCCCAAAGCAGATTGTAAACAGCAGTAATCAAATTCATAGGAACCTCCTGGTTTTCTTTTGGTAAGGGCTTTTCATTGATTATTCCCAGGTTTTAGTATATAATAGACAAATGTATTTGTAAAATTCATAGTAACGATGAGCATGATTGAATATTTAGATGGAAGCGGTCCAAGTATCCCAAAATAATGGGAGAAGGTTCATGATAGGTGGGGACGGAATATGGACTTAAAAAATTTAAATACGTTCATCCAGGTGGCAGAGATGAGCAGCTTTACAAAGGCAGCCAGGATCCTGGGATATTCTCAGTCAACCGTGTCTTTTCAGATCAGGCAGCTGGAGGAGGAGTGGAAAATCCAATTGTTTGAGAGGATCAGCCACAATATTTCCCTGACGGAAAAGGGGCGGGAGATGCTGCGGTATGCCCATGGTGTAAGACGGATGACCCAGGAGATGGAAGCGGCGATCCGCTCGGACGCCAAGGTGGGCGGCCATATCCGGCTTGCCATGGCAGATTCTCTGGTGAAACCGCTTCTGTGGGAGGATTTTCGGGATTTCCGCTGCCATTATCCGGATATTACGCTGAAGATCCGGGCAGTGGGAACCGAGGAAATGTTTCGGCTGCTGGATCATAATGAGGTGGATCTGGTTCTGACCCTGGATAAGCATATCTACAATATGGAATATGTGATCGCCGAAGAGGAACGGTTTGATGTGCATTTTGTGGCAGGGGCAGATTCCTTCTGGGCAGGGAAAAAGGGGTTATCCATCGGAGAGATTCTGGGGGAGCCGTTTATTTTGACGGAGAAAGGGATGAGCTACCGGCGGCTTATGGATGAACGGCTGGCTGCCCTTTCGCTGGAGGTATCGCCGGTTTTGGAGATTGGGAACACGGACTTGATCTGCCAGATGGTGAGACAGGGACTGGGAATTTCTTTTCTGCCGGATTATGCTACGGCTGAGGCTGTCAGGGAAGGAAAGATGGTATACCTGGATGTAAGGGATTTTCAGGTGGAGGTGTGGAAGCAGGTGCTGTATCACAGGGATAAATGGGTGTCGCCGTCCATGGAGAGGGTGATGGAGTTTTGTATGGGGGTTGAGGGAAAGGGGAATAAGGATGAGATTGCCGGAGGATTTTCTTCAGAGAATGAGAGGACTGCTGGGAGAGGAGTATGATCCGTGGCTGGAGTCTTATGGACAGGCTCCGGCGACAGGGATTCGGATAAATCCGGCCAAGCTTGACAGGGAGGAATGGGAAAGGATCTGTCCCTGGAAGGTAAAAAGGGTGCCCTGGAACGAGAATGGTTATTATGGTGAGCAGGGAAGCCGCCCGGCAAAGGATGTGTATTATTACGGAGGGCTTTATTATGTTCAGGAGCCCAGTGCCATGGCTCCGGCGGCGATTCTCAAGGCAGAGCCGGGGCAGAGGGTTTTGGATCTGTGTGCTGCGCCGGGAGGGAAAAGCACAGAGCTGGGAGCCAGGCTTTCGGGAAAAGGGCTTTTGGTAGCCAATGATATCAGCGCATCGCGGGCCAAGGCTCTTTTGAAGAATCTGGAGATGGCAGGAATCGGAAATGTTTGTGTGACGGCTGAAGAACCGGAAACATTGGCAAAGGTGTTTGGGGAATATTTTGATAAGATTCTGGTGGATGCTCCCTGTTCTGGGGAAGGGATGTTCCGAAAGGAGCCGGAGCTGGTGAAAAGCTGGACGGAGAGAGGGCCGGAGTGTTATGTACCCCTTCAGAGGGAGATCCTGAGACAGGCAGTGAGAATGCTGAAGCCAGGAGGGGAGCTGGTGTATTCTACCTGTACCTTTTCGGTGGAGGAGAATGAGGGGACGGTTGACTGGATTTTGGAGCAGGAACCAAAGCTGGAGCTGGTTCCGGTACAGCTTTGGAACGGGGCATCCGGCGGGACGGACGGAAAGCCGGTGATCCGGCTGTTTCCCCATAAGGTATGGGGAGAGGGGCATTTTGCGGCGCTGCTGAGGAAAAGAGCAGACGGAAGACGGAAGGCGGGGATGGAAGGAGGAGGGGAGGACGGTACCGGACGGATCGGAGTGCCGCAGGAAGGGGAAACTGGCGCCGGTAGAATCGGAGCATTGGAAAAAAGGAAAGACGGCGGAAAGAAAACCAGAAATTGGGGAGAGGGGCCAGACGGAAGAAAGAGACAATGGCTGACCGGAAGGGAGGCAGTATTTTGGCTGGAGAGGGAAAGTGATTTTTCGGAGTGGGAAAAGCTGCTTTCCGAACCCTTGGACAGGGAAAGGATGATGGTGCAGGAAGGACAGGTGTATGTGCTTCCGGAAGTCTTTGACAGAAATTGGCACCTGCGCTTTCTAAGGACAGGGCTTTTCGTGGGAAGCATAAAGCGGGGCAGGTTCGAGCCGTCTCAGGCTATGGCCATGACCCTGCATGAGGGAGCGTTTGCCAGAACCTTGTCTATGAAAAGAGAGGATGACCGTGTGATCCGGTATCTGAAAGGGGAGAGTCTTGTTTTCAAAGAGCATGAGCAGCTTCCCAAAGGCTGGGTCCTGGTCTGTGTGGACCGATTCCCGCTTGGCTGGGCCAAGTCAGGAGGAAACGGACTGAAAAATAAATATTATCCGGGATGGCGGTGGCAGTGATGGGAGAGACTATACGCCTTGATAAGTTTTTGGTGGATATGGGAAAGGGAAGCCGTTCCCAGGTGAAGGAAGCCGGGAAAAAGGGACGGGTCCAGGTGAACGGACAGGTGGAAAAGACCCTTAAGAGAAAGATTGACCCGGATGCGGATCAGGTGGCTTTGGATGGGGAGAAGGTGTTGTACCGGAAATGGGAGTATTTTCTGTTGAATAAACCGAAAGGGGTGGTTTCTGCTACAGAAGACAAGCGGTATGGAACGGTAGTGGACCTTTTGGGAGAGGATGGAAGGCGGGATGTGTTTCCGGTGGGACGGCTGGATCGGGATACAGAGGGGCTGCTTTTGCTGACCAATGACGGGGAGCTGGCTCATCGGCTGCTTTCGCCTAAAAAGCATGTGGATAAAAGGTATTATGCCCGGATATCAGGGCGTCTGCCAAAGGATGCGGCTCTTACGATGGCCCAGGGAATGACGCTGGAGGATGGGACAAAGGTGCTGCCGGGACGGCTGGAGATTGTGGGTCAGGGTGAAAATGCCGGAAATATGGAGGAAACGGCGGCCGAGGTTTTTTTGACTATCCAGGAAGGAAAGTTCCATCAGGTTAAGAGGATGTTTCAGGTGCTGGGGTGTCAGGTGGAATATTTAAAAAGGGTGTCTTTTGGGACACTGACTTTGGACGAAGGACTCTCGCCGGGACAGTACCGGAGACTTACGGAGGAAGAAGTGGAGGCGCTGAGAGAAAATTCAGTTAAACAGAGGGAAGAAAGGATATAGCTGAGAGGAAATTCAGCCAAAAAGGGAGAAAACCGACGGCGTGGAAAGAAATTTCCGCTAAACAAGGAGAAGGGATGGCAGGGCAGAAAGAAAATTCTCCTCAAAAGGAGAAAAAAGATACCAAGCATGTATAAAAAAGCGGCAAAGGAAGAAGAAAGGGGCAGGAAGATGGCAATGGATGGAAGGGGGAGGAGCGACGGACAGAGGGTGCTCCGGGAGCTTTCCCACAAGGATGCGGTGATTTTTGATCTGGACGGCACACTGGTGGATTCTATGTGGATGTGGAAGGCCATTGACATTGAATATTTAGGCAGGCACGGTCACGAATATCCGCCTCATCTGCAGAGAAAAATCGAGGGAATGAGTTTTTCCGAGACTGCGGTTTATTTTAAAAAGGAGTTTGGGATTTTGGATTCCCTGGAAAAGATCAAGGATACCTGGGTGGAAATGAGTATTGAAAAGTATCGGTCAGAGGTTCCGTTAAAGGATGGGGCCAGGCAGCTTTTGGAGTTCTTAAAAGAGTCTGGGATTCGGGCCGGAATCGCCACCAGCAATGGAAGGGAAATGGTGGATGTGGTGCTGGATAGTCTGGGGATCCGGAATTATTTTCAGGTGATTGCCACAGCCTGTGAGGTGGCTGCGGGAAAACCGGCGCCGGATATTTATCTTTATGTGGCCAGGCAGCTTGCTGCGGAGCCAAACCGGTGTATGGTGTTTGAGGATGTGCCTGCAGGGATTGCGGCGGGGAAAGCAGCCGGGATGACCGTGTGTGCGGTGGAGGATGCATATTCTGCTTATATGCGGGATGAAAAGATGGGGATGGCAGATTATTTTATTGAAGGGTATGGGGAGCTGTTTGAGGACGCTGACAGAGGGTGATTGAGCTTTTGACGTTTAAGGAGGATGACAGGCAATGGGCGGTTTTCTGCCGGTTTGCAGACAGGATATGGAAAGACGCGGATGGGATCAATGCGATTTTGTTTATGTGACAGGGGATGCCTATGTGGATCATCCTTCTTTTGGGACAGGGATTATCAGCAGGCTTTTGGAGGCAAAGGGGTATCGGGTGGGAATGATAGCCCAGCCGGACTGGAAAGACAGGGAAAGTATTCAGGTATTGGGAAAGCCCCGGCTGGGATTTCTGGTATCTGGCGGAAATATGGATTCCATGGTGAATCATTACTCTGTCTCCAAAAAACGGAGGAAGCAGGATCTTTATACGCCGGGCGGAGTGATGGGGAAACGGCCCGATTATGCAGTGGTGGTGTATGGAAATCTGATCCGGTCTGTGTATAAGGATATTCCGATTATAATCGGAGGGATTGAGGCAAGCCTGCGGCGGCTGGCCCATTATGATTATTGGTCAGACCGGCTGAAGCGTTCGGTGCTTTTGGATTCCCAGGCGGATCTGGTATCCTATGGGATGGGGGAGCATTCTATTGTGGAGATTGCCCAGGCGCTGGATGCAGGAATTGATGTGAAGATGATTACATTTGTGGACGGGACTGTTTACAGGACCAGAAGCCTGGAAAATGTCTATGATTACGAGCTGCTGCCGGATTATGAGGAAATGAAGCGGGATAAGAAGGCCTATGCCCGCAGCTTTGGAGTGCAGATTTCCAATACGGATCCTTTTTCGGGCAGGCGTCTGGTGGAACCGTATGGGGGCAGGAGCTATATGGAATATGTGGTACAGAATCCGCCGTCAAAGCCTTTGTCGATGGAGGAAATGGATCAGGTCTATGGGCTTCCTTATATGCGGAGCTATCATCCGTCCTACGAAGAAGCGGGCGGGGTGCCTGCAGTGAAGGAGATCCAGTTTAGCCTGATCAGCAATCGAGGATGCTTTGGGGCGTGCAGCTTTTGTGCTTTGACTTTTCACCAGGGGCGGATCATTCAGGCCAGAAGCCATGAATCTTTGGTGGAGGAGGCGAAAAAGCTGACAGAGGATCCGGATTTTAAGGGATATATTCATGATGTGGGAGGACCAACGGCTGATTTTCGCTTTCCTGCCTGTGAAAAGCAGAAAAAGAAGGGGGCATGTCCAAAAAAGCAGTGCCTTTTTCCAAAACCCTGCAAGAACCTGAAAGCAGATCATGGGGATTATATTGCGCTGTTAAGAAAGCTTCGGGCTTTGCCTAAGGTGAAGAAGGTGTTTATCCGTTCCGGAATCCGGTTTGATTATCTGCTGGCAGATCAAAGCCGGGAGTTTTTGCGGGAGCTTTGTGAGCATCATGTGAGCGGCCAGCTTAAGGTGGCTCCGGAGCATGTGTCGGATGTGGTGCTGGCGCGGATGGGAAAGCCGGAGAATCAGGTATACCAGCAGTTTGTGAAGGAGTATCAGGCCATGAACCGGCGGCTTAAAAAGGATCAGTATCTGGTACCTTATCTGATGTCCTCTCACCCTGGCTCCACTCTTTTGGAGGCGGTGGAGCTGGCAGAGTATCTGCGGGAGCTGGGGTATATGCCGGAACAGGTGCAGGATTTTTATCCTACTCCGTCTACCATTTCTACCTGTATGTATTATACCGGGCTGGATCCGAGAAATATGGAGCCGGTGTATGTTCCTGTCAAGCCTCGGGAGAAGGCCATGCAGCGGGCATTGATTCAGTATCGGGACCCGAAGAATCACGGTCTGGTTTTAAAAGCGCTAAGAGAGGCAGGACGTCTGGATCTGGTTGGGTATGGAAAAGAATGCCTGATTCCGCCCAGAGTGGGGGACAGTTTAGGAGGAGACAGGAGAAAAGATGGGAAGCAGAGGAAAGACGGTGGGGATAGCAGGCATGGCCAGGGAAGGTCTAAGACAGAGGGAGGGAGAAGCCCGGGCCGCGTAAAGGCAGAGTCCCCAAAAGCACAAGGCAGAGCAGCAGGCCGCGTAAAGGCAGAGTCCCCAAAAGCACAAGGAAGAACGGAAGTCCGCATAGAGGCAGAGCCCAAAAAAAATACAGCAAGGAGCGGCAGACCGCGTAGAGATGGGAAAAGGGGAGGAAGACAGAAAGGAAAGGCAGGAAAAGCGGTATGAGTATTGCGATCGTTACCGGGGCTTCTTCCGGTATGGGGTGGGAGACCGTGATTCAGTTAGGGGACCGTTTTGGCGGGAATGGAATTGAGGAAATCTGGGTAATTGCCAGGCGATTGGACAGGCTTCAGAGGCTGCGGCGTCAGGCAGCGGTTCCGCTGAGGCTGTTTGCCCTGGATCTGACCAGGGAGGATTCTCTGGATGTGCTGAATCGAGAGCTGACAAAACGGGCGCCCAAGGTGAAGATCTTGGTAAATGCCGCCGGGTATGGCAGACGGGGAAGGGTGGAGGATGGAGATCTGTCAGGAGAAACAGGCATGATAAGACTGAATTGCCAGGCTCTGTGCGGAGTTACACAGTTGGTGCTTCCATACATGGCGGATCATGGCAGGATTCTTTTGTTCGGGTCTGCGGCAGGATTTCTGCCTCAGCCGGGGTTTGCGGTGTACGCGGCGACCAAGGCGTTTGTGGTCAGCTTTGGCCGGGCGCTGAATGCAGAGCTGAAGCACCGGGATATTGTGGTGACTTCCGTCTGTCCTGGTCCGGTAAGGACAGAGTTTTTTGAGACGAAGGGGATGAAGGGGGAGCTTCCTTTTTATAAAAAGCTGGTTATGGCAAATCCCAGGCGGGTGGTGAAAAAGGCGCTTAGAGACAGTATGATGGGGAAATCGGTTTCTATCTATGGATGGATGATGAAAGGCTTTATGGGGGTGTGCAAGGTAGTTCCTCATGAGGTGCTGCTTCGTCTGGGAGATTGTAAAAAACGTGAGCTTTGAGAGCAGAAAAATGAGATTACCATGGGAATGGCAGGGAGAAGGGGCAGGGAAGGACAAGACAGGGGCAAAGGGTGAGAGAAAAAGCATGTAATACTTACAGAGTATGATGTGCCCTGAAGCGTACACAGTGTGGAGGAAAACAGGAATGAGACGGGAAAAGGGACAGTATGGGTATCGGGACAGTGTCCGGAGAATGAGACTGATGATTACCATTGTTCTTGGACTGGGTGTTTTGGCCCAGCTTGGGGCCAGGTATCTGACCGAGAATCAGGCGGCGAAGAATATTTTGACCGTGATGGCGATTTTGACGGTGCTTCCTTTTGCCAATATGGCATCGCCGCTTTTGGTATCCTGGCGATATCGGACGCCGCCAAGAGAATTTTATGAGAAAATAAAGCCATATGAGGAAAAGTGTGTGATTCTTTACGATCTGATTCTGACAACAAAGGAGTTTGTGATGCCTATGGACGCCATTGCCGTGCATCCGGGAGGGGTATACGGATACTGTACAGCAGGAAAGCTGAAGGTAAAGGAGGCAGAACAGTCTTTAAATAAGCTGTTTACAGCCAACCGGCTGGACCCGAACATGAAGCTGTTTTTGGAGGAAAGAAGCTTTTTGCGGCGGCTGGACAGCCTGAAGCCATGGAAGGAATGTGAAAATGACGGGACAGTGGAATATGGGACAGCCTTGCTGAAAAGCTTGTCCATGTGAAAGGTCTGGGAAGGATTATGAGATGTGTTTCGGTCGGTGAAAAGGAAGCAGGGCAGAGACTGGATAAGTTTCTTGGGAAATATTTAAATCTTGCGGGAAAGAATTTCCTTTATAAAATGATGAGAAAAAAGAACATTACCTTAAATGGAAGGAAATGTGACGGTTCCGAACGGCTTGAGGCAGGGGATCAAATCCGGCTGTTTCTGGCAGATGAGACCATAGAGAAATTTTCCCAGACTAAGGTGCAGAAGGTGGACAAGAAGCTGTTGGATGTTGTCTATGAGGACAAGCATATTTTGCTGGTCAATAAGCCTGCAGGAATGCTTTCCCAAAAGGCCAGGGATACGGATGTGTCTCTGGTGGAGTATTTGATTGATTATCTTCTGGATTCCGGGCAGCTTGCCAGGGAGGATCTTCGGTTCTTTCGCCCTTCGGTGTGCAATCGCCTGGACCGGAACACCAGCGGCCTGGTGGCTGCGGGAAAATCCTTAGCAGGGCTTCAGGGTCTGTCAGCAGTATTGAGGGACCGCTCGCTTCATAAGTATTATCTCTGTGCAGTCCGGGGAAGGGTGCTGGAGCAAAAAAGGATAGAAGGGCTTCTGATAAAGGATGAGAGAACCAATCAAGTGACGATTCTTCCTGAAAGGGCAGACCAGGAGAAAAGACCGGCAGCTTTCTCACAGAACCAAGGCAGGCGGCCGCCTTCCATAAGCGGGGACAAAGGGAGGGCAGACGGACAAAACGGATCCAAGATCTGTACGGAATATGAACCGCTGGATTACAGAGACGGGTATACGCTTTTGAAGGTGACCTTAATTACCGGAAAAACCCATCAGATTCGGGCGCATTTGGCTTGTGTAGGATACCCGATTGCGGGAGATTACAAGTATGGAGACAGGGAAGTAAATGAAGAAGTCAGGAAAAAATACAATGTGACTTCTCAGATGCTTCATTCCTTTCGGATGGTATTTCCTGAGATGCCAGAGCCTCTTGCCTATCTAAGCGGGAAAAGCTTTGAGGCACCCTTGCCTGGGGAGTTTGAGAGAATGTTTGGGGAGGTGGTTTTGACGATATGAAGCTATTGGATGCTGCAGGGCGTCTGCATTTATGGCTGCTGCGTGTTCTCACCGGGATCCTGTCTGTTTTTCTGGTACTTACGCCGGTCAGCGGACTTTGGATGCTGTCTCAGATGAGACGCTGCTCCATGCTTCGGGATTTTGGAGGATATGTGCGGCACTGGTCTTCTGTGGGATCACTGCTGGCGTTTTTGCTGTGCTATCTGGGAATGTTTACAGCCTTGTTCTGGCTCTGCCTTGTGAGCAGGAGACTGCGTATCGCAAAAAGGCTTATTGTGTGGTGTGTGATCTGGATTCCGGTTTTGAATTATGGTCTGGCCTTTTATGTGTGGGCGCTGGCCAGGCAGGAAATTGACCATAATCTTCACAAAATCCGCCTGGACGATGTGCGGGTGGAGCGTCAGATCTGCCGGACAAAATATCCTTTGATTCTTGTACACGGAGTGGGATTTCGGGATTACCGTTATTTTAACTATTGGGGGAGAATCCCCAGAGAGCTGGTAAGAAACGGCGCTCAGGTGCATTACGGACACCAGGAGGCGTGGGGAACCGTGGAGGACAACGGAGAGATTTTAAAGGAAGAAATCCTTGGAATCTGCAGGGAGACAGGAGCAGAAAAGGTCAATATTATTGCTCACTCCAAGGGCGGTCTGGATTCTCGTTATCTGATCAGCGGCCTTTCCATGGCCCCTTATGTGGCAAGCCTTACAACGATCAATACGCCTCACCACGGTTCGGCTCTGGTAGAATTTCTTATGGGTCTTCCAGATGGGATTTATCGTTATATCTGCCGCCTTATTGACCGGTATTTTGGAAAGCTCGGGGATAAGAAGCCAAATACATACGCAGCCAGTCATCAGCTTTCCTGCAGGTATGCGGCAGAATTTAACCAAAGGTATCCGGATGACAGCCAGGTTTATTACCAAAGCTATGCCAGCCTGATGAAATGTGGATTCAGCAGCAAGCTTTTATGTATTCCTTATTGGATACTCAAAGCATTGGACGGACCCAATGACGGACTTGTGACCGAGGAATCGGCCAAGTGGACCAATTTCCGCGGAACCTTGAAAAACCGGTATCTCAGAGGGATTTCCCATGGAGATATGATTGATCTGACCAGGGAGGATTATCGGGACTTTAAGGTGATCGAGTTTTATATAGGGCTGGTGAAGGAACTGGGAGAGATGGGGCTTTAGGGAGGCGGAAGAAAGCCCGGGAACGGGGAAGAAGGATTCGAAATTTGGACTTAAAAGATAAAAAGGGGCAGAAAGGAATGGCGTCAAAATGAGAAAGAAAAGACAGAAAGAGGATATCGCATACTGGACAAAGGAACAGCTGGAGGAGAGAAAGATAAGGATGGAGCAGCTTCATCCAGGATATCTGGCTTGGGATGTACGGCTGGGAACCTGGCTTGGATTTGTATTGATCGGGAGAATGTTTCTTCATGGGCTCAGTATTATTTTGGGAGCGGAAAGAGGACTTGTGATGTTTCTGGCTCCGCTGAATTTGCTGTTTTGTTTGGGATTTTATCTGGTCTGCATCCGAAATCGGTGGGAGATTTCCTGGGCTTTTCTGATTCTGCGCGGCGGTGAGCTGGTACGGACTTTGTTTCGGACTCTTCCCAGCCTTCTTTATCTGAATTTCTGGGGAGATTTATGGTGGGTTACGACCATGGCAGTATTATGCCTGGATATCAGCTTTCTGGCAGCAGTGGCATGGATTCCCGCTGTCCATCGGTTTGTAAAGGCGCAGAGGGTGGTGTATTCCAGCCAGGAGATTTAAAATATGATTTTATAAAAATCACAATTTTTTCCTTGTAGCAACAACAATCACTTGACTTTACCACCAACTTGTGATAGAATCACATTCGTGGCTTACGGGAAGCTGGCAGTCGAGGGGGACATCGCTTTTTTTGCGTTGTCTTTTTTATTAGAAGGTATATGGCAAGATCCATTTGCGATGTACTCTCGGACGAAGGCTCCCTTCACTTTTTCTATTATTTCATGAAGAGGAGGGCAGATGGGAATATTCTCAAAATGTCTTCCGGGACCTGCCGCCGAACCTATGTGAGGGGCATAACTTCAAAACGAGGAGGAGACAATTATGAAAAAGAAAATCATAGCCTTAACCATGTCCATGCTGATGGCAGCATCTTTAAGCGCCTGCGGAGGCGGCACGAGTAATGCGCCTTCTTCTGATGCAGGGGCAACCACAGCAGCCGATACTACCGCAGCAGAGTCTAATGCAGATGCAGAAGATACCACAGAGGCAGAGAATGCAGAAGGACAGGACGCTGCAGCCGATACAGAGGGCAAGGTATATAAGATTGCAACCGATACCACCTTTGCACCTTTCGAGTTTGAGAATGATAAGGGTGAGATGGTAGGGATCGACTTAGACCTGTTAAAGGCCATTGCCGAGGATCAGGGCTTTGAGTATGAGCTGGTGGTTGCAGGCTTTTCCGCAGCGACTACCGGTCTGGAGGCTGGTGAGTATGATGCGGTTATTGCCGGGATGTCCATCACGGATGCCAGAAAAGAGAAATATGATTTTTCAGAGCCGTATTATGATTCCGGCGTGGGTATGGCAGTCAATGCAGATTCTGACATCGCTTCCTACGAGGATTTAAACGGCAAGACGGTTGCAGCAAAGATCGGCACAGAAGGATGTACCTTTGCAGAGTCCATTGCAGATCAGTATGGATTTACCATTATGCAGTTTGAGGATTCCTCCAGCATGTATCAGGATGTGCTGGCAGGCAACTCGGCAGCATGTTTTGAGGACTACCCGGTGCTGGGATATGAGATCTCCAGAGGGACTGCATTTAAGATGCCTTTGGAAATGGAGCATGGCAACTCTTATGGCTTTGCCGTGATGAAGGGACAGAACACAGAGCTTTTGGAGAAGTTTGATGCGGGTCTCAAGAACATGAAGGACAGCGGAAAGTATGATGAGATTTTAGATACCTATATTTCCAAGTAAACCTCCATGCGCTTTATGGGCTGTGCTGCCATGAAGGAAGGTATGCCCAGACTTAGGCAATGGAGCTTTCTATGAAAAGAAAATGAGATCGAAATGCCCGGAGACAACTATGATATGGTAAGGATCCGGGCATTTTGTGCCATACAGCGGTATGATAACGTCCTGTGTCAAAACAGTCCAGCAGTCTATACCGGACCGGGGAGTTCATGGGGCAGAAGTTTTATGCGAGAAGGATAATCTAGAGAAAAGGTGATGGTAAGATGGCTTTTGTAGAGGTATTGATACAATATTTTCCGTCTTTTAGCATAGCGCTTGTAGAGACGATAAAACTGACTGCGATTTCGCTGATCTGTGCAACGGTTTTGGGGGTGATTTTCGGGCTTTTTAAGGTGTCGGGAATTGGCCCTTTGAAGCTGATTGCCAATCTTTATATTGACATTATCAGGGGAACTCCCTTAATGGTTCAGGTGATGATCATCTTCTACGGGCTTAGCCAGGTTTTACGTCCTTATGGGTTTTCCTGGGGAAATATCGGCGGGAATTTTACAGCAGGAGCCGTTACCTTAAGTCTGAATGCAGGAGCCTATATGGCAGAGATTATCCGGGGAGGCATTGAGGCGGTAGATAAGGGACAGATGGAGGCGGCCCGCAGTCTGGGTCTTCCTTATGGGAAAGCCATGAGCAAGGTGATCCTGCCCCAGGCATTCCGAACCATGCTGCCGTCCATCATTAACCAGTTTATTATTTCCATGAAGGACACATCCCTGATTTCCGTGATCGGAATCCGGGAGCTTACCCAGAACGGTAAGATTATTGCTGCGAACTCGGCCTCTAAGGTAATGGCGATCTGGTTGGTAGTGGCGGCATTTTACTTGGTAGTATGTACGGTGCTGTCCAAGCTGGCGCTGATGGTGGAGAGGAAGGTGTCCTATGGAAAATAAAAAAATCACAGTAAAGAACCTGAAGAAAAATTTTGGTCAGCTTGAGGTGCTGAAAAAAATCAGCCTGGAGGTGGCAGAGGGTGAGGTCGTATGCCTGATCGGGCCTTCCGGATCAGGAAAAAGTACATTTTTGCGGTGCCTGAACCGATTAGAGAGCATTACGGCAGGAGAGGTCATTGTGGATGGGCATCCCATATCGGACTCGAATGTGAATATTAATAAGGTGCGGGAGAATATCGGAATGGTTTTCCAGCATTTTAACCTGTTCCCTCATCTGACTGTTCAGGAGAATATTACCTTGGCTCCGGTGGAGCTAAAGAAGATGGATAAAGAGAGCGCAGCAAAAAAGGCCATAGAGCTTTTGGAGCGGGTTGGGCTTGCCGATAAAGCAAAGGTGCATCCGGGACAGCTTTCCGGAGGACAGAAGCAGAGGGTGGCCATTGCCCGGGCGCTGGCCATGAATCCGGATATTATGCTGTTTGACGAGCCTACCAGTGCCCTGGACCCGGAGATGGTGGGAGAGGTGCTGGAGGTGATGAAGCAGCTTGCGGCAGACGGAATGACCATGGTGGTGGTGACTCATGAGATGGGATTTGCCAGAGAGGTGGCTGATCGGGTGATCTTTATGGATGAAGGGGTTATTGTGGAGGAAGGGACGCCGGAGGAGATCTTTGGGAATCCCAAGGAGGAGAGAACCATCAGCTTTTTGAATAAGGTGCTTTAAGCAATCCTCCCATAGCACGATGCATTGTGAAGCATGCACCGCATAGAGAAAAATGAGCAGAATGAATAGGATTTAGGCCGCTGGAAAATAATCTGGTGGCTTTTTTGTGAAAAAATGATACAATAGAGAAGAAAAAGAATGTACAGAGTCTGTGCAGCTGTAATTCTGCTGGGACCGCATAGGCCATGTGTTCTGTATATGTATATTCGAATGGGCAAATATCTGGAAAACAGGAGGGAAGATGATTTGGAAACATATGGGTGGTTAGTCTGTCTGATTAGCGTTGCAGGCTTTTTAATAAGCTTGTTTGCCGGAAGTATTTATGCATATAATCATAAGACCTTTCGGTATATATGGCTGCCTGTATGTGTGATGGGATTCTGTGTTTGTACTGCTTTTGTTCATCTTTTTATCTTGAGCATTTTTATCTTGAGCACTTATGATGATGTAGGCGGTCCTAGTTATGACACGTATAAGGATTGGGGTATCTATGATTTTATTTGGAGTGATGTGAAGCGTTTGGTTCTCTGGGTGGGAATCGGAATACTGAATTACCTGGCATTTATCAGGCAGAAGAGGATCTTCAAGTATTTGATTTTTGCAGGAGCTTGCGTATTTCTTCTCCTGATTCTTATCATCCTTTTCTTTAGTAGTTCGATCACACTGATTGATATGGATGCGCTCTAAATACAGCCTAATCAGGCATATCAAGCAGGATGACAGGAAAATATTCAGGTTCAATGAAAAATAAGGAAAGGGCGGAAGAAAAATGAATTATGCCTATTATGGCTGGAAGCATGGAAAGGTTTTCGCAATAACCGAGGAATATAAGGGAATCCGGACGCCGCAGGATTTGTATGATGCGCTTTTTGACATCTGGTGTGAACATACCTGCGCACCCAGACTGCGTGACCAGTGGTCCAGGGAGAACCGAACCCTTGGACAATGTTCCGTCACGTCATTTCTGGCTCAGGATATTTTTGGGGGAAAGGTTTATGGAATCCTTCTCCCTGAGGGGAATTACCATTGCTATAATGTGGTGGATGGCTGTACGTTTGACCTTACCAGCGAGCAGTTCGGTGAAAAGGCTTTAAACTATGAAAATAACCTGGAGCAGTTCAGAGAGACACATTTTGCAAAGGAGGAGAAGCGGCAGCGGTACCAGTACCTGAAGGAGGCGCTTAAGAGACGGGGAAGCAGTAAAGAACCCTTTATATGAACCGGCAAAATCCACGAATTGCGGCAAATTGCGGCAAGCCTGGAAAAAGGACTTGATAATCAACAGCATTTTGTGTAAAATAGAACGAAATAATCTTTTGCGAAACAGAATGCTCAGAAAAGGTGGCTTTTTCTATGACGAATGAATATGCGGGTAAGAAAACCAACAACGAGCTGGAGAATCCTGCGGATTTTACCAGTCCGGAGGAATTGTATCAAAGGCTGGTTCAGACAATTGGCAAGTATCATCCTTCGGATGATATTACAATGATTGAAAAGGCATACAAGATTGCCCGTGATGCTCATAAGGACCAGAAGCGCAAATCAGGAGAGCCTTATATTATTCATCCTTTATGTGTGGCGATTATCCTGGCAGATTTAGAGATGGATAAAGAGACGATTGCCTCCGGGCTTCTGCATGATGTGGTGGAGGATACGGCCATGACCCTGGAGGATACTACCAGGGAGTTTGGCTCTGAGGTGGCCTTTTTAGTGGACGGCGTTACCAAGCTGACCCAGCTTTCCTGGGACAAGGACAAGGTGGAGATCCAGGCAGAGAACCTGCGGAAGATGTTTTTGGCTATGGCCAGGGATATCCGGGTGATTATTATCAAGCTGGCGGACCGGCTTCACAATATGCGGACCGGGCAGTTCTGGAAGCCGGAGAAGCAGAAGGAAAAGGCCAGGGAGACCTTGGAGATCTATGCTCCGATTGCAGATCGTCTGGGTATTTCCCGTATTAAGACAGAGCTTGACGATCTGTCTCTGCGGTTTTTAAAGCCGGAGGTGTATTATGACCTGGTGGAAAAGGTGAATCTGCGCAAAGGCGCCAGAGAGCAGTTTGTCCGGGAAATTGTGGATGATGTGCGGAATCACATGATGGAGGCAGGGATTTGTGCCAGTGTGGAAGGACGGGTGAAGCATTTTTTCAGCATTTATAAGAAGATGGTGAACCAGGACAAGACAGTGGACCAGATCTATGATTTATTTGCTGTCAGGATTATTGTGGAGACGGTGAAGGATTGCTATGGGGCTTTGGGGGTGATCCATGAGCTTTACAAACCGATTCCGGGACGGTTCAAGGATTATATCGCTATGCCCAAGCCCAATATGTACCAGTCCCTTCACACCACCCTGATCGGCAGTACCGGACAGCCTTTTGAGATCCAGATCCGGACCTTTGACATGCACCGGACGGCTGAGTACGGGATTGCCGCCCACTGGAAGTACAAGGAAAGCGGAAGCGGCAAGATCGCGGCAGGGGATGAGGAAGCCAAGATGAGCTGGCTGCGGCAGATTCTGGAGTGGCAGAGGGATACCGACGATTCCAGGGAGTTTTTAAGCCTGGTCAAGGGAGATTTGGATCTGTTCTCGGATAATGTGTACTGCTTTACACCGTCAGGGGACGTGAAAAATCTGCCCAGCGGTTCCACGCCGATTGATTTTGCCTATGCCATACACAGTGCAGTGGGCAACAAGATGGTGGGAGCCAGGGTCAACGGCAAGCTGGTAAATATTGACTATGTGATCCAGAACGGGGATCAGATCGAGGTCATTACCTCTCAGAATTCTAAGGGGCCCAGCCGGGACTGGCTGACATTGGTCAAGAGTACCCAGGCCAGGAATAAGATCAATCAATGGTTTAAGACAGAGCTGAAAGAGGACAATATCATTAAGGGAAAGGAGATGATCGACCGCTACTGCAAGGGGAAGGGGATTAATTTTCCGGAGCTTAACAGGCCGGAGCTGCAGCAAAAGGTGATGGTCCGGTATGCGTTCAAGGATTGGGATTCTGTGCTGGCTTCCATCGGACACGGAGGGCTAAAGGAAGGCCAGGTCATCAACAAGATGCTGGAGGAGCGGAACAAAAAGCTCAGAAGCCAGGTCACGGACAAGAATATTCTGGATGGATTAAATGATATCAGCAGCCGGGTCCCGGTTTCCAAAAGGTCCAAAAGCGGGATTGTGGTCAAGGGTATTCACGATGTGGCGGTGCGGTTTTCCCGATGCTGCAGCCCGGTTCCGGGAGATGAGATTGTGGGATTCGTCACCAGAGGACGAGGCGTTTCCATTCATCGCACGGACTGCATCAATGTGATCAACCTGCCGGAGGAGGAGCGGGTCAGGCTGATTGATGCAGAGTGGCAGCAGGGGGACGGGGACGATGGCAAGGAGCGGTATTCCACGGAGATCCAGATCTATGCCAACAATCGGATCGGGATTTTTGTGGATATTTCCAAGGTGTTTACGGAAAGGCAGATTGATATTACTTCGATTAATGTGCGTACCAGCAAGCAGGGGAAGGCAACTATTCTCATGACCTTTGACATTCATGGCAAGGAGGAGCTGAACCGGCTGACAGATAAGATAAGACAGATTGAGGGAGTGCTGGATATCGAGCGGACTGCCGGATAAGGGCAGAAAAGCGCGGCCGGCGCTTTTTCTCATGGGGATTTTCAGCAAAGAATCGTTTTTAGAATTTTCAGAATGATAGGACGCAGAAGGTGTGTTGGGAAAGAGGAAGGGGTGAAAGAAAAGCGTTTCACCCATACCTGTTTATACCTGATAAAGCAGGGTATGCAATACTCGCATAGTAGGATGTGCTGTGAGATATGTAATGGATTCTCGGAAGCATTTATCGGAAAATAGGCGTTTTATATCCGTATTTTCCATGAAATGTGGGGGGATCCGTAAAATCGGAATCTCAAAGTCCCCATGAAATAAAGCTTAGAGATTGCGGGAGGCTATGGTAAAGAATGGAGGAAAAAATGAGTGATTTTCGGATTCAGACGTATGTGCTGGGAGGAGTCAGCACCAACTGCTACCTGATTTTTCATGACGGCACAAGGGAGGCTGTGGTAGTGGATCCGGCGGACAACGGGGCCTATGTGCTGAACAAATGCCGGGAGTTGGGAGTGCATCCCACGGCAGTGCTTTTGACCCACGGGCATTTTGACCATATTCTGGCTGTGAAGGATATCTGCCGGGCATTTCCCTGTAAGGTATATGCAGGGCGGGAGGAGGACCGGCTTTTGCAGGATGCTTCCTTAAATCTCAGCGGGAGTATGGGGACGGAGCAGACCGTCATTGAGGCTGATGTGCTGGTGAAGGATGGGGATGTGCTTTCGCTTGTCGGTTTTTCCTGGAAGGTGCTGGAAACGCCGGGACATACAGCCGGGTCTGTGTGTTACTATGTGGAGTCAGAGGATGTGCTGCTCAGCGGAGATACCTTGTTTGCAGATTCTCTGGGGCGGACGGATCTGCCGACCGGGGATCTGCAGGCCATTGTACGTTCTATCACAGAAAAGCTTCTGACTTTGCCGGAGGATACCATGGTCTATCCGGGACATGGAGAGGTCACGACCATTGGCCACGAAAAACGATATAATCCGGCGGCAGTATATCGGAGAAAGTAGGGCGGCTTTTGGACAGTTCACAACTTATACAAAGCTGCTGCGAAGCAGCAACAGAAAGGCGAGAAACAAATAGGCAGAAGCGATGATTGGAATATTGTTAAACGATAATGGATATGAACAGGATATTCGGGAGCTTTTGATGGCATTTTTCCCCGGAGAGGGGTTTGCATATGAGGAGGCGCCGGATTTGAGCCTTTGTGTGGTGGGGAGGCTTTCAAAGGACCGGAAAAGCTTTGCCATCCAGGTAGTGTTTCGGGGCGGGGAGCATTGCTGCTTTCGAAGCACCATACCGGCAGAGCGAAGGGAGCTGGATCATTTTGATGAGCCTTTGTCAGTGGATTATGACAACCGGCCCGAGACGAAAAATAAGATCAAGCGCAGGCTGTATGTGATCCTGAAGGCAGTGACCGGCAAAAGCCTTCCCTGGGGTTCCCTGACCGGGATCCGTCCGGCAAAGATTGCCCTGACCTTGTTGGAGGAGGGGAAAACTCAGGAAGAGATTGCGGATTACATGAAGGAAATGTATTTTGCCGACGATGAAAAGATTCGGCTGTGCGTGGAGACCGCAAGACGGGAGAGACAGCTTTTATCCCGTTTTTTTGGATGCCCAGAGAAACATGCAGAAGGATACAGCCTGTATGTGGGAATCCCTTTTTGCCCGACTACGTGTCTTTACTGCTCTTTTACCTCATATCCCATAGAAAAATGGATCGGGCATCTAAAGGAATACCGGGCTGCTTTGTTTCATGAGCTTGATTATGCGGCAGAGCAGGCAGGAAGGCATCCGTCTTCCATCTATGTAGGAGGGGGCACACCCACATCCCTGCCTTCGGATGAGCTTCGGCTGCTTCTGGAAAAGCTGACCCATACCTTTGACTGTGCAGGAGCAGCAGAATTTACGGTAGAGGCGGGAAGGCCGGACAGTATTACGAAGGAAAAGCTGGCCGTGCTGAGACAATACGGAGTCACCCGGATTTCTATCAATCCTCAAACCATGAACCAGAAGACCCTGGATCTGATCGGACGGCAGCACACGGCGGAGGATGTGCAGGAACGGTTTTGGCTGGCAAGGGAAATGGGGTTTGACAATATTAATATGGATCTGATTGTAGGACTGCCCCAGGAGGAAAGGGAGGACGTGAAAAGGACCCTGGAGGCCGTGAAGGCTTTGGGACCTGACAGTCTGACGGTCCACTCGTTAGCCATCAAGCGGGCGGCCCGGCTGAATACCATGCGGGAAGCTTACAGGGATTATAAGATTGTGGGAACCCAAGAGATTCTTGACATGACTGTCCGGTATGCACGGGAAATGGGAATGGAACCTTATTATCTGTATCGGCAGAAAAATATGGCGGGGAATTTTGAAAATGTAGGGTATGCCCTGCCGGACAAAGAGTGCATTTACAATATCCTGATTATGGAGGAACAGCAGACCATCATTGGCTGCGGCGCCGGAAGCACATCGAAAAGGGTATACCCTGACGGACGGATCGAGAGATGCGAGAATGTTAAAGATGTGTCTTCTTTCATAGAAAGAATCGACGAGATGATTGAGAGAAAACGGAAACTTCTTGAATACAGTTTTTAGAGTATGGTTTTCATATGTTGTATTGTTCTATTGTAAACAAGGGGGAATGATTATGAATGAAAAGGTTTTATTTGTTATCATGTTCCTTTTGCTTGTTGGTGTCGTTTGGGGAATATTGCGGCAGGAATTATAGTGGATGGATATGGAGCCGCACCCTTCACAGACGCCAGAAAAAAGATACATTCCATGAAAATGCTGGAGGACTGTTATCCGGACGATGTTACTGTAATAAAAAGGGATGGGATATTAAAGTACATACTCACAAAAAATCCTAAGTCAAAAAGAAATAAAACCGTAGAAGAACATATAAACTTGATAAAGGAGCATTATCCCGCAGTCAGATGGACAGAGGATGTATTCCAAACATTTCATTCTGCGCTGATGGAAAAAGAACCCTCTAAAATAGATGACTTTTTAGAAAAATATACAGATTCCTCTCTCAAAGGGTTTTGCGGATGTATAAAAAAAGATATCGCCCCGGTCAAGAACGCGATATCTTTGGAAGTAAGTTCAGGATTTGTTGAAGGAAACAACAACAAATTCAAACTCATCAAACGTATTGTATATGGCAGAGCGAAATTAGTCAACCTTTCAAAAAATGTTTTCTTGCTTTTATGCCCAAGATGAAAGGATTTGAATTATCTAAACGGATATAGGCAAAAATTCAGGCTGAAATCAGATGTGATTTCAACCTACAATTTTTGTTGCCTATACCCAAAGTTCACAAAGAACCACTGCGTATAGAGAATAGCCGGTGATCCGTTTGCTTTTTAAACTGATTATTGTTTCCGATTGAACAACCGTCGGACGTGCTTGAATCCTTCGGCTTCTAAGATGATTATAAACCAACACTGCGGATTTTGCAAGAGGGTTTAGGGAATGGGGGTGCTTCGGCACTCCTATTTTTTACGGTTTTTAGACTATATCATATGGCATTGGATAGAACCGGAAGCAAATTAAATATAAAGCTCATTTTCTTTCCTTGTTGAACAGGCTTTTTTCATTGCCAATGCCGCAACAGAAACCATAGCTCCATTTACTTTACGGGATGACTGCGGGCATTGTACGACACAGCGCATACAGGAAATACATTTTTTACTGTCCGTAACTTTTGGATTTTCTTTGCTGATTGCCTGTGCAGGGCACTGTCTGGCGCAAAGACCACAGTCTGTGCATTTATTGTCCGCTTTGGGTACTAAGCCGATTCCAGCCGCTTTCTTGTAGGGGCGGTTTCCCGGAATCTGCGGTGTGGAAAGACTGGTCAGGTTATTGTTTATTTTCTCTGATATTTTTTTCGTAAAGCTGCTTAATTCTTTTTTATCCTTAGTGTCCGGTCTGCCTGCAGCGTACTGGTGCATTATAGAATGTTCTGCGATGGCGGCAATGGCAGCAATTACCTGAAAGCCGCTTTTTTCAGCAGCATCGCTTAATTCAATCAGGGTATCCTCATATGCCCTGTTACCATATACGCAGACAATTATACAGGGGGTATGACTGCCATGAATATTTGAGATTCTCTGAGTGGCAAGGCTTGGAACACGTCCGCCAAAAGACGGAGCTGCAATAAGCGCAATATCATCTTTTTCAAAACTAAGCGAGGAATAATCGGTTTCTGCATTGGACAAGTCAATTTTATTTACAGGCAGTCCCCATGTATTTGTTATGGCATCTGCAACCTTTTCCGTTCCTCCTGTCGGGCTAAAAATAATCTGTGAAATTTTCATGCTTGTTCCTCCTGTAAATCTAAAATTTACACCATTATAACAGGCGCATGGTGTAGTGTCAAGATTTACAGTAATAAAAATATATGCTACAATCTAACGTGGAAAGGAGTAATGTCATGCATATCAGTACAAAATGTTCGGTTGCGATTCACTGCCTGATTTTTATTTATGAATATGGGGATAAGCAGAAGGTAACCAGTGAGCTTCTGGCGTTATCAGCCGGGATCAATCCTGTCACAATCCGCAATATTATAAGTTCATTGAAAAAGGATGGCATAATATCTGTGAAATTCGGGACAGGCGGAACAACACTGAACTGTCCGCCGGATGAAGTGACCTTATACCGTATATGTAAAGCGATAGAGCCAGCCTTTAGTTCCAAACTTATAGGCATTCATTCACTGCCCTCGCAGCTATGCCCCATAGGAAAAAATATCCATAATGTATTGGACTGCTCTTATGAGAAAATAAGAAATGACCTATGCCAAAGTTTAGAAAGCATCACATTAGGAAACATCATATCTGATTATCACCGTATTGGGCATAGGCCGGATTAATATTTATGCCTAAAAGAATATTGAGATAAAATGTAGGGAGTGGGTGGGATTCCGCTCCTTCGCCATTGTGGGCAATATGTATAACTCCCTGTCTTATACCCGCATTGCCCGGATTGCGTTCAGGATTGCGATAACGGAAACGCCTACATCGGCAAATACCGCTGCCCACATATTGGCATATCCCAAAGCTCCCAATATCAGAACTAAAAACTTAACTCCCAAGGCAGATACAATGTTCTGGTTAGCAATATGGATTGTCTTTCGGGCAATCTTCATAACTGCATTTTTGAAGGCTCATCTGTCATTAAGACCACATCTGCGGCTTCGATAGCGGCATCAGAGCCAAGACCACCCATAGCGATACCGACATCTGCCCTTGCCAGTACGGGGACATCATTGATTCCGTCCCCGACAAAGACAAGTTTGCCATTTTCTGCTTTTTCCCTTAACAGTGCTTTTACCCGGTCAACTTTGTCGGCGGGGAGCAGCTCAGTATAAGCCTGATCCAGTCCAAGGCGCCCTGAAACTTTCTGCCTTACTGCGTCAGCATCTCCGGTCAGCATAACCGTTTTCTGTATGCCGGAGGATTTGAGCTGGCGGATTGCAGACGGAGCGTCCTGCTTGATTTCATCTTCTATGACAATGGAACCGGAATATGTTCCGTCACAGGCGGGATAAATCACGGTTCCAACTGCACCGGAAGGCTGGCAGCGGATCTGTTCCCGTTCCATGAGTTTTGCGTTTCCCGCAAGGACTTTCTTTCCGTCTGTCACTGCCTGAACACCATGACCTGCTATCTCCTGAACATCAGATATGCGGTTCGGGGCTGTTTTTTTGTCATAGGCTTTTTTGATAGAAGCAGAAATTTCTGCACTGCGTTCTGAATCTTATCTGCGCAGTGACTGCAATCCAAGTCCATAAGTTTGATTGTTTTTTTCATGGGAATCATCCACCTTTCTAAAATGTTTTTGTTGGTTTGGCATGGCCGAATAATTAAAGATATGTTTAATCGATCAGCGCAAAGTATAGTCACCAATCGGCTATAAGTCAATGGGTTTGAAGTCGGTATTCCTCTTTGGAGCATAAAGCCTCCTGATTGGATTTTTGTAGAAAAAGAAACTCCCTTTTCGGAATTGTGTACCCACTGAAAACGAACCTATAAATATATGATTTCAATGAATAAAAACGCATTCCAGCTATTTTCCATGCATTGAAACATGCAGTAAAATATAGTATAATATAAAATACTTTTTGAGGAGGATAACCATGAGAAAGAAGATAAATCAGATGCTGAATATCATCATGGGCTCTTTTATTGGGGTGTTCATTGGCTCAGGACTATATAAATATTGGCATTTTCAAAAATATCCGGATTTATATGTTATACAATCTGCTCCATGGTATACTGGCATTTTGATAAATGGATTATTAGTACTTGTATTATTGGCAGTTTGCATGATAGTAAAAGTCATTCTTATGAAAAAGATGAAACGGATCCCCAAAATAGCTTTGATTTTAGGGATTGTTTTTCTGACTTTAACATTTATAGGTGTTTTTTATGTACTTGCCAATCATGGACAAGTGAATGCAGGCTATGCAGTTGTGCCAGGAATTTGGACAATGATATGTTTTGGGTATTACCGCAGTAAAAAATAGGGCTGATTCCCATTTATCGGTTATGCCTTTATTGACATATAATGCCTTGGTGATCAGACCGGCGTCAATGACGTCTACTTCATCAATTTCAAAAAATCATATCACAAGTGGCTAATGGCTTGGGGCTGTCGGGAAATAGATAGCTCTGCACAGGAGCCGGCGTGGTCCATATGGATCACGCCGGCTCCTGAAATTTATTCATTAAAAAGAAAAAAGATGGCTGACAATAACCATCTTTTCTCCGTTCCATGATATAATGGAACTATGTAAAAACAAGATTATTATAATGACTTTTTTGACATTGGTCAACAAAAACTTAACTTCCGTTTTTACGAATTGAGTTTACCCGACGACGATCCAGTCTTTACCCTGAAAAAAGTGATGGAGGAATTCGATTTTTCGGGCCTTCTGGCCTGTTATTCGGATAAGGGAAGAACCGGGTATAATCCAATCATGTTGTATTCTGTGGTTGCCTACGCAAACATGCGCGGAGTCAGGGCGGTTGACCGTATCGTGGATCTGTGCCAGAGGGATCTTGCTTTTATCTGGCTAACCAAAGGGCAGAAGCCTCAGAGGGATGCTTTTTATGATTTTAAAGGAAAAAAACTGACCGGCGAGATTCCGGATGAACGGAACTACCAGTTTATGCGCCGCCTGCAGAAGGAAGGACTCATTACGCTGAAGGAGCTCTGCATCGACGGGACATAGATAGAAGCGAACGCCAACCGCTGCACGTTTGTATGGCGGGGAAGTATACACTATCATCTGGCCGGTCTGCTCGACACCATCGATGCCCTTTACGCAAAATACAACGCGTTTCTGTATGAGAATGAATATGGCCCCCAATACGATCTCGGACAAGCTCGAATGTTTGTAATCGAAGGAATGAAAAAGCGGCCTGGATATTTTCCAGTCTATTGACAAAGATAAGGCAGAAGCGGTATACTTGAAAATGAGTTAGTATAAGCTAACTCATAAATAAAGAAGGATATTTTACACCTCCCTATGAAACGGCGTACAGCCTGGAAAACTGCTGAAATCCATGTATCGGAAAGCGAAAGTGAGGATCGTGGAAGGCATGGCAGCTTTAATCAGGCTGCGGAAAGTCTATATACAACTCAGCCCAATGTAAGCAAGGTGATTGGAGGTCTGGAGCAGGAATTGGGACGGGCTTTGCTTGAACGTACAAGCAAGGGCATAAAAATCACCCCATACGGGGAAACCATCCAGGAATATGCCGGGAATATTTTGAAAAATGTGGGGGTGATCAATTCCATGCGGGATGAGTCACCGAAACAGAAATTTTCGCTTTCCACTTATATCCGCTTGATACGCAACAACATGCTGGAAAATATGAAGCAGGATTATGTGATGTATGCAAATGTGCGGGGACTCCCACAGAAGAACATTCTGATGCGGCATATTTTAAAAAATTCCATGCATACCTGTATTGTGGCGATCGGCATGAGCATTCCTCAACTGATTTCCGGAACCATTGTGGTGGAAAATGTGTTTGCGTGGCCAGGTCTGGGAACGCTCTGTATCAGTTCGATTTTTAACAGGGATTATCCGGTTATCCAGACTTATGTGCTGTTGATCGGTGTGCTGTTTGTAGCATTCAATCTGCTGTTTGATATTTTACAGACCATATCGGATCCGAGAATGAGAAAGGGGGAAGCCTGATGGTACGGCGTTTTTTTCATAATAAAACCGCGGTGGTAACGGTAACCTTCTTGCTGCTGGTGGCACTTACGGGAGTTTTGGCGCCGGTGTTGGCTCCTCACGACCCATATGAAACGGATATTTTGAATAAATTTTCCGGTTTTAGCCTGGAGTACCCATTGGGGACTGACAATCTGGGACGCTGTATGCTGTCCAGGATGATATACGGAATCCGTCCTACCTTGGGCTTTCTCTGCTTACCATGTTGGGGACTATCGGAATTGGGACGCTTATGGGGCTTCTGGCCGGATATTTCCGTGGCATACCAGAGGAGTTGATCATGCGTACCGTAGATGTGATGCTATCATTCCCAAGCCAAATCATGGTGTTTGCGGCGGTGGCCCTTCTGGGAGTGAATGTGCAGAATGTGATCCTGGCCAATATTTTTATTAAGTGGGCATGGTATGCCCGAATGATACGCACTGGAGTGATGCAATACCGGGATCGGAATTTTATTCAATTTTCCCGGTGTATCGGGACACCGGAACGGTTTGTTCTGTTTCGTCACCTGGTTCCGTCCATTGCCGCGGACCTGGTCGTATTGGCGTCTCTGGATGTGGGGTGGGCGATCATCAATATTTCTACCCTTTCCTTTCTGGGGCTGGGGGTTCAGCCGCCAGTGCCAGAGTGGGGAGCTATGTTGAATGAGGCAAAAAACGTACTAACAAGTAATCCGGTACAGATGCTGGCTCCTGGAATCGCTATTGTTCTGGTGGTATCTGCCTTTAATCTAATGGGGGATGCTTTAAGAGACGTACTGGATCCAAAGGAGGCAGAAGGATGAATACAGTGCTTGAAACAAAGAACTTACAGGTTTACTTAACAGAGGGAAAAGAAGAGAAGCAGTTGGTGAAGAATGTAAGTTTTTTTTGTGGGGCAGGGTGAGTGTCTGGGGATTCTGGGGGAGTCTGGCAGCGGAAAGTCCACCATAGGGCGGGGGATCAGCGGCCTGTTAAAACCAGACAGTGGTCAGGTTATTTTGGACGGAGTTTCCATTTATGATTCCAGGGAAGAAAGATGCTGCAGAGCCAGATGAGCGTGGTGTTTCAGGATTATACCACATCGGCTAATCCAAGATTTCGGGTAAGAGATATTCTGATGGAAGGGATTTCTGCTTGGGAGAGAAAAAGTGGAGAGCGTCTGGAACGGTGTAAGGAGTCGGAACGACTTTTGAACCAGGTTGGCCTTTCAGGAGACTTTGCGGATCGTTTTCCCCATGAATTGTCTGGCGGCCAGCTGCAGAGAGTGTGTATTGCAAGGGCGGTGGCCAGCAGGCCGGAGATAATTCTGCTGGACGAGCCTATATCCTCCCTGGATGCCCACACGCAGGTACAAATTATGGATTTGCTGACAGAACTGAAAAAACTTCTTGGGTTGACCTATATTTTTATTACCCATGAACTGACTTCCGTGACATATTTTTGCGATCAAGTGCTGCTTTTGTATCAAGGAACTGGGGTAGAGCATATTGCGGTCAGCAGAATTCGGGAAGCGAAACATCCCTATGCTGTTCAATTACTCTCTTCAGTGATTGAATTTGAAGGAGATAAATCATGAAAACAGAGAAAAAGAAATTTAGCATAGAAATTTCAGGAGAGTTTTTTTGTCAGGGAATGGAGATGACCGGAAAGAATCCAGGGAAAACCCTGGTGGTGACAGCTGGTGTGCATGGGAGGGAATATGTGGGGATCCAGACATTATTCACTTTTGCGGAGGATATTTTGCGTGAGGAAATAAACGGCCGGTTGATTCTGATTCCGGTGGTAAATGAGGAGGGATTTTATCAGGGCTCCAGACAGATTGTGCCGGCAGACGGCATCAATTTAAATCGGGCCTTTCCTGGAGACATTCATGGAACAAGAACATGGCGGCTGGCAGCGGCATTGGAGACTTGTCTATATCCGAAGGCGGATTTTCTTTTGGATCTTCACGGCGGAGATGACAATGAGATGGCCATGCCATTTGTCTATTTCTCTGCATGTGCGGGGACAGGGGTGACGGAGGCGTCCCGCAGGGCTGCTTCTTCCTTGTCTGTTTCTGTCCGGACAGCTTCTTCTGCCAGGAATGGTCTGTACAGTCAGGCGGCACAGCAGGGAATCCCTTCCTTATTGTTGGAGCGGGGCGGCGGCGGTCTGTGGTCTGCGGAGGAAATAAAAGAATGTAAGAAGAATATACGGGAGCTGATGGTTCATCTCGGCATGATCCAGGAAGATGAGAAAGGGGAAAGTAAAACGTGGAAGAATAAAAGAAATATAGCCAGAAAGGATAAGGAAACGGAAGCAGGGAAAGAACAGAGAGAAATCCTGCATACAGAATATCTGAAATTTCCTGCTGACGGAATCTGGTATCCGTCAGTAACCGCGGGACAGCATTTAAAAGCTGGGGATATAATTGGTGAACTTTATCGTATGGATGGTGAGCTGATCCACAGGTACAAGGCAAAGCAAGCCGGGATTGTATTGTATTATACCACTGCGTCAGGAGTAAGGGCAGGAGACGGTTTGGCGGCAATCGGAAAATTAGAAAGCCACTTGCCGCTGAAAGAGCGGGAAGGGACGCCATGACAAATAAAGATTACCCTGATCCTGAAAAATGTTTCCTGTATCTCTGATTTGCTCCACCATTTTTTCTTGACAAAAGCGCTGAGAATGGATATAATATAACAGTGTTCTATAGCACTGTTATAGGAAAAGAGGGGAGTAGGGCAGAATGAGCGAGACAGAAAGAAACACATTGGAGCTGATTCATACAGCAGCCAAAGCAGAATTTATGGAAAAGGGGTTTCAGGCGGCCTCCCTGCGCAATATCGTCAAAACCGCAGGCGTGACCACCGGGGCGTTTTACGGTTACTATGACAGCAAAGAAGAACTGTTTGCGGCTTTGGTGGATCCGTCCTATGAGTATATGATGAAGCGGTACCGGCAGGCCCATGAATCTTTTGAAAGCCTGCCCATGGAAAAGCAGCCGGAACAGATAGGAAAAATGTCATCAGAGTGTATGTATGATCTGCTTGGTTTTTCTTGTGAACATATGGATGAATTTTACCTGATCCTGAAATGTTCGGCGGGTACGAAATACGCTTCCATGATTGATGACATGGTGGAGATTGAGGTGGAGGCTACCCATCATTATTATGAAGTCTTAAAGCAGCTTGGGACTCCTTCACCCAAAATTGACGAAAGGCTGGAACATATCATGGCAACGGGGATGATAGGCGCTTTTTTTGAAATGGTCCTCCATAGGATGCCTTTTGACGACGCAAAGGTGTTTTTGCAGCAGTTAAATGATTTTTATACCGCAGGGTGGATGAAAATCATGGGACAGTGATCCGATCCAACAGCTAATATATAGAAAGTTTGCATTGCGGGCTTTCTATTATATTTTTCTTGTTGGTTAGCCAAAACTAACTAATATTTTATAGGGGTAATGGGGAATGACTGCAGCGTTCCCTTTATCATACCCAAAGGGCATACCGTAATGCGTGTCCCCGCGGGACGGGCGGACTTTGTCCGTCAAGGTATAAAAAACATACAAGGAGGTCTTATCTTTGAAAAAAGAATCCAATTTAAAGCGGCTCCTGGAGTATGCCGGGGGCTATAAGTACCTGACCATAGCGTCATGGATTTTAAGCGCACTGAGCGCACTGGTGGCATTGCTCCCGTTTGTGTACATCTGGAAAGTCATTAAAGAGGTTTTGGATGTGGCCCCGGATTACGGGGCAGTGCGGAACCTGTCCCATAACGGCTGGATGGCAGTAGTTTTCGCAGCGGCGGCGATCCTGATTTATATTGCTGCCCTGATCTGTTCCCACCTGGCGGCGTTCCGGGTGCAGGCAAATATGCGGACAAAGGCAATGCACCACATCGTGACCCTGCCCATGGGTTTCATGAGCGGCTCTGGCAGCGGCAAAGTCAGGAAGATCGTTTATGAATCCAGTGCGGCAACGGAAACCTACCTTGCCCACCAGCTTCCCGACAAGGCGAATGCCCTTGCGACACCTGTGGGGCTTATCGTTCTTCTGCTTGTCTTTGACTGGCGGCTGGGGCTTTTAAGCCTCCTGCCGGTGGCGGCGGCGTTTGTCATCATGAGCGTCATGACGGGAAAACGTATGGCAAAGAAAATGGAAGAATACAACAACGCCCTGGGGCAGATGGCGGGTGAGGCGGTGGAGTATGTAAGGGGCATTTCGGTGGTCAAAACCTTCGGCCAGTCGGTTTTCTCTTTCAGGCGGTTCAAGGAAGCCATCGACAATTATGAAAAATGGGTGATTGCCTATACAAAAGACCTGCGTTTCCCCATGATGTGCTACACCACACTGGTGAACGGGATTTTTGCCGTCCTGATTGCGGCGGCGCTGGTGATGACATCGGATGGGGTGACAAATGAGTTTTTGCTGAATTTGATGTATTACATCATCATCACGCCGATCATTACGCTGACGCTGACAAAGATCATGTATGCCAGCGAAAATAAGCTGATCGTGGCGGACACCATGTCCCGCATTGACACCATTCTGGAAATGGAGCCGCTGCCGGAAACAAATCACCCGAAACATCCGAAAGACAATTCCGTGGAGCTTTCCGGAGTTTCCTTCCGGTATAAGGACGCCGGGAGGAATGCGCTGGAAAATATCTCCCTCACGATTAAACCAGGCGAACACGTTGCTTTCGTGGGGCCGTCAGGCGGGGGAAAGACCACCCTTGCCAGCATCGTGGCAAGGTTCTGGGACGCAGAAAGCGGCAGTGTGAAGATTGGCGGCGTCAATGTAAAGGAGATTGCAAAAGAAGATCTGATGGATACGGTATCCTTTGTTTTTCAAGATTCGAAACTTTTGAAAACATCAATCCTGGAAAATGTGCGGATGGCAAAGCCGGACGCTTCCCGTGAAGAAATTCAAAAAGCCCTCCATGACGCACAGTGCGATGATATCCTTGAAAAACTGCCGCAAGGCGTAGATACAGTGGTAGGTGCAAAAGGCGTGTATTTGTCGGGCGGGGAGCAGCAGCGTATCTCCATTGCAAGAGTGATGCTGAAAAATGCGCCGGTCCTGATACTGGACGAGGCGACTGCTTTCGCTGACCCGGACAACGAGGCAAAGGTGCAGGCGGCGTTTTCTGTGCTTGCAAAAGGAAAAACTGTGCTGATGATCGCCCACAGGCTCTCCACGGTTATCGGCGCGGACAGGATTGTGGTAATCAAAGACGGGAAGATAGAAGATACAGGCACACACGACCAGCTTAAGGATAAGGACGGCCTGTATGCCGAAATGTGGAAGCAGTACAACAAAGCCGCAAAATGGAAGGTAGGTGTTTCAAATGCATGAGAAATTAAAGCACACGTTTGCCCTGTCTGACAAGGGCGCAAAGGATATGGTAAAGGCGTTTTTTGCCTGCATCCTGCATAACCTTTCCCTGATGGTTCCGGTGGTGCTGTTATATAGCCTCATCGGTGATCTGCTGGGCGGGGGCATCCCGGAAGGGAAAAGTACATTTTACATCGCAGGGCTTGCCATTGCCCTTGGACTCATAATGCTGACCTACTATATCCAGTACAACGCCACCTTTTTTGCCACCTATGTGGAGAGCGGTGTGCGCAGGCTGTCCCTTGCGGAGAAGCTGCGGAAGATCCCCCTGTCTTTTTTCGGAAAAAAAGATCTGTCCGACCTGACAACGGTTCTTATGACGGACTGCGCGACCTTGGAGAGCGGGCTGTCCCACTGGGTGCCGGAATTGATAGGATCGGTTATTTCCACCCTTTTGATTGCGGCAGGGCTCTTTGTCTTTGACTGGCGCATGGCGCTTGCCTCATTGTGGGTGCTGCCTGTTTCCTTCGGAATTATACTGGCATCGGCGGGAGTCATGCGCAGCAGGCAGGAAAAGGTGACGGAGGTATCCATTGCGTGTTCGGACGGCATCCAGGAATGCCTGGAAACGCTGCGCGACCTGAAAGCGAACAATGCGGAGGCTGGATACCTGAAAGGGCTGGACAAAAAAATAAAGGACGTGGAGAAGTACACGGTAATCGGCGAGCTTACCAATGCGGTATTCCATACCTGCGGGCGCATGGTGCTTAAAGTCGGCATTGCCACGACCGTACTGGCGGGAGGCGCGCTGTTAGCGGATGGAAAGATTACCCTGCTCACGTTCTTTGTCTTTATGATTCTGGTTTCCCGTGTATACGACCCATTGATCGCCGCATTGGATAATTTAAGCGCGGTCATTATGATAAGGAATATCCAGTGCAGGCGGATGGATGAAATCCTAAGCCACCCGGAACAGGAAGGCGCGGGGAAGCTGGCCAATAAAGGCTATGACATTGTCTTTGACCATGTGGGATTTTCCTATAACAGCGGGGAAACGGTCTTAAAGGATGTGTCCTTTACCGCGAAGCAGGGGCAGGTCACCGCGCTGGTGGGGCCTTCCGGCGGCGGAAAGACGACAGTTTCCCGCCTTGCCTCAAGGTTCTGGGATATCCAGAAAGGGAAGATCACGGTAGGGGGCATGGATATCTCGAAAATCGAACCCGAGACGCTTATGTCCCTGTATTCCATCGTGTTCCAGGATGTGACGCTGTTTAACAATACGGTCATGGAGAATATCCGCCTGGGGCGAAAGGATGCGACCGATGAAGATGTACTTGAGGCGGCAAGGCTTGCCAATGTGGACGAATTTGCCAAGAAGCTCCCGGACAAGTGGAACACCCTGATCGGGGAGAACGGCTGCGAGCTGTCCGGCGGGGAACGCCAGCGTATCTCGATTGCCAGGGCATTTCTGAAGAACGCCCCGATTATCCTGCTGGATGAGGCGACGGCAAGCCTTGACGTGGAAAATGAGACGCTGATTCAGGAATCCCTGTCAAGGCTGATTGAGAATAAGACGGTTATGATTATTGCCCACCGTATGCGTACCGTTGCCGGGGCAGATAAGATTGTTGTTCTCTCGGAAGGCACAGTGGCGGAGCAGGGCGGTTCCGATACGCTTCTGAAAAAGAATGGTATCTATGCCCGCATGGTGAAGCTGCAGACGCAGAGCCAGAATTGGGCGATGGAATAGTAAGGTTGATGTGCGAAATATTTTTCAAAAAGAAAAGGCGGCTCTGACTTTTAGAAGCCACCTTTTTGTGTTTTTTCGGCATAAAAACAGATTTTCAGCAACGCTTTTTATTCCGTGTATATCCCTTGGAGGCAAAGTCATAAAGTATGGGGCAAAATTAAAAGGTTTAAGGCAAAGTTACATTGTATCAAAGACGGTTATTAGATAGAAATGAAGAAACAAGTGCAAAGAGTCAAAGAATTATGATTTTTAAATTTGGGTGGGAGAAAATGCATGGCAGAGAACCAGTTATAAAATGGAAAGAATCCAGACGTAATGAGTAGTTAAAATTGTTTTATAGTTTTGTAAATGTTCAGGGTGGTAAGATAGATATGGGATACATTGATTTGTGACAACAGTGTTGACACAAATAAGTTGGTCAAACCATCTGGCTATAATTTCAAAAGCGAAAACACCCGAAGAACGTCATTTTTATATAACGCTTTGTATAAAAGAAAATTATCCGGCACGAGAACTATCCCGCCAGATTGACAGTGGATATTATGAACGATATATGTTATCCAAAGAAAAACTGTTACCTGAGCCGATAAAAGGATTGAAAGAAAATCCATTTCTGGATTTGCCATCTAACCTTAAAGAACCTGATCTAAGAAAAGGTCTGATCAGAAATATGAAGGATTTTATTCTGGAGGCTGGAAGGGACTTTACGTTTATTGATGAAGAATTCATAGTCCAGGTTGGCGGTGAGGATAATAAGATTTGCTGTTCTTTCATCGGGGATTACAGTGTCTTGTGGCGTTTGAATTGAAAATTGGGAAATTTAAGCCAGAATATATATCGAAAATGGATTTTTATCTGGAAGCGCTCGATCGACAGAAGAAAAAGAAAAATGAGAATCCGAGTGTTGGAATGATATTATGTGCATCTAAAGATGATGAAGTGGTTGAGTATGCAGAGGATCAGCCCTCAAGGTTATAATAATAAGATTCGGGCGGTTACGATATTTCTCCAATATCTGCAGGTGAAAGATGATATAAATCATTTTACGATACCTATTTTTTTATAAAAAGAAAAGCTATCCGAAGAATTGTGAAGTTAAAAACCTGGATAAGAAGCTGGATCTGCTTATGCTTTCCCTTTCGGAATTTCCGGATCAACTGCGTATTATGAGTCTGATTCTACTATATACAGGAGAAAGAACACGGCCGGAACTCGCTTCTCATATACAGAATATGGATGATTATGATACGATATTTTTGGGTTTTCCTAACTGGCTTGCGTACCACAATTTGATACAATGCACCCAAGGCTGACTTTGGGTGCATCTTTTAATGATAGGAATTTGGTGCATTTATCAGGAAAAAATCCACAGGAGTAATGAAATTCAGCTGTGCATGATTTAGAAACTAGAAACGGCACAGCTAAACTCCATACTATTTCAAGCAGAGAGAACGGTACTTATTCGGCGCAACCCCTTTATATTCCCGGAATTTTCGTATAAAGTAACTAAAATTATCAAATCCAACAGAAAGTGCGATATTAGAAATCGGTACTTTTGATTCTGACAGCATTTCACAGGCTTTTTCTATTCTATATTCATTGATAAAACTGATCGGCGTCTTTCCAATTTCCTGTTTAAAGTAGTGGCAGAAATAATTGGGACTCATAAAGCATATTTCAGACAATGTCTGCAAAGCGATTGATTCCGGGTAATGGATGTGAATATATTCAATCACTTGTTTTAATTTGTTTAAGGAGTCCTTTCCTTTGGGCGATAACGTATTCTTATAGAAATAATCCGCCTGAAAGAATAATTCAATCATGTGTAATATGTGGAGCTTAATGCTTAAAAGGGCACAGGTGGGCAATGTGTGGTAAAGTTTGATAATCTCCTGCATATGGAGCAGGACTTGTTTATGGTCTTCGGGTGAAAGCGTGGAGCAGAAGGTTGGAAACAGCAGTGTTCCGCTGGTAATCGGCCGGATAAAATTATGCTGGCAGGCATCATACAATGAAAAGTCTAAAAAGCCGGGATTGAATACAACGGCATGGTGCAGGGACTCGCCCACGGATTTAATTTCATGCAGTTCTCCGGAATTGATAAAACAGAATTCCCCCGGGTTCAAGACAAGGGATTTTCCGCGGATAGTCAGATTAAGAATTCCATATTCTGCATATACCCATTCCAGTTCTTCGTGCCAGTGCTGTGATACAAAATAAAATCCGTCTTTGTCATGATGAGAATATACCTGTAAAGGAAAAACAGAAGTACCGTGGATTTTATCTTCATGATAAGCTCGTGACATGGGTATCAACTCCTGAATCGTAAATTTGTGTTATGATTGAGTAAAATTATGCAAGCAATCAGGGCTTCTTTTCCAGTATACTAAAATCACCGAAGAAAAACAAGAGAGGTGAAAAGAACAGTGAAAGAAAAGTGGTGGAAAAGCAGTGTTGTATATCAGATATATCCACGAAGCTTCTGTGACAGCAATGGCGATGGAATCGGCGATATTAACGGTATCCGCTCCAAATTGTGGTATCTGAAGAAACTGGGGATCGACGTGATATGGCTCAGTCCGGTGTATGTCTCTCCCAATGCGGATAATGGCTATGATATATCCGATTATTATGGAATATCACCGGAGTACGGATCGATGGAGGATATGAAGACTCTAATCCGTGAATGTGAAAATTGTGGTATTAGGATTATCATGGATCTTGTTGTGAACCATACTTCGGATGAGCATCCGTGGTTTGTGGAAGCGAAAAAATCGAAGGACAATCCGTACAGGGACTATTATGTCTGGAGAGAAGGGAAAAAAGGCAGTCCGCCTAACCAACTGGAATCCTGCTTTGGCGGTAATGCATGGGAATACTCGGAAGAAACAGGGGAGTATTATCTGCACTTCTATCATAAAAAGCAGCCGGATCTCAACTGGGAAAATGAAGCGATGCGGAAAGAAATATGGAAAATGATGAATTTCTGGATTGATATGGGCATTGGCGGTTTCCGGATGGATGTGATTGATGTCATTGGAAAAATCCCGGATCAGGAGATAAAAGAAAACGGACCAAAGCTGCATGAATACCTCCAGGAAATGAACAGGGAAACATTCGGGGGAAAAGACCTGATGACTGTAGGAGAATGCTGGGGAGCAGATATTGAGAATGGAAGTTTATATTCGGATCCGGAGCGGAAGGAACTGGATATGATTTTTCAGTTTGAGCAGATGCTGCTGGATCAGGTTCCGGGAAAACAGAAGTGGGATTTAAAGCCCCTGGAATTGAAACAGTTAAAACAGGCGTTTGCGAAATGGCAGAAGGCATTGGAAGGGAAAGGATGGAACAGTCTTTTCTGGAACAGCCATGACCTTCCAAGAATCGTTTCCAGATGGGGGAATGATAAGGAGTACCGGGTGGAATCTGCAAAGATGCTGGCAACCGTGCTTCATGGCATGAAGGGGACGCCTTATATTTATCAGGGCGAAGAAATAGGGATGACCAACTATCCGTTTTCAGGTATTGAGGATTTTTTTGATGTAGAGTCTGTCAATATGTACCGGGAACGGAAGCAGATGGGATATCCCGAAGAAGAAATCATGAAATCCCTCTGCGCTAAGTCAAGGGATAATGCGAGAACACCCATGCAGTGGAACAACGGCCCAGGTGCAGGATTTACGGAAGGGATACCATGGTGCAGGGTAAATCCCAATTATACAAAAATTAATGCGGAAGAGGCATTAAAGGATCAGAATTCCGTTTTCTATTATTATAAAAAGCTGATCAGACTCCGAAAAGAAGAGCCTATATTGATTTATGGGACTTTTGAACTGCTCTGCCCGGAGGATGAGCATGTCTTTGCGTATACAAGGGAATGGAAGGGGAAAAAGTGGCTGGTAGCAGGTAATTTCTATGAGAAACCGGCACGTTTTGATTACCCTGGAAAAGGCAGGGTGCTCCTGTCCAATTATGAACAGGAATCTGAAACCCGGCTGGAACAGATGAAATTGCGTCCCTATGAAGCAGCTATCTATGAAATCATATAATCTAAAAGGAGGAAGAAAGAATCATGACAAAGGAAGAACGCTATCAGGCGTCTGCCGAAGAACTTTTGAAGCTGGTTGGCGGAAAAGAAAACATTATCAGTGCCGCTCACTGCGCAACCAGACTCAGGCTGGTTCTGAAAGATGAGTCAAAGGCAGATGTGGACGGAATCCTGAAGGTGGATCTGGTGAAAGGCCAGTTTGCCAATGGAGGCCAGTTTCAGATAATTATCGGCAGCGGCACCGTAAACGAGGTTTACAAACGTTTCATAGAAACAGGAGGGATAGCCGAAGCGACAAAGAATGAGGTAAAGCAGGCGGCTGCCCAGAAGATGAATCCACTGCAGCGTCTTGTAAAAACGCTGTCTGACGTATTTGTACCGCTGATTCCGGCATTGGTTGCCAGCGGTCTGATGATGGGTTTAAATAATGTGCTTACGGCAAACGGGCTGTTTATTCCGGGACAGTCTTTAGTAGAAGCCTATCCGGCCCTTTCTGACATTGCCGCTATGATTAATACGTTTGCCAGTGCCGCATATGCGTTTCTGCCTATCCTGATTGGATTTTCCGCCACAAAAATGTTTGGGGGCAATCCGTATCTGGGAGCGGTTATGGGCATGATCATGGTTTCGGGGGATCTGCTGAATGCCTATGCCTACGGTACTGCCGTAACAGAAGGGACAATTCCGGTATGGAACATTTTGGGACTTACGATTGAAAAAGTAGGATACCAGGGAACGGTTCTGCCGGTGCTGGCTGCTTCGTATATCCTTTCGTTTGCGGAGAAGAAACTGCATAAGTATATTCCGGAGATTCTGGACAATCTTCTGACCCCGCTGCTTACCGTTATGATCACCGGTTTTGTTACTTTTACGGTGGTAGGCGGGATAATGAGGACTGCCGGTGATATGCTGACAAACAGCTTTGTGTGGATGCATGATACATTGGGGATTGTGGGCGGTATGGTCCTGGGCTTCTTATATTCGCCTCTTACCATGACCGGTATGCACCACAGCCTGCTTCCGGTGGATATCCAGATGGTGGCGGCGGGAGGTTCTTTCCTGCTTGCGATTGCGTCCTGTAATAATGTGGCGCAGGGCGGCGCAACTCTTTGCGCCATGCTTCGGACAAAGGATAAGAAGCTAAAGAGTGTTGCGGCGACTTCGGGTGTGTCTGCTATGCTGGGTATCACAGAGCCTGCTATGTTTGGCGTAAACCTGAAACTGAAATATCCGTTCTATGGCGCTATGATCGGCGCGGCTTTTGGAGGCGGGTATGTAACGCTGACAAATGTTCTGAACACGGCTCCGGGAACTGCGGGAATTGTCGGGTTTGTCTGTGTTCCTGCGTCCAGTATGCTGAACTTTTTGATTGGTACGGCTATTTCTATTGCAACAGGATTTATTTTTACCTATATTATGTCAAATATGAAAAAATTTAATAGAGAATTGGAGAAAAAAGAAACTGCGGAAGAAGAAATAGCGGAAAAAGAAACAGCGGATACGTCTGCGGACATTTTCCCGGAAGCAGAGAAAGGTGTGATCTGCAGTCCCCTTACAGGAAAAGCGATTCCGATGAGCGAGGTGCCGGACGATACATTTGCCGCAGAAGTATTAGGGAAGGGAATGGCAGTCATTCCTTCAGAGGGGAAAGTGGCAGCACCCTGTCATGGTGTGATCTCTGCACTGTTTGATACGAAACATGCCATTGGCATTACAACGAAAGACGGAGTAGAATTACTGATTCATGTGGGCATCAATACGGTAGAACTTAAAGGAAAATATTATGAGGCTCATGTGGCACAGGGCGATCAGGTAAAGCCCGGACAGTTGCTTCTTACGTTTGACATCCAGAAAATCCAGGAAGCAGGTTATTCAGTGGCCACTCCGGTAATTATTGCCAATACACACGATTATAAAAATGTGGAGGGGCTGAAGAATGGTGAGATTCACTGCATGGAGCCCATTATTAAACTGGAGGAGTCATGATGGCAGATAAAAAAATTGTATTTTTAGATATCGACGGGACATTTACTGTCCCGTTGGAAAAACCGACGGAGCTTGCGACAAGGGCAGTACAGGAGGCAAGAAAAAATGGGCACAGGATTCTGATCAGCACAGGGCGTAATATGCCGATTGTAAGCGAGGATGTTTTGAAAGTAGGATTTGACGGTGTGGTGGCCAGTGCGGGAAGGCATATAGAAATTAATGGGAAAGTAATCCGTGACAGTGTACTTCCGGAAGAAACCATTAAGAAGTGCCTGGAAATTTTTCATCGATTTGGGATTTATTGCCGCATAGAAAGTCCGGAGGGGATTTATATTGATGACAGCCTTCAGGAAATCCTTACAAGCACAACGGCAGATCTGTCAAATTCGGAGTTAATCCGAATGAAGAGGGAACTGGATTCGGATGTGGGGGTAAAACCGTATACGGAATATCCCCACAAGGGAGCATATAAGCTGGGCTTTATCTGTACGGATCTGGCCGATCTTGAGAAAACAAAACCGTATCTGGAGCAGGAGTTTCATTATGTAGTGCATCCCTATGCAGAAGATGCAGACTGCTATAATGGCGAGATTATACGGAAGGATATGGATAAGGGCGAGGCCATGGAACGTGTCTGTGAATACTATGGTGCGGATATGGCAGATACGGTTGCCTTTGGCGACAGTATGAATGATCAGCAGATGCTGGAATATGCGGGGGCTGCCGTTGCAATGGGGAATTCCTGCCAGGAATTGAAAGACATAGCAGATATTGTCTGCGAGAGCGTTGAGGAAGATGGGGTTTATTTTGAATTTAAGAGAATGAATTTGATATAGGAGAAAATAAAATGAGAACATTTGAATATGCAATTATTGATAAACTGGGAATCCATGCAGGTCCGGCAGGAATGGATGACCGGATTCTGAAGCTGAGTGACGCATTTATATTTGTGTATTACAGAATATAATGAAGCGGATCATGCAGATGATCCACAAGGGAGACCGCTATAAACAGGCAAAGAAAACAGCATCCAATATGCTGAAGAATGGGGAACCCATGGAGAAGCTGTAAGCAGTTTACTTTATCCGTAATTCTTGATCCGTAATACGAAAATATTTGACATTTCGTATTACGGATTTTATAATGGTAGGCAGATGCAGAGAGGAGTGTGCAGATAAACCGCAGGACCTTTTTCTTTTTTTTAGAAAGGGATGGCTGCGGCAGATTTTTTGTGTACGGGAAAAGGAGGAACCCATGGAAGGCAGGCGTCACGGCGGGGACATTTACCAGGGAGGCATCACATGGGATTTTTCGGTTAATGTAAATCCTCTGGGGATTCCCTTCAGGGTGCGGCAGGCAATTCGGGAGTCGGCAGACCGTTCTGACCGATATCCGGACACAGAGTGCAGGGAATTGGTCAAGGAATTGGCAGAGTATCATGGGACAGAGGGGGAGAGGATCGTCTGCGGCAGCGGGGCGGCGGATCTGATTTACCGTCTGGTATATCTATTAAAGCCCTGTCGGGCTTTGATCCTAGCGCCTACCTTTTCTGAGTATGAACAGGCTTTAAAGGCAGTCGGGTGCAGGGTCCGGTACTGCAGGCTGAAGGAGGAGCAGGATTTTCAGGCAGACATAGGAAAGCTGGCAGACATGGCAGAGGAGGGGGAATTGATTTTCCTCTGCAATCCCAACAATCCCACCGGCCTTGCAGCAGACAAAGAGCAGGTGGAATTGCTGGCAAAAGCATGCAGGAGGAAGAAGGGATTTTTAATCCTGGACGAGTGCTTTTGTGAATTTTTGGAAAGGCCAAAGGATTATTCTTTTATGGAAAGAATCCAGGATTATCCGGAGGCAGTGATTCTTCGGGCCTTTACCAAATCCTATGCCATGGCAGGGCTTCGTCTTGGCTATGGGGTCTGTGGGAACCAGGATGTGGCAGAGGGGCTTCGGCTGACCGGCCAGCCCTGGAGCGTGTCCATACCGGCCCAGGAAGCAGGCAGAGCTGCCCTTTTGGAGCGAGGCTATCTGGAGCAGTCCAGAGTCTTGATTGCACAGGAGCGGCAGAGGGTCAGCAGGGCGCTTGCCGGCCTGGGCTTTTTGGTGTTTCCCTCCCAGGTCAATTACCTGCTTTTTAAAGATATGGAAGAATACCGTCATGGAAATCTGCAGCAACGCCTGCAGGAGAGAGAAATCCTGATTCGGGACTGCAGCAATTTCAGAGGACTTGAGGCAGGGGAAAAGGACCCTGGCTTTCGCTTTTACCGGATCGCCGTTCGGAAGCGGGAAGAGAATGAAAGGCTTCTGGATGCCATGGGACAAATTGTGTTATCATAAGAGAAAGGAAGTTTTTGCCCAATGAGCTACTATCGGATCCTGCTGGCAGACGACGAGGAGGAGGTGCGCAAGGCAATTATCCGCAATATAGACTGGGAGAGCCTTGGGTTTCGTGTGGCCGGGGACGCGGATAACGGGGAGGAGGCCCTGGAAAAAATCGAACAGCTTAAGCCGGATGTGCTGATGACAGACATTCGGATGCCTTACATGGACGGGCTTACACTGGCAGCGCGGGTCAGACAAAAGTACCCGTCTATTAAAATTCTTATATTTTCGGGCTATGACGATTTTGAGTATGCAAAGCAGGCCATCAAGCTGAATGTGACGGAGTATATTTTAAAGCCGGTGAACAGCCAGGAGCTGACAAAGATTCTGGCCAGGGTCCGGGACTGTCTGGATGAGGAGATTGAGCAGCGCCGCAATGTCCGTCTGCTGCGGGAAAGCTACTTAAACAGTCTTCCCATTCTGCGGGAGCTTTTTTTAAATGACCTGGTTCGGGGAAAGGTTTCGGAGGAGGAAGTCTCTCCCAAGCTGGAGGAATACGGTCTTGACATTTTCGGAGCACGGAAATGGCTGGCTGCCGTGATAAGCGTGGAGCCGGAGGAGCGGGCCGAGGGACAGCCACTGTCCCGGCAGCAGGAGCAGAAGCTTATTCCTATTTCGGTCCGCCAGTTGGTGGAGGACAGCCTGAAGGGATATGTCCGTTTTACTATTTTTAACGGGACAGACGGCATTACCATGATTGCCGCCATTGATGAACAGAACACCCAGACCGGATTTATTGATATGCTGGGGGATATCTGCAAGGAGATCCGGCGGATTCTGGAGGTGACTGTGACCATAGGAGTGGGCCACAGCACCCAGAATCTGGAGCAGATCGGAAAATCCTACCAGTCTGCCGTAGATGCTCTGGGCTATAAGGCTATTATCGGCGCAGGCGGCACCATTTATATCAACGACATGGAGCCGGTGAGCAGGGGGAAGCTGCAGCTTGAGGAAAAGGACAAAGAAGATCTGGAGTCCCAGATTAAATTCGGAACGCCGGAAACCATTGCTGCTGCGGTGCGGACCTTATCGGCCCAGATGGACGACGCCAAGGTCCATGCCAGCCAGTATCAGGTCTATATGCTGTCCCTGACCGGCTGCGTCACCAAATTGATGCAGCAGTATGATATGGATATGCGTAAGATATTTGACGGGGACCGGGGATTTATGAGGTTTCTGGAAAACGGGCAGAACCGGGAGGAATTTACGGCCTGGCTGATTGAGCTTGCCTGTCAGCTGAACGAGGCCATGACCCGACGCCGGGATACCACTGCCCGGCAGGTGATCGAGGAAGCCAAGGCGTATATCCAGGAGCATTATCCCGAGCCGGAGCTTTCGGTGGAAATGATCTGCCGTCAGCTTCATATGAGCCCGGCTTATTTTTCAACCATGTTTCGGAAGGAGACAGGCAGAACCTGTGTGGCCTATCTGACAGAGGTACGTCTTAATAAGGCTGTGGAGCTGTTAAATGAGACCAATGACAAGACCTATGTGATTGCCCGGAAGGTTGGATATCAGGAGCAGAATTATTTCAGCTATGTATTCAAAAAACGGTTCGGAGTCTCCCCTACCAAGTTCCGAAATGTACAGGGGTAATTTTATGGCAAAGACTGCAAAACCAGATTTTTTTCAGAAAACCAGCATCCGCTATACTATTTTTGTCTATTTTACGGTCAGCGCCCTGGTGATGATCCTGCTGATCGGAGTGTCCCTGTACGGGCGGCTGTCCGGTCAGCTTACAGCCACCATCCGGGAGGAAAATCAGGCGGCGATCAGCCGTATCAACCTGTCGGTGGACTCCTATCTGCGAACCCTTATGAAGCTTTCGGACTCACTGTATTACGGGGTCATAAAAAATGCAGATCTGTCAGAGGAGGCGGATACCGTAAACAGTGAAATCACCCTGCTGTATGACAATAATAAGGATTCTGTGGCCAATATTGCCCTGTTGTCCAAAAAGGGAGAGCTTCTTTCGGCAGTGCCTGCGGCAAGGCTGAAGACCGGCATGGATGTGACAGGGGAGCAGTGGTTTAAGGACACCCTGAACCGGCCGGAAAATCTGCATTTTTCCATGCCCCATGTCCAGTATATTTTTGATAACAGCGAGAACCAGTACCGGTGGGTCATTTCCCTGTCGCGGGCCGTGGAGATCACCCAGGGAACCTCCACGGATCAGGGGGTGCTGCTGATTGATATTGCTTATGGAAGTCTGCAGCAGCTTCTGGACAATGCAGCCATGGGAAATCAGGGGTATCTGTATCTGGCAAACAGCAGCGGGGAGCTGATCTACCATCCTAAGATCCAGCTGATAGATGCAGGGCTGGAGGAAGAAAACACGCCGGCAGTGCAGAACTATCGGGACGGCAATTACCAGGAGATTTATCAGGGGAAGCAGCGGGATGTGGTGGTGAAATCCGTAGGGTATACAGGATGGAAGCTGGTGGGCGTAACGCCCAGGCAGGGATTTTCCCTCAACAACTTAAAGACTCGTTTGTTTATGGTGTTCGTGATTGCATTTTTTTTGTTTCTGCTGGCTCTGATTAATTCTTATATTTCCTCCCGCATTACAGCACCCATAGAGGAGCTGGAAAAGTCAGTGAACGCTTTGGAGGAGGGCGCCCTGGACACACAGGTCTATCTGGGCGGCTCCTATGAGATCCAGCATCTGGGACGGTCCATCGGGGATATGGCAAAACGGATTCAGACACTGATGGAGGATATTGTAGCAGAGCATGAGTCCAAGCGGAAAAGTGAATTTGATACGCTGCAGTCCCAGATCAACCCTCATTTCCTCTATAATACCCTGGATATTATTGTGTGGATGATCGAAAATGAGAAGAAGCAGGACGCAGTCAAGGTGGTGACGGCCCTGGCCCGGTTTTTCCGAATCAGCCTGAGCAGAGGGAAAAGCATTATCCCGGTAAAGGATGAGCTGGAGCATGTGCGCAATTATCTGATGATTCAGCAGATGCGTTTTAAAAATAAATTTACCTATCAGATCCAGGCTGATGAGCAGGTTCTTTCCCTGGCGTCGTTAAAGCTGATGCTTCAGCCCCTGGTGGAAAATGCCATTTATCATGGAATGGAATTTATGGACGGGGACGGAGAAATCGTGGTGAAGGTATGCAGGCAGCAGGAAAGTCTTTTGTTTATGATTCAGGATAACGGGCTGGGCATGACCAAGGAGCAGGTACAGGGGCTTCTTACGGAGAAAAACCACAGCTCCTCCCGCCGCGGATCTGGCATCGGAGTGAAAAATGTCAATGAGCGGATCCGGCTTTATTTTGGAGAGGAATATGGGCTGTCCATTCAGTCAGAGCCGGATGAAGGAACGGTTGTAAAGATCTGCCTGCCTGCAGTGCCTTTTGACGAGCTGGCAGAAGGAGAGGAAAAGCCATGATGACCAGGAAAGAAAAAATGCTGTGGATTCTTTACGGGATTGTACTGCTGCTGCTGTTTTTGCTGTCTTCCACGGACCTGATCATAAAAGAAAAGAAAACCCAGGTCTATAAGATTTCCGTGATTATTGAGGATATTTCGGATGAGAATTATGTGAACTTCAGGAAGGGCATGGACCGGGCTGCCATTGAGCTTCACGCGGATGTGAGCCTGATTACGTTATATGACAAGGGAAGCGGAGAGCAGCAGCGGGAGCTGATGCTGCGGGAGCAGCAGGATGGCTGTAAAGCCCTGATCGTGGCTCCGGCAGACAAGGAACAGATCCTTAGCATGCAGGAGGACAAGCGCATGAACGTGCCTCTTGTTCTGCTGAATTCCGAGGTTGGTTCCGGAGGAGACAAAATCGTGGAAAGGATCGGATTCGATTATTACCAAATGGGACAGGAGCTGGGAAAGCGGATCACAGAGGAGCAGAGTCCTGACAAAACAGTGTATTTGTTTCGGAAGCAGGAGCCGGATTCTGTCAGTGTACGGTTTCAGGAGGGGCTTTTAAGTGAGCTGAAGCCATGGGGGTATGAGATCATAATTCAGGAGAGCAGCAGGGAAGGAGATTTGCGGGAGGCGGCAGAGCAGATTGCCGGAAGGAACAAAGATCAGGCCGTGATCGTGGCTCTGGACCCAGCCAGTCTGACCGAGGCGGCCCAGACATATTCTGAGGCAGGAGAGGCTTTAAAGCTCAAAGGCCTGTACGGCAGGGGAAATACGGTCCGGCTTTTAAATTATCTGGACAAAGGGGTGATCCGGGGGCTCTGTATAACCGACGATTTTTCGGCCGGATATTTAAGTGTAAAGATGGCAGTGGAGCTGGCAGAAAACCGGATGGCGGAGGAAGTGGGAAATCTGGAGAGCAGATGTATCCGCAGAGAAGACCTGCGGAACGTGGAATATGAAAAGATGCTGTTTCCTATTGAGTGAGGGGAGCTTATGAAAAGAAAGCAAAAGGCCGTTTTGTGGCTCTTGGTCTGGATATGTGCGGCAATCCTGCCGGCAGGCTGTACAGGAGCCAAGAAGGAGGAAGAAAAAAGGTCGATTCGAATCGGGGTAAGCCTGTATCGGGGAGACGACACCTTTATCAATAATATCCGGAGTGAACTGGAGAATTGTGCGAAGGAGTATGAACAGGAGAACGGGGTTAAGGTAACATTGGACATTCAGGATGCCAAAGGCAGCCAGAATACACAGAATAACCAGGTGGAGCGCTTTATCTCTCTGGGATGTGATGTGATGTGCATTAATCCGGTGGACAGGACGGCAGCATCCGCTATGATTGACAAAGCCATGGCAGCGGAAATCCCGGTGGTGTTTTTTAACCGGCAGCCGGTGGAGGAAGATATGAATCGGTGGGATCAGATTTACTATGTGGGGGCTGTGGCCAGGGAGTCGGCAGTGCTGCAGGGAAGCATTGTGGTGGAGCAGTACCAAAAGGATCCGAAAAGTCTGGACTTAAACGAAGACGGGGTGGTCAGCTATGTGCTTTTGGAGGGAGAGAGCAGTCATCAGGATTCCCTTATCCGCACCGAGTGGTCTATCCGGACTTTAAAGGACGGCGGAGTGCCTATTGAGAAGATTACCGGCGGGATTGCCAACTGGGAGCGCAGCCAGGCGTCCGCTTTAATGGAGCAGTGGCTGGAACAGTATCCGGATACCATTGAGCTGGTAGTCTGCAATAACGATGATATGGCTTTAGGAGCCATTGACGCTCTGGAGCGGGCGCAGGTACAGGGAATCAATCTGGTGGGAATAGACGCTACCATACCAGGGCTGGAGGCAGTCCGTGCAGGAAAGCTTCTTGGTACGGTGTCTTCCGATAAGGAGCAGTATGCGGGAGCCATCTTTTCGATTGCCGCAGCCAAAGCGCTGGGGCAGGCAGCGCCCGGAGAGCTTTCTTTGGAGGAAGGAAAATATTACTGGTCCCCTCAGAAAATCGTGGTTCAGCCATAAAAAGTGTGTATTTTGCTCTGACATGGCAGCTTTGCAGGAGGATTTTAGGGAATATGTGGAAAAAACGAAAAAAATAATAAAAAAACGAAAAAAATCTTATGGAAAAATCCATAAAAATCCGTTATAATATATTTTGCTGGTAATGCAATATTGCTAAAACCAGCAAATACAAATCCATATGAGGGAGGATTCAGAATATGAGATTGACAAAGAAGGTTATGGCACTGGCAATGGCGTCCTGCATGGCAATGTCACTGGCTGGCTGCGGAGGCGGCGGGTCAGCAGAGACCACAGCAGCTCCGGCGGAGACCACTACTGCGGCAGCAGCAGAAGCAGAGACCACAGCAGCCGACGCGGCAGCAGAAGCAGAGACCACAGCGGCCGACGCAGCAGCAGCCGTGGAGGGCAAGGATCCGTCCGAGATCAAGGTCGGCATCTCCATCTATCAGTTTGCAGACAACTTCATGACCCTTTACCGGGAAGAACTGCAGAAATATTTGGTAGAAGAATGCGGCCTGAAGGCTGAGAACATTTCCATCATGGATGGAAAGAACGACCAGGGCGAGCAGATGAACCAGATCCGTAACTTTATCACCCAGGGCTATGACGTGATGATCATTAACCTGGTTCAGGCGTCTTCCGAGCCTACCGTTACCGAGGAGTGCAACGCAGCAGGTATTCCGGTTGTTTACATCAACCGCGAGCCGGAGGCAGAGAGAGAAGAAGCATGGGTAACAGAGGGAATCAAAGCTACCTATGTAGGCGCAGATGCAAGACAGTCCGGTACATACCAGGGTGAGGAGATCGTTGAGCTGGAGAATAAGGGCGATGCAGACGGCGACGGCGTTGTCCGCTATATCATGGTTCAGGGTGATCCGGAGAATGTAGACGCTCAGTACAGAACCGAGAAGTCTATCGAAGCTCTGACAGCAGCAGGCGTTGAGGTTGAAGAACTGGTTAAGATGCGCGGTGACTGGGATCAGACCAAGGGCCAGGAGATCACTGCTAATGCACTGTCTCAGCATGGCGCCAAGATCGATGTTGTATTCTGCAACAACGACGCAATGGCACTGGGCGCTCTGCAGGCAATCGAGGCAGCAAACAGAAAGGTCAATGAAGACATTTACCTGGTAGGCGTTGACGCTCTGGTTGAGGTTGTTGAGCACGTGATGAACGGCAAGATGACCGGTACCGTGTTTAACGATTATTTCGGCCAGGCTCACACAGCAGCAGACAAGGCTCTTGACTTTGTAAACGGCAAGGAAGTTGACAATGTATACATGGTTGACTATGTAAAGGTTACTCCTGAGAATGCAGCAGAGATTCTTGAGCTGATCAAGTAAGAACAAAGAAGTCAGGACAGCAGCAAAAAGACATAGCGGTTCTGATATCAGAACCGCCGAAAAAGACAGAAAAGTGTCGGGTGTGTCCGCAAGGCACACCCGATTTTATGAAAGGAGAGAATGGGATGGCAGAGTACAGATTGGAAATGCGCGGGGTTTCCAAAAGCTTTCCTGGCGTAAAGGCTCTGGACAAAATCAACCTGAAAGTCCGTCCGGGTACGGTTCATGCGCTGATGGGGGAGAATGGTGCGGGAAAATCCACTCTGATGAAGTGTCTGTTCGGTATTTACCATATGGACGAGGGGGAGGTCTATCTGGACGGAGATCGTGTGGATATTCACAATCCGGATGAAGCGCTGCAGAAAGGGCTTGCCATGGTGCATCAGGAGCTGCAGCCTATACCGGAGCGGACGGTTGCGGAGAACATGTATGCAGGACGCTATCCGACGAAGAATTTCGGGCCTTTGAAGGTAGTGGATCACAAAAAGATGTTCGAGGAGACTGCAAAATGGCTGGATGATGTGAAGATGCCCTACAATCCCAAGGCTAAGTTAGGAACCATGTCCATCGCTCAGATGCAGTCCGTGGAAATCGCCAAGGCAGTTTCTCTCCAGGCAAGGGTCGTGATCCTAGATGAACCCACCTCCTCTCTCACAGACAATGAGGTAGAGGCTCTTTTCCGCATTATCCGCGATTTAAAATCAAGAGGGGTTTCCCTGGTTTATATCTCCCATAAGATGGCAGAGATCCGCGCGATCTGTGATGACATTACCATTATGCGTGACGGAATCTATGTAGGATCCTGGAACATGGATGATATTACAGACGAGGAGATCGTCAAGCAGATGGTAGGGCGGGAACTGACCAACATTTACCCTCCGAAGAATGATACGCAGGCAGGAGATGTGCTTTTGGAAGTAAAGGGATATTCCAGCATTCATGAGCGCTCTTTCCAGGATTGTTCCTTTCAGCTTCGCAGCGGTGAAATATTAGGCTTTGGCGGGTTAGTAGGCGCGCAGCGGACAGAGCTTATGGAGGCCATTTTCGGAATGCGCCACATCACCCAGGGCGAGGTATACATAAAGGGACAAAAGATCAACATCCGGCGTCCCCAGGATGCGATCCGCGGAGGCATCGGCATGATCACGGAGGATCGCCGCGGCACAGGGATTCTTGGATGTCTTTCCATTGCGGACAATGTTTCTATTTCTTCTCTGGATCAGTATTTGGAGATGGGTGTAAAGCTTAACAGAGGCAAGATTGAGCAACTGGTACAGGACAATGTGGCAAAGCTTTCTATCAAGACGCCTGACAGTAAGACGCTGATTCAGTCCTTGTCCGGCGGCAACCAGCAGAAGGTATTGATCTCCCGCTGGCTGGCCAATGACCCGGATATTCTGATCATGGATGAGCCGACCCGAGGGATTGACGTCGGCGCCAAATATGAGATATACCAGATCATGATCGAGCTGGCAAAGCAAGGTAAAGGAATCATCATGATATCCTCAGAAATGCCGGAGCTAATCGGCGTTTCCAACCGGATTCTGGTCATGTGCAACGGCCATATTACCGGCGAGGTGCAGGGTGAGGAGGCAACCCAGGAGCGTATCATGAGCTACGCGACCCAGTTCTAGGAAGAGGAGGATGAGAGAATGAACAGCAAGAAAGTCAATGTAGTAGACGTATTGATTAATAACGGAATCGTGATCCTGATTCTTTTGATGGTTTTGGTTGTGGGAATTACCAAGGAGAATTTCTTCAGCCCCAGTAACTTCAGCAACATTTCCATCAATGTGGCATGTCGTTTTATCATCGCCATCGGTGTGTCCGGCTGTTTGATCACCAAGGGAACAGACCTTTCAGCGGGACGTTCCGTGGGTCTTGCCGCATGTCTGGCAGGAACCCTGCTGCAGAGAGCCGATTACAGCGGACGTTTTGAGCTGACTAAGAATTTCCCGGAGCTGAATGTGTGGCTGATTTTGCTGATCTGTGTGGCTATCTGCTGTATTTTCGGAATGATCAACGGCATTGTAATTGCCTATTTAAGTGTTCCGGCATTTATAGGAACCCTGGGTATGCAGATGATCATTTATGGAATTAACTTAGTATATACCAAGTCCGTTCCTTTAGGCGGATACCGGACCGATTATACGGTGATTGCCAATGGTAAGCTGTTTGGGGTATTTCCCTATTTGTTCCTCATAGCCATTGTTATCGGCGCAATTATGTGGTTTATCTACAATTACACCCGCCACGGCAAATTTATGTATGCCATCGGCGGCAATGAGGCAGCGGCAGAGGTTGCCGGTGTAAATGTTAAGAAGACCAAAATCATTATCTATGTATCAGCGGCTGCTCTTTATGCCGTTGCAGGCTTTTTGCTGGGAGCAAAGTCCGGCGGCGCCGGCGTTAATACCGGTAACGGATATGAGCTGGAGGCCATTGCAGCCTGTACTATTGGCGGTGTATCCGTAAACGGCGGTATCGGACGGGTATCCGGCGTGGTAATCGGCGTACTGGTGTTTGAACTTTTAAAGACCTGCCTGCAGTTCCTTGGCATTGATCCCAACTACCAGTATATTGCCCAGGGTATTGTAATTGTGGTTGCGATTGCATTGGATATCAGGAAGTATATTGCGAAGAAGTAGGATGCGGATGCAAGGCTGTACCCAGAGGGTGTCTGAAAATTTATTCCTGCCAATTCACGCCCCGCTAAGTAAGTCATACATCTGGCAGAAAGCAATTTTCAGACACGCCCTGGGATCCCAACCGGCATCAATCATGGATACAGGGTGTGAGATCGGGCAGCCGTTCAGATTGTCTGAATGGCTGCTTTGCTGTTGGGAAAGATTATAAGTTTGGGAAGGTTATGAGGTGGGAAAATGTATAAGCTGGGAGAGAGCATGGTCTGGGAGAGCGTATAAGCTGAGAGAGAGCATGGTCTGGGAAAGCGTATAAACTGGGGAAGGACATGGTCTGGGAAAATGTATAAGCTGAAAAAGATCATAAGAAAGAAAAGAGGGAAGATGTGTGGAGACAGAAGATGTGAGAGCAGGGTCGGAGGCTGAGAGGGAGCTGTCTGAGCTGGAACAGGAGAATGAAAGACTTCGGAGGGAGAATGAGCTTTTGAAGGAGTATAAGGCCAGCCTCCCTTTAAAGGAGAGAATTTACGACAGGATTCCATTAAGCGTGAAGCAGTTGGACTGGATTATTCTTGCTTTGCTGGTTCTTTTGGCAGGGGTGGTGGGACTCGGGCTTTTGGACCGGTGAAGACGGAACAATGCACAAAGGCCTATTTGCGCTGGCTTAAGCGGCTGTTCTGGTATTGTCCGCTGAAGGTTACGTCTTCTCCGAACCAATCCGGCGGGGTAAAGGAGAGGGCGGCCTCTTTGGTGGGAAATTCCACTTCTGCCAGCATAAGCCCTTCGTAGGCGCCGGAAAACAGATCCAGTTCAATGGTCAGATCAGGGGTTTCCACGGAGGAGGAAAGGGGAATCCGGTATCGCCTTTTTGTGAGAACCATTCCGTCGGCTTTTTTCAATAAATGCTCATAAGCGTCACAGGTCAGAGGGAGATTGTATTCTTCCCGTTCTAAAAGTCCTTTGGATTTATAGGTCAGATAATAGTCCTGATCCTGTCTGCGGATGCGGACTACAGGGTCTGTACACAGATAAGCCTGCTCAATGACAGAATAGGGGAAGGCGTCATATCCCTCAGGCAGCTTTTCGATTTTCCATTTGCGTTCGATCTCCATATTTGTATTCCTTTCTGGGGTTTATAATTTTTTGAAACTGTCCTGCAGCAGTCCGGATAAGACCCAGACAAGAGAAAGGGCTGCAGCAGGATTCTTATTTTCTTATTATAATTCAAATTTATCAAAATGGAAAGATTTAGATACAAAATTCCATATACAGCTTCCAGGAAAACGTGTAAAATAAGACTAGTAATTATGAAAAGACTATGATATAATGGGAAACTGAAGTGTGGCGCCCTGCCGAGACGACCATACATAGATGTTAAGGAGGAAACCATATCATGAGTTTACAGGTAGAAAAGCTTGAAAAGAACATGGCGAAATTGACCGTAGAAGTACCGGCAGAGCAGTTTGACGAGGCTCTTAAAACTTCGTATAAGAAAAATAGAAACAGATTCAACATCCCGGGATTCCGCAAGGGCAAAGCGCCTCAGACAGTGGTGGAGAAGATGTACGGGCCAGGTGTGCTCTATGAGGATGCAGTGGATGAGGTTATCAATAAGACTTACGGAGATGCGATGAAGGAAAGCGGGCTGGATATTGTATCTCGTCCGGAGATCAGTGTGGAGAAGATCGAGAAGGGACAGACCTTTATCTATACGGCTTTGGTGGCTGTAAAGCCTCCGGTGACCCTGGGAGAATACAAAGGGATTGAGGTGGAGCGTGCGCGGCCGGAGGTAACGGACGCAGATATTGAAGCAGAGCTTAAGAAGGTTCAGGAGCAGAACTCCCGTCTGGTGTCGGTGGAGGACCGTCCGGTTGCAGACGGTGATCAGGTAGTGATTGATTTTGACGGATATATTGACGGCATTCCCTTTGAGGGAGGCAAGGCAGAGGCCTATGATCTGACCATTGGTTCCCATTCCTTTATTGACACCTTTGAGGAGCAGCTGATCGGCAAAAGCATTGACGAGGAAGTGGAAGTCAATGTGAGCTTCCCGGAGAACTATCACGCCTCTGAGCTGGCAGGAAAGCCGGCTATGTTCAAGGTGGTGGTTCATGAGATCAAGGCTAAGGAGCTTCCTGAGCTGGATGATGAATTTGCCAGTGAGGTTTCTGAATTTGAGACCATGGATGAATATAAAGCAGATCTGAAGGCAAAACTTTCAGAGACCAAGCAGCAGCAGGCCACCACAGAGAATGAGAATAATGTGGTGGAGAAGGTGGTTTCCAATGCTTCCATGGAGATTCCCGAGGCCATGATCGAGGAACAGGTCAACGGAACCCTGGAGGATTATGCCCGCAGAATGCGGTCCCAGGGCCTTACCATGGAGCAGTACATGCAGTTTACCGGTATGACGGCAGACAGGCTTAAGGAGGAGATCCGCCCCCAGGCGGAAAAGAGGATCCGCACCCGTCTGGTACTGGAGGCTGTGGTGGAAGCAGAGAAGCTTGAGGCATCGGAGGATGCAGTAGAGGCAGAGATTCGGAAGATGGCGGATAACTATAAGATGGAGCCGGACCGCGCAAAGGAGCTTTTGGGCGAGGAGGGCATCCGCCGGATGAAGGAGGATTTGGCAGTTCAGGAGGCAATCGACTTTTTGGTGGCAGAGGCGCAGCTTGTGTAGTCTCCATCTGTCTGATGCCGGATAGAAGCAGAGTGTGACGGAAGAAGTGTAGGTTTCCGGCGTTTTCGGGAATCTGCACTTCTATACCTTGTATAAGGTGAATAAAATTCAGATAAGGAGGATTTCCAATGCCGTTAATTCCTTATGTAATCGAGCAGACCAGCAGGGGAGAGCGTTCCTATGATATCTACTCTCGTCTGCTGAAGGAAAGGATTATCTTTTTGGGAGAAGAAGTTACGGATGTGTCTGCCAGCGTGATCGTGGCGCAGCTTTTGTTTTTGGAGGCGGAAGATCCAGGGAAGGATATCAGCCTTTATATTAACAGCCCAGGCGGTTCTGTGACTGCAGGTATGGCAATTTATGATACCATGAATTATATTAAATCCGATGTGTCTACTTTGTGTGTGGGAATGGCTGCAAGCATGGGCGCTTTTCTGCTGGCAGGCGGAGCAAAGGGCAAGCGCTTTATCCTGCCTAATGCAGAGGTAATGATCCATCAGCCTTCCGGCGGCGCACGGGGACAGGCAACCGAGATTCAGATCGTGGCCGAGAAGATTTTGCAGACCAAGGAAAAGCTGAATCGGATTCTTGCGGACAATACGGGACAGCCCTATGAGGTGGTGTGCCGGGATACGGAGCGAGATCATTATATGACAGCAGAGGAAGCTGTCAGCTATGGATTGGTTGACCAGATTCTTGTGAAGCATTAATGTGCAGGAGGAGCCGGCGGCAGCCCGGGTAAGCCCTGAACTGCTGTAATGGCCAGACTATAAGGACGAATTTTGGGTGAGAAAGGATAGAGGTGTATTATGCCGAACAGAATGGATGACAGAGTTAGATGCTCTTTTTGCGGGAAGACCCAGGATCAGGTAAAAAAGCTGATTGCAGGCTCCAACAATGTTTTTATCTGCGACGAGTGCATTGACCTTTGCGCGGAGATTCTGGAGGAGGAGTTTGACGATCAGGAAGACGCTGGTCCTGACTTTGCAGGAATCAACCTGCTGAAGCCCAAGGAGATTAAAGCGTTTTTGGACGAGTATGTGATTGGACAGGAAAATGCCAAAAAGGTGTTGTCTGTGGCAGTTTACAATCACTATAAGCGGATTACTTCCAGAAAAGATATGGATGTGGATGTACAGAAAAGCAATATTCTGATGCTGGGACCTACAGGTTCCGGTAAGACCTATCTTGCTCAGACCCTGGCAAAGGTGCTGAATGTACCGTTTGCCATTGCAGACGCTACAGCACTGACAGAAGCAGGCTATGTGGGCGAGGATGTGGAAAATATTCTGTTAAAGCTGATTCAGGCGGCGGATTATGATATTTCCAAGGCAGAGTATGGTATTATTTATATTGATGAGATCGATAAGATTACAAAGAAATCGGAGAATGTATCCATTACCCGGGATGTATCCGGGGAAGGCGTACAGCAGGCGCTTTTGAAGATTTTGGAGGGAACGGTGGCAAGTGTTCCGCCTCAGGGAGGAAGAAAGCATCCTCATCAGGAGCTTTTGCAGATTGACACCACCAACATTCTCTTTATCTGCGGAGGAGCCTTTGACGGTCTTGAAAAGATTATCGAGAGACGGCAGAGCGCAGGATCCATTGGCTTTAACGCAGAGGTGGTGGATAAGAACAAGAGAGATATTGATGAGCTGCTGCGTCAGGTGGAACCCCAGGATTTGGTGAAATTCGGGTTGATTCCGGAGTTTATCGGACGTGTGCCGGTAACTGTATCATTAGAGCTTTTAAGCGAGGAGGCTCTGGTAAGGATTTTGACAGAGCCAAAGAATGCCATTACAAAGCAGTACCAGAAGTTGTTTGAGTTAGATGACGTAAAGCTGGAGTTTACTAGGGAGGCGCTTTTAGAGATTGCCAGTCTAGCGGTGCGCCGGAAGACCGGCGCCAGGGGATTACGATCGATCATGGAATCTGCAGTTATGGATTTAATGTATGAGATTCCCTCTGACAGCAGCATCGGAATTTGTAAGGTTACAAAGGATGTTGTGAATAAGACAGGGGAGCCGGAGTTGGTGTATAGAGATACAGCAGTACCGCGTAAGACACTCTCCCAGAGACGGAAGAAAGACAGGCCGGGGGAAATCGCTTAACAAGATTTCCTGCGGAAAGAGGATGGGAGCATATGCTTCCATCTTTTGTTTTACAGCGGTGGAATTTGCTGTGTATTTTGGCAGGTTATGGAACAAGTGATGCGGGCATCTGGACCTGCAGTGTGATTTTATGAATAACAATAGATGGGAATAACGCCTGAGAGAGCATCGATATAGAAACAAGGAGGTTAGCGGTTCTTTCATTGTATGGACAATGGCATGAGCCGTTGCGACAAGGAGGATAAAATGGAGATTACGGTTATGACAATGCCGGTGATTGCCTTGCGGGCGTTGACTGTGCTGCCTAAAATGACGGTGAGCTTTGATATCAGCCGTTCCCGGTCTGTGGCAGCAGTGGAGAAGGCCATGGTCAGTGACCAGCGGGTCTGTGTGGTTACTCAAAGGGATCCGGAGGATTCCAGCCCGCAGATAGAGCAGCTTTATCATATCGGCGTGGTGGTTCGGGTAAAGCAGCTGGTGAAGATGCCCGGCGGAGTGGTGCGGGTGATGGTGGAGGGCTTGGAGCGGGCAGAGCTTTTGAATCTGGATTCTGTGGAGCCTGCTTTGATTGGCGAGGTGGCGATTGCTCCCTGGAGGGAGGATGATGTAGATTCCTTGGCAGCAGAGGCCATGCAGAGGGTTTTGCGGGATAAGGTGGAGGAGTATGGACGCCAGCATCCCAAGTTTGCCAGAGAGGTACAGCCTAATCTTATGACAGCCAGCGGGCTGGGAGAAATGATGCTGCAGATGGCAAGCCAGCTTCCTTGGGATTATTCCGTAAGACAGGATTATCTGGAGGCAGCGGATGCAGCCGCCAGGTATGAGGTTCTGGTGGGAAATCTGGCTGATGAGATTGAGATCTCCCGGATTCGTCAGGAGTTTCAGGCAAAGGTAAAAACTGCGGTGGATAAGAACCAGCGGGATTATATTCTCAGGGAACAGCTGAAGATTATCCGTCAGGAGCTGGGAGAGGATCCGGTTTCCGATGCAGATGAGTATGAGCGAAAGCTTTCTGCATTAAAGATGGATAAGGAGGTGAGAGAAAAGCTGCGCAAAGAGATTGAACGATTTCGGGGAATGCCGGGAAGCAGTCAGGAGGGAAATGTGCTCCGCACGTATATTGAGACCCTGCTGGAGCTGCCCTGGAACAAGCAGTCCCGGGATAACAATGATTTAAAACATGCAGAGGAGATTCTGAATGCAGACCATTATGGTTTGGAAAAGGTCAAGGAGCGGGTATTGGAATACTTGGCAGTCCGTACTCTGACCAAAAAGGGCAGCGGCCCGATTCTGTGCCTGGTAGGACCTCCCGGAACCGGCAAAACCTCGATTGCCCGGTCTGTGGCCCGCGCTCTCAACAAAAAATATGTGCGCATCAGCCTGGGAGGAGTCCGGGATGAGGCGGAGATTCGGGGACACAGAAAGACCTATGTGGGGGCAATGCCGGGCAGGCTGGTAGAAGGGCTTCGCCAGGCAGGCGTTTCCAATCCCCTGATGCTGTTAGATGAGATCGATAAGGTCAGCAGTGATTATAAGGGGGATACCTCATCCGCCCTTTTGGAGGTGCTGGACGGTGAGCAGAACGTGCGTTTCCGAGATCATTATGTGGAAGCACCCATAAATCTGTCCAATGTGCTGTTTATTGCCACGGCCAATACGACTCAGTCGATTCCTCGTCCTTTGCTGGATCGGATGGAGGTGATTGAGATCAACAGCTATACGGAAAACGAAAAGTTTCACATTGCCAGGGACTTTCTGGTGGGCAAGCAGCTGGAGAAAAACGGATTGACGGAAAAGCAGGTGTCCGTGTCAGACGGTGTGCTGAAAAAAATTATTCATAACTACACCAGAGAGGCAGGGGTGCGGAATTTAGAGCGCCGGATCGGTGAGATTTTCCGGAAAGCGGCAAGAGAATTTTTGGAAGATAAGAAAAAGGCTATCCGGGTCACAGAGTCTAATCTGGAAAAGTATCTGGGAAAGGAGAAGATCACCTTTGAGGATGCCAATGAGGAGGACGAGGTAGGAATTGTCCGGGGCCTTGCCTGGACCAGTGTGGGAGGAGACACCCTGCAGATTGAGGTTAATGTAATGCCGGGCAAGGGAGAGCTGAAGCTGACCGGGCAGATGGGCGATGTGATGAAGGAATCTGCCCAGACCGCCCTGACCTATGTCCGGTCAATCTGTCCTAAATATTCAGTCAGCGATGATTATTTTGAAAAGCATGATATCCATATTCATATTCCGGAGGGAGCCGTGCCAAAGGATGGACCCTCTGCAGGGATTACCATGGCCACAGCAATGCTGTCAGCCGTGACTGAGAAAAAGGTTCTGGCCCAGGTGGCTATGACCGGAGAGATTACCCTGCGGGGTCGGGTGCTTCCTATTGGCGGTCTCAAGGAGAAAATTCTGGCAGCGAAAATGGCGCATATTAAAATCGTGCTGGTACCAGATAAAAACCGGCCGGATATCGGAGATCTGTCAAAGGAGATCACCAGAGGACTTCGGATCGTGTATGTAAAGACCATGGAGGACGTGCTGAAGGAAGCGCTCAGGGGAGAAACTCTGACGGCTTCTGATGACTGATGTGAGAGGAAATAGGCTCTCGGAATCTTTTGTCGGAAAATAGAAAATTTTAATCCATATTTTCTGTGAAATATAGGGGACTCCGTAAAACTGGAATCACAAAGGCCCTAGGAAATAAGGTCTGGAGATTCCGAGAGGCTATAGGAATAAAAAAGGAGGGGATAAAGAAGCAGAGGATGGGGAAGCGGCCAAAAAGCTGATGAGCAGCCAGAAAACTGCTGAAAAGGATTGGGACAGGATAGAACATTGTTGAAAATAAAGTGCGAGAGCAACGGTAGGAACAACATCAGGAACAACGGTAGCAACAACACCGGGAACAACAAAGCAACAGCGAAAACATCAATGAAACAACAACAGTAACAAAAGGTACCACTTGCAAAGAATAGCTTTATAAGATTTATAATTAGAAACGACGGAGGATGTTATGATAATCAGAAAAGTGGAACTGGAGACTGTCTGTGGCATTACCAGCAGGCTGCCGGACAGTCCATACCCGGAATTTGCTTTTGCCGGGAAATCGAATGTGGGAAAGTCGTCTTTGATTAATGCCTTGATGAATCGGAAATCCCTTGCGCGGACCTCTGCTCAGCCAGGCAAGACCCAGACAATCAATTTTTACAATATTAACGACGCTTTTTACTATGTGGATCTGCCAGGATATGGCTATGCCAAGGTACCGGTAGAGCAGAAGGTAAAATGGGGGAACATGATTGAGAGATATCTGCAGACTTCTCCCATGCTGAAATGTGTATTTCTGTTGATTGACATCCGACACGAACCGTCCGCAAATGATAAAGTAATGTATGACTGGATTCGGGAAAAGGGTTATACGCCAGTAATTATTGCAACAAAAGCGGATAAGCTGAAACGCAGCCAGATGCAGAAGCATGTAAAAATGGTGCGGGAAGGACTCCAGATCGGAGAGAACGGCATGGTAATTCTGTTTTCCTCCGTGACCAAACAGGGACGGGAAGAAATATGGGAGTTGATTGAACAGATGGCAGGTTTGAAAGAAGAAGAAATAAATCTGGAAATGGATCTTCAGCCATTGTAGAGTGAGTTTTTTGGTGTTATTCGGCAAAATTTTCTGAAAAATATTCAGAAAAAAGTCAGGAAATATTTATCACAATTTAACTTGTTCTTTTTCAAGGTTCGTGATATAGTAAGGGGCAGCTTCAAAAAAAGCCATAGGGAAAGGAGATGACAGCTATGGCAAAAGATTATATTACTTTTACGATTGGACCTAAAAAGGACATTGCATTGATTGCCCATGATAATGAGAAACCAAAGCTGATTCAGTGGTGCAAGGAACATTATGCGATTTTAAAACATCATAATCTGTATGGGACCGGAACTACAGCCCGGATGATCACCGATCAGACCGGACTTACGGTAAAGGGATATAACAGCGGTCCCTTAGGAGGAGACCAGCAGATCGGAGCAAAGATTGTAGAGGGCGTGATTGATTTTGTAGTGTTTTTTTCTGACCCTCTCACAGCTCAGCCTCATGATACAGATGTAAAGGCGCTGATGAGAATTGCCCAGGTGTATGATATTCCTATTGCAGTGAATAAGGCTACAGCAGATTTTATGATCACATCAGAACATATGGATACAGATTATCAGCATGATGTGATTAACTTTCGAAAGAACATTCAGGAGCGGGCAGACACGCTATAGTATGCAGAGGCCAGGGAAAGGGGAAGCTTTTCCCTGGCCTCTGCATACTGCCTTAATTTAAATAATTTCTCATTGCCTTCAGGGCATTTTTTTCCAGGCGGGATACCTGAGCCTGGCTGATATGGATTTCTTCTGCCACCTCTGTCTGGGTTTTTCCCTCGAAAAAGCGAAGGTCAATGATATGGCGTTCCCGTTTGGGCAGCCGGTCCATGGCTTCCCGCAGAGAGATTTCCTCTACCCAGTTTTCTTCCAGGTTTTTCTTATCACTGATCTGATCCATCACATACAAAGGATCGCCTCCGTCTGTGTAGATAGGTTCATAAAGGCTTACAGGACTTTGAATAGCATCTAAGGCATAGGTGATTTCCTCCTTGCTGATCCCGATTTCCTGGGCAATCTCCATCAGAGTCGGCTCCTTGGCATTTTTCCGCATTAACCCTTCTTTGGCATAAATGGCCTTGTAGGCTGTGTCCCTCAGAGAGCGGCTGACCCGGATGGAATTGTTATCTCTGAGATACCGGCGTACTTCTCCCATGATCATAGGGACGGCATAAGTAGAAAAACGCACATTTTGTGTAATGTCAAAGTTGTCAATGGCCTTGATCAGGCCGATGCATCCGATCTGAAACAAATCATCCACATTTTCATTGTTGCTGGAAAACCGCTGGATTACACTGAGGACAAGACGCAGATTTCCTTTGATATACTGTTCTCTGGCTTCCATGTCTCCGTCCAGGATCCGTTTAAAGAGCGCATCCTTTTCCTCGTTTGTCAGAAGAGGGAGCTTCGCCGTATTGACCCCACAAATCTCAACCTTATAACCAGCCATAGTATATACCTCCGCATTCGAGATTCATTTCCGCGGCAACAGGAAGATATCGTGCAGGCACGGATCTTTGGCAGCTGCCGCGGGAGTCAGATATTCAGCAGATTGCTGGAACATATCTGATCTTTCGTCTGGATCATGATGTGATCTTCCATAGAAAATGATTCACGAAAAGGAAAGGGTTTATACTTCCTATTTTTGCCATGAAGATGGAAATCAAAATAAAAATATTTATGGTTCCTGTTCATGAGGATCTAAAAATGTTTTCTTGTAATTACCATATTGAAATGATATAATCATGTTAAAGGAATCTAGAAATATACGACCTGGCAAAAGGCTTTCTAATGAAGGGGAGGAATTTTGTTATGTTTGCTTTTGCAGAGGAAACAAATATCAGAACCAAGAGAAATGAAAGGGGAAAAAAGAAAAGATCGGTATCGGATACGCCTGTGAGACCGGCTGTCAATATGCCGGGGCCAGTCTTGGCACAGAGTCCTCGAATTGTGCAGCGATACCCTGTTGAGGTAATGGAGGGAAAGGTAAGGAGTACTCCGGGCCGTCCTGCTGTACCAGATACAAGGGCTTTTCTCGAAGAATTTTATGACCAAATGAAAAAAAATCCATATAAAAACCCTTTTGAAATGGATTATTTATCACATTATCCAGACCGTGAGGAAGGGGTGCATGCTCTTAGCAGTAAGGGAAGGTATCGCTTAGAATATGTTCTTGCATTCTGCCATAAGGTCTCCATTAAAGATATTGAGAATGTACTTGTGAATGCGGCAAATACGGGATTTTTATCAACAGAATTTAAAGAATGGTTAGACTTACTCTATGACGGCGCTTCCTCTGAAGTGGAAAACATAATCAAGGAAAAGTTATAGAATTGAAAGCAAGTCTTGTTAATGAAATGATTTTTAAAATCAATCAATGTGTTGGAAACTATTTTTTAGGTAATTCACAAGCAAATTCATCAATACAAAGCCATCCGGATTTTCATATCGATTATGATCAAGGAATGATGAGCCCGATTTCAGAGCACATATATGAATATGGAGAAGCAATGGGAATATCTGAGCCCAAAAGCGATGGGTATGGCGGCGCTGCTTCATCAAGCGTTGTTCCATATTGGGAGAATAAAAAAAGACGAAGTAATGTTTGGAAAAAACGGGAAGATGAATTATTAAGGCTGGCGGTTTCAGAATTTGGAGATTCACACTGGATAACAGTAGCAAACTTTATCAATCAGCATGGATATAACAGAAGAGGAAATGAATGTGAGTCCCGATGGAAGCGGTCATTGGATCCGGCACTCAACAAGGGAGAATGGACAAGAGAGGAAACGGATAAGCTATTGGCTCTGGTGAAGCGGTATGGGGAGAAAAGCTGGAGAAGAATTGCCGGAGAAATGGGAAACCGTTCCGATACGCAGTGCAGGTATCAATATAGATCACTTCAGAAAAAAAATCGACGTCAGTACGAGGCAGGTTAGCTGTTACTACAATGTTGTCTGTTCAGCCGTGATTGGTGAGGCCATTGTAAAACTTGTTTAAAATTTGTATCCTGCCAGCTTGCTGCGGAATGCCTTATTGTCAGAATAAAGCTTGTCAGGACGGATAAATGGGAAAATCATGGATGAACCGGCAGCTCTGATTCAGGGCTGTGTGACAGATGAAGATAGACAAGCGATGGAAGACGTCCATAATATTTTTGAGATTGTGGCATATTGCCAGATACAGTTACGGCAAATATTTTGCATAACAGTTTATAAGCTTATCCTGAGAATTAACCAAAAATTCTTGACATACCTAGATGATCTAAGTATAATGATTCTATATACCTGGATCGTCTAGGTATTTTGGCTTTAATTTTCAAAGAAAGGAGCTTTCAATGGACAAACGTTACATGGCACTCAACACCTCCATGCTGGTGCTGCGGCTTTTGGAGCAGCGAAGCATGTACGGCTATCAGATCATTCGGGAGCTAGAGCAGCAGAGCCAGATGGTATTCCGGCTGCAGGAGGGCACCCTGTACCCGGTTCTGCATGGATTAGAACAGAAGGGGGCGGTGGTCAGTCTTCAAAAAACAGCGGAAAATGGCCGGATGCGGAAGTACTATGAGATCACTGCCAGCGGAAAAAGGCTGCTGCAGGAGAAGGCAGAGGAATGGAGAACTTATGAGACAGCGGTCAATCAGGTGATGGGAGGTGTGCTCTTTGGAGGATTATAAGAAGGAGTTTTTGGATACGGTGGAGGAGCAGATCGCTTATAAGCCCCTGCGCAGTGTCCTTATCCAGGAGCTGGAGGAGCATATTTTTGACAGGATGGAGGAGTATGAGGCTCGTGGGATTTCCCAAAAGGAAGCAGGAGAGCTGGCAGTCAGGGACATGGGAGATCCGGTTGTCATCGGCACAGAGCTAAATACGGTCCATAGGATTCAGAAGGCACCGGCTCTTGCGGCCATGACGTTGCTGCTGATTTCTCTCGGCTTTGTCGGAGCTGTATGGATGAGATGGAGTCCGGAGCAGTATTCTAATGGTTGTTTGTATTACATTCCCGGACTATTCCTTTTGATCCTGATGGCCTGGAAGGGATACCCCTTTATGATCCGGCATTCCAAGCAGCTTCTTATCTTAGCCGGAAGTTTATTTTTGGCGGGAGAGGTACTGTGTACACAAAAGATGCTTCCTTTTTGGAAAATGGGTTATTTTCTGGGATATTTCCGGTATTTTGGGATCCTGCTGTTTGCACCTTTTTTGATTCTGCTGGCCTATCGTCTGAGACGATATCAAAGTAAGGCCATTCTGACCGCTTTTGTACTTTGCGGTGCATGTATCCTTTTTCCAGGATTTTATAGGGGCTATAACCGTGATCTTTCTGCGTGTGCAGTATTAGCGGTAAGTGTGACAGGTACATTGCTGATGATGAACCATCGTGATATCTTTACAGGCAGTACCTTGAGCCGTAAAGGGATGTATGGGATCCTTTTTACAGGCTTGGCGGCAGTGGGCAGTCTTTTTGTTTTTACAGGCAGCAGACGGGAAGCGCTTTATCAATTTATAAACCCGGATGCTTCTATCCGGTCTACCTGGGATGATACATATAATAGCGCCCTGATTCGACGTCTGCTTTCCGAGACCCCTCTTATTGGAGGAATTGACCTGACCTCCCAGGAGCTGATGGATTACGGTACCGGAGCCTGGTATTTTGAAAAAAGGGATCCCAGACAGATCGGTATCTATGCTATCTATCATACAGAGGAGGAGGAACAAAGGTTTGAGGCAGCAGTAGCCAAGGCCAGAGATGAGGGGGGTTTACCCCGCTATATCCATTTTGATGAATCCAATGTTACCTTGTGGGATATCCTTCCTCAGCATTATCACAACAATTATCAGATCGCTCTGTGTATTTTGCTGTTCGGATGGCTGGCAGGGGCAGTGCTTTTGGCGGCTGTTGCTGGATTTTATTTGATGCTTTTTGCCTGCATCCGGAAAATCCGGGGAAGGCTGGCTTTCTCTCTGTCCTGCTGCTGCGGCATTTGCCTGCTTATGGAAGGGATTCTCTATATTCTGGGGAATTTTGGCTATCAGTATGCTTCCTTTACCAGCCTTCCCATGATTTCTGAGGGCCGGATCAGTATCGTAGTGAATATGCTGCTGCTGGGATTTATATTTTCGGCTTACCGGTATGACCGTGTGGAGGCGGAGCCCATACAGGGATCTGTTCCTTCTTAAAAAGACAGAAAAGTTGATAAACGGATGCAGTCTTAGGGGATTTTTCGTACAAGATAGCAGGGATTTTTTGAATCTCTGCTATCTTAATTGGTGTTTACAGGCTTTCCTCACATACGATATCTCCAGTACATTACTGCATTAGTACAGCAAGGCATGACACACTGGTCAGACTGAGTTTTTCAAAAGCAGCAGCTCTCTCAATCTGAGGATTTCGGAAAAGGCAACGGCTGTTTTGGGATTTTCTCCTTAAAAAGGGCGGATTTTACAACACCTTTCGGGTCTTTGGCAAGAAGGATCATAAGCCAGATAACAAGTCCAAGGGCTATAACAGACAATCCTAAATAAAAATCATTGAGCATATCCATTGGGGTCGGGGTAAAATATTCATTGTGAATTTCCGCATATTCAAAAACAGCATCTACAAGCCACATAAGGGATGCTCCCCAATACATGAAACATAGGATGCCGATTTTCATCTGGCTTTTTGGTGCATTGCAATACCAGATAATCGTACAGATAATTGCGGCAAAGACTGTAGTCAATAAGGTCATAGCATTACCTCCCATTTCGGTGGTGATAAAAGCTCTGCGGATTTTACCGCTCCTTTTTCAATAACAGCTGAAATTGCGAGCATACCGCCCCATACTGCTGTCACGAGGACTGCCATGGCGACACCGGCTGTAGACATCTCATACAGCATTTCAGCAGCATCAGACGGATTGCTGGCAGCAGATAAAAACGGGAACCATGGAACTACTTCCCCATGCCAGATATGTTCAAAAGCCAGCAGTGCCGAACCGCCCCATAATAGATTGTTCAGCCATTTCAGTTTATGGAAAAAAGGTGTTTTTACTGCTTCTGTGATAGTGGAACCATCCAGACTGATAGGTACAGCTTTGGGAGAGGATTCCTTTGATTGCATTACTTTGGAAGCAGCGGTACTAATAACAGCTTCCGCTGCCGGTACTAAGAAACAAGCCATTTGTCTTTCCTCCTATAATTTTTTTGATGATAAGGCTGGCTATATAAACAAAAAAACACACAAAGTCTCTTCAGAGAATCGTGTGCTTTCTTAGCATCCTTAAACCAGCCTTATTCATGAAACAATAATAAAACGCTTCAGCGATTTGCATTGGCTCCGCGCCAACAATTGAGATAAGTATACTGTTATTATTCATTTTTGTCAAGAATTTTAAAATTATCTGAAATCTGTAATCAGTTTCCACGCAAAAAGTGTTTTGTCTTATACTTCCGGCTTATGTAATTCTGTGAGAATTTTTTACTCCGTTGATTTTTTGCTTATAAAATAAAACTCTGAAAACATAGAAGAAAAACAGGAGAAAATCGTAATGGTATACTACATAAATAACCGTTTACGGATAAAATGATTGACCATAAACGGCATATGTGGTAAAATGAGAGAAAGGAGGGCGATGGTATGAACCTGGAAGAAATGAAAAGAAGGAAGAAAGAATTAGGTATAACAAACCAGCAGCTAGCAGATTTTTCGGGAGTTCCGGTGGGGACTGTCAACAAGATTTTCAGCGGGGCGACCAAGTCCCCGCAGCACGATACCGTGGTTGCCCTGGAAGCAGCATTGGGGATGTATGTTTCTGATCTTTACCATAAGCCGGAGGGTGGCAGGACGGTAAGGGAGAGCCGGGCGGCTTATTATGCAAAGAGGGATTACCGGGCCAGAGATTACTATGCACTGCCAGACCATATACGGATGGAGCTGATTGACGGCCAGCTTTATTATATGGCATCACCGGGAAGATTACATCAGGAGCTGCTGACAGAACTTCTCTATCGGTTTAAGGGCTATATTGCCGGGAAAAAGGGACCTTTCAGAATCTATCCTGCACCGTTTGACGTGCGTCTCGACCGCGACGACAGGACCATAGTTCAGCCGGATATCAGTATTGTCTGCCATCCGGACCGGCTGACCGAGCAGGGGATAGATGGTGCGCCGGATTTTGTGCTGGAGATTATTTCAGCCAGCACAGGGAAGAAGGATTATTCTTTGAAGCTTCAGAAGTACTGGGATGCAGGAGTCAGAGAGTACTGGATTGTGGACCCGATTAAGAAAAGGATCGTTACATATCAATTTCATGAGGAAGATATGAATATGAAGATCTATGGGATTCATGATCCGGTGCCAGTAGGGATCTATGAGGACCTGGTGATTGATTTCAGTGAGTTTGATTTGTGGTCAATCTGAAGGTACCTGGCAGAGGAGATCTTGAGTCTTGTTTTATGACAGGACCCGGAAAGGGATAAAAGACAGGTGTGATTCATGGGCTGTTTTTACGATAATGTAGAAACAGCTTTTTTACTGTTTCCAATCAGCGCAGCTTTTATCCTATAGCAACTTATTTTATCGCAGCTTATCTTGCGCCAACTTGCCCGGCATGTATGAGGACAGACAGATTGCCAGTCATAAGGTATTTACGGATCGGATTCACCGGGCAGAAGCTAAGGTTGTCTGCCAGCTTTATCATGCAGGACGGCGCATTTCTCGTGCCGTGACCGGGCAGGAGCCTGTGGGTCCGTCTGCCATGAAATTTGCCGGCAGACCCTGGGAGGTCAGCCGGGAGGGCGGCTCGGCGTTGGTGAATGCTTTTTTGGAATATCTGCTGTGAGCTTAGCCCATATCCCTATACGTTAAACCGGAACAGGATTACATCCCCGTCCTTTACCACATAGTCCTTGCCCTCCAGACCGACCAGCCCTTTTTCCTTAGCCTTGGCGTAGGTGCCGCAGTCTAAAAGGTTCTGATAGTTCACAACCTCAGCGCGGATAAATCCCCGCTCGAAATCAGAGTGGATCTTTCCGGCAGCCTGGGGAGCTTTGGTGCCCGTTTTGATGGTCCAGGCCCGGGTTTCGTCCTCGCCGGAGGTCAAAAAGCTGATCAGGCCCAACAGCTCATAGCTTGCGGCAATCAGCTTGTCCAGGCCGGATTCGGACAGTCCTAGGGCTTCCAGATATTCCTGCTTTTCCTCGTCATCCAGTTCGGCGATCTCCTGCTCGATCTGGGCGCTGATGACAAACACACCGGACCCGGTTCTGGAAGCAGTTTCCCGGACAGCCGCCACATAGGGGTTGGACGCTCCGTCGTCGGTAAGATCCTCCTCACTGACATTGGCGGCAAAGATGACCGGCTTGCAGGTCAGAAGATTTAAGGAGCGGACAAATGCCATCAGGTCCTCATCGTCATTGTGATAGGTGCAGGCAGGCTGTCCGTCCTCCAGCACAGCATACAGCTCCTTTAAGACTGTCAGTTCTTTTGCCAGAGCCTTGTCATTGTTGGCAGACCGGGCGGTTTTGGAGATTCTCCGCTCCAGGATCTCCAGATCCGAGAAGATCAGCTCCAGATTAATGGTTTCAATATCCCGCGCCGGATCTACACTGCCTTCTACATGAATCACATTCGGGTCTTCAAAGCAGCGCACCACATGGACCACGGCATCCACCTCCCGGATGTTGGCAAGGAACTGGTTGCCCAGACCTTCGCCCTTGGAGGCGCCCTTTACCAATCCTGCAATATCCACAAATTCAATGACTGCAGGAGTGACCTTTTTAGAGTGGTACAGATCCCCCAGAAGCTTTAGCCGGTGGTCCGGCACAGGAACCACGCCTACATTGGGGTCAATGGTGCAGAAGGGATAATTGGCAGATTCGGCTCCGGCCTTGGTCAGTGAGTTGAAAAGGGTACTTTTACCCACATTAGGCAGCCCTACGATTCCTAGTTTCATTTCCTGATCTCCTTCATGTTTAAGATTATTTATTTCTGTTAAGGACAGTTCCTTATGTATGCTGTTTACAAGCCGGCCGGCAGTGCAGCTTTGGGGAAATATTGCAGGCGGAGCTTTTGATGGGTATGAAAACAGCAGTTCTTTCCTTCTTTATGGATGTTTTAGAAAATTCAAAAAGGGACTTGATTTTCAAGCCAATTAATTGTAGCATAGAATTTATTCAATGAAAACCCCCAAATGATGAAATTAACAAGCTGGAAAACGGCAGGGATCCATATTTGTCGAATTATGGCATATTGTGGAGATATCTGTCGTGCGATAATGTTTGATTTTCGTGGATTTTGGCGGTAAAATAGAGAAAACATCGAAAGGAGATATCAAGAATGGAAGGAGCAGATATCGGTTTCGTACATCTTGGGATTGAAATACATAATCTGCAGAATGATCTTTACATTTTCGGATTTCGCATTGCATACTATGGGATCATTATTGGTTTAGGGATGCTTGCCGGTATCTGGATGGCGCAGTCAGATGCGAAAAGAAGGGGGCAGGATCCGGAGATTTATCTGGATTTTGCGCTTTATGGTATTATTTTTTCTATTATAGGAGCAAGGCTTTATTACGTGGTTTTTCAGTGGGACAGTTATAAGAATAATCTGCTTGAGGTATTCAATCTGCGGGCTGGCGGCCTCGCTATCTATGGAGGCGTGATTGCTGCCATCATAACATTGGCAGCATTTACGCGTATTCGGAAACTCTCATTTTTTTCCATGGCGGACAGTGGTGTACTAGGTTTGATTACAGGACAAATCATTGGCAGGTGGGGGAATTTCTTCAACTGTGAGGCATTTGGCGGGTATACGGACAGCTTGTTTGCCATGAGAATACGTCTGTCGTTAGTAAATGAGAACATGCTGACCACGGATGTCTTAAACCACAAAATTGTGGAGAACGGGGTAGAATATATTCAGGTACATCCCACCTTTCTCTATGAGTCGGTTTGGAATTTAGGACTTTTGCTCTTTATGTTGTGGTTCCGACACCACAAGAAATTCGACGGAGAGATGCTTTGGATTTACTTATTGGGATATGGAGTGGGAAGGTTTTGGATTGAGGGTCTGCGGACGGATCAGCTGATTTTTTTCCATACCGGGATTCCGGTATCGCAGGCATTGTCAATGATATTGATCCTGGCAGCCGGAGCGATTTTAGTCGTCCGGCACCGGCAGATCGAGAAAGGAGAAGAAGGAGACAGATAGTATGAAGAACGCAAAAGAAGAATTGAAAAGGGACATAGAGCAGGCGAGGGAACGCCTGGACAACAGTATTGAGAGGAGAGAAGACTATGACGCCATCTATCAGAACAGCGTGGAGCTGGACCGGCTGATTGAACTATATATTGCGTCTGATTTTTAAAAAGAAAGTATATGTTGCGGCGGCTGACCAAAAGGTCAGCCGCTTTTTTTGAAAAAAACCTTGCTATTTTCCTGCTTTTGTACTAGAATAAAACTACGAGTGGTGGAAAGTGGCGGAAAGTGGCGGGAAATGGTAAGAGAGTGGAACGATAGGGTGGGCAGGTGGATCTTATGTTCATGGGTGAATATAATCATACGGTAGATGCAAAAGGACGCCTGATTGTTCCTTCCAAGTTCAGGGAGCAGTTAGGAGACGAATTCGTGGTAACGAAGGGTCTGGATGGATGTCTGTTTGTCTACGAGAACACCGAGTGGAAAGCCCTGGAGGAAAAGCTTCATGCCCTGCCTCTTACCAATGCCAATGCCAGAAAGTTTTCCCGTTTTTTCCTGGCAGGCGCTACCACCTGTGAGGTGGATAAGCAGGGAAGGATCCTGCTGCCGGCAGTGCTGCGGGATTTTGCCGGGATTGACAAGGATGCAGTGTTAGTGGGGGTGGGAAGCAGGATTGAGATCTGGAGCAAGGATGCCTGGAATGAGTCCAATACCTATGACGACATGGAAGAAATTGCAGAAAACATGGAAGGTCTTGGCATATGATGTTTGAACACAAATCCGTTTTGCTTGAAGAAACTTTGGAAAATTTAAAGGTCCGGCAGGATGGCATCTATGTAGATGGCACTCTGGGAGGCGGAGGACATGCAGCAGCGGTTTTGGCCCGCTTAAAAGAAGGAAGGCTTATCGGCATGGATCAGGACCAGGATGCCATAAGGGCTGCCTCAGAGCGGCTGGCTCCCTTTGGAGAGAAGGCAGTGATAGTGAGAAGCAATTATGAGGCCATGGCACAAGTCCTGGATTCTCTGGAGCTTCAAAAGGTTGACGGCATTTATCTGGATTTGGGCGTGTCTTCCTATCAGCTTGACACCCCGGGGAGAGGATTTACCTATCGAGACAAGGATGCGCCTCTGGATATGCGCATGGATCAACGAAATCAGAGAACGGCGGCGGACCTGATCAATACCTGTCAGGAAGACGAGCTGTGCAGGATTTTGCGGGACTATGGAGAGGAGCGTTTTGCCCGCAGGATCGCCCGGAATATTGTACAGGCAAGGCAGACAAAGCCTTTTGAGACAGCAGGGGAGCTGGTGGAGGTTATTCGAAGGTCCATTCCCATGAAAATGCAGGCAGAAGGAGGACATCCTGCCAAGAGAACCTTTCAGGCTATTCGGATCGAGCTGAATCAGGAGCTGGCTGTGCTGGAGCATTCGATTGACACAATGATTGAACGGCTGAAGCCAAAGGGAAGACTGTGTATTATTACCTTTCATTCTCTGGAGGACAGGATCGTGAAGAATCGGTTTCGGGATAATGAAAAGCCTTGTATCTGTCCGCCCAGGCTTCCGGTATGTGTGTGCGGGAGAGTCAGCAGGGGCAGGGTAGTGACACGAAAGCCTGTTGTTCCCACATCAGAAGAGCTGAGAGAGAATACAAGGGCCAAAAGCGCAAAGCTGAGAGTGTTTGAGCGGGCAGAATAAAGCAGGGACAAAAAGCAGGCGGCAGCGGGAACGCTCCATCGTAGGGAGGAGAGGAGGAACCATTATGACTGCAAGAGGAAAATCACCAGTACGTCAGGACTATATTTATGGAAATACGGCAAGAGTGATACAGCCGGCAAGGGGAGAGAGAAATCATAAGCAGAAGACGGTCCGCCGGAAGGTTGTAAGCTATAATGTATGGCGGAATCAGGAAAAGGCTCTTCACATGAATTTTCCCTATGTACTTATGCTGACCTTAGCGGCGTTTTGTGTCCTTGTGATTTGTGTCAATTATCTGCAGATTCAGTCCACCATTACCGCAAGGCTGGCCAATATAGAAAAGCTGGAGAAAAATGTGGAGCAGCTTAAGGCAGAGAATGATGCCATGGAGACCAGGATCAACACCAGTATTGATTTGGATTATATATATAAGGTTGCAACAGAAGAATTGGGCATGGTATATGCCAACCGGGACCAGGTGCTTTTATATGATAAGACGGAAAGTGAGTATGTAAGACAAGATGAGGACATCCCGACACAATAATCCAAGTGGGAAACCCGAAAAAAAACGCGTGTTCACCAAGGACATGCAGAAGAAGCTGGCGATTGCGGTTATCGTGATTACGCTGGCTTTGTTTTCATTAATATATGTTCTTTTCAGCATTATTCAGGATAATCAGGATGACTACAACCAGATCGTACTGTCCCAGCAGGACTATGAGAGCCGTCCTATACCTTATCGGAGAGGTGATATTGTTGACCGGAACGGGACTTATCTGGCCACTACGGAAAAGGTATATAATCTGATTCTAGACCCAAGACAGATCATGTCAGATGAGGAGAATTTCCTGGAGCCGTCAGTATCCGCGCTTGTCAATGTGTTTGGCTATGACGCCGGTACCATTCGGGAGCTGATTCGGAACAATCCGTCCAAACAATACATCCGTCATGAACGGCAGCTTTCCTATGACCAGAAAAACGCCTTTGAGACCTTGAAAAAAGAAACCAACGAGAAAAATGCTGCGGCCGGTTCCAAAGCCAGGGTAAAAGGGGTCTGGTTTGAAGAAGAATATAAGCGGATCTATCCTTACAACTCCTTAGGCTGCAGTGTGATCGGTTTTGTCAACGGGGACGGCATGGACGGGGCGATTGGCATTGAAAGATCTTACAATGACTCCTTAGTCGGCATCAACGGCCGGGAATATGGATACTTAAATGATGATTCCAACCTGGAGCGGGTGATTAAATCTGCAACCAACGGCAATACAGTGGTCTCTACCATTGACTTAAAGATTCAGGATATTGTGGAGAAAAATATAAGGCAGTGGCAGAATGAGACGGGTTCCGACCGTGTGGGAGTGGTGGTGATGAATCCCAATAACGGGGAGGTGCTTGCCATGGCAAGCGACCGGGATTTTGACTTAAATAACCCGAGAGATTTAAAAGGAAGGTATACCCAGTCAGAGATCTGGGACTTCGGCATGAAGGAGGCAAGGGATACCTATAACCGAAGAAACAAGGAAGAAACCCCTATTACCGTGGAACAGGTGACAGAGCATTTTACAGAAGATGAGATTCGGTCTTTTGGATATCAGGTGGCCTGGAATCAGGTTTGGAGAAACTATTGTGTCAGCGATACCTATGAGCCAGGATCCCCTCAGAAGATTTTTACGGTTGCGGCAGCCATGGAGGAAGGGGTCATAAACGGAAGCGAAACCTTTTTTTGTGACGGCTATCAGGAGGTAGGAGGATGGAAGATTGCCTGTGTGAAGACCATCGGACACGGCAACCTTACCGTGACAGAATCCCTGATGCAGTCCTGTAATGACTGTATGATGCAGATTGCGGCCATGACAGGAAAAGCACGTTTCAGCAAATATCAGAAAATGTTCGGATTTGGCTCTCGGACCGGCATTGATCTGCCGGGAGAGGCAGATACCAAGTCTTTAGTTTATGAGGAGAGCAACATGAATGCTTCCTCCCTTGCCACCAATTCCTTTGGACAGAATTATAACTGTACCATGATCCAGATGGCGGCTGCCTATTGCTCGGTGATTAACGGAGGGTCTTATTATGAGCCTCATGTAGTAAAGCAGGTGTTAAATGAACATGGAGCAGTGATAAAACGGATAGAGCCTAAGCTGGTGCGGGAGACGGTGTCAGAAAATACGGCCCAGTTTATCAAGGAAGCATTGTTCCGCACCGTGTCAGAGGGAACCGGCAAAGCGGCTGCAGTGGAAGGGTATGAGATCGGAGGAAAAACCGGGACGGCGGAGAAATATCCCCGGGGCAACAACAATTACCTGGTATCATTCTGCGGATTTGCTCCTGCACAGAATCCACAGGTTCTGGTATATGTGACCATTGACACGCCCCATGTGGAGGATCAGCCGCACAGCAGCTATGCAAGCGGAGTGTTTGGGAAGATTATGGAAGAAATCCTTCCTTATTTGAATGTTTTCCCGGAGGACGACCCGGAGGAGGCATCGGGTGTTGAGGCAGAAGGGCTTCCCCAGCGGGAAGGCATTACTGATCCCGGCACAGGCTCCCTTGTTCCGCAGGAGACAGAGTCCAAGGTCTATGAGACCGATGAATATATTGAGCCTGCAGGAGAAACAGGAGGAGGGATTCCTGCCCAGCTTCCGGCAGCAGCCATGACACAGGAAACGACCGAAGGTCTGATCACGGAACCGGAGGAAACGGAAAACGAGACTTCAGAAGGCTCTCAGGGAGAATCAGAAAGCAGCAGCCAGGGCAACTGAGCTGCTGCGTTTTTTCGCTAAGGAATCGTTCCTAAGAAGCCTGCCCTGTTCTAAACGGAAAATTATCTCATATATTGTAATAATACGCAGGCTTGGAGGGCGTGATGGGCTCAAATCAGACCCAGCACCGTAAAAAGGTGACGCTTCTGTGTTTTCTGATTCTTACGGCCATGGCTGTGCTGATCGGACGATTGGGGTATCTGATGCTGTACTGTTCGGAGCATTACAGCCAGATGGCCCAGGATCTGCATGAAAGGGAAAGAACCATTAAAGCGGCACGGGGGAGAATCCTGGATGCAAACGGGGTGGTGGTGGCTACCAACCGGACCGTGTGTACGATTTCTGTGATCTATAACCAGGTAAAGGACCGGGAAAAGGTGATCCAAACCTTATGCCAGGAGCTGGGGCTAGAAGAAGATGGGGTGCGCACAAAGGTGGAAAAGCGCAGCTCCCGGGAGATCATCCGCACCAATGTGGACAAGGAGACAGGAGACAAAATCCGAAATTATCATCTGGAGGGAGTGAAGGTGGATGAGGATTACAAACGGTATTATCCCTTTGATTCCCTGGCATCCAAGGTATTAGGGTTTACGGGAGGGGACAATCAGGGAATCGTGGGCCTGGAGGTCATCTATGAGGAATACTTAAAGGGAATCAACGGGACGATCCTGACCATGACGGATGCCAAAGGCGTGGAGATTGAAAATACCTTTGAGGACCGGATTGAGCCTGTGGCGGGAAATGATCTGCATATCAGCCTTGATGTGAATATTCAGCAGTATGCAGAACAGGCTGCCTACGAAACCATGGAAAAAAAAGGTGCCAAACAGGTATCGATCATTGTGATGAACCCGAAAAACGGGGAGATCATGGCCATGGTAAATGTGCCGGAATTTAATTTAAATGAACCTTTTACCCTGAACCGGGAAATACCAGAGGGCATATCCTCTGCAGAAAAGCAGAACCTCTGCAATCAGATGTGGAGAAATTCCAATATTAATGACACCTATGAGCCAGGGTCTACCTTTAAGATCATTACGGCTGCAGCAGGCTTAGAGGCAGGAGCCGTGTCCCTGGAGGATCAGTTCTCCTGTCCGGGCTTTAGAATCGTGGAGGACAGAAAAATCCGGTGCCACAAGGTAGGCGGACACGGAGGGGAAACCTTTCTTCAGGGAGTCATGAATTCCTGTAATCCGGTATTCATTGATGTGGGCCAAAGGCTGGGGGTGGACAATTATTATTACTACTTTGAACAGTTTGGGTTAAAGGAAAAGACGGGAATTGACCTTCCCGGCGAGGCAGGAACCATTATGCACAAAAAAGAAAACATGGGGCTGGTGGAGCTGGCCACAGTTTCCTTTGGCCAGTCCTTTCAGATTACGCCGATTCAACTGATTACCACGGCTGCCTCCATTGTCAATGGAGGAAATCGGGTCACGCCCCATTTCGGGGTAGAAACTGTAAGCGGGGATAAAACCAGGGTCCATCGGTTTACCTATCCGGTAAAGGAACACATCGTGTCCGAGGAAACCAGTCAGACCATGCGCCATGTCTTAGAGCAGGTGGTGGCAGAGGGAAGCGGAAAAAGAGCCTATGTGGCAGGCTTTCGGATAGGCGGGAAGACGGCTACCTCGGAAAAGCTTCCCAGAAGCTTAAAAAAATACATATCCTCCTTTGTGGGCTTTGCTCCTGCCAATGATCCCCAGGTCATTGCGCTGATTACCATTGACGAGCCTCAGGGAATCTATTATGGAGGAACCATTGCCGCTCCGGTGATCGCCGATCTTTTTAAGAATATTTTACCGTATTTGGGAATCGAAAGTGATTTGAATCAGTAGTTGATTATTCTTAGAAAAAGACGTATACTATTGGATGTGTAAAGTATGGCAGGTACTGACAAAGCCGCAGCAAACAAAGGATACATAAAAAATAGGGGTGCAGCATGATTAATGAGACGATACTAGCGATTATAATTGCTTTTGCCATCAGCGCAATGCTCTGTCCGATTGTAATACCGTTTCTTCACAAATTAAAGTTCGGGCAGCAGGTCCGCACCGACGGACCCCAGGCACATTTAAAAAAACAGGGTACGCCTACCATGGGCGGGCTGGTGATTCTGACCAGCATTATTATCACTTCCTTGTTCTACATCCGGAATTATCCCAAGATTATTCCGGTTCTGTTTGTGACCGTAGGATTTGGGATTATCGGTTTTTTGGATGATTATATTAAGATTGTGATGAAGCGGTCCGAGGGGCTTAACCCCAAGCAGAAGCTGGCAGGCCAGATCATGATTACAGGGGTGTTTGTCTATTATCTGATTCATTCCGGCGACATGGGGACCAAAGAGCTGATTCCCTTTACCGGAGGCTTTCAGGACGGATTTTTCCTGGATTTAGGTATTTTGTTTGTACCCTTCGTGTTCTGTGTGGTTCTGGGGACGGACAACGGAGTGAACTTTACCGACGGGCTTGACGGGCTCTGTACCAGTGTGACCATCCTGGTGGCCACGTTTCTGACGATCGTAGCTCTGGGGGAGAACAGCGGCATCAGCCCCATTACCGGCGCGGTGGTGGGAAGCCTTTTAGGCTTTCTTCTCTTTAATGTATATCCGGCCCGGGTGTTTATGGGAGACACCGGCTCTCTTGCTCTGGGGGGCTTTGTAGCCTCCAGCGCATTGATGATGCAGATGCCGTTTTTTATCCCGGTGGTGGGGCTGATCTATCTGGTGGAGGTGCTTTCCGTGATCATGCAGGTAGGGTATTTTAAAATGACAGGGGGAAAGCGGATCTTTAAGATGGCGCCGATCCACCATCATTTTGAGCTGTGCGGCTGGTCGGAGACCCGGGTTGTGGCAGTGTTCTCCATTACTACGGCGATTCTCTGCCTGGTGGCATATCTGGGGCTCTAAAGCGTGGATAAATGCAAAAAGGGGAGCAGAAATGGTTTGCACCTGATAAAGATAGATGTGCCATGCCGAAAGGCATGCATAGAATGGAGGAAAGTATGAACGATCAAAAAGTACTGGTGGCAGGCGCAGGCAAAAGCGGCATTGCTGCGGCCAGGCTTCTTCTGGCACTGGGCGGTCAGGTGGTTCTCTATGACAGCAATGACAGGCTGGACCGGGAGAAGCTGAAGAGACAGTTTGATAAGAATGCAAGGATCAATATCCTTTTGGGAGAATTGTCCCGTCCTGGATTAGTGGGCGTGGAGCTGGCCATCATCAGTCCGGGGATCGCTCTGGACGCTCCCTTTGTGGAAGTGCTGGATGATGCCAAGATTCCGATTTGGGGAGAAATTCAGTTAGCCTATCATGTTTCCAAGGGAAGGCTGGCTGCCATTACCGGAACCAACGGCAAGACCACTACCACAGCGCTTACGGGAGCCATCCTGCATGCCTGGTTTGAGGAGGTGTTTGTGGTAGGCAATATTGGGATTCCCTGTACCGAGACCGCCCTTCAGACCACGGACCGTTCCGTGACTGTGGCAGAGGTTTCCAGCTTTCAGCTGGAGACGATTATGGATTATCATCCGAATATCAGTGCAATCTTAAATATTACGCCGGATCACTTAAACCGTCATGGGACCATGGAGAATTACATAGAGATCAAAGAGCGGATTGCCGCCAACCAGACAGAGCAGGACTGGATTGTGCTCAATTACGAGGATATTGCGCTGAGGGAATTTGGGGAGAACGGCGGATTAAAGGCAAAGGTGACTTTTTTCAGCAGCAGGCGGCCTTTGGCAGAGGGGCTTTATCTGGACAAAAGCCAGATCATCTATGCCCACGGCGGAAAAAAGGATGTGGTGGTGGATGTGAATCAGATCCATCTTCTGGGCCGGCACAATTATGAGAATGTGATGGCTGCCGCCGCCATTGCCATCCGCATGGGAGTTCCCTTGGATGTGATCAACCGGGTGGTAAGGGAATTTAAGGCAGTGGAGCACCGGATTGAGTTTGTCCTGGAACGGGCAGGGGTAAGGTATTACAATGACTCTAAGGGAACCAATCCGGATGCTGCCATTCAGGCCATCCGCGCTATGCCTGGACCTACGGTGCTGATTGCCGGCGGCTATGACAAGCACAGTGAATACGATGAGTGGATTGAAGAATTTGCAGGAAAGGTCAAATATCTGGTGCTGATCGGCCAGACCAGGGACAAAATTGCGGAGTGCGCCCGTGCTCACGGCTTTCATGAGATCATGTATGCGGAGGATATGGAGGAGGCAGTTCATGTGTGCGCGGCCTATGCAGACGCCGGCGACAGTGTGCTTTTGTCTCCGGCCTGTGCAAGCTGGGGAATGTTTGACAATTATGAGCAAAGAGGCAGGATCTTCAAGGAATGTGTGAGAAATCTGTGATGCTGTGCCGCCACCAGGTCAGGCGCGATTGGGGGTATCGATGAGGGATCACGATTTTGTGCGGCCGCCGGAATTTGGGCACGGCTGCAGACCTTTTGCAGTGTGAAAGGAGGGGAGGCATCTGGCAAAGAGCAACAAGCCCAAACGGTTTTATGATTACAGTCTGCTGTTTGGCGTCATATTTTTGATGGCATTCGGCCTGGTGATGATCTACAGCGCCAGCTCCTACACGGCGCAGCTTCAGTACGGAGACGCTTCCTACTATATGATGAGGCAGTTTAAGATTGCCATGGGAGGACTTTTGATTGCCCTGGTGATCTCCAAGCTGGATTATCACTGGTATGCACGATTTGCACTGGCTGCTTATGTGCTTTCTTATGTGCTGATGATAGCAGTGGCATTGATGGGAAAGGATTCTCATGGAAGCCGGCGCTGGCTGAACATAGGAGGGATCACCTTTCAGCCTACGGAATTTGTCAAGATCGTGCTTATCGTGCTGCTGGCAACCGTGGTCACTCAGATGGGAAAGAAGATTAATTCTCCCCGCGCCGTAGGGCTGGTGGTTCTGATTACCGTACCCATTGCAGGTCTGGTGGCAGCCAACAACCTAAGCTCCGGCATTATTATTATGGGAATCGGTTTTTTTATGCTGTTTGTGGCATGCAGGAAAAGCTGGCCGTTCTTTCTGTGCGGTTTTGCGGCAGCAGGGGCCATGGCTGTGGCAGGCCCCCTTGCCAAGGCTCTGGAGATGATGAAGCTGTTAAAGCCATACCAGCTTGAGCGGATTTATGTCTGGCTGGACCCGGAAGCCTATCCCATGGACGGAGGCTTTCAGGTGCTGCAGGGGCTTTATGCCATCGGCTCCGGCGGGCTGGTGGGCAAAGGATTGGGAGAGAGCATCCAGAAAATGGGGTTTGTGCCGGAAGCGCAGAATGACTATATCTTTGCCATTATCTGTGAAGAATTGGGGTTGTTCGGCGCTGTTTCGGTTATTTTGATTTTCCTGTTTTTGATTTACCGGTTTATGCTGATCGCCTCCAATGCCCCGGATCTTTTCGGGTCTCTTTTGGTGGTAGGGGTTATGGGACATATTGCGATTCAGGTGATTTTAAATATTGCAGTTGTTACCAACTCCATTCCCAATACAGGCATTACCCTTCCCTTTATCAGCTATGGAGGCACGTCTGTGCTGTTTTTGATGATTGAGATGGGCATGGTCCTAAGTGTGTCCAACCAGATAAAGCTGGAAAAATAGAAACATATTTGCTCGTTTTTACATAGGATAGAATAGAGGCAGATACTCGAGGAGGTAAAGTATTGTCTGTTATTCGAATCCAGGGCTTACAAAGACTGCATGGGGAAATCAGCATCCAGGGCTCTAAGAATGCAGCGCTGCCGGTGATGGCAGCGGCGCTGCTTCATTCCGGCGTAGTTGTGATCAAAAATGTTCCGGGGATCCAGGACGTTTTTTGTATGATGGAGATATTGGAGGGGTTAGGCTGCCGGTGCTGCCGGGATGGGCATACCCTGACCATCGATACACGGGGCCTTTGCTGCTGGCAGGTGCCGGAGGATGAGGGCAGAAGAATGCGTTCCTCGGTCATGCTGTTAGGGCCTCTTTTGGGAAGGCTTCACCGGGTCAATACTTGTTATCCCGGGGGCTGCTCCATAGGAAGACGTCCCATTGACCTGCACCTGTCGGCGTTAGAGCAGATGGGGGCAAAAATCTGCGGGGATGAGGAACGGGTGGAGGCTTTTGCAGAGAAGCTTTGCGGGACAGATATCCGGCTGTGCTTTCCCAGTGTGGGCGCCACGGAGAACATACTGATGGCTGCAGTGGCAGCAGAAGGGATTACCCGGATCTACGGAGCGGCAAGAGAGCCGGAGATTCAGGTGCTGTGCCGGTTCCTGGAGACATTGGGGGCAAGGATTGACGGAATCGGCAGCGGTTTTCTCCAGGTCCATGGAGGAAGACCGCTTCATGACGGGGAATTTACCGTGCCGGGAGACCGGATCGTGGCAGGAACGTATCTGGGAGCCGTCATGGCAGCGGGCGGTGAAGTATGTCTTCTGGATGCTCCGACGGATCATATGGCGGAAACCCTGTGTGCAGCCCAGCAGGCAGGCTGTATGATAGAACAGAAGGAAAACCGGCTCTTTGCCAAAATGAACGGACGGCCTTTGGCCGTAAATCTGGCTACAGGACCTTATCCGGAGTTTTCTACGGATCTTCAGTCCGTAATGCTGGCAGTGTCTTGTGTGGCACAGGGAGAATCCTGGATTCAGGAAAATGTATTTGAAGAAAGATTTGCCACTGCCGGGGAATTGACAAGGCTGGGCGCAGATATCAGAATCGAAGACGGAACTGCCTTTGTAAGGGGAAAATATCCTCTGAGGGGAAATTGTGTTCAGGCATTTGATCTTAGAGGCGGCGCTGCCTTGGTGGTGGCGGCTCTTGCCGCAGAGGGAGAGAGCCAGGTCCATGACTGCTTTTATATTTGCCGGGGCTATGAGGATATCTGCCGGGATTTGACAGCAGCAGGCGCAAGGCTTTCCTTTGAAGGGAATGAGAGAAAATATGAGGAAAACACAGCATAGAAGAAGGGGAAAGCTTAAACTAGCGGTGCTGGCAGTGATTTTGCTGACAGCGGCGCTGCTTTTATCGGTTCGTATTTCGGAGATAACGGTGACAGGGAATGAGAGGTACACCAAAGAGGAGCTGACCCAGATTCTTTTTCCGGACCAATGGAGCCGAAATTCCCTGTTCTGTTTTTTGCGGGACCGTCTACAGGAGCATGTTCAGATTCCCTTTGTGGAGGATTATGAGCTGGTGTTTCAGGGACTTGGGAAGGTGGAAGTGATTGTTTATGAGAAGAGTGTGGTGGGTTATGTCTCCTATATGAGCAGCTATATGTATTTTGATAAGGATGGAATTATTGTGGAGAGCGCCAATGAAGCCCTGCCCGGTGTGCCTTTGGTCACAGGGCTGAAATTCGGCCAGATCGTTCTCTATCAGAAGCTGCCGCTGGAAAAGGAGGAAACCTTCCAGCAGATTCTGAATCTGACCCAGGTCCTTTCTGTCTTTGAATTGAAGGTGGACCGGATTCAGTATGGGTCTTATGGGGATATTACATTATATCTGAAGGAGATTGAGGTGCTTTTGGGAAACGGCGGGAATCTGAATGATAAGATATCAGAGCTGAATGATATGCTGCCCCAATTAGAGGGACGGAAGGGGGTCCTTCATCTGGAGGATTATGATGAGGCAGATATCCGTGCAGGTTACACATTTGAGCCTAAATCATAAAAGATAGGCTTTAGCGTGACATCGATGCAGATTAGGTTACAGAAAACTTCAAAAACTTGCAAAGTTTTTACAAAATAACGGTTGATATTTTTTAGAAAATCACATATAGTATTAATTAGGCCAGATTAAGAACACATATTAAGGTGAGATGTGCAGGGACAGATCTGAGTGGGTTGAAGGAGGAAGAAGGTCTTGTTAGAGATTAAGATAAATGAAGCGGAAAACTCCGCAAGAATCGTAGTGATTGGCGTGGGGGGTGCAGGGAACAACGCAGTAAACCGGATGATTGACGAGAATATTGCGGGCGTTGAGTTCATTGGAATCAACACGGACAAGCAGGCGCTTCAGTTTTGTAAGGCACCTACTGCTATGCAGATCGGAGAGAAGCTGACCAAGGGGTTAGGCGCCGGGGCAAAGCCGGAGGTAGGCCAGAAGGCGGCTGAGGAAAATTCGGAAGAGCTGGCTCAGGTCATGAAAGGGGCGGACATGGTGTTCGTTACCTGCGGTATGGGAGGCGGTACCGGTACCGGCGCGGCTCCTGTGATTGCCCGGCTTGCCAAGGATATGGGGATTCTGACAGTAGGCGTGGTTACGAAGCCGTTCCGCTTTGAGGCCAAGACCCGTATGACAAATGCCCTAAGCGGCATTGAACGTCTCAAGGAGAGTGTAGACACCTTGATCGTGATTCCCAATGACAAGCTTTTGGAGATCGTGGATCGGAGGACTACCATGCCAGATGCCCTCAGAAAGGCAGATGAGGTGCTGCAGCAGGCAGTTCAGGGCATTACGGATTTGATTAATGTTCCCGGACTGATCAACCTGGACTTTGCAGATGTACAGACCGTTATGACCGATAAGGGGATAGCCCATATTGGCATTGGACATGCCAAGGGGGATGAGAAGGCATTGGAGGCAGTGAAGCAGGCAGTATCCAGTCCTCTTTTGGAGACCACCATTGAAGGGGCCACCCATGTGATTATTAATATTTCCGGTGATATCAGCCTGATTGAGGCCAATGAGGCGGCCAGCTATGTACAGGAGCTGGCAGGCGACGATGCCAATATTATTTTCGGAGCCATGTATGATGAGGATGCCCAGGATGAGGCTTCCATCACCGTGATCGCTACAGGGCTTGACGGCCATGCGGCGCCTTCCTCTGTCAATAAAGCCATGGCAGGCTTTAACAACTATAAGCCCAAGATGCCAGGGGGCATGAATTTTAACAATCAGGGAAGTAATCCTGCAGCAGCCGCAGCCGAGGCAAGCGCCACGGCCAGAACCAACCCGCAGCAGCCGCAGCCCGGACCCCGTCCCATGCAGCCGCAGCCCGGCGCCGCTTCCCAGCCAGGTCAGTCTCAGACTGCTTATCGTCCTATGAATCGGGATGTACAGATCAATATTCCGGACTTTTTAAAGAATAAGCGTTAACCTTTTATAAAAATTGCAGAGTATCCAGGAAAGCGTACCGGGGAAGCCAGGTGCGTTTTTTTGGATTTTTTGGGGGATCCAGTGCCGGTGTCAAAATCCTATTCTTTTTGTCTGTGTTTGTCGGTTAAAAAATCAAACAATCTGTCTGTCTTTGACAAATTTTTCCATGGAGAGTGATTATAATAAACAGGAAAGAAAATGGCAGCAGCTGTAAAGATATAAAACAGCTGCAAACAGCAGAGCCATGAAAAGGGAGGTGGGGCTTAAGAAGCGTGACAGTCACGTTATATCTGGATGTGTTTTTTGCAGTGAATTTTGGAATGGACTATCTGCTCCTGTCTTTGGTAAAACGTCTGCTTCGTCTGCCGGCATCCTGGCCCCGGCTTTTTGCAGCAGCCTTTGTAGGGGCAGTCTGGGCTTGCGCGGATTTACTTTTTCCCATACCAGGGGCCTGGGCTGAATTTTTTTTGACCTGGTTTGTGACAGGCGCGGCTATGGTGACCATTGCCTTTGGGAAAAACACCGGTCTGGAGAGTATATCCGACCGAAAATGGAAGATGATTTCCAGGCTGTCTCATCTGGCAGGCTGTCTGGCAGCTTTTTGGATGGTAAGTGTTATGGCAGGGGGAATCTTAAGCGCTTTAGGAGAGCAGGATGGGGCAGGCTGCTATCTGTCCGGCACACGGGCAGTCCGCCAATGGAAAATGCTGCCTTTGTGTTTTTGGGCTGCAGGGATCTATTTTGGATTGTGTGCTTGTATGAGGGCAGTGCAGAGGAAGAAAAAACGGCAGGAGGCTCTTGTTAAGGTGAAAATATCTTACCAGGGGACAGAGAAAACGGTGACAGCCCTGTGGGACACCGGCAATCAGCTCTGCGAGCCCTACGGCGGCCAGCCGGTCCATGTGGTCACAGGCAGGGTGTGCGAAGATCTCTGCCGGACTGTGCCAGGAATGATTTACATTCCTTTTCGGACCATAGGCTCGGAGGGAGGTGTTCTGCCGGCGGTCCGGGTGGATTTCATGGAGGTGGAGAGGGAGGGAAGGGTCATAAGGCGCTATGAGCGTCCATGGCTGGCAGTCAGCAAAAGGCCGCTGTCCCTTACACATCAGTATGAAATGCTTCTTCATGGGGAGGAAGGGTGAGATGAAAGAGTATGGCGGTTTCCAGAGGGAAATGGCTGTGAAAGGAAAGACTGCAGCAGATCAAGGAATATGGGAACATCTGCAGAACTTTTAAAAACTTGGAGGAATTGTAAAAGAATGATCGTAAAAGTTTCAATACCAAATCGGTTTCAATTTAAAGCGGCTCCGTCATTTACGACTATGCTCTGGCAGAGACAGGGGGAGGTGCATTACATAGGCGGAGCGGATATCCTTCCGCCGCCTCTGGATGCAAAGGAGGAGACAGAGATGATTGCCAGGCTGGGAACAGAGCGGGAAAAGGAAGCCCGTTCGCTGCTGATCGAGCACAACCTGAGACTGGTGGTCTATATTGCAAAGAAGTTCGACAATACCTGTGTGGGGGTGGAGGACCTGATTTCCATCGGAACCATTGGTTTGATTAAGGCTATCAATACCTTTAATCCGGAGAAGAATATTAAGCTGGCGACCTATGCTTCCCGCTGTATTGAAAACGAGATTTTAATGTACCTGCGCAGGAACAATAAGACCCGAATGGAGGTGTCGATCGATGAGCCGCTGAATGTGGACTGGGATGGAAATGAACTGCTGCTGTCGGATATCTTAGGTACCGATGAGGATGTGATCTACCGGGACATTGAGGATGAGACGGAAAAGAGCCTGCTGAAATATGCTATCAGCCGCTTAAGCCCCAGGGAGCGGAAGATCGTGGAGCTGCGCTATGGGCTGAAGGATGTGGACGGGAATGAGATGACCCAGAAAGAGGTGGCAGATCTGCTGGGTATTTCCCAGTCCTACATTTCACGGCTGGAGAAAAAAATTATGAAACGGTTAAAGAAGGAGATCGTCCGGCTTGAGTGACTGGCTGATGTGGCTGGCAAAATGGCTGACAATGCTGCTGGGGAGCTGTTATCCTGCCATGGCGCCGGAAAAGCCGTCAGAACAAAGAATCGAGAAGGATCCGGCTTATGCCTATTATCAGGAATACAGGTATACGTATGACACATACGTATACCTTTTTTGGGATGAGAGCACAGGAGCAGGGCCGGAGGAGGAGCAGCCGGCCCGGGATGGAGCAGGGTGGAACCATATGGGGGAATTGGCTGACTCAGGGGAGAATGCCGCAGTGAAGGAGGACGGAAACGGAGAGACAAAAACAGCAGGGGCAGGATCCGATTCCCAGTCTTTGGCTGAGGCGTCGGGACATGAAGAACGGGAGGCAGAAGCCATGGCAAGGCTTCAGGATTATGATTATCTGATGAAGAATTTTTACAGTGTCCATGCTTCCACTACGGCTCCAAGGGATTTGATGAAGGCAGAGGAGCTTTTGGGTATGGATATGAGGGTGGAACAGGATGCTTCTGTGCCGCAGATTTTGATCTATCACACCCATTCCCAGGAGACCTACAAGGATTACGGACCGGATAATCCCGGGGCGTCGGTGGTGGGAATCGGCAATTACCTTACCACGCTTTTGCAGGAAAGGGGATGGAATGTGATTCATGATACCAGCAGCTATGACTTAAAAGGGGGAAAGCTGGACCGGAGCAAGGCTTACAATTATGCCTTAGAGGGAGTCAGCAGGATCTTGGAGGAAAATCCTACCATTCAGGTGGTTTTGGATATTCACAGGGATGGGGTGAAGGAAACGCTGCATCTCATGTCAGAAGTGAAGGAAAAGCCTACGGCTAACATTATGTTTTTTCAGGGAATGAGCAGGACGCCGGAGGGGGAGATAGAGTATCTTCCGAATCCATATTTAAAAGAGAATCTTGCATTTTCACTGCAGATGCAGTTGGAAGCAGCAAGGCATTTTCCGGGGTATACCAGGAAGATCTATATGAAGGGGCTGCGGTATAATCTGCATCTTAGGCCAAGGTCAGCGCTGATTGAGGTAGGGGCGCAGACCAATACCGGGCAGGAGGCCATGAATGCCATGGAGCCCTTGGCAGAGCTGGTGGACAGGGTGCTGAGAGGGACGTGATCAGCCATGTATTTTCAATCAGCCAGGTATTTTTTCAGATTGTTTTGACTTTAAAATCCATCAATGATATAATAGGAACATTCAGCGAAATTTTCCAGGGCTTTTCTATAAAAGAAAAATAAACCAGACTAAAAGCAGGAGAAAAACGAAAGCAGGAGAGAATACCATATGGCAGGAACAGACCAGAGCAAAATCAGGAATTTTTGCATTATTGCGCATATTGACCATGGGAAATCCACGCTGGCAGACCGGATCATTGAGATGACCGGGCTTTTGACCAGCAGGGAGATGCAGTCCCAGGTGCTGGACAATATGGAGCTTGAGCGGGAACGGGGGATTACCATCAAGGCGCAGACCGTGCGTACCGTGTACCGGGCCAAGGACGGAGAGGAATACATTTTTAATCTGATCGACACGCCGGGACATGTGGATTTTAACTATGAGGTCAGCCGGAGCCTGGCGGCCTGTGACGGGGCGGTTCTGGTGGTGGATGCAGCCCAGGGCATTGAGGCCCAGACCCTGGCCAATGTATATCTGGCGCTGGATCATGACCTGGATGTGGTGCCGGTGATCAATAAGGTGGATTTAGCCAGCGCGGATCCGGACCGGGTAGCCGGTGAGATTGAGGATGTGATCGGCTTAGAGGCTCATGATGCGCCCAGGATCTCGGCAAAGACCGGACTGAATGTGGAAGAGGTGCTGGAAGCCATTGTACACAAGGTTCCGGCACCGGCAGGAGATCCGGATGCACCGCTGCAGGCCCTGATCTTTGATTCCGTATATGATTCTTATAAGGGTGTGATCGTGTTCTGCCGGGTGGTAGAGGGGACCATGGGGAAAGGAACCCGGATCCGGATGATGGCTACCGGGGCAGAGGCGGAGATCGTGGAGGTAGGATATTTCGGCGCCGGGCAGTTTATTCCCTGCGAAGCCTTAAGTGCAGGCATGGTAGGATATCTGACGGCAAGCATTAAAAATGTAAAGGATACCATGGTGGGGGATACGGTGACAGATGCCAGGAGGCCCTGTGCAGAGCCCTTGCCGGGCTATAAGAAGGTGACTTCCATGGTATACTGCGGGCTGTATCCGGCTGACGGCGCCCGGTATAATGATTTGAGAGAGGCTCTTGAGAAGCTGCAGCTAAATGATGCTTCCCTGTTTTTTGAGCCTGAGACCTCCCTGGCTTTAGGCTTTGGGTTTCGGTGCGGCTTTCTTGGACTTCTTCATCTGGAGATCATCCAGGAAAGACTGGAGCGGGAGTATAATCTGGATCTGGTGACCACGGCGCCCAGTGTGGTGTACCATATCCATAAGAAGAATGGGGAGCTGATTCAGCTTACCAACCCTACCAACATGCCGGACCCTACGGAGATCGACTATATGGAGGAGCCTATTGTCTCTGCGGAGATTATGGTGACTACAGAGTTTGTGGGGGCCATTATGACCTTGTGCCAGGAGCGGCGGGGGGTGTATAAGGGCATGGAATATATGGAGGAGACCAGGGCTCTTTTAAAATATGATCTGCCTTTAAATGAGATCATTTATGATTTCTTTGATGCTTTAAAATCCCGTTCCCGAGGATATGCTTCTTTTGATTATGACTTAAAGGGGTATGAGCAGGCAGAGCTGGTAAAGCTGGATATTCTGGTAAACCGGGAGGAGGTGGATGCGCTTTCTTTTATTGTCCACAGCGCTTCTGCCTATGAGCGGGGCAGGAAGATGTGTGAAAAGCTGAAGGAGGAGATTCCGCGCCATCTGTTTGAGATTCCCATACAGGCGGCGGTGGGCGGAAAGATCATTGCCAGGGAGACGGTGAAGGCAGTGCGCAAGGATGTGCTGGCCAAGTGCTACGGCGGTGACATTTCCAGAAAAAAGAAACTGTTGGAAAAGCAAAAGGAAGGCAAGAAGCGGATGCGTCAGGTGGGGAATGTGGAGATTCCGCAGAAGGCTTTTATGAGTGTGCTGAAATTAGATGATGAATAGGCGACCACTGGAACTTTACATCCATATCCCTTTTTGTGCCCGCAAATGTGCTTACTGTGATTTTCTTTCCTTTGCGGTTCCGGAGCGGGTCTACCAGGACTATATGGACAAGCTGATTGAGGAAATATACGGACAGAGCCTGTGTTTTTCGGACTGGAGCGTTACCAGTATTTTTCTGGGAGGGGGTACGCCGTCTCTTTTGCCGCCCCGGTTCATGGAGGAGCTGTTTGCAGTGCTTCACGGGTGTTTTTCCATTGAGGAGGATGCGGAGATCACCATTGAGGCCAACCCTGGCACCTTGACCATGGAAAAGCTGGAGGTATACCAGGAAAGCGGTATTAACCGCCTGAGCTTAGGGCTTCAGTCAGCCGACGACCAGGAGCTGAGGGTGTTGGGGCGGATTCATACCTTTGATGATTTTCTGAAAAGCTATCAGCGGGCCAGACAGGCAGGGTTTTCCAATATCAGCGTGGATCTGATGTCAGCCCTGCCGGGGCAGGATGTACATTCCTGGAAAAATACCCTGCGCAAGGTGGTTATGCTCAAGCCGGAGCATATTTCTGCTTACAGCCTGATCATTGAGGAGGGTACGCCGTTTTATGAATGGTATGGGGAGGTGGGAGGTCCGGAGGGCGGGATTACCAGAAGGGATGGGAAGAACGGAGGAGGAAAGGAGGATTTTCTGACCAGGAGCGTTCTGCCGGGAGATCGAAGGAGCCGACGGATGGAGCTGCCTCCTCTGCCGGATGAGGATACGGACCGGGAAATCTATCATATGACCAAGGAGCTTTTGGCCGGACAGGGGTATGAGCGGTATGAGATCTCCAATTATGCCAGGCCAGGGTATGAGTGCCGTCATAACATAGGCTATTGGACCGGAGCCGATTATCTGGGTCTGGGTCTGGGGGCATCCTCTTATATTGGCGGATACCGATATCACAATGTGGCGGATATGGGGGAGTATCTGTCTTTGAATATGAAAAAAGCCGGGGCGGCGGCCAGGGATATTAAGGAGCTTTCTCTGGATGAAAAGATGGAGGAATTTATGTTTCTGGGACTTCGCATGATGAGGGGAGTGTCAGGAAGTGATTTTTTGGGCCGGTTCGGACGGAATATGTGGAATCTGTATGCTGTGACTTTAAGAAGGATGGAGGGGCAGGGGCTGATTGAGATCGATACGCCCTGGGTGAGGCTGACGGACCGGGGGATCGATGTGAGCAACCGGGTGCTGTGTGAGTTTCTTCTGTGAAGCTTTGCTGCTTTGGAAGGGTTTCGTGAAAGGAAATATTCAGAAAAAATTAAACTGTGAAAAGTTGCCCTTTCCTGCAAGGTTTGGTATACTGGATTTTAATTGGAAATAACGGCGTTTTAGCACCAGGGAGGGTACATGATTTACAAAAGAATTTTTACAGGATTGTTGGCAGGAGTGATGATGTTTGGCAGCGCTTTTTCAGTTCAGGCAGCGCCGGGAGACTCGGACAGCGGCGTCAGGGCCAGTGCGGAGGCAGGCCAGGGGGGAGAGGACTCACAGGAGCTTCGGGGAGTGTGGATTTCTTATCTGGACTGGGAAAAGCTGCCGGCTGACCAGGCTGGCTTTCAAAAAGGTGTGGATCAGATTCTGGAACGATGTGTGGAGCTTAAGATGAACGCAGTATTTGTCCATGTGCGCTCGGATTGTGACGCCATGTATCCGTCTGCGTATTTTCCTTGGTCCCGGTTTGTGACAGGCACCCAGGGGAAGGATCCGGGATATGACCCGCTGGCATATTTTGTGGAGACGGCCCACAAGAGAGGGCTTCAGTTTCACGCATGGATCAATCCCTACCGAGTCACCGGGAATATGAACCGCTGGAACCAGGTGTCGGATCAGAGCTTTGTGAAGCAGTGGCTGTCTGATGACGACAGCTCCAATGACCGCTTTGTGCTTCGGCAGAACGGGGAATATTATCTGAATCCGGCAGTGGAAGAGGTGCAGCAGCGGATTATCGGCGGCGTGCGTGAGGTTGTGGAGAATTATGATGTGGACGGCATTCACTTTGACGATTACTTCTATCCGGAGGTCAATGACAGTGACGAGGGCAAATGGTTTGACAAGCCGGAGTATGACGCGTCGGGAAGCAGTCTTCCCATAAATCAGTGGCGTCGGGAGAATGTGAATAAGCTGGTCCGCGGGGTATACCAGACCGTAAAGGAGGTAAAACCCCATGTCCAGTTCGGAATCAGCCCGGAGGGACATGTGACCAATCTGCGCAGCGAGAGCCGGCTTTTTGTGGACATTGACACCTGGATGTCTAAGGACGGGTATGTGGATTACATTATGCCCCAGATCTATTGGGGATTTGAACATAAGCTCTCGGACGGAAGCCCGGCGCCCTTTGCCTTTTCCAATAATCTGGACACATGGATCCAATTAAAGAAAAAGGGGAATGTGCGGCTGTATCTGGGACTTGCCATGTATAAGACCGGTTCCGGAACCAAGGACAACAATGCAGTGCCAGAATGGCTCAGAAGAAATGATATTATTAAGCGCCAGGTGGAGGCAGGGCGTGCCAGCGGGCAGGTTGCAGGGTATTGCTTTTATGCCTACAGCTCTTTTCAGGAGGCGGCCTGCCAGGCTGAGGTGGCCAACCTGATGAAGGTGCTGAATTGAAAAAGAATTTTTGTGCTTTGGAAGACAAGGAGGACATAAGGTGATGAAAGGGCTGGAGGATTATGTGGTGAGCATTCCGGATTTTCCGGAGCCGGGGATTATTTTTCGGGATGTGACGTCGATTCTGCAGGATGCAGACGGGCTGCAGCTTGCCATTGACGAGCTTTTAAGAATGGTGGACGGGGTGGATTTTGACGTGGTGTTAGGGCCCGAGTCCAGAGGCTTTATTTTTGGAATGCCGGTGGCCTATGCCTGTCACAAGAGTTTTGTGCCGGTGAGAAAAAAGGGCAAGCTGCCCAGGGAGACCGTCTCAGCCAAGTATGAGCTGGAGTATGGGACTGCTGAGGTGGAGATCCATAAGGACGGGATCCGGCCTGGACAAAGGGTTGTGATTATTGATGATCTGATTGCCACCGGAGGGACCATTGAGGCGATTACCGGATTGGTGGAGCAGCTTGGCGGAGAAGTGGTGAAGATCTGCTTTGTCATGGAGCTGGCAGGCTTAAAGGGCAGGGAGAGGCTGGAAAAATACCAGGTGGAATCTGCCATTGTCTATGACGGAAAATAGCGGGATATCATAGCTGTACAAGCAGGTGCCGGGATTCCTTGTGAGAGGGAGAGATCGGCGCCTTTTTCCGCTGCATATCTGATTTCGAAACCGGGGGCTGTTATGTATGCGTATATAAGGGAGCATTGGCTGGGAATTTCTTTAAAGAAAAAGCTGGGAATCTATGTATGTCTGGTGATTCTGGTGATCGTGGTATCTGCTGTGTTCAGTTTTCTTTTGATGGATTTTGCCCTGGGAAATTTTAATACGATTCTGGATGATAATTCCAGGTGTTACAATTTTCAGGAGGCAATAGAACAGGAGGCTTCTGCATTTCGGGCATATACCAGAAATCGGACCCGGGAAAATGCAGAGCGCTATGAAGCAGCATGCAGAAAGTCAGAGCAGAGTCTGAGACAGCTTCCTTTTGACTATCAGACCATTGGGGCCATCCGGTATGGGCGCACCTGGAATGTTCACAATGCCTATGAAAATTATTGTACCTCACGAGATGAGCTTTTGGGGAAAAAGCCGGAGGAGGAGGGATATATCAAAAAGCTTTATCAGGTCTATTCCATGCAGGAGTATCTGCAGGTTTATGCAAGGCAGCTTCTGCAGCTTACCATGGCGGCAGGGGATGGGAATTATCAGAGGCAGGTGCCGTTTTTCCATGGAATGCCTTATTGGATTCTGCTGCTCTCTGTGGTTATGATTGGAGCCATGTGTTTTCTCGCCCGTCTTTTGTCTCATGCCGTGGTGGATCCTATGGAAATGCTTGCGGATGCCACCAGAAAAATTGCAGTCAATGATTTCACTGGTCAGGATTTAACCGTGGAAAATCGGGATGAGATGGGGGAGATGGTACAGGCTTTTAATAAAATGAAGCATGCCACCAAGGGGTATATTGAGACATTGATGAAAAACCATGAGATTTCTGAGCTGCTTCACAAGGAGGCCATGGAAAGAATGGAGGCAGAGAAGCAGCTGGAGGAAGCACGGCTGGATCTTTTAAAAAGCCAGATCAATCCCCATTTTCTGTTTAACACCTTGAATATCATTGCCTGCATGGCAAAGCTGGAGGACGCATTTACCACGGAAAAGATGATTACCAGCATGAGCAATTTGTTTCGGTATAACTTAAAGACCACAGAGCAGACGGTACCCTTAGAGCAGGAGCTTAAGGTAGTACAGGATTATACCTATATTCAGAAGATGAGATTCGGCAGCAGGATTCGGTATGACTGCCAAATTCAGGTAGACGGCGCGGCGGTACGGCTACCGGCCTTTACCCTGCAGCCTTTAGTGGAAAATGCCATTGTTCACGGAATTGCAAAAAAGGAGCAGGGAGGCAGGGTGTTTCTGAGGGTATGGCAGAGAGGACAGATGCTGATCGTCTCCGTGGCAGATACCGGCGTGGGAATGGAGGAGGAGCTGCGGCAGCAGCTTTTTGATTCGGTAAAAGACCGGAATACTTCCAGGGTAGGAATCGGGTTGGGGAATATTTATCAGAGGATTCAGACCATGTATCAGGGCGGCTGGATGAAGGTGTACGGAAAAAAGGGACAGGGGACCGTGATTCAGATCGGGATTCCCAGGGAGGAGCCGGCGATGGATGAGAGAAGCTGACAGTAAACCTCCATGCGCCCGGTATCGGACGCACCACCAATTATGAAAGTCTGGCGGACAGAAAGAGGAACAAACGGGAAGGAATGAATCGAGCAGGAGGATGAGAAAGCACATGGTTCGTATATTGATTGCGGATGATGAAATGATTGAGCGGGAGGTGCTCTGCAAGACCCTGCGGAAAAATCTAAAGGATAAGTGTATTATTTTCCAGGCGGAAAACGGCAGAGAAGCTTTGGAGGCTTATGAGGAGTATAAAATCCAGATCGCAATCCTTGACATTGAGATGCCGGGCATCAATGGGATCGAGGCTGCAGAGGAAATTCGAAAGAACGACAAGAAATGCTGTATCATTTTTCTGACAGCATTTGATGAGTTTGCCTATGCCAAAAAAGCGATTACGGTCCGGGCGCTGGATTATCTTTTAAAGCCTTATGAGGAGAATGAGCTGATGCTGGTGATGGAGGAAGCCATCCGGCTTGTATCTGAACAGGAGGAAACGTATTCTGCATGGCCAAAGAGCAGGGAGACAGAGTCTGCGGAGGAGAAGGCATCTCAGGAAAAGAAAGCCAAAAAAGAGCCGGAGGAGGATGTCAAAGAACCAGAGGCTCTGTCAGAGGATGAATACGAGAATGTTCGTCTTTCCGGGGTTAAGGAGATGATTGAACAGCATATTTTTGAGAATTATAGAAAAGATATTTCCATGCAGGAGCTGGCTCATGCCATGAATTACTCAGAGGCGTATTTTTGTAAGCTATTCAAACAATGTTTTGGTAAAAATTTTACCTCTTATTTGACAGAATACCGGGTAGATGCGGCAAAAAAGCTGTTGGAGGATCCTATGGTGAATATTAAGGAGATTGGCAGGACGGTAGGATATGGAGATTCGAATTATTTTACAAAGGTATTCCGGCGCGTAACCGGTATAAGTCCCACTGAATACCGGACCCGGATTTTTCGTGAAAATAAGGAACGGTAAAACAGACGCAAGCAGGGAGGTTTGTGGGAACTACATAAATAATTTTGAAAAAGAGGACAAAATTATACTATGATTCACAAGAATTTACCATTCCTTTTCTACGATGGATGCTCTATAATGAAAATGTGTCCCATAAGTTTCCAGAAAACCGGGACATGTTTCATAAAAATCATAAGGAGGGAATGTTTTATGAAAAAAAGATGGATCGGAACAGCGCTGTGTGCGGCTATGGTTGCAGCATCTCTGTCAGGGTGCGGACTGAAGGAGCCGGATGCTCCTGCTACCACAGCAGCTCCTGCTCCTGCTGCGTCTGATGCAGGTGCGGCGGCAGATGGGAATGAAGAAGCGGCAGGAGGCGATGCGGCGGCAGGCGATGCGGCGGCAGCCAATGATCCGGCAGTTACCCTGATTTATGCAGAGGTGAATCCTTTGGATACGATCGTGGGACAGACAGACTCCTTCTTTAAGGAGAAGGTAGAAGAACTGTCCGGCGGTTCCATTACCATTGATCTGCAGGCCTCCGGCGTTTTAGGATCCGAGAACGATGTGCTGGATACCATGTTAGGCGGCGGCGGAAGCATTGATATGTCCAGAATTTCTGCATTTGCTTTGACCAGCTACGGCGGTGAGAAGTCCATGCTGCTTTCCATTCCATATACTTTTGTGGATCGGAATCATTTCTGGAATTTTGCCACCTCTGACCTGGCACCGGATTTTCTGCTTGAGCCCCATGACAACGGCACAGGCGTGAGAGGACTGTTCTACGGCGAGGAGGGCTTCCGCCATTTCTTTACCAAGAATCCGGTAAACAGCCTGGAGGATCTGGCTGGTATGAAGCTGCGTGTGTCCAACGATCCGATTATGAACGGTATGGTTGAGGGACTGGGCGCTTCTCCCACCGTGGTTGCCTTTGGTGAGCTGTACTCTGCTCTGCAGACCGGCGTGGTGGACGGAGCCGAGCAGCCGATCGCCAACTACAAGTCCAATGCCTTCCCGGAGGTTGCCAACAACCTGATCTTAGACGGCCATACCCTGGGAGCTATCCAGGTTATCATCACGGATGATGCATGGGATAAGCTGACCGAGAATCAGCAGAATGCCATGATGGAGGCTGCAAAGCTGGCTTCTGAGTACAACCGCCAGATCTCTGAGGAAGCAGAGAATAAGGTTTTGGATGAGCTGAAGGCAGAAGGCTGTAACGTGGTTGAGGTTACGGACAAGGCTCCGTGGCAGGAAGCCTGTAAGAAGGTAATCGATGAGAATACCTCTGCCTATGCAGATCTGTATCAGCAGATTCTCGACATGCAATAAATACGAAGCCTGTTTGGCAGGTGTTTTGCGGGCACAGAAGCAAGTAGGGGGTTCTGTGCCCGTTCTAGTAAAAGTAAGCGCTTTCTCTGTACTTGGAAAGGAGTAGGTATGCCTGCATTTTTTGAGAAAATCGATAAGATTAAATCAATCTATGATATTGTGTATAAAATAACTCTTTTTATTTGTAAGCTGCTTTTGATTGCAGATATCGGCATTACGTTTATGGCTGTTTGCGGAAGATATATTCCGTTCATTCCGGATCCGGCCTGGTCGGAACAGGTGGTTCTGACATTGATGTCTTACATGGCGGTGCTTTCCGCTGCCTTAGCTATCCGCAATGGTACGCATATTCGGATGACATCCTTTGATGCATATCTTCCGAAGGCTTTGATCCGTTTTTTAGATATTCTTGCGGATCTGGCAGTTTTGATATTGGCGCTGATTATGATCGTTGTGGGATGGCAGTATGCCCAGACCATCGGCGGACGAGGCGCTTATGAGAGTATGCCGTGGCTCTCCCGGTTCTGGATGTATTTCCCGATACCATTAGCCGGAGCGGCGATGCTGGTGTTTGAGCTTGAGGCTCTGTATAACCATGTAAAGAAGATTTTTGTAAAGGAGGATGAGGCTTAATGGATGCGAATACAATGGCGATTGCCGTTTTACTTGGCAGCTTTTTCGTGATGATTTTTCTGCGCTTTCCCATTGCATACGCTGTGGGTCTGGCGTCTGTGCTTTGCCTGATGGCCCAGGGACTGCCTTTATCCAACATTTGTCAGTACATGGTAAAGGGGATCAGCTCCTTTAGCCTGATGGCAGTTCCCTTTTTTATCACCATGGGTGTACTTATGGGAAGCGGCGGTATTTCCGATAAGCTGATTGCTCTGGCCAATGCGTGTGTAGGCTGGATGCGGGGTGGTATGGCAATGGTAAATATTGTGGCCTCCTATTTCTTCGGCGGAATATCCGGTTCTGCATCTGCCGATACGGCTTCTCTGGGTTCTATTTTGATTCCCATGATGGTAGATCAGGGGTATGATGCGGATTTCTCCACAGCAGTTACCATCACCTCCTCCTGTGAGGGACTTCTGGTTCCTCCCAGCCACAATATGGTTATTTATGCTACCACGGCAGGCGGAATTTCCGTAGGCTCTCTGTTTTTGGCAGGCTATGTTCCGGGGGCGCTGCTGGCCATGTGTTTGATGATTGGCTCCTACGTCATCTCTGTGAAGAGGAATTATCCCAAGGGAGAGCCCTTCTCTGTTAAGAATCTTGCAAAGCAGCTCAGTGTGTCCATATGGGCACTGGCAGCCGTGCTGATCGTGGTGTTCGGCGTGGTCGGCGGTATGTTTACGGCTACCGAGTCTGCAGCTGTGGCTGTTATCTACAGCCTGCTGGTCAGTGTATTTGTCTATAGAGGTCTGGACTGGAAGGGGGTATGGAAAGCCCTGGACGACTGTGTTGCCACTCTTTCCATCGTGCTGATATTGATCTCTACGTCAGCCGTGTTTGGCTTTTGTCTGACCAGGCTCCATGTTCCGGATCTGGCGGCAAATGCTATTACGGGCCTGACCAGGAATCCTTATATACTGGCCCTGCTGCTGAATCTGATCCTGCTGGTCCTTGGCTGTATCATGGATATGGCGCCGATTATTTTGATTGCCACGCCGATTCTGCTTCCGATTGCTACCTCTATTGGGATTGATCCGATTCAGTTTGGTATTATGGTAATTCTTAACTGTGGTATTGGTCTTTTGACACCTCCTGTAGGAGCCGTTCTGTTTATCGGCTCTGCCATTGCCAAGCTGCCCATGGAGAAGGTAGTAAAGGCAACCCTGCCCTTCTATTTGTGTATGGTTATTTCTCTTTTGCTGATTACCTTTGTTCCGGCAATCAGTATGTGGCTACCAGGGCTTCTTGGGTAATAAAAACAGAAAAATATGGCAGTTCACAAGCTTTTGGTTTGTGGGCTGCTTTATTTTTGGCTGAGGGAGGGATGCGCACGGGTATTTTGGCGCGTCATACAGTCAGCACAGTACCCTCGCTTCGCCGGTGTGCAGAGGGCACTGAGAGCAGGCAGGCCGGAATCGAGAAACGGTTGCGCAGAGGATGGCTTATTGTTATAATAACAGGAAGAGTTGATTTGGGGGTGGGAGAGAATGATACGAAGAATTGCGGTATGGATGGTGCAGGGAATCGGATTTTTGATGATGGGGGTGATACTGGCAGCCTGCGGGGAGCTGTATGGAGGGAAGGGGCAGGAGCCTGTGCCGGAGCTTGTACTGACGTATGCGGAAAACCAGGCAGAGGATTATCCTACTACAAAGGGGGCTTACAAGTTTGCCGAGCTGGTGAAGGAAAGAACCAGTGGGAGGATTGAGATTCTGGTCCATGCAGGAGGAGAACTGGGAGATGAGCAGGCTGTGGTGGAGCAGCTTCAATATGGGGGGATTGATTTTGTGCGGGCTTCCCTTTCGTCCTTGTCAGAGTTTGTGCCAGAGCTGAATGTGCTTCAGATGCCTTATCTGTATAAAAATTCCGAGCACATGTGGAAGATTTTGGAGGGGGAGATCGGGGATGAGTTTATGGAGATTCTGGATGGCTCCGGCTTGACCGGGCTGTCCTGGTACGACGCAGGAGCCCGGAATTTTTATTGGACGAATAAGCCGGTTCAGAGGCTGGAGGATATTAAAGGAAGGAAAATCCGGGTCCAGGAATCGGAGATGATGGCAGCCATGGTGGAAGCTTTGGGCGGAACCGCGATTCCTATGACGTATGACAAGGTATATTCTGCGCTGGAGACCGGAGAGATTGACGGAGCAGAGAATAACTGGCCATCCTATGAGTCGGTCCGTCATTATGAAGTGGCGCCTTATTATACGGTGGATGAGCATACCCGTGTGCCGGAGATGCAGTTAATGTCTCAATATACATGGGAAAAGCTTTCGCCGGAGGATCAGGAGATTATTTTAGAATGTGCAAAGGAATCGGCTTTGTATGAGAGGAAGCTGTGGACCCAAAGATCAGAGGCATCCCAGCGCCGGGTGCGCAGCGCCGGATGTGTGGTGGTGGAGCTTTCAGATGAAGAAAAGGCTCGTTTTCAGGCAGCTATGATGCCTGTGTATCAGAGATTCTGTGCGGATTATATGGATGTGATTGAGAGGATTGTGGAGGCGGGGGAGGAGAACAGAGGGTTACGGTGAAGGAATTCGAGCCATAGCAGCGGGAGCTTTACGGAAGGATTTTTTCTGAACATCTTTTTGACTTTGGCATGTAATAGTGGTATATTGTAACATAGGATTACCTTGTAAATCTGGAAAATTAAATGAAAAAGTCTGGGAAGCGAATCAGGGGCGTTAAGATGGAGATGAGGATGAAAGGGAATCAAAAGGGGAGCAGGAAACAGAGGGAGCTCTCCTTGATTTTGTCGATTGTATTTGTTTTTTGTGTTTTGGCAGCAGTGGTGTTTTCGGTCGCCAGAAGGATATCCACGGAGATGTCCTCCTCTGCCATTCATAATTTAAGCGAAAGCTTAGGGCTGATCAAGGGTACTTTAGAGGCGATCTTAAGCAAGGAGGCGGAGTTTCAGAAGCTGATTGCCCAGGAGATCACCATGGCTGAGGACCCAAAGGAATTTATCCGTTCTTATAATAACAACCGGACCATGGTACGGCTGTCTCTGATTCTGGCGGGGGAGATGGAAGGAGTTTCAAACACAGGCGGGAGCTTTTCTGAGGAGGGATTGGACTTTTCCTCCGGCAAGACGGTGGAAGGGCTTCCGATTTCCCAGTCCTATTTAAACAATATGGGAACCTGGGCATATACCATAAAGTGTCCGGTTATCAAGGACGATCAGGAGATAGCAGTTCTCTATATAGAATATATTTATGACTCTTTTGACGAGGCACTGCCGGGAAGCTTTTACAATGGCAGCGCTATGCTTTACATTATGGATGCAAAGAGTGAAAGGCTTGTGCTGAAGCCCAAGGGAATGGGGGAACGGATCGCAGGACATTTAAACCTTCAGGATTTTTATCGTGCCAATGATATTCTGGAGCCGGAAATCCAGAATGATGTGGCGGAGAGTGTGAGAAACGGAAAGAATATCATGTTTTATCACAATATCCGCGATAAACATTCCCTGATCTATATGTGGGCGGTGAATGACGGAGGAGTCTATCTGATTGGTTATGTGCCGATCGAGGCGATCCAGCAGGAGGGAAGGGCGGTCAACCAGAATATCCTGATTGTGGTCCTGGTGATGCTGGTGGCATTTTTACTCTGCTGCATTTTATATTACCTGAATCATAGGCAGCAGTTTCGTATCAGAAGGGAGCGGGAGCGAGAGCGGGAAATTCACAATAAGCAGCTGGCAGAGGCTTTGCAGGCGGCCCAGATTGCCAGTAAATCTAAGACCACCTTTCTTTCCAATATGTCCCATGATATCCGCACGCCCATGAATGCGATTCTGGGATTTACCACGCTGCTTGCCAAGGATGCCGATAATCCTGCAAAGGTGCGGGAGTACACCAGAAAGATTATGGCATCCGGCCAGCATCTTTTGAGCCTGATCAATGATGTGCTGGATGTATCTAAGATCGAGAGCGGGAAGGTGGTTCTGACTATTGGAGAATTTACCCTCAGTGATCTGGTGTCCTCGGTAGATGCCATTATCCGTCCTATGGCCAATGGAAGAAACCAGACTTTTGAAGTGACGGTAACGGGCATTAAGCATGAATATCTGGTAGGTGATGAGACCAGAATCAATCAGATTCTGATTAACCTTCTCTCAAATGCAGTCAAATATACGCCCAAGGGAGGCAGCATCTGGTTCCGGATCATCGGCCTGCCCCAGCGTTCCGGTCAATATGAGCATATCCGCATTGAGGTGGAGGACAATGGCTACGGGATGACGCCGGAATATTTGGAGACCATTTTTGAGGCATTTACCAGGGCGGAAAACAGCACTACCAATAAGGTGCAGGGCACTGGCCTGGGCATGGCTATCACGAAAAATATTGTGGAGCTTATGGGCGGAACCATAGAAGTGTTCAGTGAGGTGGACAAAGGCAGCCTGTTCCGGGTAGAGGTAGAGCTGCGTATTCCTGACGGACAGGCAGACAGGGCATTCTGGGAGACCAGCAAAATCTCCAGAATCTTGGCAGTGGATGATGATATTGAGGTCTGCAGAAGCGTTCAGATCCTTATGAAGCATACGGGGGTTATGGTGGATACTGCATTAGGCGGGGAGGAGGCTGTCCGGCTGATTCAGGATGCATGGGAAAGAGGACAAGGCTATCACATGATTCTGTTAGACTGGAAAATGCCGGATATGGACGGGATTGAGACTGCCAGGCAGATCCGGTCTGTTGTGGCGGAGCCGGTTCCCATCCTGTTCTTGACTGCATATGATGGAGATGTAGTGGAAGCGGAGGCCTTTCAGCTTGAGAGTGTGGGAGTTCTTACCAAACCCTTTTTTGTCTCTGCTTTTAAAGAAAAGATTTTGGAGATACAGGCAGGGCAGAATACAGAGAATCTTGAAGATAAGTCAGCAGGCCAGGACAGCATAGAAGGGCTTCATTTATTAGTGGCAGAGGATAATGAGATTAACGCAGAGATTTTGTTTGAGCTTTTGGAGGTCGAGGGAGCTGCCTGTGAGATTCTGGAAAACGGCCAGCTGGCTGTGGAGCGTTTTGAGAGGGCGGCAGAGGGCGAGTTTGACGCTGTTTTGATGGATGTCCAGATGCCGGTCATGAATGGCTATGAAGCTGCCAGAGCCATTCGGGCATTAAAACGCAGGGATGCAGGGGAGATTCCGATTATTGCCATGACTGCCAATGCCTTTGCAGAGGATGTGAAGGACGCCTTGGATGCAGGAATGAATGTTCATATCTCCAAGCCGATTGATATGGGATTGCTCAAGAAAACATTGAATCAATACATAAAAAGAAAATCATGAAAGGAATCAAGTATGAGCATGTTTTGGAAGGCAGAGAGGAAACGGGCTGCAGCAGTTTTTCTGGCAGGAGCCGTGGCATTTACGACAGCCTCCTGCGGGAAGAAGCCGGACGTGACACAAAACCTGATTGCAGACGACGGAAAGGAAGAAAGGGTTGTGAATCTGTTCGGCTCTATGGAAAAATCAAAACCAGGGGTAGATAATATCGCAAGGACAGCCTTTGACATGACCATCAGTATGGCAGAGGAAAGGCTTCATCTGACTGTGGAGTACAGAACCTATACGGCGGAGAATTATCAGGAGAGGACCTATGACGATGTGGTGATTGACCGGGTTCGCCACAATATGGATGATTTTTATTTGATGAATCCAGATACAATTCAGGTTCTGGGGAAGGAAGGAAAGCTTTTGGATTTATCAGAGCTGGAATGTGCCAAAAATCTGCGGGATGTGGTAAAGGCCGCCAACACGATCAACGGAAAGCTGGTAGCGATTCCCCAGGAGGTGGTAGCTTACGGATTGTTTATCAATAAAGATATGTTTGATCAGTATGGTCTTTCTCTGCCTGAAACGCCGGAGGATTTTCTGGAATGCTGCCGTGTGTTTAAGGAGAACGGAATCGAGACTCCCGTAGGGGCCAACCGCTGGTGGCTGGAGAACTTTGTTTTTGCCCAGGCGTATGCGGATTTATACAATGGCGGACATACGCAGGAGGAGATCGAGGCGCTGAATAAGGGAGAGCGCAAATACAGTGATTATATGCGCCCGGGCTTTGAATTTCTTCAGGAAATGATCGACAAGGGGTATATTGATGCAAAGGCTGCCTATACTTACGAGGCGATTGAGGGGGAGGGCCCGGATTTTCTGGCCCAGAAGACTCCTATTGTAATGGCCTATTGGGGGGCGGCCAATGCAGAGACGGCTTACGGCAAACCGGATTTTGAAATGCTGGTAATCGGATTCCCCAGCAGCCGGGGCCAGATGCCGGTTGTACCTATAACCGGGTATGCAGTCTGTTCAGAAGCGGAAAATCTGGAGGATGCGAAGGCGGTTCTGGAGGTGATTCTGTCGGACGAGGCGATGGAGCTTTATGCCAATACCAACAAGGTAATCTCTCCTTCCAAAAATGTTGAGGTAGATTGTATTCCTGCTTTACAGCCATTAAACGAAAAGATGAAGAAGAATGTTTATGTGCTTGCATCCAATGCCAATATGGATATGGAGCAGTGGGGCAATACTTGTCTGATTGTAAGGGAGCTTTTAAACGGCGCTACCGTAGAGGAATGTATGGCAGAGCTTGACCGTCTGCAGCAGGAGGCTTTCGATAATAAAAAGAAGTCATAGAAAGGAATTTTTCATCATATTATTTTACTATCCATGGGAGAAAAGGACATGTTGATCCAGAGAAAAAGGATAGGTGAGGTAAAGATGATGAAAAGAAACAAAAGGAACGTTATTTTTTGGCTTTTGCTGGTGGTTTTTCTGCTTTGCAGCCATGGGGCTGTGGCATCGGAAATGGAGGATCGTGCAGAGGACGGGAACACAAGAAGGGGATACATTTTTATAGGGGACAGCCGTTTTGCGGCGCTGGAGCAAAACTGCAGTATCAGCAGCATACCGGATTGTTTTGTGCTGGCCAAGGTCAGCGCCGGTTACAGGTGGATGACAGACGAGGCTGTTTTTGCAGCTTATGATATTATGGACTCTCATCCGGAGATTACAGACTGGATGATTATATCCGGATTCGGAATCAATGATCTGCACAATGGGGAAAAGTATGCGGCTGCCTACCAGTCCTTGGCAGAAGCAGCGCAGGTGGTGGTATTATCGGTCAATCCTGTGGGAAAGGGAAGCAAAATCCGTGATGAGGAGATTGTTTCTTTTAATGAGGACATGATGCAGACAGAGGGTATTCAATATCTTGACACCTATCACTTTTTGCAGGAGTCTGGTTTCTATGCCCGCGACGGCGTTCATTATGATGCAGAAACCAACAGAAGGCTTTGGGACATGCTTTGGGAGAGCTTATTTTAAGTTAAAATAGGAGCCGTTGCCGGAAATACATAGGAAGGAGAAGAAACCATATATCAGACAATCAAACCGTTCCGAAGGAGCTGCACATGGCCTGTCTGCTGCCTGTAGAGATTGCGGCAGAGGAGGTATGTCCCGCTCAGAGGAAAAAGTCTTTTGAGGAGCGGGCATGGTTTAATGGATATGGCAATAGAAGTTTTTATAACAGGTACACAAAACAGAAGGGGCAAAGGCCGTTTCTCAAGGACAAGGCGGGAGACGGTTTTGGCTCTTTTTTTACTTTGAAAATCCCATCGCCGGAGGCGATTTAAAATCAGGGATGCCAAATGCGCCTGACAAGCTTTCATGATTGGTGGCGCGTCCGCAGCCGGGCGCATGGAGGTTTGCTGTATTCCTACAGCCCTGCCCATTTTCCTGATAAAAATCAAGAGAAACAGTTGCAGCCCAAGAAAAAGAATGCTATCATTAATGCGAAATTGAAAAATGGAAATGTCAGGAGGCCGATGTGTGATGAGTGAAAAAAAACAGTTGATTGCAGCAATTGGGTGCCGGGAGGGGAAGCTGACGGCTTTGGAGGGAGAAGGACAAATCGGCAGCCGCTCTTTAAAGACCCTGGCTCACCATTATAATGACAGCGGTGCGGACGGCCTGCTGCTGTGGGATCTGTCAAAAAGTGACGAGGATCATGAGACAACCCTAGGGATTCTCAGGGAGCTGGCCCGGTCGATGGAGATTCCCATGATTACAGGAGGCCGCATCCGGCGGCTGGAGGATGTGAAAAAATATCTGTATGCCGGGGCCAAGGCTGTCTTTCTGGATGGCTCGGATATGGACAATGTGGATCTGATCAAGGAGGCAGCCAGCCGGTTCGGCAGTGAAAAGATTTATGTTCATCTTCCTTCCCCTCGTCTTTTGGGGCGGGTTTCGGAGTTTCTGCAGCTGGGAGCTTCCATGATTTTGCTGGATACCGGCGGAAATGTGGAGATTCTGGAGTCCGGATCCTATACCAGGGAAGATGGGCCGTTTCTTATTTTGTGCAGGGAACAGGAGCTTCCCGTGATTTCCGTGTGCATGGCGGCAGAACACAGTGCAGGAGTCATTCTCACGGCGCCGGAGGAAAGAGAAGGCAGCTACATGGAGCTGAAGGGGGAGCTGAAAAAACGAGGGCAGAAGGTGGAGACCTTTGAAAGCACGGTTCAGTGGGAGGATTTTAAGACCAATGACCAGGGGCTGGTTCCGGTGATTGTGCAGGATTACAGAACAGACCAGGTGCTGATGATGGCTTATATGAACCAGCTGGCTTTTCAGGATACCCTGCGCACCGGAAAAATGAATTATTACAGCCGCAGCAGAAAAGAGCAATGGCAAAAGGGTGAGACGTCGGGACATTTTCAGTATGTGAAGGCATTGTACTTAGACTGTGACCATGACACGATTCTGGCAAAGGTTCATCAGATCGGAGCCGCATGCCACACAGGCAGCACAAGCTGCTTTTTCCGGACCTTAGCAGAAAAAGGGAACCAAAAGACCAATCCCTTAAAGGTATTTGAGGATGTATTTGCCGTGATTTCAGACCGGAAGGAGCATCCCAAGGAAGGCTCTTATACCAATTATCTTTTGGATAAGGGACTGGACAAGATTCTGAAAAAAGTGGGGGAGGAGGCAGCAGAGATCATTATTGCGGCCAAGAATCCGGATCCGGAGGAGGTAAAGTATGAAATCTCGGATTTTCTGTATCATGTGATGGTGCTGATGGCAGTGAAGGGCATTACCTGGGAGGAGATTACACAGGAGCTGGCTAACCGGTAAGAAGAACGGATCTGATCAGGCGGAACGTGATTGCAGAGAATGGAGGAAATCAGGCAATATGGAACCAATGAGGAAAAAAAATTTATGCAGCAGCGCAATGCTGGTAACAACGGCGCTGATCTGGGGAATCGCCTTTGTGGCACAGAGCGAGGGCATGAACTATGTGGGAGGCTTTACCTTTAACGCCTGCCGTTTTCTGATAGGGGGCGTGGTGCTGATTCCCTGTATTTTCCTGCTTGGCCGGCTGAACAGCCAACAGGAAAGGCTGACAGAGAAGGAGAAACGGACGCAGCTTCTCGTGGGGATGAAAGGAGGTATGTGCTGCGGAAGCGTTCTGTGCATTGCCAGCTCTCTGCAGCAGTTTGGGATTGCTTATACGACTGTGGGAAAGGCTGGCTTTATTACGGCGCTCTATATTATTCTGGTTCCTATTTTGGGACTGTTTATGAAAAAGACCGTGGGAGTGAATGTGTGGGTCAGTGTAGTGATAGCTGCAGCAGGGATGTACCTTTTATGCATTAAGGAGGGATTCTCTGTGGGGAAAGGGGATTTTCTGGTGTTTTTGTGCTCCATTTGTTTTTCCCTGCATATTTTGGTCATTGACTATTTTTCTCCCAGGGCAGACGGAGTTGTGATCTCCTGTGTGCAGTTTTTTACGGCAGGAATTCTTTCCGGACTTATGGCCCTGATGCTTGAGACGCCGTCCTGGAGCGGGGTCACAGCGGCATGGATGCCCATCTTGTATGCAGGAATCATGTCCTGCGGCGTGGCCTACACCCTGCAGGTGGTGGCACAGAAGAATATTGCGCCTGTGGTGGCTTCTTTGCTGATGAGTCTGGAATCCGTGTTTTCTGTGCTGGCCGGGTGGATGCTGCTGGGACAGAGATTGTCGGCAAAAGAGCTGGCCGGATGTGTAATGGTGTTTGCAGGGATTCTGCTTGCCCAGCTTCCGGCAGGGCTTTTGAGCTTTGGAAAGCAGAAAAAGGCTTTTGGAAACCATTCAGGCAGTTCAGTAGGACCCTCTCATTAAGTGTCAGACAAAGGGCAGGACGTGATTTTGACATTTTGGGAACAGAGAAAGGAGAAGCATGATGATAGAAAAACAGAGGATCGGGGAATGGATGGGGGAGCTGTCTTCCAAGGCTCCGGTGCCTGGCGGCGGCGGGGCTTCGGCATTGGGAGGCGCCCTGGGGGCAGCCTTGGGACAGATGGTGGCCAATCTGACTGTGGGTAAGAAACGGTATGCAGATGCAGAGGAAGAAATCCGCAGAGGGTTATCAGAGCTTGAAAAGCTTCAGACAGAGCTTTTGGAGCTGGCAGACCGGGATGCCCAGGTGTTTGCGCCTTTGGCGGAGGCGTATAAGCTTCCTGCAGAAACGGAAGAACAGAGAACGGAAAAGGAACAGGTGATGGAATCCCGGCTAACGGCTGCCAGCCTTGTACCCATGGAAATGATGGAAAAGGCGATGGGGGTGCTGGATATTCTGGAGCTGCTGGAGGAGAAGGGCAGTATCATGGCAGTATCCGACGTGGGAGTGGCAGTGCAGTTCGCCAGGGCTGCCCTGAACGGCGCGGTGATGAACGTGTATATCAATACGAAATCCATGAAGAACCGGGCAAGGGCAGAGGAGCTTAACCAGAAGGCAGAGGATATGATTCAGACAGGCGCCAAAAGGGCAGATGAGATTTATGAGCGGGTGCGGGTGCGGCTGTGTAAGCAGAGCCATGGCTGCGCTTGATAAAAGAGGTATGCCAAACAGTGTTCAGAACAGAAACGGAGGAATTGCATGGAGATCTTAAAGGGTGCAGAGACTTCTGCCAGGATAAAAGAGGACGTAAAGAAAATGCTGGATACGTTAGGCGGGAAAATTCCTAAGCTTGCCATTGTCCGGGTAGGGGAAAGGCCGGATGATGTGTCCTATGAGAGAAGCGCAGTAAAAAAGCTGGCAAGCTTTGGGCTGCGGGCAGAGGCATTTTCTTATCCGCAGGAGATTTCACACGAGGATTTTAAGAGGGAGTTCAAACGAATCAACGAGGACAAGGATGTGGACGGGATTTTATTGCTGCGTCCCCTGCCAAAGCAGATTTGTGAGAAGGATTTGGAGGCAATGATCGATCCCGGAAAGGACTTAGACGGGATTTCTCCTGTGAATGTGGCAAAGGTGTTTGCCGGAGATGATTCCGGCTTTGCCCCCTGTACGGCAGAAGCGGTGGTGGAGGTGTTAAAGCACAATCAGATTCCGATTACCGGAAAGCGGGTAGTGATCGTGGGCCGCAGCATGGTGGTGGGAAAGCCTTTATCCATGCTTCTGCTAAAGGAAAATGCAACCGTGACGATCTGCCATACCCGCACGAAGGATTTAAAGGGAACCTGCCAGGGAGCCGAGATTCTGGTGGCAGCGGCAGGAAGGGCCAGAATGCTGGATGGAGAATATGTGGCAAAGGATGCGGTGGTAGTGGATGTGGGAATCAATGTGGATGAGGATGGGAAGCTTTGCGGGGATGTGGATTTTGACAGCATCCAAAAAAAGGCGTCCATGGCCACTCCGGTGCCGGGCGGTGTAGGAGCCGTGACTACGGCGGTGCTGGCAAAGCATCTGGTACAAAGCTGTGTAAATCGTTTCAAACAATCTTTTGGCAACTAAGTATGCCTGTTAGGCAGAATGAAATAGAAGAAAGGGGAGATTTTGTTATGGCAAAGGTTTTGCTGCTAAACGGAAGCTGCAATAAGGAAGGGTGTACCTATACGGCCCTTCGGGAGGTAGCGTTTTCCTTAGAGAAGGAAGGGGTGGAGACGGAAATATTCCAGCTGGGAGGGGATGCGGTCCGGGACTGTATCGGGTGCAGGGCCTGCGCAAAGCTGGGGAAATGTGTGTTTGGAGACGATTTGGTAAATCAGTTTGTGGACAAGGCCAAGACGGCGGACGGTTTTGTATTTGGTTCACCGGTTTATTATGCCCATCCCAGCGGACGGATTCTGTCATTTCTTGACCGGGCATTTTATTCCGGAAAAAGCGCTTTTGCCGGAAAGCCGGGGGCTTCGGTGGTGTCGGCCAGGCGGGCAGGCACTACGGCGTCTGTGGATGTGCTGAATAAGTATTTTTCAATCAACCGGATGCCTATGGTTTCCTCTAACTACTGGAATATGGTTCATGGAAATACGCCGGACGAGGTTAGACAGGATTTAGAGGGACTGCAGATCATGCGGGGAATCGGGCAGAACATGGCGTGGTTGATCCGGTGTATTGAGGCCGGTAAGGCGGCAGGGATTGCCTGTCCTGTTCCGGAGGAAAAGATCGGAACGAACTTTATCCGGTAAGGCTGCAGCTTATGGAATAAAAGCAATGACAGAAGGGATAAGAAACGGCTGTTAAAAAGCGAGGAGGAAGAAGATGAGATTTGGAGCATTGGAAGCAGGCGGCACCAAGATGGTCTGTGCAGTGGGAACAGAGGAGGGAAGGATTTTGGACCGGGTATCCATTCCCACGGAGACACCGGAGATCACCATGCCAAAGCTGCTTGCCTATTTTCAGGATAAGGACATTGAGGCTTTGGGGATCGGGTGTTTTGGCCCGGTAGATCTGGACCGGAAGTCAGAGACCTATGGACATATTATGATGACGCCGAAGCTGGCGTGGCGCGGGTATGATATCTGCGGATATTTTCGGGAAGGCTTAAATGTACCGGTGGGATTTGACACGGACGTAAACGGCTCCATGCTGGGGGAAAGCACCTGGGGCTGTGCCAAGGGTCTGGACACTGCCATTTATATTACGGTGGGAACTGGTGTGGGCGTGGGCGTCCTGGCAGGAGGGAAGCTTCTTCACGGGATGCAGCACCCGGAGGGAGGCCATATGCTGATTCCTGCAAGAAAGGATGATTCCTATAAGGGAAAATGTCCCAGCCACGGTCATTGCCTGGAGGGGCTGGCTGCCGGGCCGGCCATCGAGGAGCGCTGGGGAGCCAAGGGAACTGCCTTGGCAGATCGGCAGGAGGTGTGGGAATTGGAGGCTTATTATCTGGCCTATGCCATTACCAATTATATATTTGTGCTAAGTCCTCAAAAGATTATTGTAGGCGGGGGCGTGATGCACCAGGAACAAATGTTCCCTTTGGTGCGGAAAAAGGTAACGGAAATGTTAGGCGGGTATCTTAAGACGAAGGAGCTGGAGAACATGGAGTCTTATATTGTGCCGCCCTCTCTGCATGACGACCAGGGGATTATGGGAGCATTGAAGCTGGGGATGGAGGAGCGGAGTCAGTGCCAGGATTCCTGACAGATCTCTGACAGATTTCTGACAGCAGCAAAAAACAGTTGCAAATTTCCGAAAGATGTGATAGGCTAAAAAACAGAATACAAGAGAGAGGTGAAAGGATGAGAAAATAATCTGCTTTTGAGACATGGAAGCTTTTGTATGCAGCAGTCTGTAGGACTACTGCTGTTCATGTTGCCGAAGGTAGATTATGATTCTCACCACCTCTCTTTTTTGATGTCCGTTTATGGGCGTCAAAGGGGCGTGAGATCCTGACTCCATGTGGCGCATGAAGGTTTCAGAACGATTTACAGGTTATTTGTGAACCGTTTCTTATGTGCAGGGAGGGATGTGCATGGCACAGATCAATGTGATAAATCTTACGTTTGCTTATGAGGGAAGCCCGGACAATATTTTTGAAAATGTCTCCTTTTGTGTGGATACGGACTGGAAGCTGGGGCTGATTGGAAGAAACGGAAAGGGAAAGACGACCTTTCTTCGGCTGCTGACCGGACAATATGATTATTCCGGCCAGATTACGGCACCTGCCGGGTTTGATTATTTTCCGTATGAGGTTACGGATGAGCAGAGAAAGGAATGTGCCTCGGATTTTCTGGAGATGATTAAGCCGGGATGTGAGGCTTGGCAGGTGATTCGGGAGCTTGCCAAGCTGAATATGGAACCAGAGACGCTGTATCAGCCATTTGAGAGCTTAAGCCACGGACAGCAGACAAGACTTTTGCTGGCAGTGTTATTTTCCGAAGAACAGGATTTTCTCCTGATCGATGAGCCTACCAATCATTTGGATCAGGAAACCAGGGCCTGTGTTAAAAAATATCTTCAGGGAAAAAGAGGGTATCTTTTGGTTTCTCATGACCGGGATATCCTGGATGCCTGTGTGGATCATGTGCTGGTTCTGAACCGGAAGACCATCCAGGTACAAAGCGGAAATTTTTCCATATGGTGGGAAAACAAGACACGAAAGGACTCTTTTGCCAAAAAGGAGAACGAAAAGCACAGGAGGGAGATCGCTTCCCTGAAACGGGCGGCGGACCAGAGCAGCAGGTGGGCGGATCAGAATGAGAGCAGGAAGATCGGGTATGACCCAATCGAAAATCCAGATCATGGGATTGGCACACGGCCCTATATTGGGGCAAAGACGAAGAAAATGCAGAGCAGGGTCAGCCAGTACAAGCGGCGCATGGAACGGGCCATAGAGGAAAAGGAAGGGCTTTTGCAGGATATTGAGAATCCTGCCGCGCTGAAGCTGAATCCTCTGACCTTTCACAAGGACCGTCTGATTACCTGCAGGGATTTGTCCGTCCGGTATGGGGAGGACGGAAAGGATGTGCTGAAGGGCTTTTGCTTTGAGCTGATGCAGGGGGAGCGGGTGTTTCTGCATGGAGGAAACGGGTGCGGAAAATCTACGTTCATAAAGACCTTGCTCAGGTATGGGAGGACAGGAACCTTTTTTACAGACGGAGAAGATAAAAAGGGCGGGAAGTCCATGCCGGTTATTACACAAGGAGAGCTGACGGCAGCGTCCAATCTGGTGATTTCCTACATGAATCAGGATACCCGGTTTCTTCACGGTGATGTGAGAGACTTTTGTGAGAACCGGGGATTGGAGGAAAGACGGTTTTTTGCGCTTCTGAGACAGCTGGACATGGAGCGGGAACAGTTTGCAAAGAAGCTGGAGGATTTTTCAGAAGGCCAGAAAAAGAAGGTATTGCTTGCCGCCAGCCTTTTGACCCCGGCCCATGTATATGTTTGGGATGAGCCGCTGAATTATGTAGATGTCTTTTCACGGATGCAGCTTGAGGAGCTGATCTTAAAATACGAGCCTGCCATGATTTTAGTGGAGCATGACGTATGGTTCCGGGAGCGGATCGCAACCCGTGTGGTGGAAATGTAAGAAAGAACGGGGCAGAACCAGACACATTTCAGGGAAAGCTTGGAAAAGGGATGCGATTTGGAATCAAAAACTGTTTAGGAACAGAGCTTGCGAACAGAATTTGTTCGGGAATACAGGGAGGAGAGGTATGACTTTTTATGAGATGATAGAGGATCTGTCACTTGCGCTGAACCGGGATAAGCTGGTCATCTTTGTGGGAGCCGGAGTGTCGAAAAATTCCGGGCTCCCTACCTGGGGACAGCTTGTCCAGGCATTTGCCGAGAAGATCGATTATCCTACCAACGGCCGTCTGGCCACAGAGGAATATATTCGGATTCCTCAATATTACTATTGCCTGGATGAAAGTGAAGGCCATTCCTCCTACTATTCCCTTATTAAATCCATGCTGCCGGAGGACATTGCCCCCAATCTGCTGGACGAGCTGATCGCAGCCCTTCGTCCCAAGCACATTGTAACCACCAATTTTGATACGCTTTTAGATCAGGTGGCCAGAGATTATGAGGTGATACGGGATGATAAGGATCTGATGACCGGAATTTCCTCCCATTATCTTTTAAAGCTTCACGGTGATATCCGTCAGCCGGAAAAGCTGGTGTTTAAGGAGGATGACTATCTCCATTATTCCCATACCCATCGGCTGATGGAGACCTTTTTGAAATCTCTGCTGATTGACCATGTGTTTTTGTTCGTGGGGTATTCACTGAATGATTATAATCTGAAGACGTTTGTGAGCTGGATTGAGTATATTGCAGAGGAAATGCATGTAAAGCAGAAGATGCACCGCAATTATTTTCTGTCCAGCAGCCTCCATGCAGGAAGGGACTATCTGAGGAAGTATTATGAGGGAAAGGGGCTGGAGGTTATTGATTTGTACCAGCTTCCGGATGAGGTGGAGAAACAGGCAGAGTGTGTCCCTCTTGCGGATGATCTTGGCCGAAGGACTTATGCCGTGCTGGAGCTTATTTCTTAGGAACTGTCCCCAAATAACCTACCGATAGTCCGGAGAAAAAGACAAGGAACATGGTAAGTTATTTTGGGACAGTTCCTTAGCCAGATAGGAGGGAAATTATGTATATTGCGGATTTGCATATTCACTCACGGTATTCCCGGGCTACCAGCAGGGAATGTGTTCCGGAGCACCTGGAGCTGTGGGCCAGAAGAAAGGGAATTGATCTTTTGGGAACCGGAGATTTTACTCACCCGGCCTGGCGGAAGGAATTGGGAGAAAAGCTGGTTCCTGCAGAAGACGGGCTGTATTGTCTGAGAAAGGAGCTGCAGATACAAGACCGGATTCTGGGGGAAAACGGCTGTCCCAGGTTCGTGATTTCCGGGGAAATCAGCTCAATCTATAAGAAAAACGGGCGGGTGCGGAAGGTACATAACCTGATTCTGCTGCCAGGACTTTATGAGGCAGAGCTTTTGTCAAGAAAGCTGGAAACCATCGGCAACATTCATTCAGACGGCAGACCCATATTGGGGCTAGACAGCCGGGACCTGCTGGAGATTACCCTGGAAATCTGTCCCAGGGCTATTTTTGTTCCGGCCCATATCTGGACTCCTCATTTTTCCATGTTTGGGGCTTTTTCCGGATTCGATACGGTGGAGGAATGTTTTGAAGACCTGTCGCCCTATATCCATGCTTTTGAGACCGGGCTTTCCTCGGATCCGCCTATGAACTGGAGATTGTCGGCTTTGGATCGTTTACAGATGATCTCCAATTCGGATGCCCATTCTCCGGCCAAGCTGGGGAGGGAAGCCAATCTGCTGGACATTTCCATGAGCTATGACGGATTATACGGAGCAGTTCAGGAGGGGCAGGGACTTATGGGCACCATAGAGTTTTTCCCGGAGGAAGGGAAATACCATTATGACGGGCATCGAAAATGTCACCTGTGTCTAAGTCCTAAGGAGGCGGAAAAATATCAGGGAAAATGTCCTGTGTGCGGCAAAAAGCTTACGTTAGGCGTTTCTCACCGGATTGCACAGCTTGCAGACCGCAAGGAGGGATTTGTGCGTCCGGGGGCAGCGCCTTATGAGAGCCTGGTGCCGCTTCCCGAAGTAATCGGCGCCTGTACGGGCCGTTCTGCTTCCAGTACAGGGGTCATGAGGCAGTATGAGGAAATGCTGGCAAAGCTGGGGCCGGAGTTTTCTATTCTGCGAGAGCTGCCGGAAGAACGGATTCAGAGTAAGTGCGGCTATCAGATCGGGGAGGGAATCCGGCGGCTGCGGCAGGGAAGGGTAAGGTGTTTTCCCGGCTTTGACGGAGAATATGGCGTGATCCGGCTGTTTGAGCCATGGGAGCTGGAGTCCATGGAGGGTCAGATGAGCCTGTTTCAAGGGGGAGGCGTGAGCCTGACCGGCGATAAAGATGAAGCAGAGCGCAAAAGCGGACAGGAGACAGGGAGAGCTGCAGAGGGCGGAAGTCTGGAAGGAGCGGAAAATGGCCTGGGTATGGGGAGAGCTGCGGAGGGCGGAAGCCTGGAAGGGTCGGAAAATGGCCGGGATAAGAGGAGAGCTGCAGAGGCGGGAAGCCCGGAAGATATTCGAGATAATTGCGGTATAAAGCCGGCCCCAATAGAAAAGAGTATAAAGCCAGACTCTCTGAATGAAGAACAGCTTACAGCGGTTCAAACGATTTCTCCTCATATTGCCGTGATTGCAGGGCCGGGAACCGGCAAGACGAAAACATTGGTATCCCGCATTCTTTACTTACTGCAGAACCGCAGGGTAAAGCCGTCAGAGATCACGGCAGTTACCTTTACCAATCAGGCAGCCCAGGAGATGAGGAGCCGCCTGGAGGCTCAGATCGGAAGAAAAAGTATTTCAAAAAGGATCCGGATCGGTACTTTCCACTCGCTGTGTTATGAGCTGCTTCGGGCTTCAGGGGAAGAATTTATACTGGCAGAGGACAGTATGGTTCTGGAAATGGCAAGGGAGATTGCAGAGGAGCTTGACATCAGGGAAAAGCCGAAATCTCTTTTGAGGAAGATTTCTAAAAGAAAGCTGGAAATGGCAGAATCCGATACAAAGGAAGGGGACGGCCAGGAGATGACGAAGCTTGACCAGGCTGTCAAATGCTATCAAGACCGCCTTACGGCCTTCCATGCCCTGGATTTTGACGACCTTCTTATGAAAGCGTTGGAGAAGGCAAGAGAGCATATCCAGACGTTTCCTTATCTTTTGGTGGATGAGTTTCAGGACATCAGCCCGCTGCAGTACAAGCTGATTCAGGCATGGAGTCAGGACGGAAGGGAGCTTTTTATCATTGGAGATCCTAATCAGGCCATATATGGTTTTAGAGGGGCAGATTTAAAAGGCTTTCAGCGGTTTTGTCAGAAGGAAGGCTTGGAGAAAATCAGCCTGGCAAGGAATTACCGCTCATCTCCGGAGATTTTGACTGCGTCTCTGGCCGTACTGGGAGATGCCGGGACTATTTTGAAGCCTGTCCAAAAATCTGGTTTCCCGGTTCGCCTGATACATGCATCCAGCCAGAAGGAAGAGGCAACCTTTGCAGCCAAGGAAATCAACCGTCTGATTGGCGGAATCGATATGCTGGACGCTCAGGAGGGATATTCCTGTCCGGATGACCGCAGTCCCAGAAGCTTTGCAGATATTGCGATCCTTTACCGCACCCACCGCCAGGCAGAGCATTTGGAAACGTGTCTGAAAAAGGAGGGGATTCCCTATGTTGTCACAGGACGAGAGGATTTTCTGGAGGAGGATTCGGTTCGGGGAAGCCTGGGATTTTTCAAAAGCATTCTGAATCCCCAGGATCCTTTGTCCCGCAGGCAGTGCCTGAAGCTTTTGTGGAATGTGGAAGAAATTTCACAATGCAGTTACCCTGCTTTGGCTGAAAAGTATCAGACCTCCTGCAGACGGGGAAATCCCCGGAAGCTGTGGGACTCCTGGACAAGGGATATGGATTTACTTTCTGATCCGGCCATGGAAAAGCTGGCTTCCATGGCAGTATTTTATAAGACTATGGAGGAAATGCTTGCGTCCCTTGCCTTTGGCAGAGAAAGTGACTTAAAACGGTGCGGGGGAAAGCATTATACCTCAGATTCCGTAACCTTAATGACCATACACGGTGCAAAGGGGCTGGAGTTTCCTGTGGTTCTCCTTCATGGCCTCAGGGCAGGTCTGATTCCTTTGGAATACCCGGGCCGGGAAACCGATTTGGAGGAGGAAAAAAGGCTTCTCTATGTGGCCATGACCAGGGCAAAGGAGGAACTGATTTTGACCAGTTCAGGGGAAGTCTCTCCCTTTGTCAAACCGGTTTCAGAAGACATTCTTGTGCGGCAGCAGATCAGGCTGAGAAACAAATGCATGAGGGAAGGTCAACAGATGAGCTTGTTTGAGTTCGGAGCATTTGATAAATAATTCTAATAGACAGTAAACCTCCATGCGCCCGGCGGCGGACGCACTACCAATTACGAAAGCTTGGCGGGCGCATTTGGCATTGTCACCCGATAAATTTTATCAATTCATCTTCATTACATGTTATTGACAGAATGGCAGGTAAGATAGTATAATCTAGCGTAGTTAGCAATAACTAACTTAAAAAGGAATCTCATGTCCAGGAGGAATGTTTTTGGCTTAATACCAAAGGACATTTTTCTTTTGCTCATGAGTTAGCTAAAACTAACTAAAAAGGAGTGTGAAGCCTGTGATGGAGGAATTAATTGTGCGCCACTGTGCGCCTACACTGGCAGGATTAAAGACAGGGAATTTGTTTAGCTGTCAGGCGGAAGACGGGGAAAGGCTTCTGGCCGGTATTCGGCAGGTGAACAGACGGTTTGCCTCCCGTGGAATCCGTTTGATTCCCATGAAAAACAAAAAAGGCAGAGCTCTGATTTACATGTATCGTCCCCAAAAGCTGAAAAGGGATTTGGCAGATGAGTCGGCACAAAGGATATTGGCTGCACAGAATTATCCTGTCAGTGAGGAGGGAAAATGTGTGGCTTATCTGATTCACCGTCTGGAAGCCGGCGAGGATTTTCCCCATGAGATCGGACTGTTTTTGGGATATCCTCCGGAGGACGTGGAGGCGTTTATCAAGTACGGCGCAGCCGGGGCAAAGTACACGGGCGTGTGGAAGGTATATGGAAATGTGGAAGCAGCCAAACGTAAATTTGCCCGGTTCAAAAAGTGCACCAGGGTATATGATGAGGTGTTCCGGAAATATCATTCGCTTGACCGGCTCGTTGTGAGCTGTTCATAGATTATAAAAATGTATTCCCGGAGGTTCTTGGTATTTGGGATTATATGATGATTTTTGGCCAGATACAGGAGAGCCTTGGGAGTACGCAAAAAAAGAAAGGAAGGAAATCATAATGGCTAAGGTTGCAGTTGTTTATTGGAGCGGAACAGGAAACACAGAGACAATGGCAGCTTCTGTGGCAGAAGGTGTCAAGGAGAAGGGAGGGCAGGTTTTTCTGATGACCTGCGGGGAATTTGATGCTTCCATGATGGATTCCTATGACGCGATTGCTTTTGGGTGTCCGTCTATGGGAAGTGAGCAGCTGGAGGAAAGTGAGTTTGAACCGATGTTTGATTCCTGCAAGAGCAGCTTAAAGGACAAAAGGATTGCTTTGTTTGGCTCTCATGGATGGGGCAGCGGAGAGTGGATGCAGAGCTGGGAGGATACCTGCCGGGAGGAGGGGGCGGTTCTTGTATGTGACAGTGTGATCTGTAATGAAGCGCCGGATGAGGAGGGGCTTGAAAACTGTAAAGCGCTGGGAGGAGCGTTGGCGTAAAAAATGGAAATAATTACATTTACCTATTGACAAAGTAGGTGATACGCGTTATGATTATACCGACCTAAATAATAGGTCAAACGAAAGGGAAAGTCATAGTGCGCGTAATTTGGGCAAATCACAAATTGCTTGCAGCCGGGAGACCTTTTCGGGATCTTCCGGTTTTTTATATCTGCAAGGCAGGTATATTTTACAGAATATGATGTTGAAAAAAACGAAAGGAAATCACACGTATGTCTCATTACAAATTTGAAACCCTGCAGCTTCATGTGGGTCAGGAAAATCCGGATCCTGCAACGGATGCCCGTGCAGTGCCTATCTATGCCACCACCTCCTATGTGTTCCGCAATTGTGAACATGCAGCCGCTCGATTTGGCCTTGCCGATGCAGGCAATATTTACGGCAGACTGACAAATTCCACTCAGGATGTGCTGGAACAGAGGGTGGCGGCTCTGGAAGGGGGAGCTGCGGCTTTGGCTCTTGCTTCCGGTGCGGCGGCAATCACCTATACCCTTGAGGCTCTTGGCCAGAACGGCGGCCATTTTGTGGCGCAAAAGACCATCTACGGCGGCACCTACAATCTTCTGGCACACACCCTTCCGGGCCTGGGCATTACGGCCACCTTTGTAAATATTCATGATCTGGCGGAAACCGAGGCTGCGATTCAGGAGAACACCAGAGGGATTTATATTGAAACCCTGGGCAATCCCAACAGTGATATTCCGGATATGGATGCTTTGGCAGAGCTTGCCCACAGGCACGGCTTGCCGCTGGTGGTGGATAATACCTTTGGCACTCCCTATCTGATTCGTCCCATTGAGCATGGCGCAGATATTGTAGTACATTCTGCCACAAAGTTTTTGGGCGGTCACGGCACTACCTTAGGCGGTGTGATCGTAGATTCCGGGAAATTTGACTGGACAAAAAGCGGAAAGTATCCTGCCATTGCAGATCCGAATCCCAGCTATCACGGCGTATCCTTTGTAAAGGCAGCCGGTCCTGCGGCGTTTGTAACCTACATCCGTGCAATCCTGCTTCGGGACACGGGCGCTGCCATCTCTCCCTTTGCAGCGTTTCTGCTTCTGCAGGGCATTGAGACCCTGTCCCTGCGACTAGAGCGGCATGGAGAAAATACGAAGATGGTAGTAGAATTTTTAAGGAACCACCAGCAGGTTGAAAAGGTTAATCATCCCTCTTTGCCGGACCATCCGGACCATGAATTGTACGAGAAATATTTTCCTAATGGAGGCGGTTCTATTTTTACATTTGAAATCAAGGGCGGCGTAAAGGAGGCTCACAGGTTTATTGACAATCTGAAGATTTTCTCCCTGCTTGCCAATGTGGCAGATGTGAAGAGCCTGGTCATCCATCCAGCTACCACCACCCACAGCCAGCTCAGTGAAGAAGAACTGGCCGAGCAGGATATTAAACCCAATACCATCCGTCTTTCCATCGGTACCGAGCATATTGACGACATTTTAGAGGATTTGCAGAAGGGCTTTGACGCAGTGAAGGAGGTATAATTTATGAGTCGTATTTATACATCAGCCGACCAGCTTATCGGCAGGACGCCCCTTTTGGAGCTGACCCATATTGAGAAAGAGTTTCATCTTAAGGCAAAGGTTGTAGCCAAGCTGGAATATTTCAATCCGGCCGGTTCTGTAAAGGACCGCATTGCAAAGGAGATGATCGAGCAGGCGGAGGCCCAGGGAAGACTGACGCCGGATTCGGTGATTATTGAGCCTACCAGCGGCAATACCGGGATTGGTTTAGCGTCTGTGGCTGCGGCAAGAGGTTATCGGATTATCATCGTAATGCCGGAAACCATGTCCGTGGAACGCAGGCAAATCATGAAAGCCTACGGAGCCGAGCTTGTGCTTACAGAAGGCGCCAAAGGGATGAAGGGCGCCATTGCAAAGGCAGAGGAGCTTGCCGGTGAGATTCCCAACAGCTTTATTCCCGGCCAGTTTGTAAATCCTGCCAATCCCAAGGCCCACAGAGAAAATACGGGTCCCGAGATTTATGAGGATACGGATGGCAAGGTGGACATTTTCGTGGCAGGGGTTGGTACCGGCGGAACCGTGACCGGTGTGGGGGAATACTTAAAATCCAGGAACCCAGACGTTAAGGTGGTTGCGGTGGAGCCTGCGTCCTCGCCTGTTCTTTCTGCCGGCACTGCCGGATCTCACAAGATTCAGGGGATTGGGGCGGGCTTTGTTCCGGATGTTCTCAATACCGGTATCTATGATGAGATCTTCCCGGTTTCGGATGAAGATGCTTTCTTAACCGGCAGGCTGATCGGCAGGACCGAAGGGGTTCTTGTGGGCATTTCTTCCGGCGCTGCTGTTTTTGCCGCTGTGGAGCTTGCCAAGCGCCCGGAAAACCAGGGGAAGACCATCGTTGCGCTGCTTCCTGATACCGGCGACCGATATCTGTCTACGGCACTGTTTCATGAGGGGAAAGAATGATATGATGGTGTCAACAAGAGGGAGATATGCGCTGCGAGTGATGATTGACTTGGCGGAGCATTATCAAGATGGGTATATCCCTATGAAGATTATTGCCCAGCGGCAAAATATTTCCCTGAAATACCTGGAACAGATCCTTCCGGCGTTGACTAAAAACGGCATGATTGAAGGCTTACAGCGGAAGGGAGGAGGGTATAAGCTGACGGCCCGGCCTGGCGCGTATCGTGTGGGGGATATCCTGCGGCTGGTGGAAGGAGATCTGGCTCCGGTAGCCTGTCTCAGCCGCGAAGCCAAGACATGTGAACGTGCCGAAATCTGTAAAACCCTGCCCATGTGGACCGAATTTTACAAGATGACCAATGATTATTTTGATGGAATTACCTTACAGGAGCTGATGGGAGATACCAGAGCCGGAGATTCGGAGCAGGATTTTCAAAATGTTGAATAACACTGTACAGCAGATCAACATTTCACCTTACCATTTTGCACCTGATAAAACGGGGGATGCAATACTCGCAGAGTGCGATGTGCTGCGAAGCATGCACGGCATGAAGGCATATCATTTTGCACCCGATAAAGCGGGGAGGCAGTACTCACAAAGTACAATGTGCTGCGAAGCGTACACAACGCAGCGGAAAATATGAACGAACAGAAAATCTGAGTGCAACACAAGTTATAATTGTGTTGCACTCAGATTACTTCGTAATAATAGCACTCTTTTTTCCATATTGCAAGGTTTTTTCGGCTGAAAAGGTTAAGATTTTAAAGAGAAAATATAAGGAAAGATGCGAGGCTGTATTTAAAAAATACAACAAAATTATATTTCGAGATAAATATTCTGCACAACTATTTTCAAAACTTTCCCAGGTAACTTATATACCAGATATTGTACTTGGATTTGATTTGAAAAAATGGATAGGAGAAGAAATTACCCAACAGGAATTGATTTGTATCAATGTAATTAATTTGCGGGAAAATAAAAGGACCTATCAGGAACGAAAAAAATATATTGAGAATTATGAAAAGACCATTCATGCTGTCATAGATTTAATCTTAAAATGGAAGATTAAGATATGCATTCTCGGATTTTCCCGGGAAAAGAGCGAGGAAGCTTATATCAATGAGCTTCTTTTATCTGCAAGAAAAAGAAATCCTTCTGCAGTAATCGATACATGTATCTATAACGGAAAAAATGGAAAAGAGTTGATTCGATATATAGCAAGATGCAAAGGCTTGCTGTCAACAAGATTTCATGCATTGATTATAGGTATGGTATTAGAGAAGCGCCAATACCCGATCTGTTATGACAATAAATTAACGAATTTTTTAGAGAGTATTGGTTATTCAGATCCTTATTCATTATTGAAAAATATAACATCGCCGGAGAAGATTACAGACTATTTGATCCATGGACATCACTCGGATTATAAACATGTAATAGCGGCAAGTAAAAAACATTTGTGTTTATTGGATCAATTGTTATTTTAATTTTAAGGAGACCATCATGAAATTAGTATATTTAATGCGCTTCTGGCCTGTATACGGGGGGCGAAACGGTAACAAGAACATTAGCAAACGAAATGGTGAAAAGAGGACATGAGGTTTGTGTTATCTATTTGTGGGACCGTACCAATGGTATCAAAGAGATGGTAGATAGCAGGGTGAAAACAATTCGTATTGACGGCATGACCAATATACGAGATGGGGCAATAAAATGCATGGAATTTAAATTCTTGGAAAAAAAGTTAAGACAGGTTCTTACTACACTGGAGCCGGATGTTGTAATTAATCAATGAATGCCGTCTTCCACAGTGGATCGGGCAATGCGCTGCCTGGATTCTGTCCTTATTAAATGTCATCATGGGGTAATTAAAAATATTCCGCAGATTACAAGGCTTCGGCAAAAAATATTTTATACTGTTTTTGGAGAAAGGGCCGGATGGATACGAGTATATCCTGAATTTAGAAAGGATTATATCCACTCAGATGCATGGGTGCTGCTTAGCAATGCGACAAAAAGAGATGCAAAGTATCTTATCAAGTGGGCAGAGGAAGAACGATTAAAGGTAATTGCTAATCCGTTGCCATATTCGGTTGAGGAATATCCCATCAATATTGACAAGAAAAAGAAGGAAGTTATTTTTGTAGGACGGATTATTGAATTAAAACGTGTGTGGTATTTACTGGAAGCATGGAAGATGATACAAGACAAAGTGACAGATTGGACATTTCGTATTATTGGGGATGATGCATTTCTTAAAAATGAAAAGAAGCATGCAAAAGAACTGGATTTAAAAAATGTTGTTTTTGAAGGCTTTCAAGAAGCCAAACCTTATATGCGAGAAGCCTCGATTTTGGTGATGGCCTCCTCTCAGGAAGGATTTTGTATGGCAATAGCAGAAGCACAGCAATGTGGATGTGTGCCTGTGGTGACAGACAGCTATCCTACTGTTCACGATCAGATTCAAGATGGAAAAAATGGTATTTTGGTAGAAAACAATAATATTAAAAAATTTGCCCAGGCTTTATACCATTTGATTTGCGATGAAGAACGACGAAAAAGGCTTGCAGTAACGGCAATGGCTGACAGTCAAAAATGTTCAGTAGTTTCGATTTGTGATCAGTGGGAGAGCCTGTTTAGAACCGTCAAAAAATGTCGAAAATATCGTCTTCAGATTTGACAGCATTTGTACATAGATGCTGAAATTTTAGGAGGTAATGAAAAATGACAGATAAAATACTGTTTATTTCTCTTTATGAGCCATCAAAAGCAGGGGAACGTATTGGGGGGGGCGGTGATTTTGGCAAATGATATTTTAAGTGTTACGAATCCCGATTTGAATGTAGATTTGATTGTTTATAAAAAGGAGAAAATCATGTCTGAGCTTCCAGAACATATAAATTTTGTTTCTTGGAGCAAATTGGCAAATAGAACAAAAAAAAGAAACTTTCTGGGTATGCTTCCCAAAAATCTGTATCACGATATCCCTTGTTATACAATTGATGTACAGGCATATCATAAAATTATATACTATCCGTATTTTACTGCGCTTTTCCTCCTGAAAAATTGCAATGCTCAGATTTATACAATAGGAATGGACAGTGGTCCCATGATCTATTTACGAGGATTTGTAAGGCATAGAAATCTGATTACAAGAGCATTTTGTCTATATGGTTTTATGCAGGCTCTGGCGATTGATAAAAAGGCTGCAGGGGTTTCAGAAAAAGTATTTACTGTGGGCAAGGCAGATGCAGAATTTTACCGTGCTGTGTATTTGGCAGATGCAAAATATATACCACATCCAATTACGCCATTGATTGATGGTTATTCTCCTATAGAATGGAATAAAGGCGAGAAGCTTCGTTTATGTTTTCCTGGCGGGTTAACAAGATATTATGCCAGCGGATTGATGGATGATTTGATCCGTCTATTTATAAAAAGATCGGAAGAACTTAAAAATAAGATTCAAATTTCTTTTCTTGGAAAGATTCGGTACAAACAGTTGAAAAACAAGATGGATCACTTGTCATCATTGGGAGTGATGATAGAATATACAGAATTTGCTGAAGATTTTGAAGAATATTTGTCGAAACAGCATTTGATCCTGCTTCCATTAGTTAACGGAGGAGGTACAAAGAATAAAACCCTTTCCTCTCTTGGCATGGGACTTGATATGATAGGAACTTCCATTGCTATGGAAAATGTGTATGGCGTCAGAAAAGAACATGTGGCAGAAACAGCCGAAGATTTTATGAGGCTTATCGATTTAAGAATCAATCAACACAAATTATATGGTCTCAAAGAGGAAGAAATTCAAAGACTTAAATCGTATCATTCCGTTAACCATTGGAGAAAATATTTTTGGAATGAGATTCAGTAATTGCTTAAAACCTGTTTTAGCTATAGAAAGGACTGTTGTATTTGAAATTTTTATGTTTTGAATAACAAATATAATTACCAGTCTTGTAAGCCAAATACAAGACTGGTATAAGATAAGCCATTAATAATAATTCGGTCAAAAGTTTCCAAAGTGCCATTGATTTTTCCGTCAAATTGTTTTAAAATATCCATGTCAAAACCACTCCTTTACATTTAAACTGGTGAGAACGCCTTAGGGGTTAGTAGTCACCGATTATTTTCAGTAGTTATTATACTACAAGATCAAGAAAGAGGGGTTTTGATTTTTTAGTTAGCTTGCGGACATAGTCTGCCATATGCTATACTTTAACAGGAATATATCAACTAATTGGGGTTTTCGGTAATAAATTAGATATGAAATCTTCAGGAGAGAAAAATGATAAGTATTAATGAATATATAAGTGACAAAACTTTATTGGCACCATACTTTGTTCGAGGTGATGCATTGAGTGTGTTAGCCCATTTGCCGAACGACTGTATTGATTGTGTCGTAACAAGTCCTCCTTATTATATGAAAAGACAATACTTGGGTGGCGGTATTGGATTAGAAGCAACATATCAAGAATACATCGATAATCTTCTCGCTATTGTCAGAGAAGTTCATCGTGTACTTAAGCCGACAGGCTCGTTCTGGTTAAATATTGGAGATAGCTACAAAGATAAACAGTTGCTTAATATACCATATCGGGTCGCTATTCGAATGCAAGATGAACAAAAATGGATTTTGCGAAACACTGTTGTTTGGGATAAGGTGAAAGGTACTATGTCTCAGTCTAAAGACAGCTTAGGATGTGAATATGAGCCGATGTTTCATTTCGTGAAAAAGAAAAGTGGCTATTATTATGATTCAGATGCAGTAAGAAAAAAACCACGTAGCGCACATGTTGAAAATGGTGCGGTAGTTAGCGCAACTGGCGTAAGCGGTGTAAGATATAGAAGGAAAATAGAACTAAGTACAGAACTCACGGAAGAACAAAAAACGAATGCATATCAAGCTCTTGACGAGGTGCTGGAGCGTATAAAAAAAGGTGAATTATCTGATTTTAGGATGGTTATAAAAGGGGCCAATCACCGCGTAACAAATGGAAACACAATTAATTTAAGCGGTCGAGCTAAAGAACTACAAGATAAGGGATTTTATTTTCTTTTTTACAATCCGAATGGAAGTATGATTTCGGATGTGTGGCAAATCATACCCGAAGATACTCAAGGAAGAAAATTGCATTTTGCCCCATTCCCAGAAGATTTGGTTAAGACTCCTATTGTATTAACCTGTCCACCGAATGGAATTGTTTTAGATCCCTTTGTTGGAACAGGGACAACAAGTTATGTTGCGGTTCAACTTAATCGTCGATCAATTGGTATAGACATGGCACAAGAATATCTCGAGCTTGCGGAGAATAGATGCTCAGAATATGGTTGCTTAAATGATGGAGAATTGGAGGCATTGTTATGAGTAAAATAAGCGAGTTTTTTGGGTTATATTGTAAGGATACAGCATTAGATTTCAAACAAGCGATGGACACACAAATTTGTCCTTATACTCAACGAATTTGTACTAAGATGAGAAAATCTGATCCAGAAATTAAGATTGGAACTTGTTCTGTTAAGTATCAATATCAGGACATTATCATCTGCCCGTTTAGATTGTTGGAACACAATCAGATTTTTATCGATTGTCTGCATTTGCTAACGATGCATGAACCAGGTAATGAACTTTATCTCGTTCCTGAAGTGCAGATTCCGGGTGGACATGTAGACTACTTTTTAGTTTCTGCAAAAAATAAAAAGGTTATGGATTTTATCGGAATTGAATTGCAAACTATGGATACAACTGGAACTGTATGGCCTGAACGTCAGAAATTTTTAAGCGAACAGGGCATTGAAGTAAATCCCGAGGACTTGAATAGTAAAAGGTCATTCGGGATGAATTGGAAAATGACATTAAAAACTATTCTTGTTCAAATGCATCATAAGAGTGAAACCTTCGAACATCTAAACAAGCACCTAATTTTGATTATTCAGGAGCCTTTATATGAACATATGAAGGGTATCTTTAATTTTGAAGGAATTGATGGCGTTAGGCTTGGCGATCCTATTCATATTCATTCCTATAATTTTGAAGAAAGCAAAAATAAACTGAGTCTTTCTTTACATACACGAATTAGCACAGATTCAGTAGGGATTGCAAAAAGTCTTGGCTTAAATGCGGAGAGTAAAGTTGAACTGCAAGACTTGATCCGTATTCTTGAGCCAAAGTTGATTGAGACAAATAGACTGAGAATTGGGATTCCCGGTTGATTTAACATAGAATTATGGCAATCAAATTCCAGTTGTGTGCATAGCAAAGGGCAATTAACCTAACAGGTGTGAATCCTGTCTATGAAGGTCTAGCCAACCAGCAGTAGAGAGTCTTGCGTGGCAGTCAGTAATGGCTGTTGTACTTGATTTTCTGGTGCAGCACCCGTTTGATTTTCATGCATGAGGTGCTTTTCCATCGCACAATATTCCACAATATTCATAAATATTGAATAAAAACTTCCCAAAGAACCCTTATGATTTTTGTTAAAAATATCCTTTGAAATATTTTTCGTTTTTTCATATAATAATTATGACACAACGTGTAGCGTTTAACTGCGTAAATCCAGTTGAATGTTGCACGTTTTTTGTTACATTTTATATATGATTGGGAGGTGTAGTGCTGTGAAACGAATAAAAGCGGCATGTATTTGCCAGACCTTACATTTTATGCTGAAGGAAGATGCAGAGCATGACGAGGCGGTTAAGCTGGTCAATGAGGAGGTAACAAATTATAAGAAAAGGCTGGATCAGAATCGGACTCAGTACAAGATTCTGGAGGAAATGCCCCAGCCGGACGGTTCCATTGTGATAAAGCTTATTAAGCAATACAATCAGAGCCCGGTAGGGGATTATCTGAAATAAATACATAAACAGATTTAGAAAAAGCGTGTAGCCAAAGGCATAAATCCAGCATTGGCTCCACGCTTTTTTTCTTTGGAGGCGTAAGGAAAATGGAAGAATTAAAGACAGAAACTAAGTCAAATGCTTTTTTGGAGACAGAGCCGGTGGGAAGGCTGATGAGCAAATATGCGATTCCCTGTATCATTTCCCTGCTGGTGGCAGCGCTTTATAACATTGTGGATCAGATATTCATCGCAAATGCCGATTATTTGGGTTCTTATGGGAACGCGGCCAATACCGTGGTTTTTCCCCTGACTGTGGTGGCCCTGGCGGTTGCCGTATTGATTGGGGATGGCTGCTGTGCTTATGTGAGCATCTGTCTGGGGGCAAATGAAAAGGAAAATGCCCACAGAAGCATAGGCAACGCGGTTTTCCTCTGTGTGCTGGCAAGCCTTGTGCTGACAGCCGTTTATCTGATCTTTCAGGAGCAGATTCTGACGATGTTCGGGGGACGGGTAAATGAGGAAACATTTCGTCAGTCAAAGGAATATTTCTTTTATATTTCTCTGGGGATTCCTTTTTATATGTTCGGGCAGGCCATGAATCCGGTGATCCGTTCTGCCGGGAGTCCTGGGTTTGCCATGGCTTCTACCTTGGCTGGAGCGGCAGTGAATATTGTGCTGGATCCTGTTTTCATATTTCTTTTCCAGTGGGGGATGATGGGGGCGGCTGTTGCCACTGTGGCCGGGCAGATTCTGACGGCGATTCTTGCCGTGTGGTATTTACATGGGATGAAAACCATTCGGCTTGAAAAAGGAAGCTTTGTGCTGAGGTTTGGCTTGATTGCAAGGTTTATTCCCCTTGGAATCTGCAGTCTTCTGTCACAGATTTCTCTGGTGGCGGCCATGGCAGCCATCAACAACATGATCCGCAAATATGGCGCACTGGATCCGGTGTTTGGCCAGACGGAATATGCCCAGATTCCTATGGCGGTTGTGGGAATCGTCATGAAGTTTTTCCAGATTGTGATCTCCATAGCGGTAGGCATTGCGGCAGGGTGTATCCCGGTTGTGGGCTATAACATTGGTGCAGGCCGTAAGGATCGGGCAAGGGATCTGTTTACGCATCTGCTTGCTGCGGAGGCGGCTGTTGGCGGGGTGGCGCTGTTGATTGTGGAGCTGCTTCCGGGACAATTGATTTCCATCTTTGGTGCAGCCAATGAGAGCATATATTATACGGAATTTGCATTGAAGTCTTTCCGTGTTTACCTGTGCATGATGATTTTTGCCTGTGTGAATAAGGGAACCTTTATTTATCTCCAGTCCTTGGGAAAGGCATTGGTGTCCACATTTCTGTCAATGGTACGGGAGATTGTATTTGGTGTGGGATTTGCACTGGCACTTCCTGTCTTTTTTGGACTGGATGGTGTTTTGTATTCCATGCCGGTATCGGACATTCTGACCTTTTTCATATCGGCTGTTGTGATTCGGTACACGTATCGGGAATTAAAGGGGAAATAGGAGGTTCCGTGGTGTGAAACGGGATCAATCACAATCTTACGGAAAAAGGAGAACATAGGGGTATGTGGAATTATGTAAAGCGGTATTTGCATTTTGCCCTGCTTGCCGCCTTGTTTATGATCGGCGAGGTGATGATGGATCTGATTCAGCCCGGAATCATGAGCAGAATTGTAGATGAGGGAGTCCTTGGGCTGAAAAACGGCGGCGTCGGCGACCTGCATCAGATCTGGGTATTGGGAACGGAGATGATCGGGCTGGCGCTTTTTGGCGGCTTTTGCGGAGCATGGAATAATGCATTTGTACATCTGACGGCTCAGAATGTGGGAAATGAAATGCGCAAGGATTGTTTCCGGAATATTATGGCTTTTTCTTTTCCTCAGCTTGATCGGCTGGGAACCGGCTCTCTTGTGACCCGGGTGACCAATGACATTACCCAGGTGCAGACCTTTGTCTCAACCTTTGTGAGGGGGATGATCCGCACCTTTCTTCTGATGTTTGGAAGTATGTATTTTATGTTTCGGCTGAACCGGGAGTTCGGCCTTATTGTGTTATGTGCCTTTCCTTTTATTGTGGGGTGTCTTGCCTTTTGCCTGTGGAAGGCAGGTCCCCTGTTTTCCAGATTGCAGGAACAGTTAGATGCCATGAATTCCATTATGCAGGAGGATATTTCTGGTATCCGTATCATCAAGGCCTGTGTCCGGGAGACTTATGAGAAGCTTCGTTTCGGAAAGGCAAATGATGAGCTGATCGGAACCCAGCTTCGGGTGCTGGTGATTTTTGCCTTCATGAATCCGGTGGTCAATGGGCTGATGTATGTGGTGGTGGCCATAATCCTGCTGTCAGGTTCTTTTGCGGTAAAAGACAAAGGAGCAACGCCTGGGACGGTCATGGCGGCGATTACCTATTCCACCCAGCTTCTCACCGGAATCCTGATGCTTGTCATGCTGTTTCAGAATATATCCAGGGGGTTTGCCTCATGGAAGCGGGTCAGGGAGGTTCTGGAAAGCGATCCCTGGCTGAAGGACGGCAGCTTTGAGGGGGAGAGGAAAGGCCGGGGGGAGATTGAGTTTCGTGATGTTTCCTTTGCTTACCCGGGAACCGGAAGGAATGTGCTGGAGCATATTAATCTGACTATTCATAAGGGAGAGACCATTGCTGTCATGGGAGCCACGGGCTGCGGCAAAACCTCACTGGTTCATCTGATTCCCCGTTTTTATGATGTTACCTCCGGTGCCATTCTGGTGGATGGGGTGGATGTGCGGGAATACCGGCAGAAAGCCCTGCGGGAGAAGATCGCCATTGCCTTGCAGAAAAGTGAATTGTTTACGGAAACGATTTTTGAAAATATCGGCTGGGGAGTGCCTGGAGACTTTTCGCCGGATCGGGAGAAGGGGCAGGATGGCTGGCAGAACGGCCGAAACAAGGGCCAGGAGAATGACCGGGACAATGATTTGCAGGACAACAAGGAGAAAAGGATAAAAAGTGCCGCTGCCATTGCCCAGGCGCAGGATTTTATCGCTGCATCTCCCAAGGGATATGAGACAGCCGTGGCGGAGCGGGGCATGAGCCTGTCCGGGGGACAAAGACAAAGACTTTCCATTGCCCGGGCCGTTGTGAAGGACGCGGAAATCCTGATCTTTGACGATTCCACCAGTGCCCTGGACTTAAAAACAGAGGCTGATCTGTATGAAGCCTTAGAGAGGGCCAATCCGGAGAGCACAAAGATCCTTGTGGCACAGCGGATCGCTTCGGTGCGCAGGGCTGACCGGATTGTTGTTCTGGAACAGGGAAAAATCGCTGCCTGCGGAAGCCATGAGGATTTGATGAAGCATTGCAGAACCTACAGGGATATCTATGATTCGCAGATGGGGGAGGAGGAAAAGACCAATGGCTGACAAAAAGCTGGAGGAACGCAATATTCCGGGACTGAACCGCCATGCCCGTTTTGTGGAAGCTGAGCACGCGGAACATGCAAAGGATACAATAAAACGTATCCTCAAATATTTTTCCCACGAAAAGCCTATGGTAACTGCCATGCTTATGGCGGTTCTGTTTGGCACCCTGTGCAGTGTTGTCGGGCCGGGTATGCAGAGCCGCTGCATTGATATCATTGCAGGAAGCCGGCATGACAGCCTTTCCAGGAATCTGGTTTTGATGCTTGCCGCCTACATGATGTACAGCGGAAGCCAGCTTTTGCAGGGGCTGCTTTCCGCCAGGTTGAGTCAGCGGATCGTAAGGCGGCTGCGGGTGGAGCTGTTCGGAAAAATTACCGATCTGCCGGTTCGCTATCTGGATGAACATTCTCACGGAGATGTGATGAGCCGGATGACCAATGACATTGAAAATATTTCCACTACCATTTCCCAGTCACTGCCTTCTCTGTTTTCCGGCGTCCTGACCATTGCCGGCACGGCGGCAGTGATGGTGTGGTATTGCTGGCAGCTGGCCCTGCTTAGCTGCACCACCGTGATCCTTACCCTGGCTGTCACAAGGTTTTTGTCCGGAAAGGTGCGGAAATTTTCCCGCCGCAGGCAGATGTACCTGGGGCAGCTCAACGGCACCGTGGAGGAGATGGTGTCAGGCTACCGGACTGTGGTCGCTTATAATCATCAGGAGATTACCACAGAAAGCTTTTGCAGAATTTCGGATGAGCTTACCAGGGCCGGTATCCGGACAGATATTTTCAGCGGAGTCATGGGGCCGGTGATGAATTGTATCGGAAACATCGGGTTTGTGGTGATCGCGGCATTCGGCGGTTATTTTTCCCTAAACGGTATGATATCTGTGGGGGTTATCTCTGCGTTTATTGTGTATGCAAAACAGTTTAGCCGTCCTTTAAATGAAATCGCTCAGATTTACGGACAGTTACAGACCGCCATCGCAGGTGCAGAGCGTGTATTTGTTGTGCTGGACGAAGGGGAGGAGGAAAAAGGCGGGGGATCCCTTGCAGAGGGGACGGATGCGGCTGTTGTCTTCCGGAATGTGGATTTTTCCTACAGCCCCAATCATCCGGTTATCCGGGATTTTACACTGACCGTGCCTTCCGGCAGAAAGGTGGCTCTTGTGGGCGCTACCGGAAGCGGAAAGACCACCGTTGTTAACCTGCTTATGAGGTTTTATGATATTGACGGCGGGGAGATTCGGATCAATAATCAGGACATCCGGAAGGTTTCCCGGGAAAGTCTGAGGAAAAATATTGCCATTGTTCTGCAGGATACGGTTTTATTCTCGGATACGATCCGGAATAATTTAAAGTATGGCAGCGAGAGCGCTTCCCAGGAGGATCTGGAAAGGGCGGCAAAGATGAGCCGCCTTACAGGGGTGATAAAGGGTCTGCCCCAGGGATATGATACCGTCCTGACAGGCTCCGGGGAGAAGCTGAGCCAGGGGCAGCGCCAGCTTCTGGCCATAGCTCGTGCCTTTGTGGCGGACCCAAGGATTTTGATTCTGGACGAGGCCACCTCCAGTGTGGATACGCGGACGGAAAAGGAAATTCAGGATGCCATGAGGAAGATTATGGAGAACCGTACCAGTATTGTGATTGCCCATCGTCTGTCAACCATCCGGGATTCTGACCTGATCGTGGTTATGGATCAGGGCAGGATCGTGGAAAGGGGAAACCATGAGGAGCTGCTTGCGGCCAAGGGAAGGTATTATGAACTGTATATGACCCAGTATGCAGGATTTGCCACCTAAATCTTCATGCTGAGAAAATTTATCAATACCGCCGCTTTGTGGAAATTGACAGGAAATGACAAAGAATGTTATACTGTATATTGAGTTAGTGATAGCTAACCAAATCAGCGAAAGAATACCGGTCAGCCGCCTTCAAAACGGTGCGTGACAGCAGGTATAATGGAAATCGGAGTGATAAAGGGAATGGAGGAGAAAATCTGCCAGAAAAAGCCGGAAGGGGCAGGGGATAATTACCAGAGGACAAAAATGCAGGAGGAAATGATTTTCCAAAAGCTAAAGGAAAGGGGCTGCAGGATCACAAGACAAAGGCGTATTCTTTTGAAAATAATATTACAGGAGGAGTGGGACAGCTGTAAGGAGATTTGTTATAAGGCAAGGAAAGAGAATGTCAGGATTGGCGCTGCCACCGTATACCGGATGCTCAACCTGTTAGAGGATATTGGAGCGATCAGCAGAAAAAGCATGTATACCATTCCAGAACCTGCTTTGGCTAAGACAGGGGACAAGGAATGCCTGAAAGGACACAGAACCTCCTTTTGTATGAAGCATGGGAAAGAAACGGTTTGTATCATTCAGTTAGATGACCACACCACCTGCCGCCTTTCTGCAGGAGAATGGTATCTGGTTATGACAAAAGGGCTGAGGGCATGTGGTTACATTAAGCAGCAGAAGGTTGTGGGCATTATGCTGCCCTCCTGTCAGAAGGAAGAAAATCAAAGAACCAAGGAGCAGAATATACCTGATAATTGAGAAAATTTCTCAATAAAGAGAAACTAATGGAAAATAACATGTCCACACATTATAATGGGGCCAAGGAGGGCTGCCACATGAAAAATCACAAATTTTGGGCGTGGGCTGCCGTGATCTGTATGGTTATGGCGTTCTACACCGGCTACAAACACAAATAAGCGAAGGAGGAATTACTTGCTATGATGGACATGTTAGGAAAATTGGACGCGAAAAAGACGGGGATCTTTGCTGCCGGAGTGTTGTTCGGCACAGCAGGAATCAAGGTGTTATCCAGCAAAGACGCTAAAAAGCTATACGTTTCCTGTACCGCAGCCGTGCTTCGGGCGAAGGAGTGTATTATGAAGACAGTCAGTGTGATCCAGGAAAATGCAGAGGACATCTATGCCGAAGCCATGGAGGTCAACGAAAGGAGAGCGGCCGAAGCCACAGAATTTGAGGATGAGAGTGAAGATGTGGAGGAGAAGAGGGAAGAGCCGGTTTTGGAATCATGAAATTTCAAATCTTACATGAAATAAAAGGACGGATGCGGATCCGCATTTCCTGTAAGCAGATGTCATGCAGGGATGCAGACATCCTTCAGTATGGACTTTCCGTTCAGCCCTCTGTCACCATGGCAAAGGTCTATGAAAGGAGCCAGGATGCGGTGATCGGTTACACAGGGGAAAGAAGGGATATGATAAAGCTCCTTCAGCAGTTTTCCGTGGATCACGCATCTGTGCCGGAGCATGTGTGGCAGAATTCCGGCCGGAAGGTAAACCGTTACTACCAGGAAAAAATCATCTGGAAGGTGGCGCTGCACATAGCGGAAAAGCTGTTTCTGCCCATACCGGTCAGCCAGGTTTATCTGGAAGGGCGCCAGCACCCTGGGACATGGGAGGCTGGGGGTTTCTGTTCTGGACGGAACCGCCATCACCGTGTCCCTTTTGCGCCGGGATATGAAAACAGCAGGATCGGTGATGTTTTTACTGGGAATCGGGGAGATTTTGGAGGAATGGACCCATAAGAAATCCGTGGACGATCTGGCCAGAAGCATGTCCTTAAATATCAGCCGAGTATGGCTTCTTTCAGAGGGCAGGGAGGTTCTGGTGGATACAGAGAAGGTCAGGCCAGGAGACCAGGTGGTGCTGCGCATGGGAAATGTGATTCCCTTTGACGGAGTGGTTGTGGAGGGAAGCGGGGCAGTCAACCAGTCCTCCATGACCGGGGAGTCTCTGCCGGTGGCAAAGGAAAAGGGAGGCTATGTCTATGCGGGGACCGTGCTGGAGGAAGGGCAGCTTATTGTCTGCGTGAAGGAAAGTTCCGGCTCCAATAAATACGAAAAAATCGTCCGGATGATCGAGGAATCGGAAAAGCTCAAGTCCAATGCAGAGGGAAAGGCAGCGCGTCTGGCGGACCGCCTGGTGCCTTATACCCTTTTTGGCACGGCGCTTGTGTATCTTCTGACCAGGAACGTGTCCAAGGCTTTGTCTGTCCTCATGGTGGATTTTTCCTGCGCCTTAAAGCTGGCTATGCCGGTTTCCGTACTGTCGGCTATCCGGGAAGCCGGATCATACGGGATCACGGTAAAGGGCGGGACATTTCTGGAAAAGGCAGCCGAGGCAGATACCATTATCTTTGACAAAACCGGGACCTTGACAAAGGCCCGGCCTACCGTGGTATCCGTGGTGCCTTTTGGGGAGGAAAGCCCGGAGGAGCTGCTTCGCATTGCAGCATGTCTGGAAGAACACTTTCCTCATTCCATGGCCCGGGCAGTGGTTCATGCTGCCAGCGAAAGAGGGCTTACCCACGAGGAGACCCATTCCAGGGTGGAATATATTGTGGCCCATGGCATATCTTCCATGATTGACGGAAGGAAGGTGGTCATCGGAAGCTATCATTTTGTGTTTGAGGACGAGGGCTGTGAGATACCAGAGGGGCGTAAGGAGCAGTTTGACGGCCTTTTGGAGGAGTATTCCCATCTGTATCTGGCCATTGAAGGAAAGCTGGCGGCAGTAATCTGTATTGAAGATCCCTTGAGAGAGGAGGCTGCCTTTGTGGTGGCAGCTTTGAGAAAGGCCGGATTTAGCAAGATTGTGATGATGACCGGAGACAGCCAGCGGATTGCCGGCTCCATTGCCTTAAAGGTAGGGGTGGATGAATATTACTCGGAGGTGCTGCCAGAGGAGAAAGCAGACTTTGTCAAAAAGGAGCGGGCATCGGGCAGAAAGGTTATTATGATAGGGGACGGAATCAATGATTCCCCGGCCCTCTCTGCGGCAGATGTGGGGATCGCCATCAGTGACGGAGCGCAGATCGCCAGGGAGATTGCAGATATCACCATCGAGGCGGACAGCCTGTCCGGGCTTGTGACGCTGCGCACCATCAGCCGCGGGCTCTTGGGAAGGATACGGAGGAATTATATTCAGATCGTGGGGATTAATTCAGGGCTGATCTTTCTTGGAATCACCGGAAGAATACAGCCGACCACATCGGCTATGGCTCATAATGTCTCTACCCTGCTGATCGGATTGGAAAGTATGAAGAATCTGGTGAAGCAGGCAGAGCAGAGATGAAAATAGGAAGAGACTGCTGCAAAGCGGTGGATTTCTGCAATATAGGCGCTGCTGTCCTTGGGGACAGGAACCTTATATTGTGAGACTGCCGGATTTTGCGTCGGTCTTTTCTTTTTTATGCCTGCGGGTCAATGGGCAGATTTCTTGAACAAAAGCGGCAGATTTCCTTGAAATTCAGAACCGACAGAGTCATCTTTTTGTCATTTTGTGCAGGAAACGGCTTCTAAGTGACAGGGCTGCATAAGATTTCGCAATGAGAACACAGAATTTTATATTGATTTATAAAACATTATTTAGTATATTAATTAAGAATAGAAAGCGTGGGCAGCAGTTCAAAGACAAAGAATAGGGGAGCTGCTGTGCCAGACTGCAGAAAGTCCGGAGGGAAAATATTGGAACCTGCTTTCCAGATCCTTACCAAGTCGGCAGGTGCCAGAGAGGAGAACGGTATGATAAAAGTGGCAGTAGATGCGATGGGAGGGGACAATGCCCCTGGTGAGATCGTCAAGGGAGTGGCAGACGCTGTGTCCCACAGATCAGATATTCAGGTGCTGCTGGTGGGAAAGGAGGACGCGGTCACAAAGGAGCTGTCCAAATATACTTATCCTAAGAAGCAGGTACAGGTGGTTCCGGCCGCAGAGGTGATTGAGACAGACGAGCCGCCGGTGAATGCGGTGCGCCGGAAGAAGGATTCTTCCATTGTGGTAGGCATGAACCTGGTGAAAGCAGGGGAGGCGGATGCGTTTGTCTCTGCAGGCAGCTCTGGTGCGATTCTGGTGGGAGGCCAGGTGATCGTAGGAAGGCTAAAGGGGGTGGAGCGTCCTCCCTTTGGGGCGCTGATTCCCACGGAGAAAGGAGTGTCTCTTCTTTTGGACAGCGGGGCGAATGTGGATGCCCGTCCGTCCCATCTGGTGCAGTTTGCCCGTATGGGCTCTATTTATATGGAGCATGTGATCGGTATCCAAAAGCCTCGGGTGGGGATCGTCAATATTGGCGCAGAGGAGGAGAAGGGTAATGCCCTGGTGAAGGAGACCTTTCCTCTGTTAAAGGAATGTCATGACATTCATTTTACTGGCAGTATTGAGGCCAGGGAGATTCCCCACGGCGGAGCGGATGTGATCGTATGTGAGGCATTTACCGGCAACGTGATCTTAAAGCTTTATGAGGGAACCGGCTCTACCTTGATTTCCATGGTTAAAAAGGGGATGATGAGCAGCCTTCGCAGTAAGATCGGGGCACTGCTGGTGAAACCGGCTCTTAAGGAGACTTTAAAAGCTTTTGATGCCTCTCGTTATGGGGGCGCACCGCTTTTAGGCTTGAAGGGACTGGTGGTAAAAACCCACGGCAGCGCCGGGGCACGGGAGGTGAGCAACTCGATTATCCAGTGTGTTACCTTTAAGGAGCAGAAGATTAACGAAAAGATCCGAGAGAGCCTAGATTTAAAAGAGTAGGCTCTGGGAGGCGCGGGGGTTACGGCGAAGCATGCACAGCGTGAAGAAAAGCATGGGAAAGGAGAGAGCTATGGAGTTTGAAAAGCTGCAGGGCATTATTGCCGAGGTTTTGAATGTGGAGGCAGATGATATTACTGCCGAGACTACATTTGTGGAGGATCTGGGGGCAGATTCCCTGGATATTTTCCAGATTGTAATGGGAATCGAGGAAGCGTTTGACATTGAGATTCCTACCGATGCGGCGGAAAAAATTGTTACAGTAGGCGATGCGGTGGAGCAGATTAAGAATGCATTGAACTGACCTGTCTGCAGGTGACGGATGACCGGGACTCAAAAGAGCCGCAGGCCGGCTTGCAGGATTTACCGTTATCCAAAAACATGTGACAGAAGGAGCGGGGCGCGTTTCGGGAATGCCTGGGCGGCGCCCCTTCCCTATGAGGCCAGAGAATCTGCTGTATGGAATGGAAAGGAAACAGGATGAACCGAGATTGGAGAGAATTGGAAAAAAGGATCGGCTACAGCTTTAAAGAAAAGCGGCTGCTGCGTCAGGCCATGACCCACAGCTCGTTTGCCAATGAGCACAATATTGATAAGCTCAGGTGCAATGAACGGCTGGAGTTTTTGGGGGATGCGGTGCTGGAGGTGGTGTCCAGTGATTTTTTGTATCACCGTTATGCGGATAAGCCGGAGGGGGAGCTGACAAAGATCCGGGCCAGTGTGGTCTGTGAGCCTACGCTGGCATTTTGTGCGTCGGAGATTGAGCTGGGGTCTTATCTGATGCTGGGAAAGGGAGAGGAAAGCACCGGGGGGAGAAACCGCAATTCCGTAGTGTCGGATGCCATGGAAGCCCTGATCGGGGCGATTTACCTGGATGGTGGTTTTGCTAATGCAAAAGAGTTCGTTCATCAGTTTGTATTGAATGATCTGGAGCACAAGCAGCTCTTTTATGATAGCAAGACTATCCTGCAGGAAATCGTGCAGGCAAGGGAGAACGAGGAAGCGCTGGAGTATGAGATCCTGAAGGAAAGCGGGCCTGACCACAATAAGGTGTTTGAGGTGCGGGCAGTCCTTGGAGGACAAGAGATCGGCAGGGGAACAGGCAGAACAAAGAAGGCCGCAGAGCAGGTGGCTGCATATCGGGGAATATTAAAGCTGAGGGAGCAGATATGTACTTAAAAAGCATAGAGATACAGGGCTTTAAGTCCTTTGCCAATAAGATCCTGTTTGAGTTTCACAACGGAATCACCGGAATCGTAGGACCTAACGGCAGCGGTAAAAGCAATGTGGCTGACGCAGTACGCTGGGTTCTGGGAGAGCAGCGCATCAAGCAGCTCCGGGGAGCCAGTATGCAGGATGTGATCTTTGCCGGCACAGAACTGCGTAAGCCCCAGGGGTTTGCCTATGTGGCCATTACCCTGGACAATTCGGACCATCAGCTTGCCATTGATTATGATGAGGTAACTGTGGCCAGAAGGCTGTATCGTTCCGGAGAAAGCGAATACCGGATCAATGGCAGCTCGTGCCGCTTAAAGGATATCAGCGAGCTGTTTTATGATACCGGTATTGGAAAAGAGGGGTATTCCATTATCGGCCAGGGCCAGATCGATAAAATCCTAAGCGGAAAGCCGGAGGAAAGGCGGGAGCTGTTTGACGAGGCTGCAGGAATTGTAAAATTCAAGCGAAGAAAGGTCATTGCCCAGAAAAAGCTGGAGGATGAAAAGCAGAACCTGGTTCGGGTAGGAGACATTCTGACAGAGCTGGAAAAGCAGGTAGGGCCTCTTGCCCGTCAGTCTGAGGCTGCTAAAAAGTACTTAACCTTAAAGGAACAGCTAAAGGTATTGGATGTAAACCTGTTTTTAATGGAATCCGAAACCATCCGCAATCAGCTTGAGGAGGTAGGCAAACGAGAAAATATCGTGTCTCAGGATATAGAAGAAACCGCCAGACAGTCTGAGGAGGCCAAGGAGACCTACAGCCGACTGGAGCAGGAGTTATCGGACCTGGAGACGGAAATGACCAGTAAGCGGGAGCAGCTTAGCCAGGCGGAGATGGAAAAGGGAAGCTTAGAGGGCCAGATCAATGTGCTGGGAGAGCAGATCAACACAGAGCAGATGAATGCGGACCATATACACGCCCGTATGGAGGCCATCAAAAAGGAAAGGGAGGAGAAGCAGAAGCAGCTTGCAGAGTATGAGAAGGAAGGATCCGGGATTCGGAGTCAGGAAAAGGACAGCAGCCAAGGGCTTCATGAGGCAGAAGAACGACTGAGAAGCCAGGATGAGCAAATCATGCTTTTGGATCAGCGGATCGAGGCCGGCAAGGGAAGCATGATCGACACTCTGAACGAAAGGGCTTCGCTGACGGCAAAGGAACAGCGGTATGAAGCCATGCTGGAGCAGATACAGGTGCGCCGCTCCGAGGTGTGCCAGCGGCTTCTGCGCAGCAAAAGCGACGAATCAGCCCAGGAGGAGCTGCTTTTGGCTGAACAAGAAAAGCGGAAGCAGTCAGATCAGAGGATGGCAGAGCTTTTGACAGCCCAGACAGTCTGTGAGGATGGGATCGAAAGCAGCAGCCAGGAGGTTCGCCGGATTACCCGCAGCTTACACCAGCAGCAGCAGGAATACCAGACAAAGAGCACCAGGCTGGAATCTCTCAGAAATTTAGCAGAGCGGTATGAAGGGTACGGCAACAGTATCCGCAGGGTGATGGAGGTCCGGGACCGGGTTCATGGCATTCATGGAGTGGTGGCAGACCTGATCACCACAGAGAAGCAGTATGAGACGGCCATTGAGACGGCTCTGGGAGGAAGCATTCAAAACGTGGTGACGGATTCCGACCAGACTGCCAAGCAGCTGATTGAATATTTAAAGAAAAACAAGTATGGCAGGGTTACGTTTCTTCCTCTGGCAAGCATTGGGCAGAGAGGCGGCTTTTCCCAGCCGGAGGCATTAAAAGAGCCAGGAATCATTGGTCTGGCCAGCGACCTGGTTTCGGTCAGGCCTGAGTACCAGGTGCTGGCAAAATATCTTCTGGGCAGGGTCGTAGTGGCTTCTACCATTGACCAGGCTATCCAGGTTGCCAAAAAATACCGGTATTCCCTGCGTATCGTGACCCTGGAAGGAGAGCTTTTAAGTGCAGGCGGCTCCATGACAGGCGGCGCATTTAAAAATTCCAGCAATCTTCTGGGAAGAAAGCGGGAGTTAGAGGAGTTGGAGGAAGCCTGCAAAAAGACGCTGGCCATGACAGAGCGTCTGCAGGAGGAATTGGCAGTCAGCGAGGGGGATTTAAAGGAAAAGCAGGAAGAATTAGAGCGGATCAAGAATCAAGAGCACGAGGAATCATTAAATCAGAATACGTTTCGGCTCAATATAAGCCAGCTTGAAGACAAGCGGGAGGAAATCAGAGATTCGGCAAAGGATTTGAATCTGGAAAATAGCCAGTTGGAAATGCAGATCCGGGATATTGAGGGCAGCAGGCAGAAGCTTGCTGAGGATTTTGCAAAGCTGAACCAGCAGAATGAACAGACCGGCCGGGATGTGGAAAAGCTTACCGGCCAGATGGAGCAGGCCAGACAGGCAAGAGATTCCTTGACCCATGAACTGGAGGAGGCCCGCTTGAAGCAGGCAGGCTTAAAACAGCAGGTGGATTTTGTGATGGAAAATATCCGGCGGGTCAAAGAGGAGCTTCGGCGTCTGGAGGAGGAATTAGGCGGGCTGGAATCCGGCACAGGAGATTCCGGCAGAATTATTGAAGAAAAGCGCCGGCAGATTGAAGAACTTCGGGAGCAGACACAGGATGCCGTCCGGCGGCGGGAGGCTTTCGGACAGCAGGTGGAGGAATTGAGAATCCGCCGGGAGGCCATGGCCAGGGAGCAGAAGGATATTTTTACAAATCGAGAGGAATTAGCCGCGCGGGCAGGCCGCCTGGACAAGGATCTGTTCCGTCTCCAGAGCCAGAAGGAAAAGCTGGAGGAAAAGCTGGAAAGCCATGTGAATTACATGTGGAGCGAGTATGAGCTGACCTTTACCACTGCAAAGGCACTGCGGGATCCGCAGTGGACCGTGATTTCGGAGCTTCGGGGCAGGATTGAGGAGCTGAAGAACGGGATCCGGGCATTGGGAAATGTAAATGTAAATGCCATTGAGGATTTTAAGGAGATTTCCCAACGGTATGAATTTATGAAGACCCAGCATGATGATCTGGTAGAGGCAGAGAAGACGCTTCTGCAGATCATTGAGGAGCTGGATACCGGTATGCGCCGGCAGTTTGAGGAAAAATTCCGAGAAATCCGCAATGAGTTTGACCGGGTTTTCAAGGAACTGTTCGGCGGCGGCCACGGCAGGCTGGAGCTGATGGAAGGGGAGGATATTCTGGAGGCAGGCATCCAGATCATTGCCCAGCCGCCGGGGAAAAAGCTGCAGAACATGATGCAGCTTTCCGGAGGAGAGAAGGCGCTGACTGCCATTTCCCTTTTGTTTGCTATCCAGAATTTAAAGCCGTCGCCCTTTTGCCTGCTGGATGAAATTGAGGCGGCGCTGGACGACTCCAATGTAGACCGGTTTGCCGGATATCTTCATAAGCTGATTAAAAACACACAGTTTATTGTGATTACCCACAGAAGGGGAACCATGGTGGCATCGGACCGGCTGTACGGAATTACCATGCAGGAAAAAGGAGTGTCTGCCCTGGTGTCCGTGAATCTGATCGAGGATCAGCTGGATGCATAGCTTTTGTAAAGGACATAAGGTGTTTGTACCGGAACATGGGCAGCAGACTGCCGCCGGCTCAGCTTTCGCGGCGTGGATGATGATTTTGTCAGGAGGACAACAATCAAAAAGCAGTATAAAATATAAAAAGGAAGGAGCAAGCAGGGGATGGAAGAAAAGAAAAAAGGATTTTTCAGCCGTTTGGTAGATGGGCTGGCAAAGACCCGGGACAATATTGTGTCCGGAATGGACTCGATTTTCAGCGGCTTTTCGGCCATTGACGAGGATTTTTATGAGGAGCTGGAGGAGACCTTGATCATGGGAGACCTGGGAATCCGAACCACGGCCTCCATTATGGAAAACCTGCGGAAAAAGGTAAAGGAACAGCATATTAAGGAGCCGGGAGAATGCCGTCAGCTTCTGATTGATTCGATCCGGGATCAGATGAATCTGGGGGAAAATGCCTATGAGTTTGAGAACCGAACCTCTGTGGTGCTGGTGATCGGGGTCAATGGGGTGGGAAAAACCACCTCTGTGGGCAAGCTGGCCGGTCAGCTCAAGGAGGATGGGAAGCGGGTGATCGTGGCGGCGGCGGATACCTTCCGGGCGGCTGCCATCGAACAGCTTACAGAATGGGCCAACCGGGCAGGGGTGGAGGTGATTGCCCAGCAGGAAGGGTCTGACCCGGCGGCAGTGATTTATGACGCTGTGGCAGCAGCCAAATCCAGAAAGGCCGATGTGCTGATCTGCGATACGGCAGGGCGGCTCCATAACAAAAAGAATCTGATGGAGGAGCTGAAAAAGATCAACCGGATCATTGATAAGGAATATCCGGGGGCTTACCGGGAGACTCTGGTGGTGCTGGACGGGACCACGGGACAAAACGCCATGTCCCAGGCAAAGCAGTTTATGGAGGTGGCAGATATTACGGGAATCATTCTGACAAAGCTGGACGGGACGGCGAAAGGAGGCATTGCCGTGGCCATTCAGTCGGAGTTGGGAATCCCGGTGAAATATGTAGGGGTCGGGGAAAAGATCGATGATCTGCAGAAGTTTAATTCAGAGGATTTTGTTCATGCGCTGTTTCAGGTAAGGGAGTAAATTTGGCCTACTGGTATAGGAAGGTTTATGGCGCAGAAGGAAAAACGAAATGTGTATAGTATGGAGGCAATCATGGACGAATTGACATTGGAGAAATTTGAAGAAGCATCTGAGGTGGTGCAGAAGGTCACCCAGGAAACCAAGCTGGTATACAGCGAATATTTTTCGGTACAGACAGGAAACCGGGTGTATTTTAAACCGGAAAACATGCAGGTTACCGGTGCCTACAAGGTCAGGGGAGCCTATTATAAGATCAGTACCCTGAGCGCGGAGGAAAAGGAGAGAGGGCTGATTGCGGCTTCGGCAGGAAACCATGCCCAGGGAGTGGCCTATGCGGCAAAGCTGGCAGGCACAAAAGCCGTGATTGTGATGCCGACCACCACGCCGCTCATTAAGATCAACCGCACCAAAAATTATGGGGCAGAGGTGGTCCTCTATGGCAATGATTTTGACGAAGCCTGCGCTCATGCCTATGAGCTGGCAGCAGAAAAAGGCTATACGTTTGTCCATCCCTTTGATGATATGGATGTGGCGGCAGGGCAGGGAAGCATTGCCATGGAGATTATTAAGGAGCTGCCTACCGTAGACTATATTCTGGTTCCGGTGGGCGGCGGCGGACTTTGCACCGGTGTGGCCACATTGGCAAAGCTTTTGAATCCCAAGATCCAGGTGATTGCCGTGGAGCCATCCGGAGCTGCCTGTCTGCAGGCATCCATAAAGGCGGGAAAGGTGATGAATCTTCCCACTGTCAGCACCATTGCAGACGGCACGGCAGTTCATTGTCCGGGGGAAAAGCTGTTTCCCTATCTACAGGAAAATGTGGATGACGTGATTCTTATTGAGGATTCGGAGCTGATCGTGGCATTCCTTGACATGGTAGAGAGCCACAAGATGATCGTGGAAAATTCCGGGCTTCTTACAGTGGCGGCGTTAAAGCATATGAATGTGCAGAAGAAAAAAATAGTGTCCATCCTAAGCGGGGGAAATATGGATGTGATTACCATGTCCTCCGTGGTACAGCACGGGCTGATTCAGAGGGACCGGATTTTTACAGTGTCTGTGCTTTTGCCGGATAAGCCAGGAGAGCTGGCAAAGGTTTCTGCTCTGCTGGCAGAGGAAAAGGGAAATGTAATCAAGCTGGAGCACAATCAGTTTATCAGTATTAACCGGAATGCGGCTGTGGAGCTGCGCATTACCCTGGAGGCAGAAGGGACGGTCCATAAGAATCTGATCGTACAGAGACTCAATGATGAGGGATACCGGCCCAAGCTGGTAAAGTCAAAGGGAATGTAGATCGGCAATCTAAATCAGGAATCTAAATCGAAAAAAGCTGTGGGAGGCGCATCATGAAAGAGGAAGACGAAAAACAGGAACCAACAAATATAGTAAAATCAGGCTCCAAGGAAAGACCCCTTATACAAAACATCCATTATTTTATTAAATGGACCATTATTTCTGCAGCCATCGGCGTTCTGGTGGGACTTGTGGGAAGTGTTTTCGGCCATGGGGTGAGCTTTGCCACAAAGCTGTGGCAGAAGCACTACTGGACGGTTTACCTGATGCCTGCTGCCGGAGTGATCATCGTGTGGCTGTATCAGGTGGGCCATGAGGAAAAGAACCGGGGAACCGATCTGGTGCTGGAATCCGTTTCCGCCCATAAGGAGATTCCCATTGTCACAGCGCCGCTGATCTTTGTATCCTCGATCTTAAGTCATATGGTCAGTGCGTCTGCGGGACGGGAGGGAGCGGCCCTGCAGCTGGGAGGCGCCTTGGGAAACCTTACCGGGAAGCTTATACGGCTGGATGAGCGGGACCGGAAGATTGCCATTATGTGCGGAATGAGCGCCTGCTTTTCGGCGCTTTTCGGTACTCCCCTGGCAGCCGGGGTCTTTTCCCTGGAGGTGGTAAGCATTGGAGTCATGTATTATGCTGCTTTGGTTCCCTGCCTGTTTTCGTCATTTATCGGCGCAGCCATTGCCGGAAGACTGGGGCTTGAAGCAGAGCATTATGAGATTGGCCTTGTACCTGGTTTTGATTTTCAGGGAGCTGTGTTGACGGTTTTTTTGGGAATGCTGTGTGCAGTGGTAGGGATTCTTCTATGTATGTCCATGCATAAGAGTGTGGCTTTGTACCGAAAATATTTTTCCGGCCCTTACCGGCGTATTCTGGCAGGAAGCGTGATTTATATTGTGCTGACGCTGATTTTTCGGGATCGGCTGTATAACGGAGGTGGACTTCATCTGATCGAGAAATGCTTTGAGGGGGAAAGGATCCCCTATTATGCATTTCTGGTAAAAATTCTTTTCACGGCGGCAGCTCTTGGGTCTGGCTTTAAGGGCGGCGAGATTGTGCCGACTCTTTGTGTGGGGGCTACCTTTGGCTGCGCTATGGCAGAGCTTTTGGGGCTTCCTACAGGGTTGTGTACGGCAGTGGGCATGGCCTGCCTTTTTGTCAGTGTCACCAACTGTCCCATCTCCACGGTTTTTATGGCTTTTGAGCTGTTTGGATTTGAGGCAATGCCGTTTTTCTCCATTGGAGTGGCCATCAGCTTTACGCTGTCCGGGTATTATGGCTTGTACCACAGCCAGAAGTTTGTTTATTCCAAGATCAGGACAGAATTTATTGACCGGAGATCCAATTAGACGCTTATCAACGATTTCTTGCGAGGAATGAGGAAAAAATGAAAACAAGAATCGAGCATGTGACACTTTTGACCATGGACAGCCAGAATCGGGTATTTTCAGACGGTTATATCCTGTTTGATGAGGATCAGATTCTTCAGATAGGAGACAGGGGCAGCCAGAAGAACAGCCTGCCGGATGCAGATGTGAAGATTGACGGCAGGAATGGGATTCTGATGCCGGGAATGATCAATGTCCACAGCCATATTCCCATGATTCCTTTCCGCTCAATGGGAGACGACTGTCCGGACCGTTTGCGGCGGTTTTTGTTTCCTCTGGAATTAGAAGCCATGACTCCGGAGCTGGTGTATGCGGCTTCCCGCTACGCTGTCTGTGAGCTTCTTCTGGCAGGGGTGACTTCTGTTCTGGACATGTATTATTTTGAGGATCAGGCGGCAAGGGCCTGTGATGAGCTGGGGATCCGTGCCTGGCTGGGAGAAACCATCATCGGCCAGGAAACCTGTGACAGTAAGGAGCCTTACGGCGGTCTGGCCATCTGTGAGGATTTTATTAAAAAATGGCAGGGCCATGACCGGATTCATCCCATTGCAGCGCCCCATGCCACCAACACAAATTCTCCCGAGATGCTGAAGGCTGCTTTTGAGCTGGCTGAGAAATACGGGGTATTGTACACGCTCCATGCCAGTGAGATGGATTATGAGATGAGCCATTTTCGGGAAGCCTATGGAAAGACGCCCATTGCTTTTCTCCATGACTTAGGAGTACTGGGTGAGCGGACCATTGCGGCCCACTGCATTCACATGACAGACCAGGATATTCGCCTGATGGCAGAGACCAATACCAAGGCAGCTCACTGCATTGGCTCCAACACCAAGGCCGGCAAGGGAATCTCCCCGGTGCTGGATATGAAAAAAGCAGGGGTGGAGGTTGGACTTGGCTCGGATGGCCCTTCCTCTGGCAATACGCTGGATTTGTTTACCCAGTTTAAGATGACAGCTTGTTTCCAAAAGACAAAGTATCATGACCGCCGTGTATTTTCGGCAAGGGAGATTGTGGAATTGGGTACCATCGGCGGGGCCCGGGTGCTGGGGGCAGAGCAGGAGACCGGCTCTCTTGAGCCAGGAAAAAGGGCAGACCTGGTCCTTGTGGAAACATCTTCCGCCAACATGTTTCCCCTTTATAATCCCTATTCCTCCCTGGTATATTCTGCCAATGCCTCCAATGTAGACAGTGTGTGGGTGCAGGGAAGGCAGCTGGTAGGCGGAAAACGGCTTCTTCACACGGATATCACCACAGAGCGAAGCCGCCTTCAGGAGAGAATGGGATGCTTTCAGAAGCAGGCACAAAAATATCAGCATATGCTGTAGGATTACAAAAACCCCATTGACATTTACAGACAGGAATGATAAGGTAATTTCATGAAAAAGCAACAAAAGAAAGGTGGGAAATCCTTTGCTTGAGAAAAAAAACAACATATACTGGCTGTTTATTCTGCCAGGCTGTATCTTCCTGACATTTTTCATGTTAATACCCCTGTTTTCCCTGCTGTTTAAGTCCTTTCTGGATGAAGAAGGCGGCTTTTCCCTGGCTAATTATTTTACCTTGATGGAAAGCACCTATTTTAAACAGGTGTTCTGGCGCAGTATCCGTTTAAGCCTGATCAGCACTGCAGCCTGTGCCGTGCTGGGATTTCCGACTGCTTATTACATTTCCAAATATTCGAAAAATAAAGGCATGCTCATGGCCCTGGCCGTATTTCCCATGTTCACCAGTCCGGTGATCCGTTCCTTTAGCTGGATGGTTCTTTTGGGAAAGAAGGGAATCGTCAATGAGATCCTGGTAAGTCTGGGAATCGTGGCAAAGCCCATCAGCCTTTTATATAACGAATTTTCGATGGTGGTAGGCTTTATTCAGCTTTTTCTGCCTTTGATGATTTTGTCCCTGATCGGAATCATGGATAATATTTCCGAGGATCTGAATCTGGCGGCAGGAAGTCTGGGGGCATCCCGTCTGGGGGTATTCCGCCATGTGGTTCTTCCCCTAAGCATTCCCGGACTGGTGACGGGGAGTGTGCTGGTGTTTACAGGCTGCCTGACCGCCTATACCACTCCGCAGCTTTTGGGCGGAACCGATACACGGGTTCTGGCTACCATGATTTATCAGCAGGCCATGTCCTTGGGAGACTGGACACAGGCATCGGTGGTGGCAGTGGTAATGATCGTGGTGACGATTGTGGTGTCTGGGGTGATTAACGGTATCAGCCATAAGCTGAACCCGACCATATAACGGCTGGCTGATCATGATGACAAGCAGGCTCGACAAAGATAAAGGAGAATAATATGGCGCTTTTGGAGCTGCAGAATATTACTGCGGGATATGACAAAAATGTGATTTTAAAGGATCTGGACTTCCAGGTGGAGGAGGGAGAGCTGGTATCCCTGCTGGGCTCCAGCGGATGTGGAAAGACCACCACCCTGCGTCTGATCGCAGGCTTTTCCACCCCCATGTCAGGGAAATTCATGTTCGGCGGAAAGGACTACACCCAGGTTCCTTTAAATAAACGGAATTTTGGCTTTGTGTTCCAAAGCTATGCCTTGTTTCCCCACATGACGGTATTTGACAATGTGGCCTTTGGCTTAAAGATGCGCAAGGTTTCCCGGGAACAGATCAAAAAAGAGGTTATGGAGATGCTGGAAACCGTGGATCTAGGCGGCTTTGAGAATCGCTTTCCAAAGGAAATGTCCGGCGGACAGCGTCAGCGTGTGGCTTTGGCAAGGGCTTTGGTGATCAAGCCGGATCTTCTGCTTCTGGACGAGCCCTTGAGCAATTTAGACGCCAAGCTGCGGGTCAAAATGCGGGTGGAGATCCGCAGGCTGCAGCAGAAATTCGGTTTTACTGCCATCTATGTGACCCATGACCAGGAGGAGTGCTTTGCTATTTCCGACAAGGTGGCCATTATGAATCATGGGGTGATCGAGCAGATGGACAGCCCTTCTGTGATTTACAATCATCCGAAGACCGAGTTTATTGCCAGGTTTGTAGGCTTTGAGAACTTTATGGATTTAAAGAGAGACGAGGCCGACGGCATTTACCTTTTGCCGGACGGAAGCCGGATTCAGGCAGAAGCCAGGACCGGAGCAGATCTTGTCAAGGCATGTATTCGTCCGGAGGATATTCTGATCGTACCCAATGCTTCTTCCGCGGTCAATCCTTTGTCCGGCCAGATTACGGTAAGTACATTTCTTGGAAAGCGCAACCAGTATAACGTCCGCACTGCTATTGGCGAGTTTGAGGTCAGCACAGACCAGGAAAGTGTTTACAAAACCGGAGATCAGGTGACATTATCCCTGACTCCGGGGAAGATTATTTTACTGTGAAAGTCCCATCGCCGGAGGCGATTCTAATCAGGTATTCCAAGTGCGCCCAGAAGACTTTTATTTATGACGGCACTTACTTGTGGGCGCATGGAGGTTTACCCCAGCCGTTCAAGGGCCGACGTGTGTCTGAAAATAGCTTTCTGCCAGATGGATCGACCCTTAAGCAGGAGATTGTCTTCAGATACTTCAGATATGCTCCAGGAAACGGCGGGGACTAATAAGGAAAAGGAGAAAAGGTTATGAAAAAAAGGTTGTTAAGTGTTGCTTTGGCTGCAGTGATGGCGTTGCCTTTGTCAGCCTGCCAAGGCTCTGACAAAGCAGAGGCTCCTTCCGGCGGCAATGAGGCGTCTTCATCTGCAGAGGCGGCCGGAGTAGAAGCCGGAAATGCCGGGGATGCGGGCACAGAGCTTCCTTCCTTTGAGGGACAGGAGCTTCGGATTTCCACATTTTCTTTTAATGCAGAGCTGGTTCAGAAGAATATTTATGACCCCTTTATGGAAGCTACGGGCTGTAAGCTGATTATTGAGACCGGCAAGAATGCAGAGCGTGTGACAAAGATTAAGGAATCCCCGGAAAATTATGATGTGGTGGTCATCGGAGATGCTTTTATTGCGGATCTGATCGACGCAGATTTGATCGACACGGTGGATACTGCCAATCTGTCCAATTTAGAGGCTGTGTATGATAATGCCAAGGCTCCCTTTGGCGAGGGGTACGGCCCGGCCTACAGCTTTAACCGTTTAGGTATTGTTTATGACAAATCCACCTGTCCGATTGAGATCACCTCCTGGGCAGATCTGTGGAATCCGGAGCTGGCAGATTCGATTGCGATTCCGGATATTACCACTACCTCTGGTCCGCTGATGTATTATTCTGTGGCCAAGATGGCAGGGCTGACGCCGGGCAAAGATGATGATGGGATTCTGGCAAAGTTTGAGGAATTAAAGCCCAACATTATGAAGACCTATACCAGTGCCAATGATACCATCACCATGCTGAATCAAGGCGAGGTTTCGGTTGCCGTGCTGTTAGACTATTCTTATACGGCGGCTCAGTCTGCCTCTGATGATTATGTGTGGGTAGACCCTTCGGAGGGTGTTTACAGCGGCTTTAATGCCGTGAATATTATCAAGGGCTGCAAGAACAAGGAGCTGGCAGAGACATTTGTGGATTTCTATCTTTCTAAGGAGGTTCAGCTTGCAGAGGCTTTAGACGGGGTAGATGCTCCTGTGAGAACCGATGTGGAGCTGACGCCGGAGCAGGCTGCCAACTTTACCTACGGAAAGGAAATGATCGACAATCTGCTGATTCCTGACTGGTCTGTGATCAATGCCAATAAGGCAGATTGGATCGCAAAGTGGAATGAGCTGTTTTCGGTTCAGTAAGGACTTGGTTATTTCCGAACAGTTCCTGACAGATCAAACTGCCGGGGCCCCGGCCTGTCCGGCACAAAGGAGTTATTCATGAGAAAGAGTAAATCTTTGTTTTTTGTAACGCTGCTGGTATATCTGTTTCTGATCGGCCCCCTTCTGGTAATCATGGCGGCGTCGTTCAGTGACACCACATATCTCAAGTTTCCGGGAGAAGGCTTTACCCTGCGCTGGTATCACCAGATTCTGCAGGTGAAAAGCTTTGGAAGTGCGGCAAAAAACAGTATTATCATTGCCTTTGCAGGCACCTTTGTGGCACTGCTTCTGGGGCTTCCGGCGGCATATGCCCTAAACCGTTACCGGTTTGGGGGAAAGGAGCTGATCAAAAGCCTGTTTTTGTCGCCGGTGCTGATTCCGGTGATTGTGCTGGGATTTGTGATGCTCCGGTATGTGGTGAACCAGTTTAAGCTTCCGGCTATGCCCAGCCTTTTGATCGGCCATACGATTTTGTCCATTCCCTATGTAATGCGGGTCGTGACCTCCAGTCTGGCAAATTTCGATTTTTCCATGGAAGAGGCGGCAAGGATTCTTGGGGCAGGGAATGTATATACCTTTTTCCATATTCTGCTGCCCAATATTAAATCAGGCATTGTGTCAGCATGTATTATGGCTATTATTAATTCTTTTAACAATGTATCCTTGTCAGCCTTTCTTACCAGTGCAGGGGTGTCCATGCTGCCCATTGAAATGATGGCTTATGTGGAGTACCATTTTGACCCGACCATTGCGGCTCTTGCCACTCTGCTGATGGTGATAACGCTTGGGGTGATGCTGGTGATTGAGAAGACCCTGGGGCTGAAGAGTGTGGTGTGAGAATCCATTGCCGACAAGGGCGGGCAATGGAAGCGGCGAGGATTGATAATTGCAGGTGTCAGGCATGGCTCGAAAATCAGGAATTGTATTTTCGGACTTTTGCATTAAAAAAAGGAGTTTTCCCATGAAACCAGCGCTTATTATTGGTTCTACCTGTGTAGATGTAATCATAAATCTGGATCATCTTCCGAGAACAGGCCAGAATCTCCGCCCTCATTCCCAGTCCATGGCCTTGGGCGGATGTGCTTACAATGTGGCTTATATGATGCGTCTTCTTCATGCGCCTCACACATTGATTACGCCTGTAGGCAGCGGATCTTACGGCGATTATGTAGCCAGGGAGCTGACGACCAGGCAGATTCCGATCCTGGTCCGGGTGCCGGATCAGGAGAATGGCTGCTGTTACTGTCTGGTGGAGGATTCCGGAGAGCGGACGTTTTTGTCTGTACATGGCGCAGAATATACGTTTCAGAAGTCCTGGATGGATCCCTATCCGTCCAGTGACTATGAACTGGTCTATGTATGCGGGCTGGAAATTGAGGAGCCTACAGGGATTCATCTGATTGAATATCTGGAGGAGCATCCTGGCCTTAAAGTGTGCTATGCGCCTGGTCCGCGGGGAGTAAGGATTCCGTCCTGGAAACATAACCGCATAATGAAGCTTCATCCGTTTCTCCATCTCAACCAACAGGAAGCGTTAGAGCTAAGCAATGCTCATTCCTTTGAACAGGCTGGGGATATACTTTGCTCCCAAACACAAAACACGGTTGTGATCACTCTTGGCAGGCAGGGTGCCTACTGTAAAGAAAAAAGCGGGGGTTCTTATCTTGTGCCTTCTGTGCCTTGTGAGCATATTGTGGATACCATAGGAGCAGGGGATGCCCATATTGGGACGATTCTTGCCCTTTTGACCAGGGACGTGCCCCTTTGCCAGGCAATCGCCTGCGCCAATGAAGCAGCCGGCGCAGTGGTGGGGATTCAGGGGGCGTCGCTGCCGGCAGAAAAGGTGCCGGAGAGTTTAAAAAAGTATTGCTTGGAAGGTCTTGAAACATGCTATCAACAGGCGGGTGATAGGAATATGCAGAGATAGATGGGGAATGTATAGGGATAGGTGAGAATATATAGGGATAGGTGAGAAAATGTCAGAAACAGTAATCGATAAAATAGCTGAGTATGCGGCAGATTTAGAAAAGGTCAGCAGGGAAAGACGGCGGGATTTTCATAAATATCCGGAGACGGCTTGGCTGGAGATGAGGACTTCCGCGATTATAGCAAAAACGCTGACAGAATTGGGATATGAGGTGCTGACGGGCAGGCAGGTATGCTTGGATGGTGCCAGGATGGGAGTGCCGGCAAAAGAATTGCTTGCAAAACATGCAAGGGAAATTTTGGATCAGGGCGTACCTAAAGAGTATCTGACAGAGGATATGAAACAGGGATTTACGGGCGTGATCGGGATCCTGCATTGCGGAGAAGGACCTGTGGTAGCTCTGCGGTTTGATATTGACGCTTTGGGACTGATCGAGGAGGAGACAGAACACCATCGTCCGTTTGCAGAAGGATTTTCTTCTGAAAACCAAGGAATGATGCATGCCTGCGGTCATGATGCCCATGGGGTGATCGGCCTTGGAACTGCCCAGGTGCTGATGAAGATCCGGAATCAGCTTCATGGAACCATAAAGCTGATTTTCCAGCCAGGAGAAGAGGGCGCCAGAGGGGCCCGTGGAATTGTGGCCCATGGACATTTGGATGATGTGGATTATTTTGTGGGTACACATATTGCACCAGCAGGAGGAACGGATGACGGAGATGTGACACCGGGAACCTGGGGTTCTCTTGCAACCAGCAAATATGACGCTCATTTTTATGGACAGGCTGCTCATGCCGGAGGATTTCCGGAAAACGGAAAAAGCGCAATTGTAGCGGCTGCCAATGCAATACTGAACTTAACGGCAATCTCCAGGCACAGCGGCGGCAGCTCCCGCGTAAATGTAGGGATGATCCAGGGGGGAACCGGGCGCAATGTGGTGCCGGACCACGCTGTGATTCAGTTTGAAGTCCGCGGGGAGACTACAGAGATTAACCGGTTTATGGATGAGGAGGCCAGGCGGATTTGTCTGGCAGCGGCGCAGATGGCCGGATGCCGGTGTGAGATGATCCTGCAGGGCGGATCAGAATCCCAGCACAGCGACGAGGATTTCCTGGAATGGATTGCCGGCGTGGTGGAGCGGGATCTGCCCCGTCTGCGGATCAGCAGCTGCAAAAATGCGAAAAACTGGGGCAGTGAGGACATTTCCCTTATGATGAACCGGGTTCAGGAGCATGGAGGAAAGGCGGTTTACATGCGCTCCATAACACCCATGGCATCCGCCCAGCATACGGTGGGCTTTGATTTTGATGAGAAGGTGCTGGTGGATGGGATTGAAACCTTTTCTGTGATTGTGTGGGAGCTGATGAAGGACAACAGACGGAATTAAGTTTGTCATTTCCCGTGAAGTATGGTATAATGTGAACACTTAGCGAGGTATTTTCGAGCTTAGTGAGAACAAATACCTGACCACTTAGCGAACCGGAGCCGAAGGTGAACGGTGAGGTTAGTGGATATGGTATAATGGGAACACTTAGGGAGGTCTTACACGAGCTTAGTGAGAACATATACCTGTCCCCTTAGGGAGCCAGAGCCGGAGGCGAAGGGGAGGTTAGTGGACATGGTATAATGGAAAACAGACAAAAGCAGCCGCAGACAAGCCAGGGTATTTGATGGATGAGATTCAGACATCAACAGACTTTGGGCGGACGGCGAGTCGCCGCCCGGAAAAAACAGTGACAGGAAAGTCCGCAGCCAGCTCCAAGGTACATCCGCACATTACATGTGCTTCGCGCCGGCTTCACCGGCGTATGGTACCTTTGCGCAGCCTGCGGTATCCGAATGAGTGCGGCTGCTTTTGTTTTTTTTGAAAGCTGCATTTGTTCACAAGTTATTTATGAGCAGTTCCTAACAAGGCATGTTTACATTTTGACATAGCGGCAATTTTCCTTTTTATGGCAGCTTGTGACCAAGTCTGCAGAATATTTGAGTATGCAGGCGAGACTTTTCAGGAACGGTTTTTCAAACATGCTCCAGGAAATTGCGGACAGAGATAAGAATAAAAAAGGAACACGGAAGGCATGAGCGAGAAAACAGGAGGAAATTATGTCTGTGAAACAGACAGAAAGCATGTGGATGAGGAATATGAAGCCGGAACATATATAGCTGTAAAATGTAAAACCGGAAAGTTTACCGATGAAAAGCATGGAGCTAGAAGGTATGAAATTGGAAAACCTGCAGGCGGCATACCTGTATCCAGGGTTGACTTATGGCAGTACTGCACCTGGGAACACTGTAAGGAAATGCTCCTTTCTTTTCATCTGTTAGGTGAAAATGACTGGTCAGAAGATAAAATCCTTGCCTGTTTGTATGCACTTGGCAATCATGGGGAAAAACATTATAAAAAAATACGGATTCCTAAAAAAAGCGGAGGATTCCGCATCCTACTGGCGCCGGATCCGCTTTTAAAATATGTGCAGAAAAATATCCTTCATCATGTATTAGAGGGATTTTCCGTGTCAGACCAGGCAACAGCATACCGCAAAAAGGGGAATCCCGCAAATGCTGTCTGCGGTTGTGTGGAAAATGCTTCTCTGCATAGGGGAAAACCGCTGATAATGAAACTGGATGTTGAAAATTTTTTTGGCAACATTACCTTTCCGATGGTTCTTCATTCCGCTTTTCCAATACAATATTTTCCGCCGGAAGTGGGAAAGCTCCTTGCCGAGCTTTGCTGTTATCTGGAGTATCTGCCCCAGGGAGCGCCCACCTCACCGGCAATCTCCAATCTGGTGATGAAGCCTTTTGATGAATATATGGCAGAATGGTGCAGGAACAGAGGGATTGTCTATAGTCGATATTGTGACGACTTAACCTTTTCAGGAGATTTTGATCCGGAGGAGGTGCTGAAAAAGTCAGAAGGATTTCTGAAAGCCATGGGATTTGAGCTGAATCGTAAGAAAACCAGGGTTCTCTCAAAGGCATCCCGGCAGACTGTAACCGGTTTGGTGGTCAATGAAAAGGTTCAGCCATCCAGAGAATACCGCCGGAAGCTGCGTCAGGAAATCCATTATTGCAGGAAATATGGTGTGGAGGAGCATTTGCGGCGCAGAGGGACGCAGGGGATGCTTTTTGCAGGGAAGGAAGATGACCGGGGGAAATATCTTTACAGTCTTTTAGGAAAAATTAATTATGTACGGCTTACACGACCGGATGATACGTGGTTTTTGGAGGCGGAAAAATGGGTGAGAGAGCAGCTTTCAGAGAGATGAGGATGAAAGCAAGAATCTGGATGGCGATATTTGCGGCGGCTTTTTTTCTTGCAGAGCTGATAATTGGTCTTTATGGCAGGGGCTTCATCCGGTCTTATATGGGGGATGTGCTGATTATCCCTTTTTTATATTGTGCGGCACAGATTTTTTTGCTGAGGCAGGATTACATTTTGCCTGCGGTTTTGTTTGTGATGGGAATCGCAGCAGAGGTTTTGCAGTATATGGAAGCAGGAAGCAGGCTGGGGATTCCGAAAAACAGCTTTCTCGGGATTTTGCTGGGAGCTACAGGAGATGTGATGGACGTGGTTTGTTATGGAGTAGGGACAGGGATGGTTTGTGCAGGGATATTGCTTTACAAAAGGCGCAAAGCGGACAGATTGCCAAAATAATCCCTTGTATCTGCCTTGGAGGAGACACTGCTTTGCCATGTAAATCATGCTGTATTTATCCGCAATCTTTCTTCCGACTTCATAAACAGGTGCGCCAATATTGCGGTAATAAACGGGGCTGCGGATATGCTATCAGCAAAACCAAATAGCCCATAATAAAACGGAAAAATAAGATTTCCACGGGTTGAAAGTCTGCAAGTAAGATTTTTGTGGAAATAAAGGTAGTTCCCCATATAAGGATTGTTTCTAGATAACGGTATGGTGTAATCCCTTTTGACTTTGTAAATGCTCTAAGGAGCGTTACTTGCTTAGTCCGGCTTGGCGGCAAACCTGGTTTAAATAAATGCGCTCTGTATAGTGCTGCTCCATAAACATACAGGCTTTTTCAATTTCCTGTCTGCACTGTGGAATACAGCTCTCAAAAGGCTGGCTGTAATTCTGAATTAGGCTGGACATCACATTCTCTGAAAATCCCGGAAGTTCCCGTTTCCCTGTCACTTCTTCTGCTAAATCAAGCATAATTTCTTTGCTGATATTAAAGCCGCGGTAATCCAATGTGCCGTCATCAGACTGTACGCAGGCATGGTTATCGCCCGGATTAAACAAAATAACACTTCCCTGTCCAATCGTGTAGTCTATGTTCCTGCAAGACAGACAGCGTTCACCGTTCTCCGCAAAACCAATCGCAAAATGCTCATGGAAATGGTTTGGAAACGGCTGGACGATTCCCTCAAAGCGGCAGGCTTCAATCCGCAATGATTCATCATAAACAATGGTTCTGATTTCGATCTTCATTCAAATTCCCTCCTTGCCAAAAACCATTGTAAATCAAATATTTTCAAAAGTCTTGTAAAATATCTTCATTTTTCGGTAATAGGGGCTGTTACTTGAAAATGTCATAGTGAAGAAATTTATAATCAGTTATTTAGAAGCCGGTATAAGAAAAATAGTGAGAGTTTGAAAGAAGATGCTCATCAAATTGTAAACAAAACCGCACATCCGGTAGAGTGTATGGCAATCTATTGCAGCGAGGATATGCAGGCGTTTTGCAGGCTGGATGCTGTAAGAGCGGCGATTCCATAGGAGCCATCACTTTATATTTTTTTCGTGGTTCAGTATTTTGGAGCTGAACTTTTAAGAAACCCTGATTTCCAAAACCTGCACATTTTGGAAATCCCAAATATCTGTCAACCACAAGGAAAATCAATGTAAAGTGATGAGATGTGCAAAACCATCCGCCAGTTTAATAAAGAGTCGATCCTCTCAGAGGATATGGCTAAATTACAGGAGATTGCGGATGATTACAGGAAAGTGAAAAATATTTATGGAAATTGCAGGCAAATTCCATGCTTAAGAAGCAGGGGCCTGGTTACATTTTGAAAACCCACAGGGACTCTTATTATGCAGAAGATGTGGAGGATGGAGATGCAGGTGAGATAAGGATCCTTAAAAGTAAGGGGGAGGCGCCTTTGCAGTATGGGGTGGACGAGATGGATTGGTAGGATGAGTAGTTCGGACCTTTTCATAAAGGAGAAATATTTACTAAAAAACGGATTATAATCCGTTTTTTTATTTGATTGCCATTTCAACCAAACCGAAGTATAATACCTTATAAACTTCAAACGTTTTTATAACGTGGGCAGGAAGCCCATTGGCTTTAGACAATGGGTAGTTCACATAGAATAGATCAGAAATATAAGCAGGAGCAAGAACCGTCATTTCTGAAAAAAGGTTTTGGACGGAAGCAGTTGTGGTAAAATAGAAGAAACATGGGAGGTCAGGCAAAGAATGGGCAGACAATTATTGCACACTCCAGAGGGAGTACGGGATATTTATGCAGAGGAATGTGCCAGGAAAATGGCAGTGCAGAATGAAATACAGAGCGTGTTTCATCTGTATGGATATCAGAATATTGAAACTCCTGCCTTTGAGTTTTATGATATTTTCAAGAAGGAGCGGGGGAGTGCCAATACCAGAGAGATGTACAAGTTTTTTGACCGGGAGAACAATACCCTGGTGCTGCGGCCGGATATGACTCCGCCCATAGCCCGCTGTGTGGCCAAGTATTTTACGGATGAGACGGGGCCTCTGCGGCTTTGCTACCTGGGGACGACCTATCTGAACGGGGTCAGCTATCAGGGGCGGCTTAACGAGACGACCCAGACAGGGGTGGAGTTGATCGGGGATGATTCCAGTGACGGGGATGCGGAGATGATTGCCCTGGTGATCGATGCCTTAAAGGCCACCGGCCTTAAGGAGTTTCAGGTGGAGCTGGGGCAGGTAGAGTTTTACCGAGGACTGGTGGAGGAAGCCGGGATAGATGAGGATACCCAGGAGCTGCTTCGGGAGCTGATTGAGAATAAGAACTTTTTTGGGGTGGAGGAGCTTTTGACGGAGCAGACGATGCCAGAGGAGCAGAAGCAAATATTTCTGAAGCTGCCGGAATTGTTCGGAGATATGGAGCAGATCCGGCTGGCCAGAACCATGACATCCAATCAGCGGGCGCTGCGGGCGATTGATAGGCTGGAGCGGGTGCAGGAGATTTTGGATGGGTATGGGCTGGGGGATTACGTGTCCTACGACCTGGGGATGTTAAGTAAGTATTCCTATTATACAGGGATTATTTTTAAGGCGTATACCTATGGCACCGGAGAGTATCTGGTAACAGGAGGCCGTTATGACAAGCTTTTGGTGCAGTTTGGAAAGGACACGCCGGCTGTGGGGTTTGCCATTGTGGTGGACCGGCTGATGCAGGCTCTTTCCCGTCAGCGGATCGTGACAAAAGTGGATATGGTGGAGCAGGTGATTCTGTATGAGCCGGGAGCAAGAAGGGAGGCGATCCGGCTGGCAAAGCATTTCCGGGAAGAAGGCAGAGCCGTGCAGATGATTCGAAAAACAGCCGGAAGGTCTGTGACAGACTATGTGTCTTATGCCGGGAGGCAGCGGATGAGGCTGCTTTTATATCTGTCAAATGCCGGGGAGCAGGTGTCGGAGTACCAGGTAGAAAGTGGTCGGCTGAGGATGAGGAGCGTAGAGGATTATTACTATGAAAGTTCCGCTGCCGATTAGGCGGCATGAATTCAGGTATGCCCCATGTGCCCGCCAGACTTTTATGCGCAGTGGTGTGCCGGCAGCCGGGCACATGCAGGTTTACTTTAAAAGTCCCATCGCCGAAGACGATTTAAAATCAGGGATGCCAAATGCGCCCGCCAGTCTTTCATAATTGGTGGCGCGTCCGCAGCCAGGTGCATGGAGGTTTTTAAAGGGATCAAATAATAACGGAGTGAATTACAGCCTGGATCGGGCAGTTACAGAAAGGACGAAAAGTGTGATGAGATATTTGACCTTTGCCCTGGCTAAGGGCCGACTGGCAAGCAAGTCTTTGGAAATGTTTGAGAAGATCGGCATTACCTGTGAGGAGATGAAGGATAAAGGTTCCAGAAAGCTGATTTTTACCAATGAAGATTTGAAGTGCCGTTTCTTTCTGGCTAAGGCCAATGACGTACCTACCTATGTGGAGTATGGCGCCGCGGATATCGGGATTGTGGGAAAGGACACGATCCTAGAGGAGGGGCGCAAACTGTATGAGGTGCTGGATTTGGGAATCGGGCGCTGCCGAATGTGTGTATGCGGGCCGGAATCGGCAGGGGAGTACTTAAAGCATCATGAATTGATTCGGGTAGCTACCAAGTACCCGGCCATTGCCAAGGATTATTTCTATAATAAAAAGCATCAGACCGTAGAGATTATTAAGCTGAATGGTTCTATCGAGCTGGCGCCGATTGTGGGGCTTTCTGAGGTGATTGTGGATATTGTGGAGACCGGCTCTACCTTGCGGGAGAACGGGCTGACAGTGTTGGAGGATATTTGTCCTCTATCTGCCCGGATGGTGGTAAATCAGGTGAGTATGAAGAGAGAGAATGCGCGGATTGTGGGAATCATACGGGAGATGAAAAGGCTGGTACAGCCTTGCTTGAATTCCGGTGAATAAACCACCCGCTATCAGTGCTCTTAAGCACACCTGGAAAGCTATAAAACTGCCAGGCTGGACAGAGATAGCAGGAGGATGAGTTTATGGCATCTTCCGTTTTGCTGTCATCGGTTTTGAATATCAAATATATTGGCAGTAACAGCGGGAAGCGCAAATTATGCAGGACGAAACCGCAGAAAAAGATAGAGCGGGGCATGCAATACTAACAAAGTGCGATATGATGTGAAGCATGCACAGTGTGGAGAAAAAATGGAGGGAAGCATGAGAATTGTCAAACTAAATGAGCAAACCAGGCAGGATATTCTTGCCAGTTTATTAAAGAGGGATCCGAATCATTACAGCGGCTATGAGGAAAAGGTTCAGGAAATTGTGGAGAATGTGAAGGACCGCAGGGACCAGGCGCTTTTGGAATACACCAGGAAATTTGACGGAGTGGAGCTGACAGCAGATCAGCTTCGGGTGACGGAGGAGGAGGTTCAAGAGGCTCTTTCCCTGGTGGAGCCGTCCTTGCTTTCCGTGATGAAAAAATCCATGAACAACATCCGGGAATATCATGAGAAGCAAAAGCAGTACAGTTGGTTTGACAGCAGGCCAAACGGCACCATATTGGGGCAGAAGGTAACACCATTGGCCAGTGTGGGGGTGTATGTGCCTGGAGGAAAGGCAGCCTATCCTTCTTCTGTGCTGATGAATATTATTCCGGCAAAGGTGGCAGGAGTGGAGCGGATTGTAATGGTGACGCCTCCGGGAAAGGACGGAAAGGTGAATCCCGTAACGCTGGCAGCGGCACATCTGGCAGGGGTAACGGATGCTTATAAAGTAGGCGGCGCCCAGGCTGTTGCAGCTCTGGCTTTCGGAACAGAATCGATTTCTAAAGTGGACAAGATCGCCGGCCCCGGCAATATTTTCGTGGCTTTGGCAAAGAAGGCGGTCTATGGACATGTGAGCATTGACAGCATTGCCGGGCCAAGCGAGATTCTGGTGCTGGCGGATGACAGCGCCAATCCCAGGTATGTGGCGGCAGACCTGCTGTCTCAGGCAGAGCATGACGAGCTGGCCAGTGGGATCCTGGTAACTACCAGTATGGAGCTGGCTCAGAAGGTATCGGAAGAAGTGGAGGGTTTTGTAGAAGTCCTATCCCGGAAGGAGATCCTTAAAAAATCTCTGGAGAATTATGGATATATCCTGGTGGCAGATTCTATGGAGGATGCCATTGATACGGCTAATCAGATTGCATCAGAGCATTTGGAGATCGTGACCCGCAATCCCTTTGAGGTGATGACAAAAATCCGGAATGCAGGGGCCATCTTTTTGGGAGAGTACAGTTCGGAGCCTTTGGGGGATTATTTTGCAGGTCCCAACCATGTGCTGCCTACCAACGGAACGGCGAAATTTTTCTCTCCCTTAGGAGTGGATGATTATGTGAAAAAATCCAGCATTATTTATTATTCCAAAGAGGCATTGGAGCCGATTCACAGGGATATTGAGACATTTGCCCAAGCGGAGGGACTGACGGCCCACGCCAATTCAATCCGGGTGCGGTTTGAAGAATAATGATGGGAGGCTCTGGAAAATGAATGGGAAGCGAATGGAAAACAAATAAAACACGAACAGAAAAAATGATCGGGATAACAAGGAGGGTTCCTTTCTATGGAGAATAAAACAGTGCAAGGCAGAATCGTCTCTGTCACCAGAACCACCAGGGAGACGGATATTTCCCTGACCTTGAATCTGGACGGAAGCGGACAGGCGCAGGTTGATACGGGAATCGGTTTTTTTGATCATATGCTTCAGGGATTTGCCCGCCATGGATTGTTTGATCTGACGGTAAAGGTGAAGGGGGATCTGGAGGTGGATACCCATCATACCATAGAGGATACAGGAATTGTGCTGGGAAATGCTATCGGACAGGCTGTGGGGGATAAGGAGGGGATTGTCCGTTATGGCTCCCGGATCCTTCCCATGGATGAGGCGTTAATTCTCTGTGCCTTGGATTTGTGCGGCCGTCCTTACCTGGTCTATGATCTGCGGCTGGACCGGGAAAAGGTGGGGGATCTGGAGACGGAGATGGTGCGGGAGTTTTTTTATGCGGTCTCTTATGGCGGGGCTATGAATCTGCATTTGAAGCAGATGGACGGAAGCAATAACCACCATATTATTGAAGGGGCATTTAAGGCATTTGCCAAGGCATTGGATGAAGCCACCAGGCGGGATGACAGGATTTTGGGAGTGCTGTCCACAAAGGGGAGTTTATAGAACAGGATAGAATTTGTATATAAAAAGGCCGGACCAGAGGATCTTGAGCTTTTAGTGGACTGAATCGTGGATTTTATGAAATACAACAGAAATCATGGCAGAGAAGGAGAGGAAAAATCATGCAGTTATATCCGGCAATCGATATGAAAAACGGCAAGTGTGTCCGTCTGACACAGGGGCTTTTTGACAAGGTAAAGGTATATGGGGACAGTCCGGCAGACATGGCAAAGCTGTGGGTGAGCCAGGGGGCCTCTTTCCTTCATCTGGTGGACCTGGACGGTGCGCTGGCGGGCCATTCGGTGAATGAAAGCGCTGTCCGGGCTGTTGTTGAGCAGGTGGATGTGCCGGTGGAGCTTGGCGGCGGCCTTCGCAGTGCGGAAGCGGTCCAACATGCGCTGGATTTGGGTGTGAGCCGCTGTATTATCGGTACGAAGGCGGCGGAGCGGCCGGAATTTATCCGGGAGCTGGTAGAGAAGTTTGGCCCGGAGCGGATCGTGGCTGGGGTGGATGCCAAGGACGGCATGGTGGCTGTGGAGGGCTGGGAGCGTACCAGTGGAATGACAGCCCTGGAGTTGTGCAGAAAGATGAAGGAGTATGGGGTACAGCATATTGTATACACCGATATTTCAAGGGACGGCATGTTAAGCGGACCTAATGTGAAGAATACAAAAATGCTTACAGACAAGACAGGGCTGGATGTAATCGCTTCCGGAGGGGTTTCTTGTATGGCAGATTTGGATATGCTTTCTGAAAACGGGATTTCGGGGGTTATTATCGGCAAGGCTTTGTATGAGAATAAAATTCAGCTGGCAGAAGCAGTAAAGAGGTTTACTTAAGAAGATAAATAAAGCATACAATGCTCACAGAGTATGATGGGCTGTGAGGTGTGCATAGCGTGGAGGAAGATATGATTACGAACCAGGCGGTAAATCAGGCGATTGATTATATCCTGCTGCATATAGAAGATGACCTGAGCTTGGAAATCGTGGCAGAGCATTGTCATTTTTCCAAATATTACTTTTCCAGGATTTTTAAAGAGCAGACAGGAGAGAGTGTTTATGGCTTTATTAAGCGGGTTCGCCTTCAGCAGAGTGCATTTCGCCTCAAGACGGAAAAGAGGCGCCCCATAACGGAGATCAGTGCAGATTATGGGTATAGCTCTTCTAATTACAGCTCTGCGTTCAAACTGTACTACCATATGACGCCGGTCTTTTTTCGGAGGAAAAGCTATGGATTGTCTATGACGCATCCGTTTTTCCATCATGAGACCTGGAAGGCGGAGAGCTTTGAGGAGAGCAATAGAAAGATCACAGTGAAAGAGGTGCCGGACTATCATGTGCTGTATGAAAGGCATTTTGGAAGTTATGAGGGGCTTAGCAGGCAGTGGAAAAGGTTTATCTGTAAGTACCAGAAGTATATTACAGAGGGAACCTTGTTTTTGGAAAAGACGTATGATGATCCGGCAGTGACAAAAGAGGAGCTTTGTCTTTCAGATCTTTGCATGAGTGTGCGGGAAAATTGTTCGTTGGAAAATACGGCAGTTATACAGGGGGGGACGTGTGCCGTGTATGATTTTAAGGGAAGTATGAAGCACATTTATGCTGCTTACCAGACGCTTTTTCTGGTGTGGCTGCCAAGGACAGGGTATGTTTTGGATGGAAGCAGGAGCCTGTTTGATGTGTATCATACAGTGGATGGAGATAGGGGGTATATGGAGCTGGATATTTGTGTTCCGGTAAAGAAATGAGGAAAACAGGGCAAGAATTCAGAAGTATATAATGGTATCCCTTCCTATAATGAATCGGTCAGATTCATTACAAGGAGGGATATTTTTATGAATGTAAACGAAATCAAAAAAAACCGGACAAAAAAGATTCTGCAGTTTTCCATTCCTGCTATGATTGCTATGGTGCTGACTGCGTTTATCACTGTTGCAGACGGATTTTTTATGGGGTGGTTCGTAGGAGAAGCGGGGATTGCAGCGGTAAACTTAGGGCTTCCGATCGTGTATCTGTATTTGGGTGTAGGACTGATGGTGTCCATCGGAGGAGTGGCAATAGCAGGCATGGCCTTAGGGGCTGGGGACAAGGAAAAAGCCAATCAGGTGTTTCGTCAGACGATTGTAACGGTTGCTGCTGTTTCTTTTCTCATAAGCGGTGTCATGGTATTTTGTTTTCGGCCTATGCTTGGAATGCTTCGGGCTGAGGGACAGGTTATGGAATGCTTTGTAAATTATTACCAGATCATGGTTTTGGAGCTTCCGATTATGGTGATAAATTCTGCATTTGGAATGTTCATCCGGGGGGAAGGGAAACCAGAATTTTGCATGAATGTGACCATATTCAATGTTTTGCTTAATGTGGTTTTGGATTATGGCTTTGCCGGGGCTTGGGGAATGGGTGCAGCAGGGATTGCCCTGGCGTCTCTGGTATCTGCTTTGGTGTCATTCGGATGTAGTTTATACTTTTTTGTACGAAGCGCCCAAACCTATCATCTGGGAAAATTTCGTTTTTCCCGGCAGATCTGTGTGAGGGGAATTTTAAATGGAAGCTCGGAATTTATTGGGGAAATGTCCACAGGAATCGCCATGTTTGCCTATAACTTTGTTATTATGAGAAGATTCGGCGCGGACGGGGTAACGGCGTTTACGATTGTAGGATATGTGTCCTATGTGTTTAGTATGGTGATTGTGGGCTTTGGGCAGGGGGCCAGTCCTCTTATAAGCTTTTGTTATGGAGCAGAGGAAAAAAGGCTTGCGGCAGGGATCAGAAGAAGAACCAACCAGTTCGTGTTTGGGGCGGGTGCAGCAGTGTTTTTGGTGATGGCAGGAATATCCGGCTGGTATGGCGGCATGTTTGTCAGGAGCGAACCGGTAAAGGCAATGGTTCAGACAGGAATGATAATTTTTATGGTGTCCTTTTTCGTAAGTAGGTAATCATCTGTACCTTGACAAAATAAGAAAGCCCCCAGTGCTTACCGGGGGAAGACCTGTTTTACTTTTTTAGTTTGTTGCGGCAATTATCAGGAAGACTGG